>NZ_CP021912.1:2175000-2775000 GCF_003264115.1 Erythrobacter sp. KY5 | reverse complement strand
AGGATGCCCTCACCGGCCTCCAGGTGGCTCAGGCGCTTGCAGAGCGTGGCTGCACCAATCAGCTTGCACTGCTGGCTGATGTGGCCGAGGCAGAAGCTTCGCGCTGATCAATCGCCGCCACCTGAAAGGTGATTGCACGAAGGAAGGGCCGCGTCCAAGCGCGGCCCTTTCGCGTATCTGGAAGTATGAAAAATAAGCCTGTCAAAGTCTGGTTCGATGGTGATTGCCCGCTTTGCCGTCGCGAGATCGCATTGATGCGCAGGCTCGACAGCAGGGATGCGATCGAGTTCGTCAATGTTGCGGACAAGAGTGATGCGTCATGCCCGATTGACCAAAGTGAATTGCTTGCGCGGTTTCACGCCGAGGAAAACGGCGTGGTGTTGAGTGGGGCAGCCGCTTTCGCGGCAATGTGGCGCGTAATTCCTGCTTTTAGGCCGCTGGGGCTGATTGCCCGAAACCGAATTGCGCTGCGCTTGCTGGAGAGGCTTTACAAAGCGTTCCTCAAAGTCCGTCCACGCTTGCAGAAACTGGCGAGCTGAAGCTTCACGAAAACACTTGCCGCTGTCCATGTGATCGGCTCTCCTGCGCTCAAAGAAAGAGCGAATGGGAGAGGACCGACGCGATGAGCAATTCCGGGCACAATTTCGGCGGGATGCAGAACGAAATCTACAATGCGGGTTTGCAGGGCATCCTGCCCGATTTCCCGGTTGATTTCGCAACACTGGAAGATCGAGCGCATGAGGCGCTCGGGCCCATGCTCACCAATTATGTCGCCGGCGGATGCGGGGACGAGCACACGCAGGATACCAATGCGAGTGCGTTTCACCACTGGGGCATGACCCCTCGCATGATGGTCGATTGCACCGAGCGGGATCTGTCGATCAATCTGTTCGGAATGGATCTGCCGACGCCGCTTTTCATGGCGCCCATTGGCCTTAATGGAGAGGCGACCCAGGACCGCCATGGGGACATGGCCGCCGCTCGGGCTTCGGCGATGACCGGCGTGCCTTTTTGCGTTTCGACACTCTCAAACGACCCGATGGAAGACGTTTTCCCGGCCTGCGGCGAGACGCCTGCCATGTTCCAGCTCTATACTCCGCGCAATCGCGAGCTTGCCACCAGCCTGATCAAACGCGCCGAAAAGTCTGGTGCGAAGGCGATCGTGGTGACGCTTGACACATGGCTCACCGGGTGGCGCCCGCGCGATCTCAACGCGTCAAACTTCCCGCAATTGCGCGGAAAGGTGCTGCACAATTACTTCTCGGATCCGGTGTTCCGCTCCTTGCTCGAAAAACCTCCGGGGGAAGATCCGAGGGCGGCGATCATGCTCTTCGCCGGTATCTTCGGGCAGGTGCTGACATGGGACGATATGGAGTTCTTCAAGTCGGTCACTGACCTGCCGATCGTACTGAAGGGCATCTGCCATCCCGATGATGCCAAGCGCGCAATCGATCATGGAGCCGATGCCATCTACTGTTCGAACCATGGCGGACGGCAGGCGAATGGCGGGATTTCGACCATCGATCTGTTGCCCGACATCGTCGCTGCGTCCGGTGACCTGCCGGTTCTGTTCGACAGCGGCGTTCGGTCTGGCACCGATGCGATCAAGGCCATCGCACTTGGCGCGACCGCAGTCGGGATCGGGCGACCGTACACATATGGTCTGGCAATTGGCGGCGACAAAGGCGCGGCGTGGGTGCTTCGATCGATCCTGGCCGAAGCAGACTTGCTGATGGCGGTGAACGGCTATCCAACGCTGAAGGCTGTACGCGAAGCCGGGGCTCAGCGCACGGTCTGAACACCGCTGGTCGCAAAAGCCACAGCTGCAAGTCTTCGTGAAACCGGTTCTGTTTGGTGCGCTTGACGTCCGCGCGACGTTAGAATCCGAATCGGTCAAATTCGGACTTAGTTTTCCACAGAATCGTGTTACCTTACGGGACGATAACAACGCGACTCGGGAACCGCGCAGCATGGAACGACCGACTATTATCTCGTCGGGCCCAGACACCTTGGGCCGGACAGTCTGTTTCGGAGACGAGCTTTCACGCCGTGCACGTTACGGACGAATTCGCCCGATGCCACGCCGCAGCAGGTGGAAATCGGTGCTCTGGCGCTTGGTCGGCAGGCGCTAGTTCCACAGCCCACTGTTTTCAGTAGATCGATCCGTGCGCGGGATCACGGCGCCGACTTGGCGACCGTGACCAGCTTGGTTTCGGTATATCCGAGATAACCTTCCACACCGCTTTCCGAGCCAAACCCGCTGTCACCGATCCCGCCAAACGGCGTCTCGGGCGAGCCGACGGCAAAGTGATTGATCGCAACCATCCCGGCTCGCAGCGATTTGCCGAGATAGTGACTCTCATCGAGGCTGGCGGTGAAAGCGTAGGCGGCAAGCCCATAGCGCAGCGAGTTTGCAATGCGCACTGCCTCCTCAATATCATCGTAAGGAACAATGCCGGCCACGGGACCAAAGGGTTCCTCGGTCATCAAACGGCTTGTGGGGGAGGGGGAGGCGATCACCGTCGGCTCGAAGAAATGTCCGGGGCGATCCAAAGCGGAGCCCCCGCTGACGATCTCTCCCTGATCTCCGCCCATTGACCCCATCAGATCCTGCATGGCGGCGACGCGTCCGGCGTGAGCAAGCGGCCCCATTTCCACGCTGTCGTCCTGGCTGGCATCGCCGATCTTGAGCTTCTGCGACCGGGCCGAGAATTCGGCTACGAACTTGTCGAAAATGCCGCGCGCGACGAGAAAGCGCGTCGGAGATACGCACACCTGGCCGGCATTGCGGAACTTGGTCGCGGCGCACGCAGCAACGGTGCGGTCGAAGTCAGCGCTCTCACCGATCACCACAGGGGCGTGGCCGCCAAGCTCAGGCGTGAAGCGCTTCATGCCTTGGGCAGCGAGCGCGCCCAACTGCTTGCCGACCGCGGTCGAGCCGGTGAAGCTGACTTTGCGAGTAATGGGAGAGGCGATCAGGTGCTCACTGATCATGGCCGGGTCACCGTAGACGAGGTTGAGCACCCCTTCGGGAAGCCCGGCATCCACAAAGCACTCTGCCAGCATCTGCGCGCATGCAGGCGTGGTTTCGGCAGGCTTCAAGATTGCCGAACATCCTGCGGCGAGCGCGCCTGCGATTTTCTTGGCCGGCAGGTTGATTGGGAAGTTCCACGGCGTGAGCAGCACCGCAGGTCCAACCGGCTCTTGCGTGACCCGCTGTTCAAGAAGGTTGTGCGAGCGCACCGGCACCAGTCGACCGCCCTGGCGCTTTGCCTCTTCGCCCAGGAAGTCGATCAGGTCAGCGGCTCCCGTCGTTTCGCCCAGCGCCTGTGCGTGCGGCTTTCCCATTTCGAGCGTCATCACGCGGGCAATTTCTTCGGCCCGTTCGCGAAGCAGTTCAGCAGCGCGTCGGATCACGCGGAAGCGTTCAATGGCTGGCGTGTTGCTCCAGATCTGAAAGCCTGCATCGGCCGCTGCCAAAGCGGCATCGAGCTGCGCTTTCGAAGCTTTGGGAGCGCTGCCGATCCGTTCTTCGCTAGCGGGGTTCACAATCGCCATTTCGCCGTCGCCGCCTTCGGCCACCCAATTTCCGGCGATCAACATCTTGACTTGTGGGTAGGCGGTCATGCGGTGTCTCCTGCTTGTCTCTTGCGCGTCAATGTGGCGAGCAATTGAGTTCGTTTCAATTGAAACATTGTTGCGTCGGCGCTAGGGGGACGCAAAACCTGAGTCGAGAGGAGAAAGCCATGCTTGTCGGCGTTCCTAAAGAGATCAAGAACCACGAATACCGCGTCGGTTTGACGCCTGAATCTGCTCGCGAATACATCGCCGCCGGCCACCGCGTCATGCTCGAAAGCGGCGCTGGCACGGGGATCAGCAAGACCGATGACGATTACCGCGCCATCGGCGCCGAGATCGTGGACACCGCAGAAGAGGTCTTTGCGAGCGCCGAGATGATCGTGAAGGTCAAGGAGCCGCAGCCGAACGAGTGGGTCCAGCTGCGCGAAGGGCAGATCCTTTTCACCTATCTCCACCTCGCACCCGATCCCGAGCAGGCGAAGGGCCTGATGGAAAGCGGCGTGTCGGCTGTCGCCTACGAGACGGTGACAGACCGCGATGGCGGCCTTCCGCTGCTAGCCCCAATGAGCGAAGTCGCGGGGCGTCTTTCTATCGAAGCGAGCGCGCATTCGAGCCATGCAAACAATGGCGGGCGCGGCATCCTTATGGGCGGCGTACCCGGCGTGCTTCCGGCCAAGGTCGTGGTGATTGGCGGCGGAGTTGTCGGAACGCAAGCCGCGCGCATGGCGGTTGGGCTTGGCGCGAATGTCGAGATTCTCGACCGTTCGCTGCCTCGCATCCGAGAGCTTGATGACATGTTCCAGGGGCGCGCCACAACGCGTTACTCCAATGCCGGGACCATCGAAGACGCCATTACGGCGGCGGACGTGGTTGTCGGCGCGGTCCTCATCCCCGGTGCCAGCGCTCCCAAGCTGGTGACGCGCGACATGCTCGGCCTGATGAAGCACCGCGCTGTGCTGGTCGATGTCGCAATCGATCAGGGCGGCTGCTTCGAGACGTCAAAGCCGACCACGCACGATGCGCCGACTTACATGGTCGACGACATCATCCATTATTGCGTCGCCAATATGCCGGGCGCGGTGCCGCACACGTCGAGCTACGCCCTCAACAATGCGACGCTGCCCTTTGGCCTTGAGCTCGCGAACAAGGGTGTGGTCAAGGCGTGTGAGGACGATCCGCATCTGCGCCTTGGCCTCAACGTGCATGAGGGCAAGATCGTGAACGAGGCGGTGGCGGAGAGCCTCGGCTTCTGATTGCTGGGACTTGCGCATTTCGCAGGCGCTTTGTCTCAGCTGGCGTTTGAGTTGCACAAAAGCGAACACCTATTGTGTGCGTTTCTCGGGTAATTCCGGGGCCTGATTGCTATATCTCGGGTGCCGATGGCGACCTGATCAGGGCGCTCGACATGAGGGTCGAGTAGAAGGGATCAGGCCACTTGAGAGTTACTCATGCAACAGTTCGACACCCGTCCTCTCGTGCGCCAGGTCAATTACGACGCTGACGTTTCCAGCCATGTTCCGCCGCAGTCGAAGAGCGATCACGTAGCCTTCGCTTTCGTGAAGCTGCTGCGCTTCTTTGCCGACACTTTTTTTGCCAAGCGCTACGGCCACCGCGCCGTGGTGCTTGAGACCGTTGCTGCGGTTCCCGGCATGGTTGGCGGGCTTCTCCAGCACCTGCGCGCGCTTCGCCGGATGCGCGATGACCAGGGCTGGATCCGCACGCTTCTTGACGAGGCCGAGAATGAGCGGATGCACCTCATGACCTTCATCGAGATCGCCAAGCCCAATGCGTTTGAGCGGTTCCTGATCCTCTCGGTCCAGCTGGTCTTCTACAACTTCTACTTCTTCCTCTACCTGCTCGCCCCGCGCACCGCACACCGGGTCGTCGGCTACTTCGAGGAGGAGGCCGTCATCAGCTACACTGCCTACCTGAACGAGGTCGAGGCAGGGCGGCATGAGGACGTATCTGCGCCGCAGATCGCGATCGATTACTGGCAGCTGCCGAGCGATGCGCGCCTTCGCGATGTCATCATCGCGGTGCGCGCTGACGAGGCGGAGCACCGCGACGTCAACCACTGCTTCGTCGACCGCATCGACGAGCGCCGCGAAGGAACGCGCGCCAAGCGCCGCAAGCTGGGCGAGGCCTGAACCTCGCCCATCGCGTGCCTAGGCCTGCACCACGGCCTGCTCGATCGAACCGAAGATCGAGTGGTTGTCCTTGTCCCTCATCTCGACCTTCACCGTGTCGCCCGGCGACATGAAGGGGGTCGTCGCTTTGCCGTCGCGGATCGTCTCGATCATGCGGATCTCGGCGATGCACGAATAGCCAAGGCCGCCTTCGCTGACCGGCTTGCCGGGATCGCCTTGGGGCCCCTTGTTCGAGACCGTGCCCGAACCGATGATCGAGCCCGCGCCCAGCGAGCGCGTCTTGGCAGCATGCGCGACCAGCTCGGCAAGGTTGAAGGTCGCATCCTCACCAGCCTCAGCGCGGCCGAAGGGTTCGCCATTGTAATCGACCATCAGCGGCAGATGGATGAGACTGTCCTTCCACGCATCGCCAAGCTCGTCGGGCGTAACCGCAACCGGTGAGAAGGCGCTGGCAGGCTTGGACTGGAAGAACCCGAAGCCCTTGGCAAGCTCGCCGGGGATCAGTCCGCGCAAGCTCACATCGTTGACCAGCATGATGAGCTTGATGTGCCCTGCCGCATCTTCTGCGCTCACGCCCATCGGCACATCGTCGACGATCACCGCGATCTCGCCTTCCATGTCGCAGCCCCACTTGATGTCGCCCAGCGGGATGTCGGCGCGTGGCGGGAGGAAGCCGTCGCTGCCGCCCTGATACATCAGCGGGTCGTGGTAGAAGCTCTCCGGCACCTCGGCATCGCGCGCTTTTCGCACCAGTTCCACGTGGTTGATGTAAGCGCTGCCGTCCGCCCATTGGTAGGCGCGGGGAAGCGGCGAGTGCGCCTGCCGCTCGTGAAAGCGTTCGCACGGCACGGCCTCATGCTCGACGTCGCGGGCCAGCAGTTCGAGTTCCGGCGCAACCCGCGCCCAATTGTCGAGCGCGGCCTGCATCGTGGGGGCGATATAGCCCGCCGCGCAGCAGCGGGTGAGGTCCTTCGAGACGACGACCAGTTTGCCGTCGCGAGTGCCATCGTTGAGTGTGGCTAGTTTCATGTGTTCCTCTCAGGGTTGTCTGGTTGGTTGTCCGGGTGAGCGCGCTGGAAGGCGGGCAGGGCAAGGCACGCCGCCTCGATCGCGGTGATGTGGTGATAGTCGGTGAAGTCGAAGTCGAAGCGGCGCGCATTGTAGACCTGCGGCAACAGCACGACTTCGAACATGCCCGGCGCATCGCCGAGGAAGCGCGTCGTCCCAAGCTGCGACAGCCGCGCCTCCACCGGCGAGAGCGTGCGCTCAAGCCAATGGCGATACCACTCGCCGATCTCCTCCTGGGACTTGCCGTATTCGTCCTTGAGCCATTTCAGCACCGGCAGGTTGAGCGGCGCGTGCAGTTCGGTCGCAATGGCGTAGGTCAGTTCGCGCACGGTATAGCGCGCTTCGGTATCGGCTGGCAGCAGCGCGGGATCGGGATAGGCCTCGTCCAGCCATTCGAGCATCGCCATCGACTGGGCGCGGTCGCGGCCACCGGCTTCGAGAAGCGGCACCGAGCCGAACGGGTTGCGACTGGTGAAGCTTGCGTCCTTCTGCTCAGCCTTGAGCAGGTTCACCGGCACGTTCTCGTAATCGAAACCCTTGAGTTCAAGCGCGATCCGCAAGCGGTAGCTGGTCGAGCTTCGATAGTAGCCGTAGAGCTTCATGAGCCTTCTCCCGCGCCAAGAAGTGGACCGCATGTTACACGGTCCAGGGCAAAAACTGCGCTAGTGTTTTCAGGCACTTGGAGCATCGTTTGCGAGCGGTTCGCAAGAAGGTCGGCGCGCGTCGTCACGCGGTCTCCATAGCGATTGCAAGCCGTGTAGGACAGCGGTCCGTTTTGCTTTCCAGCGAGCACGAATGCGGCGATCAAAACGCCGCAAGACCGGTGATGCCGCGCCCAAGGATAAGCGCGTGAACATCATGTGTGCCCTCATAGGTGTTGACCGTTTCAAGGTTCACCGCGTGGCGGATGACCTGATATTCCTCTGAAATGCCGTTGCCGCCATGCATGTCGCGAGCGGTGCGGGCGATATCGAGAGCCTTGCCGACATTGTTGCGCTTCACGATTGAAATCATGTCGGGGCTGAAACGGTTTTCATCCATCAGGCGACCCACGCGAAGCGACGCCTGAAGCCCGAGCGCAATGTCGGTGAGCATGTCTGCGAGTTTTTTCTGATAAAGCTGCGTTCCTGCGAGCGGGCGCCCGAATTGCTTGCGGTCGAGGCCATACTGGCGCGCGGCGTGCATGCAAAACTCCGCCGCGCCCATTGCGCCCCAGCTGATGCCATAGCGCGCGCGATTGAGACAGCCGAACGGCCCCTTAAGGCCTTCGACATTGGGAAGCAGCGCATCGGCAGGCAGCTTCACCTCGTCCATCATGATCATGCCGGTGGGCGAGGCGCGCAGCGAAATCTTGCCTTCGATCTTGGGTGCGGAAAGCCCTTCCATGCCCTTTTCAAGGATGAAGCCGCGGATTGCGCCATCATGCGCTTCGGATTTGGCCCAGACGACGAAGACGTCGGCAAACGGCGAATTCGAAATCCAGGTCTTCGACCCCGAAATCACGAAACCGTCGCCGTCCATCTTCGCGTAGGTTTTCATACCGGCAGGGTCGGAGCCCGCATCGGGCTCTGTCAGGCCGAAACAGCCGATGAGTTCGCCGCTGGCGAGGCCGGGCAGATATTTCTCGCGTTGCTCGGTCGATCCGTAGGCGTAGATCGGATGCATCACGAGGCTGGATTGAACGCTCGCCATCGAACGATAGCCGCTGTCCACGCGCTCAATCTCGCGCGCGATGAGGCCATAGGCGACATAGCCGGCACCAGCGCCGCCAAGCTCTTCGGGGATGGTTGCGCCGAGCAATCCCGCCTGTCCCATCAGCGGGAAGAGTTCGGGCGCACTCGCTTCGTTACGGAAAGCCTCGATGACGCGCGGTTGCAGCTCGCTCTGCGCAAAGCCGCGTGCGGCATCGCGGATCATGCGTTCGTCTTCGGTCAGCTGGCTTTCGAGGTCGAAGGGGTCTTCCCAATTGAACGGTACGATCCCGGCGCTTGCGAGTTCGGGGGAAGGGCCAAGGGCTTTCGGCGCGTGCATCTGGTTGCTCCTGAAACTTGTTGCCCGTCTCTCGCAGGACTCGCGGTGGCCTGCAAGGGGCGTGGCTAACGTCTCGGGAGCTTACGCTTGAGCGGAGCGGAATTCCAGCGCTTCGCTGATCGTGCTGAGCATCGCCGAAGGGGGGCACGGCTTGGCAAGCGCGTAGGAATTTGGGAATTGCTCGGCCACTTCCATGACATCGCGGCTGCCCGTGTAGAACACGACCGGCACGTCTTCTTCCATCATGGTGCGCGCGAGTTCGAGCGCATTGCCATCCTGTAACTGGATATCAAAGATCGCGAGAGCCGGCTTTTCTTTCTGGTAGGCGAGCATGGCCGAAGAGACGCCCGCATGGGGTCCGTCGACCTCAAATCCCGCTTCCTCAACGGTTTCGATCAGATCGAAAGCGACGATCATCTCGTCTTCTGCAACCAGGATTTTGTGCGTCACGAATCAGTCCCCTCAATGCCGTCCTGATCCCTCGGTAAGTAGGTAACACAAATTGTGCGCGAACCCTAATGCGCGGCCTAGGAAAGTTTCCGTGGCTGAGACTTTAGCCTTTGTTTCTATTGTGTGCGGCCGAACTTTTCGCTGAATCCGGTTTCGTCGCCGGCACTCAGCAATTTGGCCTGTTCGACCCACTGGTCGCGGGTGATGCGACCGGAGAAACGGCCAAGACCCGCATCGATCCGGGCGATGTCGTCCTCGCTCCAGGCGGCAATCTGGCCATACCGCGTGATCCCCTGTTGGGCCAGGATGGTCTGAAGCTTGGGACCAAGCCCCTTTATGCGGGTGAGGTCGTCGGCCTCGCCGCTCGCAACGGGCGTCGCGGGGGCGGAGGCAGGGGCCGGGGCGGGTTCGGGAGCAGGCTCAGGAATGGCGTCTGCGGGCTGCTCTGCTTCCCAGTGATCGGGGCGCTCGGGCACCGGATCGCCGACCGTCGGCGCAACCGAGACACCGGCTTCCGCGTCAGCCACTTCGCCCGCGGCGGCGATCTTGTCCGAATTGGCGTTGGCGCTGGTCTGTCCGAAGTCTTGCTTTACCGCCGTGGGCGCGTCGATCAGCGCCTGATTGCGGGCGGCCCGTTCAGCGCCATCGTCGAGCACGTCCTTCCCGCCGGTTGTGTCATCCACGATCGTCGTCTTGCGATTGGCGCGCAGGATAATCCAGCCGAGGAAAAGAAGCGCAACCACGACGGCGATGATGAGCGGGAGATATTGCTGCAATTGGGGATCCATGAAAATCGCCTTTTGTGAATGGGTTCTGGCAGCGCCTTTAGCAGCAAGCGCCGCGCGCGCAAAAGCCCTTGCTTCACATGCGAAAACGGCTGGAACCACACTCGCCAGGTGGTTCCAGCCGTGCGCCTGACGCCGCGCTCTCCCTAACCAAGGAGCGCGGCGTCACGGGGTCGCATGTTTCAGCCCCCTGTTCGGGCCGTGCGCGCAATTGCGTTCAATTCGAGAAATTCCTGCCGGATGAAGTTGTTCTGCCGCCCGGCGAGCGCCTCGACATCATCGTGGCCGAAACCCATCATCAGATCGTCTCCGCGAAGGATCTGCCCATAGGCGGCCACCGCAGCGGCGAAGGCGAAGTCGCCCGACGGTCTGCCCGCTTCGAGGAAGCTGTCGCTCATCACCACGGTTTCGATCATGCGCGAGGTGTCGCCATCGGGCAGTTTATAGCGCAGCTTCACATGCGCAGCCTCGGCCATGCGGCGGGTTGCGGCGCTGTCCGGGGTGTCTTCGTATCGGCGCGGCTTGATCCAGCCATCGGAGCCGGTGGGCGCGACTTCGTAGATCGCGGTGACCTGGTGCCCGGCCCCGATATCGCCGGCATCGACCGCATCGTTGTCGAAATCCTGTTCACGCAGCGCCCGGTTTTCGTAACCCACGAGGCGATACTGGCTGATGACTGCGGGATTGAACTCGACCTGGATTTTCACGTCCTTTGCGATGGTGAAGAGGGTCGAGCTCATCTCATCGCCCAGCACTTTCTTCGCCTCAAGCGCGCTGTCGATATAGGCGTAATTGCCGTTCCCGTGATTGGCGATCTGCTCCATCAGTGCTTCGTTGTAATTGCCCGTGCCAAAGCCGAGCGTGGTGAGCGTGATACCGCGGTCGCGGTTCTTCTCGACCATTTCGACCAGCGCGTCGCGGTCCGAAACGCCCACGTTGAAATCGCCGTCGGTGGCAAGGATCACGCGGTTGACGCCGCCTTCGATGAAGTTGTCCTCGGCGATGTTGTAGGCAAGCTGGATGCCGGCCCCGCCAGCGGTCGATCCGCCTGCCGACAGCGACTGGAGCGCCGCGCGGATTTTTGCCGTGTCATTGGTGGGTTCAAGCACGAGGCCAGCCGCGCCTGCATAGACCACGATCGAAACGCGGTCCTGCTCGCCAAGCTCGCCCGCAAGGCCGGAAAGCGCGGTCTGCACCAGCGGCAGCTTGTCGGGGCGGCCCATCGAACCCGACACATCCATCAGAAAGACAAGGTTTGCAGGCGGGCGCTCGTCACGTTCGATATCGTATCCGCGCAGCCCGATGCGCATGAGATAGGTGTCCTCGTTCCACGGGGTCTTCGCGACATCGATATTGGTGGTGAAAGGCACGTCGCGCGTTGTCGGGCGCGCATAATCATAGCGGAAATAATTGATCATTTCCTCGGTCCGCACGGCATCGCGCGGCGGCGTGATCCCTTGACGCAGGAACCGGCGGGCGTTGGCGTATGCCCCGGTGTCGACATCGACGCTGAAGGTCGAGACCGGTTCGGCGCTGACCAGCTTGACCGGAGAAACTTCCTCACCGTCATACCGTTCACGGCCCGGATCGACTGGCACGATTACGGCGGGAACCGAGTAGCCCTGCGGTGCGGCTGCCACTTCGGCTTCGACCGCGCCGGTCCTTCTGCGGTCGCGCGAGGCACTGGTCCGGCGCGAGCCGGTTACGATGACCGTGTTGTCGGCCAACGCTTGAGACGGTGGGGGCGGCGGCGGAGGTGGCGGGGGAGGCGGAGGTGGCGGAGCCTTTGTCCCCGTGTCCGGCGCAGGCGAGCTCGTCACAACGATCTGCTCACCTTGCTGCGTGCAGCTTGCAACGAAGAGGCCGAGCGTTGCAGCTCCGACCAGTTTGAGGTGGAAACGCTTCATCAGACCCATTGTCAGTCCCCTCGAATTACCCGTTCGAAAAGTCTGCCTCGCGGCGTGAATAGCGACTGAACGTGCTGTCAGGACGATGAAATGTTGGGGCGCAAGCTGCGGGAGACGCTCGGTTTTCTGCCGGTTACAGTGGTTTCCCGGTGCTTTCCGCTGCCTCAAGAATTTCTTCGGGCAGCTTGGCGTTCTTGCGGAACAGCACCTTGTCCGCCTCATCGAAACCGCGTTTCCAGATGACCCACATATAGACCACGAGAATCAGCGGTCCGCCGATGGCCAGCTCGACCCATTCGGGCGTGAATTCGGTGAACAGGAAGCCGACAAGCACAGCGGGCGCCGCCGCATAGACCAGAGCCGCGCGGTAGTTCGACACAGGCGCTTTCAGCAGCGTCTTGAGCACCAGCGCTTTGATAAGGCTGGAGGTGCCAAGGGCAATGAACAAGGCAAGCGCCGCACCGGCGGCCTGGAACCCTTCGTCGAAACCCATTTCCTGCGCCAGCCAGATAAAGCCGATCGTCAGCGCGGCCTGCAAGGTGATGATCCCGACCGAGATCAGCAGGTTTCGCTTCCTCGCGATGTAGACCAGCACGCTTTCGGAAACGACCGCCATCGATGCGACCACTTCGGCAGCAAGCAGGATCGCAAGCGCGCCCGTTCCCCCGACGATGGCCGGACCGCCAAGGCCCATCACCGCCTCGCCCGGTATCGCAAGCATCAGCGCGATGCCGAATTGCAAGGCGATGATCCAGAAGCCCACCTGACGCACCTGCGCGGCGATGGCTTCCATGTTCCCGATCTTCAGGTTCTTGGTGATGACCGGCGAAAGGATCGGTTCGAAACTGGATTTGAGCTTTTGCGGCAGGCTGACGACTTCCTTTGCGAACCAGTAGATGCCAACGGTCGCCGCCGAGGTCGCCTGACCCAGCAGGAACACATCAAGCAGCCGCGTCCCGCGCTCAATCACGTCCGCCCCGATCAGGGGGAGGGCGCGCGCGGTCATCTTGGTCAGGTAACGCGGCCGCGGTCGCCAGCCCTCGGGCCAGCCATAGGTGCGAAAGAACGACCAGGCCGCGGTAAAAAGCGCGGCATAGATCGAGGCGAGGAAAGCAAGCGCAATGCCTCCGCTTGCCAGAGCGGGGATGAAGAACAGTCCGGCGACAAGGATCGACTTGGTCCACGGCTCGACCACGGCACGCGCACGCACGGTGGAGGCGATGTCATAGCGATAGGCCTGCGCCGCAAGCATGATCTCGGTCAGGGCGAAAGCCGGGATCGCGGCGATCATCCACATGTCGAATTCGCTGTTCGTCCCGCTTGGGAAGATGATCACCGGGAAGATGACAAGCAGTGCGCAGGCGACAATGCTGAACAAAAGCGATGTCAGCATCCCGTCGAATACAAGGTTGGTCGGTGGAACGCCTGTACCTCTGGCGTGATCCTCCGCACCTTCGGTCAGGCGCTGCGCAAGCCCGCGCTTTTCGCCCAGCGCGCAGATGAGCGCGAATATCTCGATGACGACAAAGGCTGCGGCAAAGCGGCCCATTTCGTCGACGCCGTAAAGGCGGAAACCTACGAACAGGAACGGAATACCGCCGAGCAGGCGCAGGACAAAACCAAGAGTGTTGGTGCGCCCGCCCTTGGCAAGCGTTTCCATGTCGTCATTCCCGCCGGACGCGGGTTGCGGCTGGGCCGCAGGTTTGTCCGTGGGTGTGGTCACTCGACGTCGCCCTGATCGGACGGTGTTTCGGCGCGCAGGGGCCGGGAGAGCAATTCGGCGACAACGGCCTTGGGCAATGCGCCGTCAAGGATTGCGTTGACCGCGATGACGATCGGCATCGCGATATCGCGCTCGCTCGCAAGGCTGGCGAGGACCGGCGCGGTGTGCGCGCCCTCGGCAACGGTGGTGCGGTCGGCCATCAGGTCGGCGGCCTTTTCCCCTTCGCCGAGCGCCTTGCCGAGCGAGAAATTGCGGCTGGAGGTCGATGAGCAGGTGAGCACCAGATCGCCCAGACCGCACAGACCAGCCAGCGTCTCGGCCTGCGCTCCCATATGCTCGCCAAACCGCAGCATTTCGGCATAGCCGCGCGCGATGAGCGCAGCGCGCGCGTTCTGGCCAAGCTCAAGCCCTTCGACCACGCCGCAGGCGATGGCGAGGACGTTCTTGATCGAACCCCCGATTTCTGCGCCGGTGACGTCGTCGGAATAATAGGGGCGGAAGGCTGTGCGCGCGATGGCGGGCGACAGGCGCTCCCACTGCTCGCGCCCGCCCTCACAGGCGAGCGTTACGGCGGTAGGAAGACCGGCGGCAACCTCATGCGCGAAGGTCGGTCCGGAAAGGACGGCGATTTCGCTGCCGGGAGCGGCCTCGCGCGCGACATCGTTCATCAGGCGTCCGGTGCCCGCCTCGATCCCTTTTGAGCACAGAACGAGGTCGCGCGGGGCCTGTGTCAGCCCCGACAGCACCTTGCCTAAAAGCTGCGCGGGCGTGACGACCAGTGCAGTGTCGATGGCTGCGAATTCGACAAGGTCGCCGGTCGCGCGGATCGTGTCGGCAAGCTGCGCGCTCGGCAGGAATTGCGGGTTGCGGCGCGAGGTGTTGATCGCGTCGACGACTTCGCTTTCGTAAGCCCAGAGCAGGACCTCGCGCCCATCGCTGGCGAGCATTTGCGCAAGGGCAGTTCCCCAGGCGCCTGCACCGATGACACCGATGGATGTGCTCATGCCTTCACTCCCGCACCGCGCACCTTATCGGCCTCCGGATCAAGCGGCCATCGCGGGCGCGCCTTAAGGTCGAGAGGGTCGCCCTTGAAATCAGGATCCTTCGCAAGCCGCTCGCACCCGGCCCATGCGATCATCGCTGCATTGTCGGTGCACAATTTGAGCGGCGGCGCGACGAAGCGCATGGAGCGGCGCGAGGCGAGCTCCTCCAGCGCACCGCGCACCGCCTCATTCGCGGCAACGCCTCCGGCGACAACCAGAGCAGGGTACGCACCCGCTGCGCCAAGCGCCTTTTCAAGCCGGTCGATCAGGCAGTCTATCGCCGCCTGCTGAAAGCTCGCGGCAATGTCGGCCGCTTCATGCTCGCCGCTTTCGTGAGCGCGCAGCACGGCGCTTTTCAGCCCCGCAAAGGAGAAATGCGGCTCCTTCGAGCCCTTCATAGGGCGGGGCAGTGGGACTGCCTTTGCGTCGCCTTCGAGCGCCAATCGCTCCACCGCAGGCCCGCCGGGATAGCCGAGGCCGAGAATCTTGGCGGTCTTGTCGAATGCCTCGCCCAGCGCATCGTCGATTGTCGTTGCGAGGCGGCGATATGCGCCGACACCCTCGACGCTGAGGATCTGGCAATGACCGCCGGAAACGAGCAGCAACAGATAAGGATAGCCCAGCGCCTCGTCCGCGAGCCGGGGGGACAGCGCGTGCCCTTCGAGGTGGTTCACTGCGATCAACGGCTTGCCCGATGCCATCGCCAGCGCCTTTGCGCTGACAAGGCCCACCATCACCCCGCCGATCAGGCCGGGCCCGGCGGTCGCCGCAATCGCGTCCACATCGTCCAAGGTCAGTCCAACGTCCGCCATCACCCCTTCGAGCATCGGCGCAAGCCTTTCGGCATGAGCTCGCGCGGCGATTTCGGGCACGACGCCGCCATAGGGGGCGTGCTCGGCCTCCTGGCTGGCGATGCGTTCGGCGAGGATGCGGCGGTCGGACGTGACCAGCGCCACTGCCGTTTCGTCACAGCTCGATTCGATTCCGAGGACAATGTTGCGCGTCGATCCCATTGCGCTTCCATCTAGTCTCTCGCGTGGCTAGAGCAAGCGTGACGGGAGACACTTTGGTGACAGAAACGACCAGGGGCGCGGGTGAATTGCGTCCAAAACTCAAGCTGGGAACACGAAATTCACCGCTCGCGATGGCGCAGGCGTTCGAAACGCGCGAGCGATTGTGCGCGGCCCACGGCTGGGCTGAGGACGCGGTCGAACTGGTCCCCGTGGTGGCCAGCGGCGACAAGGTGCTGGACCGCCCGCTTGCCGAGATCGGAGGCAAGGCACTGTGGACCAAGGAACTCGATGCGTGGCTTGCAGAGGGCAAGATCGACGTGGCGGTTCATTCGGCAAAGGACGTGGAGACGATCCGTCCCGACGCCTTTCGCTTTGCCGCCTTCCTGCCGCGCGCTGACCGCCGCGATGCGTTGGTGGGAGCGGCCAGCATCGCCGATATTCCCCGTGGCGCGACCGTCGGGACAAGCGCACCGCGCCGCGCCTCGCAGCTCCTCAATCTTCGGCCCGACTGCAAGGTCGTGACATTCCGCGGCAATGTCGCGACACGGCTCGGCAAGCTTGAAGCGGGCGAGGCGGACGTGACTTTTCTTGCGGCGGCCGGTCTTGAACGTTTGGGCCAGAGCGAAGTCGGCGCACCGCTTGAAACGGGCGACTGGATACCGGCAGCAGCGCAAGGGGTGATCGCTCTCGAATGCCGTGCAGACGATGAGGTGGCAGGCGAATTGCTGGCTGCAATCGACCACACAGCGACCCGAGCAGAGCTTGAAGCGGAACGCGCATTGCTCGCCAAGCTTGGCGGTACGTGCCACTCGCCGGTGGCTGTCCTTTGCAGCGGCGATGCGGGCGAACTGACCATGCGCGCCGCCTTGTTCAGCCCGGATGGCTCCGAGCGGGTCGATGGCGAAGCGAGTTTCAGTGCTGGCGATCATGCTCCTGTCCATGCGCTCGCCGCAGACCTGCTCCACCGCGCCACCCCCGCCATCGCCGAGCATTTCGGCGGCGAAGGGTAAGCGCACTCCATGTCCGGTTTCGTTCTTGCCGTGCGGCCCGAACCGGGGCTTGCCGCGACAATGGAGGCAGGCAAGCAGCTGGGCCTGAACATGATAGGATACCCGCTGTTTGAAGTGCGGCCGCGCGAATGGGATTGCCCTGATTCCTCAAGTTTCGATGCCATCCTCATCGGTAGCGCCAATGCGATCCGGCATGGGGGCGATGCGCTCAGTTCCATCACGAACAAGCCCGTTCACGCAGTAGGGCAGACCACTGCTGAGGCGGCGCAAGAGGCTGGATTCGAGATTGCGAATGTCGGCACAGGCGGTCTTCAGAACGTTCTCGATGCTGTCACCAAGCCCACCCGCTTCCTGCGAATCGCGGGTGAGAAACACGTTCCGCTAACTGCTCCAGATGGCGTCGAGATCGTGACCCGTATCGCTTATGAGAGCGTGCCGCTCGAATTGCCTGAACCCTTACGCGCGCTCGACCAGCTTGGCCTGACGGTGCTGCTTCACTCCGCCGTCGCAGCCGAACGCTTCGATAGCGAAACCCGGCGCCTTGCACTTCAACGCTCGCGCATTAAGCTTGCCGTTCTCGGCCCGCGCATCGCCGAAGCTGCCGGAACCGGCTGGCAATCTATCCACGTCTCGCCCGCGCCCAATGACACCGCATTGTTGGAATTGGTCCGCGAGACGTGCATATAGGCAAGCGGATCGTCCCGGTACGGAGAAAACTCCGGCCTCTTGGGTCATTATAGACGGATATTCGATGGCATCGAAATATGGCAGCCGCAGAAAGCCCGCCTCTACCGGGCGGTTTGCGCTGGCTGCGTTTGCTTCATTCCTCGTCGGCGGAGCGCTGGTGGGGTATGTGGTTTGGTACAATCTGACACCAGAAGAGCAGCCGATTGCGGCTGCCGAAGTCCCGCCGGAGCTTCCCGGCGCGACACCGATTGCGGGCGACCCGTCGCCCACGCCGACAACGCCTGCGAGCCCTTCGCCGAGCCCAATCGCTGACGCAGTCGCAGCCCTGGAAGAGGGCGACACCGAAGGCGCAGCGGAGGCCGTTCGCAACGTTGCCGAGCAGCAGGGCGGCCTCGACCAGCGGCTTGCCGCCGCCGAACAGCGGCTCGCGCGGCTTGATCTTCAGGCACAGGCGGCTGCGGGTAACGCGGCGCGCGCCGAAGGACTTCTGATCGCCTTTGCCACCCGCCGCGCGGTCGAGCGTGGGGCGGAACTGGGCTATCTCGCCGACCAGCTGCGCCTACGTTTCTCAGATCAATGGCCCAACGCGGTCAACACGATCATCACCTTTGCGCGCAACCCGATCCGCTACGACAACCTCACCGCGCGTCTCGATGGCCTTGGTCCGCAACTGGTCGAGCGCGATGAGGGCATCAGCTGGGAACGCATGCAGCGCGAGATGAGCCAGCTTTTCGTGATCCGCCGCGAGAGCACTCCGTCGTCACAGCCGGAACGCCGGCTGGACCGTGCGCGCATCGCGCTCGAACAAGGGCGCTACCAGAACGCAATCGATGAGATCCGCGGCATGCCGGGCGCCGAGCAGGCCGAAAGCTGGATTGCCGATGCCGAGCGTTTTCGCGACGCTATGCAGGCGTTGGAAGTGATCGAGACCGCTGCCGTCCTTGACCAAAGCGGTCTTCGCGATGGAGCAGGCAATGTCGTGCGCCAACCAAGCCCTGTTGATCAGACGGGCGACGACTAGCGCATAGGCATAGTCGCTCGGTCTGAATGGTGCGAGATAGGGGTCCGCAATGAGTTTCTTTCACTCGAACTCGCGAACTTGGCTCGGCCTTGTCGCGTCGCTCGTAACGATCTTTACTTTGGCTGCGATGGTCTCGCAGTTCATTTTTGGCGACAGCATTTTGACCGAAGATCTTGATTGGGAGTCCGGCATCGTTTTGCTCTCGATGAACGCTTTTGCTTGGGCAACCTTCTTCGCATATGACCCTTGGACACGCTTTGTGGGTTGGGTCTTGGGTAAGTAGACGGTGGCGCGTGTAATCGCTGACTTCCAAGCAGCTTCGTCAGGCCTTCAGCAGTTCAGGCAAGTCGCCCGAGACACCGCGCGCTTCGTCCATGAAGAAGGTCTTGAGCACAGGCGTGCGCTGAACCGCTGCCATGCCGATCCGGCGCACAGCGCTAGCCGTTTTGCCGGGTACGCCGAACAGGCGGGTGAGCCCGTCGGTGGCGAGCGCGACCATGAAGCTGTCGAGCCCGCGCCACGTCTCATAGCGCTTCAACAGCTGCGCATCGCCCGGATCGAGCCCGATGCGAGCGCCCTCTGCAAGAACCTCTACCAAGGCGCCTACATCGCGAAGGCCAAGGTTAAGGCCTTGGCCTGCAATCGGGTGGATACCGTGCGCTGCATCCCCGATCAGCGCGAGCCGCTCGTCGGTTATCTTGGCGGTATGGTGAAAGCCGAGCGGCCAGCTTGAACGCGCACCGATGCTGGTCACCTCGCCGAGGATATCGCCCATGCGCTTTTGCACTTCGGCCATGAACGCGCGGTCGCCGAGCTTGGTCACTGCCTTGCCGTCCTCTTCCGAAACAGTCCACACCAGCGAAGAGCGATGCGTGCCGTCGGCATCGTCATTCATTGGCAGAAGCGCGAAGGGCCCTGCGGGGTAGAAGATTTCCCACGCAACATTGTCGTGCGGTTTGGAATGGGTGAGCCCGGCGATGATGGCGCGGTGGTGGTAGTCCCACTTGGCAATGGTGATGCCTGCCTCGTCGCGGGTCGGCGATCCGCGCCCTTCGGCGGCGACCATGAGCCGGCCTTTCAGCTTGCGGCCATCTGCCAGCACGGCGGCAACACCGAATTCGCTGCGCTGACGCTCGACGATTTCGGCCTTGGAAACCCAGTTGATGTTCGGCTCGTCCGCAGCGGCTTCGAACAGGGCAAGGCGCAGGCGGCGATTGGGGAACATGCGGCCCAGCGTCCCCTCATGCGGCTCAGGTGTGAAGTCGAGACGACCGGGGCGGTTCTGGTCGGTGACGGCAATGCTGGCGATGTCGCAGGCGAAGGGTTCGAGCCCGTCTGCGATCCCGATATTGCGGAACAGGTGCCAGCTTGCGGTCGAGATCGCGGTGGCGCGGTCGTCGAAGCCCTCGGCAGTGAGCTCGGCCGGGTCGGCGCGGTCGATGACATGGCTGGTCATGCCCTGTTTTGCAGCGGCCAGCGCCAGCGTCATGCCCACAAGACCCCCGCCGAGGATCAGGAGATCGGCGGTATCGAATTCTGCTTTGGTCGTCATGCGAACCCTCGTAACCCTTCACGCGGCCTTTGCGAAGATTATCTTCGCCGGTTAAGGCCGCTTACGCTGACGAAACGAGACGAGGCAATATTGTTCGCTGCACCGCGCTTTGCGCTTCCTGCATGGTTGATCGGGCTGTTCGCCGCGCTTTTGCTGGCGAGCGGTGCGGCTGCGCAGGAGGCGGAGAGCGAACCGCGCGTCCGTTATGGCGATGATAACATCGCGGTGCAGCTGGTCGCCGATGGCATGCCGCGCGCGGGCGAGGAATGGATGCTCGCGCTGCGTTTCACCCCGACGAGTGATGAGTGGCACGGCTATTGGTCCAATCCCGGAGATGCGGGGCTGGGGATGGTCTTGCGGCCCAACCTGCCAGAGGGCTGGGAGATGGGCGAGGCGCTGTATCCCGTGCCCGAACGGTTCATTCAGGAGCTGCCGACGCAGAGCCTGATGAACCACATCTACAAGGGGCCTTACACGGTGCTGGTGCCGGTCAGCGTGCCTGATGGCACGGCAATCGAAGGGCTGCCGAATGTCACCGGCTATGCCGAGTATCTCGCCTGCACCGATGTCCTTTGCGTGCCGCAGGACGCTGCGCTGAGTGCAGGGCAGGGCGGCGATTTTGCGCGCTGGCGGGCCGAAATTGCGCCGCTTCTCGATGCGAGCGCGCAGTTCGAGATCGCGGGCGACATGCTGCGCCTCGCCATTCCGATCCCCGAGAGCGTGGCTTTGGCTGAGCCGCATGTCTTCATCGCCGAGGCGCGGCTGGTCCAGTACCCACCCGCACAGGCGCTCTACCGCGAAGGCGATATGCTGGTCGCGGAGATACCGCTGGATCCTTTCGGCTCAGGCGAAGCTCAGAGCGTGTCCGGCATTCTCGCATTCGACAAGGAAACGGGCGTTCGTTTCACCGCGGAACCGGGCGAGGTGCCGCAAGGCCTGCCGTCAATCGGCGCGCAGATGGGCGTCAATGCGCCTGCGCTCTGGACCCTGATCCTTGGCGCACTGGTGGGCGGGCTCATCCTCAACATCATGCCTTGTGTCTTCCCGATCCTGAGCCTCAAGGCCCTGAGCCTTGCGCGCGCCGGCGGGAGCGAGGCCGAGGCGCGGGCCGAAGGTATTGCCTACACCGCTGGCGTGGTGATTGCCTGCGTGGCGCTTGGCGGCATCATGCTGGCTCTGCGCGCGGCAGGAGAGCAGGTGGGCTGGGCGTTTCAGTTGCAGGAGCCGAGCGTCGTCATCGCCTTGCTGGTGCTTGCCACCGTCATCACGATGAACTTTGCAGGCATCTTCGAGCTGCCCAGTATCGACACCGGTAACGGAGCAGGGCGCAGCGCCTTTGCGACCGGGCTGCTTGCCGCAATCGCAGCGACGCCGTGCACCGGGCCGTTCATGGCTGCGGCGTTGGGTGCTGCGCTGCTGTTGCCGACGCCACTCGCGCTCGTGCTGTTCGCCACGCTTGGGCTGGGGTTGGCGTTGCCATTCCTCGCCATCGGGTTCGTCCCTGCCTTGCGCCGGATGCTGCCCAAGCCCGGCGCATGGATGGACCGGTTCCGCCGCCTGATGGCGATCCCCATGGGCCTCACCGCGCTCGCGCTCATCTGGCTCACGGCGCAGCTTGGCGGGCGCGGCTTTGCGCTGTTCGCGCTCATCATGCTGTTCGGGATCGTGCTTGCGCTGTTCGTGGTCGGGCGTTTGCAGCAGGCGGGCAAGATGGCGTGGCCTGCATTCGGGCTTGTCGCCGCGCCGTTCCTCATCTTCGGCGCTTTCGCCCTGCCAAGCGGCTACGCCCCGCCAAGCCGCGATCTTGCCGCCTCGCTCCTCTCCCCACAGGAATTCAGCCGTGAGGCGCTTGCCGAAGCGCGCGCCAGCGGCCAGCCGGTTTTCGTATGGTTCACCGCAGACTGGTGCGTCACCTGCAAGGTCAACGAAAGCGTCGCGATCGAACGCGAAGTCACCGCCGACGCTTTCGAGCAGGCGGGCGTGATCGCGATTGTCGGTGATTGGACTGTGCGTGATGAGGAAATCACCGGCTTTCTGGGCGAGCAGGGCGCGGCGGGCGTGCCGCTATACCTGTGGTACGAACCGGGAGCGGACGCCGAACAATTGCCGCAGGTTCTCACTCCCGACATGCTGACAGAGCGGGCTGAGCGGTCGCGCTAACTTTCCCGGCAGTCCTCGATAAACTCGCCGGGAAGATCGCTTGGGTTCAACTCGACCCGGCCAGCTCCCGGTACAGTCAATCCAAGCGCGCGCGGCCCGGCGAGCGGTTCCCACACCAGATCGGCGGCAAGGCGCTCTCCCTGCCACATCAGCCGCCCGTTTACCTCGCGCGCATCGACTGCCATGCGTCCGATATGTCCGTTTCCGACCAGCGCTAGCATTGCGCCCGCGCCTTCATCGGCGGGCGATATGCGGGTAATCTGAAGCTCGGGGACAGAACCATCCTGATCGCGGCATTCGAGCGTCACCAGCGCAGGCTCGCCCGGTATGCCGTAGACCAGCCGCTGTACATTCTTCTGCGAGCGCGCCCACATCGCCCCTTCGGTCTCGGGCGAGGGGAGCGGTTCGGAGGCGAATGTCGGCTCCGCCGCCGGCATGTCGCGGGTCATGTCGGCATCGGTCGGCGGCGGCTTGCATGCGGCAAGCGCCAGTACGGACGCCAGTGCAATCATCCTCATCGCGCGGTGATAAACTCGCGCAAATCGGCGGAAAGCTGACGGCGGTCCTCGTCGCGGACATACATCATGTGGCCTGCGTCATAATAGGTGTAGGTGATCCGATCCTGCGGAATGCCAAACCGGTTGAGCGAATACTCCGCCCCGAAGAACGGCGTCGCAAAGTCGTACCACCCTTGCGCATTGAATACACGCAGCTGCGAGTTCTGCCGCATCGCGCGCCCGATGAACGGAGCGACATTGAGATAGGCGTTGCGCCCGCGCCCCTGGAGCGACCAGTCCCATTGCGCACCGAGGCTGCCGATAGACTGGTATTCCCGATCCGTCTTGAAGCCGAGCCCTTCGCGCAGCCACTGGTTCACAGCCGCCGTGTAGCCAGCGTCGATGCCGTAGAAGCTGGGATCGCTGTCGGGCGTTTCGCCCGCATTGTCGTAATCGACGCCTGTGTAGCGCGCATCGAGCCTTCCGATAGTGAGGCCCCTGTCGCGCAAAAGCTCCTTGTAGAAACGCTGCGCCGTGACGCGCAGGTTCGCCTGATCGAGATATTGCTCCGAAAGGCCGGTCAGGCGCGAAAGCTCGGCGCGGACAGCCGCGCGCTCGGCATCGGGCAAGTCCTGCCCTTTCAGAAGCGCGGTTGCGAACGGGCCGATGGCAAATTCGCGCGCTTGCTGCGCAATCGCTTCGACCGAGGGCGCTTCGACCTTGCCGTGGTACCACGCCGCCGCCGCCATATTGGGGAGCGTGACGATATAGGCCATCTCATTGCCCGGCGTCGGCTCGCGCCCTGCGAAATCGAGGATGGTCGAGATCAGGATCAGCCCGTTGAGACCGACATCGTTGAAAGTCGATCCCTCAAGCTCATCGACCACCATCGCGGTGCGGCTCGTGCCGTAGCTTTCCCCGCCGAGATATTTGGGGCTCGACCAGCGTTCGTTGTCGTTGATCCAGCGCCGGATCACCTGAGCAACCGCGCGGGCGTCCTGGCGCAGGCCGTAATATTTCTTGGGATCGGTCCCTTGTGTCAGATAGCTGAAACCGGTTCCCGGCGGGTCGATGAAGACGAGGTCCGCGACGTCGAGCAAGCTGTCGGGATTGTCGAGCAGCGGATAAGGCGGCGCGCCATCGTCGCGCGCGTCCGAGGGGATAGCGACCCGCTTTGGCCCCCACGCGCCCATCTGCAACCAGACGGAGCCTGAACCGGGACCACCATTGTAGATGAAGAAGACGGGCCGCGTCTTGTCGGCGGGATCCTTGACGTAGGAGCTGGTGACGATGACTGCTTCCTGCTTGCCGTCATCGCTTTCAAGGATCGTCTCGCGAACCGTCGCGGTGTAGCTGATGCGCTGACTGCCAAATGTGCCGGCATGCTGTGAAGTGCGAACCTGCGGCTCGATCCGCTCGGCAGAAGCGGCGCCTTCCTTGTGCGCGTCAGCGGCGAGCGGGCTTGCGGCGGAGGTGGCGAGAAGCGCAGCGGCAAGCGCAGGAATGAGCGGATTTTTCATGGCGCGCTGATTGGCAGGGAACGCCGCTCTGGGTCAAGGCTTCCCGCCCATCCAAAGTCCTATCTGGATCCCAGCGAAAGCGAATCCTCCAGCGAGGAGAACGATTGCTATTATCAAGCTGATGATTTCAAATGCGCTCACGACTTAAGAGTGTCCATCCGCTGCCAATCCTCATCCTGCGGACGTCTCACAAACCAAAAGCGCCATCCGTTCACATTAGTCTCAGAAATTGCGCTCGCCGCGTCTGATGGGCTTGTCCTAACTTTTCCGAATTCATCTAACCATTGAGAATTAGTAATCCAGCCTCGGTAGGTTTTCCCTTTGTACGTTGCGCGGAGGTGAGTGCCATTTGGGAAAAATACGTTGGAGTACCAAACGCCTCCATCCCGCGGAGCGAGCGCATTTGTTGGTGCAGGCAGGCCGGGCATGTCTACTTCGCCTGGCAGGAGGGCGCTTTGACTCGCAGGCAAACCAAGCAATCGCCTAATGACTTCGTTGTAATCCTCATGCCCCCCTTCGAGTCGGGCGGTAAGGCCTTGAAAGACGTCAAAATCAATCGGGATTTGCATGTATGACTGGCTCATGTCAGCCTTAATAGCAAAATTAGATTAGTTAGTCAAAGTCCGAGTCTTAAGGCTTCCCGCCCATCCTCTTGTATCGCGTCTTGCCATACCGCGTTTTGCGCGTCCCCGGCTTGCCTTCATTGGAGCGGCCCACGCGCGGCGCTTTCTTCTGATCGTCGGGCAGGCCAAGTTCGTCGTTCTCGAGCCGGCGGATTTCGTCGCGCAGGCGTCCGGCTTCTTCGAATTCGAGGTTCGCGGCGGCATCGCGCATGCGCTTTTCGAGGTCTTCGATGTAGCTGCGCAAATTGTGCCCGACCAGGTTGTTGACCTCGTCATCGCCGGTATCGACCGTGACGCCGTCCTGCGAAGCGGTGTGAGCGACGATGTCCGCAATGTCGCGCTTGATCGTCTGGGGCGTGATGCCGTGCTCTTCGTTATACGCCCGTTGCTTTTCGCGGCGACGGTCGGTTTCGGCCATTGCGCGCTCCATCGATCCGGTGATGCGGTCGGCATAGAGGATGACGCGGCCATCGACGTTGCGCGCGGCGCGGCCAATCGTCTGGACGAGGCTGGTCTCCGAGCGCAGAAACCCTTCCTTGTCGGCATCGAGGATGCAGACCAGCCCGCATTCGGGAATGTCGAGCCCCTCGCGCAACAGGTTGATCCCGATCAGCACATCGTACACGCCCATGCGCAAGTCGCGGATCAGCTCGATGCGCTCCAGCGTCTCTACGTCGGAGTGCATGTAACGGACCTTGACGCCCGCTTCGTGCATGAATTCGGTGAGGTCTTCCGCCATGCGCTTTGTCAGCGTGGTGACCAGCGTCCGGTAGCCTTTCCTGGCGGTGGCGAGGCATTCCTGAATGCAGTCCTGAACCTGATCCTCTACAGGTCTGATTTCGACCGGCGGGTCGATCAGGCCGGTGGGGCGGATGACCTGTTCGGCAAAGACGCCGCCGGTCTGCTCGATCTCCCACGGGCCGGGTGTGGCCGATACCGCAAAGGTCTGCGGTCGCATCGCGTCCCATTCGTTGAAGCGTAAGGGACGGTTGTCGATGCAGGACGGCAGGCGAAAGCCATATTCGGCAAGCGTGATCTTGCGGCGGTGGTCCCCGCGCGCCATCGCGCCGATCTGCGGCACGGTCTGGTGGCTTTCATCGACAAACAGCAGCGCGTTTTCGGGAAGGTATTCGAACAGGGTCGGCGGTGGCTCACCCGGAAGGCGTCCGGTGAGGAAGCGCGAATAGTTCTCGATCCCGTTGCAGCTGCCGGTCGCGGCGATCATTTCAAGGTCGAAATGCGTGCGCTGTTCAAGCCGCTGGTGCTCCAACAGCTTGCCCTCTTCCTCAAGCTCCTTCAGGCGATGCTCCAGCTCGAACTTGATCGCCTGCGTCGCCTGTTTCATCGTCGGGCCGGGCGTCACATAGTGCGAATTGGCGTAAACGCGCACCTTATCGAGCTTCGCACCGGTCTTGCCGGTCAGCGGGTCGAATTCTGCAATCTCTTCAATCTCATCACCGAAGAAGCTGATACGCCATGCCATGTCTTCGTAGTGGCTGGGAAACAGTTCGAGGTTGTCGCCGCGCACCCGGAAACATCCGCGCGTGAAGGCGGCGTCGTTGCGCTTGTACTGCAAGGCGACGAGTTTGCGGATCAGCTCGCGCTGGTCGACGGTTTCGTCCTTCTTGATGTCGAAGACCATCGCCGAATAGGTTTCAACCGAACCGATACCGTAAAGGCACGAAACCGAGGCAACTATGATCACGTCGTCCCGCTCCAGCAACGCGCGAGTGGCCGAGTGACGCATCCGGTCGATCGCCTCGTTCACGCTCGACTCTTTTTCGATGTAGGTGTCGGAGCGCGGGACGTAGGCTTCGGGCTGGTAGTAATCGTAATAGCTGACGAAATACTCGACTGCGTTTTCAGGAAAGAAGCTTTTCATCTCTCCGTAAAGCTGCGCGGCGAGGATCTTGTTGGGCGCGAGGATCAGGGCGGGGCGCTGAAGCGTCTCGATCACCTTGGCCATGGTGAAGGTCTTACCCGAACCCGTCACACCCAGCAGCGTCTGCGTCTGATCACCGGCAAGCGCGCCTTCGACCAGCTCCTTTATCGCGGTCGGCTGATCGCCCGCCGGTTCGTAATCCGAGACCAGCTTGAACTTCTTGCCCGGCATCGATTTTTCCGGGCGGTTGGGGCGGTGAGGGGTGAATTCCTCTCCAGTTTCAGGTTCTTCGAGACCGCGGCGGATGATGAGATCAGACATGGAACAAGATATGTGTGCAGGCAGCGCGGTTGTGAAGTGCCTGTGTCGCCCCTAGCATGCCGAGCCAAAGCAAAAGGTCGCGCCGAATCGTTCAAAAAGTGAGGGAGATGCTTCGTGAAAGCATGGTTGATCGGCGGCGCACTTGGCGCTGCTTTAATAGTCGGTAGCACCACGACAAACGCCCAGATCGATGCGGGCGGTCGTCCAACAGCGGGTCAGTACCGCGCCACGACAACATTCATTTCGATCGACATGCCCGGCGCCCCGCCGCAGGTGGCGGACATGATGAGCCAGATGATGTCGAATTCGGTCACCTACTGCCTGACCGAGGCCGAGATTGCCGAGGGCTATCGCGCGATCACCGACCGTTCGACCCGAGACGCCGAGGACTGCACTTACGAACGTTTCGATTATTCGGGCGGGAAAATCGACGCGGTGATCCAATGCAGGGTCGACGGGCAGAACATGCGGATGGAAATGACCGGGACAGGCGGCGCGACCTCGTCCGACATGACGATGACCATGAACGGCGATTTCGGCATGGGCGATGCGACGATCAAGCTGCGCTCGCAACATGAGCGTATCGGCGAATGCCGTTGAGAATTTCTGAGACAATCTAACGAGGAATACGAAATGAAGAATGCGATTCTGGCCGCAAGCGCGGTGTTTATGCTTACCGCTTGCGGCGGGGCGACTGACGCCGATGCTGACGGTGACGGCACGATTACCCAGAAGGAAGTTCAGGCAGCGATGGGTGACGTGTCCATCTCGCCGGGCGAGTGGGAAAATACGGTCGAGTTCGTCGACATCACCTTCGATGAAACCAAGATCCCCGAAGAAGCGCGCGGCATGATGACCGGAATGCTCGAAGGCATGAAGGGGCAGGTCAACACCAGCAAGAACTGCGTCACACCTGAAGAGGCCGAAAAGCCGGCTGCCGAAATGTTCTCGGGCAATGAGAATGCGGATTGTGAATACAACGCGTTCGAATTCGGCGGCGGCACGATGAACATGGAAATGACGTGCCAGGACCCGTCTTCCGGCACGGCCAAGATTACCAACACCGGCACCTATTCCGAAGACTCCTACGATATGGACATGACCGTCGCGATCGAGAGCCCTGAAATGGGCACCATGACGATCAGCGCATCGAGCAAGGGCAAGCTGATCGGGGAGTGTCCGGCAGAGTAAGGTCTGACCAAGGCAAGCGATGCAAAAGGATGGCGGCGAGGGTGAAATGCCTTCGCCGCCTTCTTTTGTTACAGCTATGTGAAAAGTTGCGATTTCGTGGCACAAAGTGCGAGGTGATGGATTAGTTGAACCGAACCTTCACCTCGTATTCACTGCCATGGGCTATTCCTGTTTCTCTTATGGAACATCGCGCATCCTTACTGCACACCCCCCGCGCCCGCTTTGGCGAGGGTGAGTTTGCGCGCCGGATTGCTCTGGCGCGCGAAGTGTACCCGGATCAGGAAACGGGCAAACCCACGCTGGCCAAGCTGGCTGGCGAGTTGAGCTATCTGGCTGAGCCGCTGCGCCGGCTTACGCGCCGCATCGACATTCCGAAGGCTGAAAACCGGCAGATCATCATCCTGCTACCCGGCTTTGCGACCGGCCCGCACCGGATGCGCTACATGGCGAAAAACATCGAGCGGGCAGGGCACAAGGTCAAGAACTGGGGCCTCGGTCGCAATTGGGGCGTTGCTCAGGAGCAGATGGATCGGCTCGAAGACCGCCTGTTCGAAGTGTGTGAACGGTATGAGACGTCCGTGTCGCTGGTAGGGTGGAGCCTCGGCGGGCTTTATGCTCGCGAACTGGCAAAGCGACATCCGATCTGCATCGACAAGGTTATCACGATGGGTTCTCCCTTTTCGGGCAGTCCGCGTGCGAACAATGTCTGGCGCGTCTATCAGGCCATCGCAGGCCACCGCGTCGACCAGCCGCCAATCGAGGCGGATCTCGGCGAAAAGCCTCCGGTCGAAACCATCGCCTTGTGGAGCCCGCTCGACGGTGCAATCGCGCCCCGCAGCGCAGCGGGCCTTCCGGGACAGCGCGACCGCGCCATCGCGCTGCGCTGCACGCACAATGGCTTTACCTATGCGCCGGAATCGATCCTGACGGTCCTCGAACAGCTCGACCGCTGAGCCAGAGGGCGGCTCTCCCGCAATCGCGCCCCTTTTAATTGGAACGTCTTCCAGTAGACTGTGTTGATTGAGTGCAGCACGGCCTGATGGGAGCAAGCGCGCAAGTTTATGGCAGGGGATCAGCCGGGCAGTCCGGAAAAATTCGATGAAATGCATTCGGCCGGCGGCGACATTCGCCCCGCTTACGATGCCTATTGCGGCTGGTATGAGAAACAGGAACCCGCGCTCCTCAAACGCAAGAATGCCGAAGCCGACGAAAGCTTTCGCCGCACTGGCATCACTTTCAACGTCTATGGAGAGGATGAAGCCGAAGAGCGTCTCATCCCCTTCGACATGGTTCCGCGCATCATCACTGCGGCCGAATGGAGAAAGCTGACCCGCGGGATTGAACAACGCGTCAGCGCGCTCAACGCGTTTCTCTACGACCTTTATCACCGGCAAGAGATCGTGCGCGCAGGACGCCTGCCTGAACGATTGCTGCGCAACAACGAAGCGTGGCTGCCGAACATGGTTGGCATGACGCCGCCGGGCGGCATTTACACTCACATCGTCGGCATCGACCTTGTGCGTACAGGACCGGATGAATTCTACGTCCTCGAGGATAACGCAAGGACGCCTTCGGGCGTTTCCTATATGCTCGAAAATCGCGAGACGATGATGAACATGTTCCCCGACCTGTTCAGTCAGGTCTCGGTTGAGCCTGTTTCCAATTATCCGCGCCGCCTCGCGCGCAGCCTCGCCGCTTGCGCTCCACCCAAGTTTGACGGCAGCAGCGGCGACAAGCCGACCGTCGCGGTCCTGACACCGGGTATCTACAACTCCGCCTATTTCGAACACGCCTTCCTCGCCGACCAGATGGGTGCCGAGCTGGTGGAAGGCAGCGACCTTCGCGTCGTTGATGGCAGGGTCCAGATGCGCTGCACGCGCGGCTTCCAACCGGTCGACGTTCTCTACCGCCGGGTCGATGACGATTATCTCGATCCGCTGACATTCGAACCGGACAGCGTGCTTGGCGTGCCGGGCATCATGGATGTTTACCGCTCAGGCGGGATCACGATTGCCAATGCGCCGGGAACGGGCGTTTCCGATGACAAGGCGATCTATTCCCTCATGCCCGAGATCGTCGAATTCTACACCGGCGAGAAGCCGCTGCTGCCCAACGTCCAGACATGGCGGTGCGCGGACAAGGACAGCCTTGGCTACGTACTCGACAATCTGGATGAGCTTGTGGTCAAGGAGGTGCACGGTTCGGGCGGTTACGGAATGCTGATCGGCCCGACCGCTAGCAGGAAGGAAATCAAGGAGTTCCGCGCCAAGCTCAAGGCCGATCCAGAAAACTATATCGCGCAGCCCACGCTCTCGCTTTCGACCTGTCCGATCTACACGAAAGCCGGCCTTGCGCCGCGTCACGTGGACCTGCGCCCCTATGTGCTGGTCTCTCCCAACGGGATCGAGATCACGCCCGGCGGCCTGACACGCGTTGCGCTCAAGAAGGGGTCGCTTGTGGTCAATTCCTCGCAAGGTGGCGGCACCAAGGATACGTGGGTTTTGAAAGACTGATGTTAGGACGCACAGCCAACGGCCTGTTCTGGATGTTCCGCTATCTTGAGCGGGCGGAGAACACATCGCGTCTGCTAGATGCGGCGCTTCGCATGGCGCTGACCCGCGATTTGGAACGCGCCGAAGAAGAATGGCGTTCAGTAATCGCGACACTGGGGCTCAAACAGCAATACGAAGCCAACTATGATGGCTATGACGGTGTCTCAGTGTGGAACTTCGTCCTTCGCGACAAGGCGAACCCTGCCAATGTGCGAGAGATGTTCAGTGCGGTGCGCAATAACGCCCGGACCGCGAGGACCAACCTGTCGACACAGGCGTGGGAGGCGGTCAACGAAAACTGGATGAAGCTCGACAAGCAATTGTCGCGCCCCGTCAGTCAGTCGGCGCTGGGCGAGGTGCTTGCGAGGCTGAGGCGCACGGGCATGCAGGTCCACGGGGCGATGGACGGGTCGATGCTGCGCAGTGAAGGCTATCACTTCGCGCGCGCAGGGACGTTCCTCGAACGTGCGGAAAGCACCACGCGTATCCTCGACATGAAGTACTATCTGCTTCTGCCTTCGCTATCCTATGTCGGCTCCAGCCTCGATAGCGGGCAATGGGATCAGGTGCTGCGATCGGTCGCCGGGGCCAGCGCGTATAGCTGGCTCAACGCGGGCAATATCGATGCGCGCGGGATCGTCGAATTCCTGGTGCTCGACGATCGTTTCCCGCGCAGCCTCGCCTTCTGTCGCAGCGCGCTGCGAACCAATCTCGACGAGCTTGAACGCATTCACGGACAACCGAGCGAGGCCAACCGCCTGATGCAGGAATCGGAAAGTTTCATCGCTCACATGACAGTTGATGAGATATTCGAAATGGGCCTGCATGAATTCCTGACGCAGTTCATGACGCGCAATTCCGCTGTCGGTCAGGCGATTGCAGACGATTACAGGTTCCTGGCATGAAGCTCTCTATCCGGCACACGACGCACTATTCGTTCAGCGATCCTGTGGTCCATGCGCTTCAGCGCCTGCGGCTCACGCCCAAGGAAACTCAGGGCCAGTCGATCCTCAACTGGGAAATGCGGTATGAGAACGCCCATCGCGAACTCGAATATGACGACCAGAATTTCAACACCGTCACCCTGATCGCCGTTGAACCCGGCGCGAGCGAGGTAACTGTCACCTGCACCGGCGAAGTCGAAACTCAGGACAATGCTGGCGTGATCGGTCAACATGCGGGGCATCTGCCGCTGTGGAGCTTCCTCGGCCAGACGAAGCTTACGAGGCCCGGTGCGCGGATGAGCGCCATGCTTCGCGATCTGGATGGGCCCGAAGAAGGCGCAAAGCTGGATTTCCTCCATGCCCTGTCTGCCCGCATTCGCGATGACGTTACCTATCAGACCGGCATGACCGGCGTGTCGACCACAGCGGAAGAGGCGGTCGCTGCCGGCAACGGGGTGTGCCAGGATCACGCCCATATCTTTATCGGGGCTGCGCGCGCAGCCGACATCCCGGCGCGTTATGTCTCGGGCTACCTGATGATGAACGACCGGATCGAACAGGAAGCCACCCATGCCTGGGCCGAGGCGCATATTGACGGACTTGGCTGGGTCGGTTTCGACGTTTCGAACGGTATCAGCCCGGACCCGCGTTATGTCCGCGTCGCCACCGGGCGCGATTACCGCGATGCGTCGCCCGTCACCGGGATCAGTTTCGGCACAACCGAACATATTCTGCAGGTCGACGTCTCGGTCGAGCAACAGCAAGAGCAGGGTCAGCAGTAATTCTACCGCTTCCTGCGAGGCGCGGATTGACGTAATCCGCGCTCCAAATCCTCTTGGAGATCTAAGATGACTTACTGCGTTGGCATGGTGCTCGATAAGGGCCTCGTCCTGATGAGCGACACCCGCACCAATTCCGGCGTCGACAATATCTCGGTGTTTCGCAAGATGTTCCAGTGGCAGGTTCCGGGCGAGCGCATGATCGCCGTCATGACGGCGGGCAATCTTGCGACCACGCAGGCAGTGGTCAGCCAGCTGGAAGAGCGCACCAAGGCCCCCGATGAACGCGACAACACGCTTATCAAAGGCAAGACGATGTTCAACGTCGCCACCCAAATCGGGCGCCTTTTGCGCAACACGATCGAAGAACGCCAAGATGCCAATGGCGATCGCGGCAAGGGACGATTTACAGCGTCGATCATTCTGGCTGGCCAGATTGCCGGGATGGAGCCGCGCCTGTTCATGATCTACCCGGAAGGCAACTTCATCGAGGCCAGCCTGGACACACCGTTCTTCCAGATCGGAGAGACGAAATACGGCAGGCCCATCATCATTCGCGGCTATGACCGCGACATGAGTTTTGAGGAAGCGGTCAAGCTGTTGATGGTCTCGTTCGATTCCACGCTCAAGGCAAACCTGTCGGTCGGGCTGCCGCTCGACCTGCTTGTGATCGGCAAGGACGACTTTGCGCCCACGCACGAACACCGCGTGATGCACGACGACCCGTATTTTGCCGAGATTTCAGCGAACTGGGGCGACGCCTTGCGGGCCGCATTCCATTCCTTGCCGGGCTATACGTTCGAATCGAAGTGAGGCGGACGCGGCTAAATCGTGATTTACCCCGATGCGAGCGCCGATGTATGCTCGGTTTCGGAGGTAATATTGCGAGGGTGTGCGCGCGTTTGGAGGGTTAACTAAGCAATCTTACCTCCACAATGGGTTAGGTCCGAGGTGAATTTTGGAGCGTGGGCGCGCACCACACTCCACATGTCACGCAAAGCCTCACTCCACTTCATTGACGCGAACAGTCGGCACCGCGCTGAACTGGCCCGCGTCGGGTTCCAATTGGGCCACCATGCAGAAGTGTATGGCGACCTGTCGGAACTTTCCGCTCACCCTCCGCGCGATGGTATCATCATCGCCCGCGACCAGGCCGACGAGGGAGGCGTGGGCATCATACTCGAACGATTAAGCAGGCTCGGCATCTGGCTGCCGGTCATCGCGATGGACGCAGATCCGCGACCCGGACGCATCGTCGAAGCCATAAAGGCTGGCGCGCTAGACTACCTGACGCTGCCGATCGAAACCGACCGGTTTGAGCGTTGCCTTACAAGGATAGAGAAAGAGGCCGAGATTTTCGGCGCAGCCCGACGCCGCATGATCGAAGCGCGCGATCGTATCGCCTCCTTGTCGACCCGCGAACGCGAAGTGCTCGAATGGCTGGCCGAAGGCAGCAGCAACAAGGTCATCGCACGCGAACTGGATATCAGCCCGCGCACGGTCGAGATTCACCGGGCCAACATGATGCACAAGCTGGGCGCACGCCATGCCGCCGAAGCTGTCCGATTGAAGATAGAAGCCAATTTGGAGCCACAGATCGAAGTAACAGTCTGACCCCGTGCGAACCCATGCGCGAAGCCGGCTTATAGCGTTGCTCGGCAATCTGCATGGCCCGCTTATCGGTCCTGACCAAATCTCCCGGAGCAGCAATTCCTGACCTCGCTCTCGGTGCCCGGACGGCCTCGGTATTCCTTTGAATGCCGGGGCCGTCTCGCGTTTCGATGATGGCTGGGGCGTGGCCGCCGTCGTATCAGCGGCAGAAGCCGGTGCCCGGGCCTTGGCCGGTCTCTTCCAGATGGAAGTGATCGGCATGGGCGCGATTGTATTCCGGGCCGAGAACCGTACCAAATCGCTTGCAGGCACTGCGATGAACCGTTCGCAGGAATTCGCGTTCCGCCCGGCTCCCGCCGTTCCAGTCGTCGATCAGCGAAATTCGCCGCCCGTCTTCCAGAACAAAAGCCGATACGTCGATCGCCTCGGCACGCGCATGAGCGGAGCGGCGATTGGAACCGGCGATATTGCGGCATGAATAGCTGCCCATCGTCTCGATCCGGGCAAGAGGGCTGCCCAGAATTTGCCGCGCGGCGCGGTCGACGCCGAAGCGTGCCCATTGTCCGAATGCCGATGCAACCTCGCACCGGACTGGGCCGATATTGCTGATCCCGAACGTCGATGCATCGCCTGCAATCGAGGACAGTTGAACCGACCCAAGCGTATGGCAACCGGGTGCGGCGTAAGTGTCGGGCAGTGGATTGAAACCGGCACCGGCGGCTCCGAGCGCGTTCAGGCAAGCGGCATCCTGCGGCCGGGTGGCGACGGCAGGCTGTGCCGAGCTGATCCCACGCGGCGGCCTTTGAATGTAGGTCCCCGGCGTCGAATACGGCGCGCGGCTTGCACTGGCGCCCGTCGAACCGCGATCAGACGATGACGGCACGATCGAACCACAACCCGCCAGTGCGAGCGCGGCGAGGCTGCTGAGGGCAAGTGTCGAGAATCGCGCGCGTTTCATACCTAAGGATGAATACGCGAAAATGGTTAACGCTGTGGTAACGCGCAGCCTCAATGAGATGTGCCGCGCCGCCTACGCGATTACACGTGTCTGGGCTGCGACCAATCTGTTCGAACCGGGATCAGGGAAGCTGTTCCGCCACCTGTTCCCACAGCTCGATCTTCACGCCGTTGGGGTCGAGGATCCAGGCAAACTTTCCATAGCCTTCGTCGGCGGTGTCGAGGATGTCGACGCCCTTAGCCTTCAGGCCTTCGACAAATCCATCGAGGTCGTGGACCCGCAGGTTGATCATGAAGCCGCCTTTGCCCGGCTTGATGTATTGGTCGTCGGGGAAGTGACTGATGAGAGAGTAGGGGTTCGTCTTGGGATCGTCAGCCCACGCGAACTGCGGGCCGTAAGCGCCATCCACACCCAGCGTTTCTCGATACCATGCCCGCGTCGCCTCCGGATCGGCAGCTACGTAGAAGACGCCTCCCAGCCCCGTGACACGCGGACCGCTTGCATTGCTCATGATGATCTCCTCCCATTCCCGGCGGCACAATGCCGCAAAGCACGACGCGAGGATAGGTCCTACGATGCCAAGGGCGTTGCAAGGGCGACCGCCCGCGCGCCGATGCGCGTGGCCTAGAACGATGTCGTGAAGAGGACGACTCTTTCCGGAAGCGCGTCGAGAAGTGCGATCTCGATCATCTTGTCGAAGCCGGTCACCACCATCAGTCCAACCACCAGCAGTGCTGCCCCGAACACAGGCTTGCCGTATCGCGCGATGAGGCCGAGCGTTTTGCGGCGCTCTCCCATCGCCTTGCGCGAACCGTAAGCGAAGACGAGCACTGAGGTCGCGACGCCCAGCCCGAAGACGAGGAAGATGAGGAAGCTGCTCGCCAAGTCTTGCCCTTGGCTGGCGGCGGCAATCGCCACTCCCAGCGTCGGGCCGACGCACGGAGCCCAGACGATGCCGAGCAACAGGCCGATGGCAAACTGCCCGTGCCATCCGTCGCCGCTCACCTGCGAAAGCCGCCGGTTGCCGAAATTGGCGATGGGGGCAGCGGCGGCGCTCAACGCTGCCTGCGCCTGAGGCACGAGCAGCACGATCCCGGCTGCTGCCAGCATGGCTCCTGCAAACAGGCGCACGGCCTGTTCATCGATGCCGAGCGAATAGCCGAACGCGATCACGGTGAAGCCGAACAGCGTGAAGCTCGTCACCAACCCACCCGCCAGAGCCAACGGCCCGAACCGGCTATTGCCAAGCGCCGATGCGACAAGGATCGGCACCAGCGGCAGAACGCAAGGGTTCAGGATTGTGACCAATCCGGCCACGAAGGAGAGGACAGTGCTGCCGAACATGGATCAAGGCCTCTGGCGAGGGCAGGGCGCTTAGAGCGCGCCCAGCACCACGCTGCGCAGACGAGTGCGGTTAGTCTCCGCGATTGAGCGGGCGACTTCGTCCATGCCGTTGAAGACCAGCACTGTCGACTGGCGGGGCACGCGGTGGGCGCGCAGGAAGGCCTTCTCGTCGTCGAAGTTGACCTTCACGAACAGTACGTCGCCCGACTGGCGCTGTTCGCGCAGTTCGTCGAGGATCGGTGCTTGCGCGCGGCAGGTCGGGCACCAGTCGGCATAGACGTCGACCACGATGGTCTTGCCCTTCTTCTGGGCCATCATGAACTCGGCTTCGTCATAGGGGGTCCACCCTTGCGTGCTGGCCTGTGCGGTCAGTTGCGTGGTGCCGATGACGAGCGCGCCGAGGGCGGCGATGAGGAGGAAGATGCGGGTCATTCGAGTAAGCTCCAACAGGGACTGTCCGGCACTATCGCCGGGATTGCCCTCGAAAGTTCGCGCGCACTCGCCCTTTGGTTACAGCGCCGGGGTCATTTCACTCGGCTGGTTGCGCAGCCGGGTTCGACCCTTGCGTCACCTTGCTCACCGCGACGATGGCGACCCACGCGGCGATGAAGCCCGGCACGATTTCGTATAGCCCTTCGCCGCCCATGAAGCTCGCATTCCAGCCAAGCGCTATCCACGCCATCACGACGCCGGCGCCCGTCACAAGCCCCGCCACCGCACCGGCTCCCGTCATGCCTTTCCATGTCAGCGCAAGGATGATCAGCGGCCCGAAGGCAGCGCCGAAGCCCGCCCAAGCGTTCGCGACAAGGCCAAGCACCTGGCTGTCGGGATCGCTCGCCATGATGACCGCAGCGATCGCGACCAGCGCAACGCAGATGCGACCTACATTCACCGCCTCGCGCTCGGTTGCATTCTTGCGCAGGAACAGGCGGTAGAAGTCTTCCGTCAGCGAGCTCGACGAGACCAACAGCTGCGAAGAGATCGTGCTCATGATCGCGGCGAGCAGCGCGGCGAACAGGAAGCCGGTTATGGCGGGGTGGAACAGCAGCTCTGACAGGACGATGAAGATCGTCTCGGCATCCTCGACCACCAGCCCGTTACGCTCCGCATAAGCGCGTCCGGCAAGGCCCATGCCGACCGCGCCCAGCAGCGAGACCGCCATCCATGAAAGGCCGTAAGTGCGCGCCCGCGCGACCTTCCTGACCGTGTCGATCGCCATGAAGCGCACGATGATGTGCGGCTGGCCAAAGTAGCCAAGGCCCCACGTCACTGCGCTGATGAAGCCGAGCAGGGTCAGCCCTTCGGTCAGGCTCAGGAACCCGTCGACCGGAACGTCGGCAAGCGAACCGCCCGCATCGCCGCCGCTGCCGAACATGACGACCAGCGGCATGATGACGAGCGCCAGCATCATGATGATGCCCTGCACGAAGTCGGTGAGGCTGACGGCAAGGAACCCGCCGACCATCGTGTAGGCGAGCACGATGCCGCAGGTGATGACGATGCCCAGCATGTAGTCGGAAAGCCCGATACCGGGCAGCAAGCCCGCAAAGGCGGTTTCGAACAGCTTGCCTCCGCCCACGAGCCCAGCGGCGGTGTACACGGTGAAGAACACCACGATCACGATCGCGCTGATAACGCGCAGGTTCGTGCCTTGGTCGGGGAAGCGGTTGGCGAGGAATTGCGGGATGGTGAGCGCGTTGCCGTAGCTCTCCGTCTGTTCGCGAAGGCGCGGGGCGACCACGACCCAGTTGACGACAGCGCCCACGAACAGCCCGATCCCGATCCACGCCGCGCTCAGACCAGCGATATACAATGCCCCCGGCAGCCCCAGCAGCAGCCAGCCCGACATGTCGCTCGCCCCCGCGCTCAGCGCGGCAACCGATGGCGGCAGGTTGCGCCCGGCCAGCATGTAGCCCTCGGACGTGTCGGTCGACTTCCTCCAGGCGTAAAGCCCGATGGCGATCATCAGGACGAAGTAGGCGGCAAGACTGGCAAGGGTTGCTGTGTTCATGATGGACCCGCGCCTAACAAACCGGCGCGCACATGACCACAGCGCACACCGAGCCGGGCCGTTTCGCTCCCCGGCTGGCGTTCCGGGCTAAGCCTCTTGCGCCCAGCCGCCCTTTGCGCGCAAGGATCGTGCGCACCGTTCGGCGCAGGCACAAAGTGTGGGTCCGACCGTTCAGGCATCACACACGACTTCAAGGCAGGGAACATCACCATGGCACACCACGACCGCTTCGCAGGCAGGACCGTCATCATCACCGGCTCTTCGGCTGGCATCGGAGAGGGGATCGCGCGGCGTTTCCATGCAGAGGGTGCCAATGTCGTCATCAACGCTCGCAATGCCGAGAAGTGCGCCGAGGTCGCCGACACGCTCGACGCGGATCGCACGCTGACCTGCCCCGGCGATGTCAGCTCCAGCGACTTTGCGAACGAGATCGTCGCCAAGACGGTTGAACGCTTTGGCGGGCTCGATTGCCTCGTCAACAATGCCGGCGTCGGCGGGTCGCACATGCTGCACAAGACCGGCGATGACGAGATCGACCGCATCATCGACATCAACGTCAAGGGCGTCATCTATCTGTGCCGCGCCGCGATCCCTCACCTGCGCAAGAGCGAGGCTGCGGGCGGCGGATCGATCATCAACATATCGAGCGTGTCGGGCATTGGCGGCGATTCCATGCTGCCGATCTACAACGCCTCGAAGGGCGCGGTGACCAACCTCACGCGTGGTCTGGCTCAGCAGATCGGCGGGATGGGCATCCGCGTCAACGCGATCAATCCCTCGATCACCCGCTCCGACATGGTCGATGGCATCTTGTCGAACGATGCTCTGGTCGAGGCGTTCATGCGCCGTGTGCCGATGGGCCGGATTGGTGAGCCTGAAGACATCGCCGCCGCTGCGGCTTTCCTTGCGAGCGAGGACGCCGCCTTCATCACCGGCGTCAATCTGCCGGTCGACGGCGGGGTCAGCGCATCGAACGGGCAGCCCAACTTCCTCGCTTACATGCAGCAGGGGTAGGGTTTCGCCTAAGCCCCTGCTATTGCAGCACTTGTAGGCAGAAGTGGACCGCATGTTACACGGTCCAGGGGCAAAAGCGGGTTTGTGTCACCTTAGGTGCGAAAAGTGTCACCTTGGGCGCTGAAAGTGTCACCTTTCGCCCAGAAACGCAGAATGAAGACCGATCCGTCATGCCGCGCCGTTTATCAGCCGCGCAGCATGTAGGAAAACGCGCTGCGCCCTTAAGGCGTGGTCAGCCAATAGAACTCGAACTTCTCCATCGACGATCCGAAATATTGCTGGTTCGCGGCATATTCGGGCGATTGCTGGACCTTCTCGAATCCGTCGGTGGTTTCCCATTCGACGAAGGTCAGCTGGTGCGGCGCGGTCGCATCGGGCGCATAGGCCTCGCGCTCCGGCATGCGCATCTTGTAGAGGAACCGCCCGCCTGAACGCTCAACCGCCGGCTCGATCCCGGTTAGATAGCGGTCGTAATCCGCCGTCGCCTCGTCGCTTTTGAGCCATGCGATGAGCACGGTGTAATGCTTGTCAGGGTCGGTCGCGATCTTGAGGTCGTGTTGCAACTCAGCCGAGTAGATATCGAGGCCGCTCCACGCCTCGGGCCGCGTCGCCTTGATCGCGGGCCAGTCGGGTTCGGCGGAGAAACTGTCGAGTGCCGCCTGGCTCGGCCACGAGAAGAAGGACACCGCCTGCGGGGCAAAGTCGCTGCGGATCGTCTGCCGGACATTCAATTGTCCGATGCGCGCATATCCGTGCCGCTGGGCAAGCGGGAATGCGGCTTGCCCGTAAGTGCGCGCAGCCTCGCGCCCGTCGGCTCGCTGCTGCGAGACGATGACCTGCAACACCTCGCCGCGCTTCATGTCGAGAGTGAAGGCCGGACTGGCGTTGGCGGTATGACCGTCTGCTTCAGCGAGCGCGGCGGTGGTGCCTGTTAACGTTGCTGCGGCAAGACATGCCGTTGCGCCCAGCAGGATGGATTTGAATAGGGTCATGGATCGTCTCCCGGTCCGAATTGGTTGGCGGACGCACCAATACCGCAAAGAATTGCGCAAAGTTGGCTAGATTTGCGGCATTATTGGTGCAATTGCGTTCCAATGGATGATTGGGACGATTTTCGGCTGATCCTCGCGATTGCGCGTTACGGTACCCTGCGAAGCGCGGCGAGCGAACTTGGCCTGACTCACACCACCGTCTCGCGCCGGCTGGCTGCGCTTCAGGCAAGGCGAGGGCAGGTCTTCGACAAGGTGCCCGGCGGCTACGCGCCGTCTCCTCTTGGAAAAGCCTTGATCGAAGTTGCTCAGGAGATGGAAGAGCTGTCGCTTAAGGGTGAGCGGTTCGAACGGGCGAGCAACCCGGACCTTGCAGGGGCGATACGGCTGTCGCTGCCGGAAGCGATCGCGCAATACCTCTTGCTGGAGGATCTGGTCGAATTCTCGCAGACCCATGCGGCAATCGACCTTCAGATCGAGACGAGTTCGCGTTTTGCCGATCTCGACCGCTGCGAGGCGGACGTGGTGGTGCGCGGTGCGAAAGATCCGCCGGGGCATCTGGTCGGCAGGCGGCTTTTTCCCAATTGCGTCACCTATCACGGCCAGCGCGATTATCTCGCCTCGACCCCGCCAGAAAAGCTGCGCTGGATAGCGCCAAGCCCGGAGGCGCGCACGCCCGGTTGGCTGGAAAAGTCACCCTATCCCAATGCTCCAATTGTGCTGAGCCTCGACGATGTGACCGCCCGCCACCGCGCGCTGGTCACGGGTTTGGGGCTCAGTCGCGGGGCATGCTTCATGGCCGATCCGGAGCCGGACCTCGTTCGCCTGCCGGGCGCTGATCCCGAGCCTTTGCAGGATATCTGGGTACTCACTCACCCGGACCTCAGAGACACGCCGAGGATCCGGGCGTTGATGGAGCATATCATCCAGGCGATGATGCGAAAGAAAGACCTGGTGACCGGGGCGCTGGGCTGATCCGGTCACGAGAGGTAGAGGCGGGCAGTGGAGAGCGGGGGGCTTACGCGCCCCTTGCTACGCCCTATTTGCTTCTTCTGGCCTTCTTGCGCTCATGCGGGCAGAGCAGGGTCTTGCGCAGACGGATCGACTTGGGCGTGACTTCGACCATTTCATCGTCGTCGATATACGCAATCGACTGTTCCAGCGTCATCCGGCGCGGCGGGGTAAGGCGGATGGAATCATCCTTGCCCGACGAACGGATGTTGGTGAGCTGCTTGGCCTTCATCGGGTTGACTTCGAGGTCGTCCGGCTTCGCGTTCTCGCCGATGATCATGCCTTCATAGAGCTTCATCTGCGGGCCCACGAACAATTCGCCGCGCTCTTCGAGCATGTTGAGCGCATAGGCATTGGACTCGCCATCGCCATTGGAAATGAGGACGCCATTATTCCTGCCGTCGATCTGGCCTTTGTATGGGCCGTACTTTTCGAACAGGCGGTTCATGATGCCGGTGCCGCGCGTGTCGGACAGGAATTCACCGTGATAGCCGATGAGGCCGCGCGACGGGGCGGAGAAGGTGATGCGGGTCTTGCCGATGCCCGAGGGGCGCATTTCGGTGAGGTCGGCTTTGCGCTTCTGCATCTTCTCGACGACAGTGCCCGAATGCTCGTCATCGACGTCGATGACGACCGTTTCGTAAGGCTCGGTGCGCTGGCCGTCTTCCTCGCGGAACAGCACCTTGGGACGGCTGATGCCCAGCTCGAACCCTTCGCGGCGCATTGTTTCAATCAGCACGCCGAGCTGAAGTTCACCGCGCCCGGCGACTTCGAAGGCGTCCTTCTGATCGCTTTCGGTGACGCGGATGGCCACGTTGGTTTCCGCTTCGCGCAGCAGGCGGTCGCGGATCATGCGGCTCGTCACCTTGTCGCCTTCGCGGCCTGCGAGGGGGGAATCGTTGACCGAGAATTGCATGGCGAGCGTTGGCGGGTCGATTTCCTGCGCCGCGATCGGTTCGGTGACCGACGGGTCGCAGATCGTATTCGCAACGGTCGCCTTTTCGAGGCCGGCAAGCGCGATGATGTCGCCCGCCTTGGCGCTTTCGACCGGAACGCGCTCAAGGCCGCGGAATGAAAGCAGCTTGGTCGCGCGCCCCGTTTCGACGACGTTACCGGCGATGTCGATTGCGTGGATCGGGTCGTTGATCTTGAGCGTGCCGGACTGGACGCGGCCCGTAATCACGCGGCCCATGAAATTGTCGCGGTCGAGCAGCGTTGCAAGGAAGCTGAACGGTGCGTTTTCTTCAAGACCCGGCTCGGGCACATGGTCGACGATAAGCTGGAACAGCGGCTGAAGGTCGCCCTCGCGCGCGGTCTCGTCATTCGATGCGTAACCATCGCGGCCCGACGCCCAGAGCGAGGGGAAGTCGAGCTGTTCGTCGTTCGCGTCGAGCGATGCGAACAGGTCGAACACTTCGTCGAGCACTTCCTGCGGGCGGCCATCGGGACGGTCGATCTTGTTGACGACGACGATCGGCTTGAGGCCCAGCGCTAGCGCCTTGCCGGTGACGAATTTGGTCTGCGGCATTGCGCCTTCTGCACTGTCGACCAGCAGGATCACCCCGTCGACCATGCTCAGAATACGCTCCACTTCGGCGCCAAAGTCGGCGTGGCCCGGAGTGTCGACGATATTGATACGGGTCACTTCGCCGTCGGGGGCTTCCCATTCGACGCTGGTGCATTTGGCGAGGATCGTGATCCCGCGTTCTTTTTCAAGATCGCCCGAGTCCATTGCGCGTTCTTCGATCCGCTGATTCTCGCGGAAAGTCCCCGATTGGCGGAACAACTGGTCCACCAGAGTGGTCTTGCCGTGGTCAACGTGCGCAATAATGGCGACATTTCGAAGCGAGGAGGGGGCCTTGGGCATCTTTTTCACTTTTCCAAAATTACCGGCTCGATGGTCGAAAGTGCCGGATTGCTGCGTTGTTGTGCAGCGCAATAGAAGGGTTTGATCGGCACAAAATGCTGCCACTTGAGGGACGCTACGGAAAGGGGAGCGCCCCGGTATCATGTTGCATTGCATCATTGCACGGAAAGTCGAGCGCGCGCCTAGCCCAAGGGAGGCCGGTGGGCAAGCTTTGACATCACGCACCGGGTCGAAAATGCCGATGAGAAACTGTGTCGGCAGTGCAACAATACCCTCAAGTCCCGTGCAAATCCGGGCGTTAGTTGCTTGTCGCTGATGCAACAGTGCTTTATTGCACGTGGCTAACTCCAGACTGTCGGAAATAAGCATCTGGGGATGCACATACAATCATCCGGCAGCTTTGGTGGGATATGAGGAGAGGATTTTCCATGCGTTCACCTGTTTCCGGCACCGCCGGGTCGTATCGTTTTGCGCTGCTCGCTGGCGCTGGTGCTCTTGCCCTGACCGCGCCCGGCGTCGCGATGGCGCAGCAAGTCGACAGCGACGATGCTGATCAGCTCGCACTTGAGCTCGAAGACGAAAGCAGCTCCAACGTCATCATAGTTACCGCATCGAAGCGCGAACAGACGCTTCAGGAAACGCCGATTTCGGTCAGCGTCACCAGCGGCGAAACGCTTGAGCAGGCGCAGATCCGCGACGTGCTCGACCTGCAGACGGTTACTCCGTCGCTGCGTGTCAGCCAGCTTCAGACTTCGTCGGCCTCGACCTTCATTATTCGCGGCTTCGGTAACGGCGACAACAACTTCGGTGTCGAGCCTTCGGTCGGCGTCTTCATCGACGGCGTGTTCCGTTCGCGCAGCGCCGGTGCCCTGTCCGACCTCAACAACGTCCAGCGCATCGAAGTCCTGAACGGTCCGCAATCGACCCTGTTCGGCAAGAACGCATCGGCCGGCGTCATCTCGATCGTCACGCGCGAACCGCAATTCGACTTTGGCGGCAGCGTCGAGGCGTCTTACGGCAACTTCAACAACCTGTTCCTTCGCGGCGATGTAACCGGCCCGATCAGCGACAATATCGCATTCTCGCTCGACGGAACTTACCAGAACCGCGACGGTACGGCTGAGATCGTCAATCTCGGTGTTGACCAGAACGATCGCAATCGCTGGTCTGCCCGCGGTCAGTTGCTGATCGAGCCCACGCCCGATTTCACCATTCGCGCAATCGCCGACTATTCGCGCATCGACGAAGTGTGCTGTCAGGTCGGCACCGTGGTGTTCGGCCCCACCGCTCCGGCGCTCAATTTGCTGGGCGGCCAGGTGCAGACGTTCGACACCTTCTTCGACCGCACGGCCAATCTCAACATCGTGCCAGAAAACGAGGTCGACAATTATGGCGGCTCGATCCAGATGGATTACGAGACCGATATGGGCCTCTCGTTCACCTCGATCACGGCCTACCGCGAGCTGAAGAACTTCTTCCGCTCGGACATTGATTACACCGCAGCCGACATCGCGAACGAACAGCGCGACCAGGAGGTCAAGACCTTCACGCAGGAATTCCGCATCACGTCGGATTTCGACGGTCCGATCAACTTCCTGCTTGGTGGCTTCTACTTCGATGAAACGATCACCCAGCTGAGTCAGGTCGAAAACGGGTCGCAAATCCGCGATTTCTTTGAAATTCTGGCTGGCGGAAATCCTGCCGATGTCCTCGCTGGCAATCCGAGTGTATTCAACGGGGTTGAAGCCGGCCTCGGTCTGCAGCAGGAATCGATCTTCCTGACACCGCTCCTTTCGGATGAAAACTTCCGGATGGAAAACACGGCATACTCGATCTTCGGTACGATCGATTTCGAGCCCGTTGACGGCCTCGTCTTCACGATCGGCGGTAACTACACCGACGACAGCAAGGATTTTGCCCTGTCGGCAAACATGCCCGATCCGCTCGCAAACGTGAACCTGGTCGATGCCTTCATCACTCTGGCGACCGCTGGCGGCGTGACAACCCGCGACCAGTTCCAGGCTCTGCCCGCTGCACAGCAGGCCGGGCTTCTGGCGGTTGCGACGACTCCATGCCCTCCCGGTACGCCTCCGGGCACGCCGACCTGCAACCCGTTCGTTGCGCTCTCGCCGTTCCAGTTCCAGCCGCCTTTCCTCAATGTGCCCAACGCGGTCGAGGATGGTCAGACGAATGATGACGAATTCACCTACCTGCTGCGTGCAGCCTATGAGGTGTCGCCGGAGATCAACGTCTATCTGAGCTACGCAACCGGCTTCAAGGCGAGCTCGGTCAACCTGTCGCGCGACAGCCGCCCGCTGGGTAGCGATTTTGTGGCAGGACCGGGCAACTCGACCTTCGCAGCGCCTTCAAGCCCGATCATCAACGCAGGTATCGCCACGGCAAACCTCGTTTCGGGAACGCGCTTTGCCGGTCCTGAAGAAACCGAAGTCTATGAAGTCGGCATCAAGGGTCAGTTCGACGGGGTTGGCTTCAACCTCGCGATCTTCGACCAGGCGATCGAAGGCTTCCAGAGCTTTGCCTTCACCGGCACGGGCTTTGCGCTGCGCAATGCGGGTAAGCAGTCGGTCAGGGGCTTCGAGTTCGACACCACGATCAACCCGACCGACGGTCTTGTTCTGACCTTCGCCGTCACGCATCTCGATCCGCTGTTCGACAGCTTCGTCGGATCGGTCGTGGGCGACCTTACGGGCGAACGTCCGGCAGGCATTCCGGCCTGGGCGATTGCCACGTCGGCGACCTACACTCACGAATGGGACAGCGGCACGCGCCTGATCACTCGCCTCGATTACAATCACGAATCGAACGAGGACATCAACAACGGCCTGCCGACCTTCAATGCGGCTCTGGGCAACACCCAGATTTTCCGCCGCGAAGTGAACCTCGTCAACGGCGCGATCACGCTCGCCCTGAATAGCGGGCTCGAACTCGGCCTCTGGGGCCGCAACCTGCTCGACGATGAATATATCCTCACCGTGTTTGACGGTGTGGCGCAATCGGGCACGGTCTCGGGCTATCCCAACCAGCCGCGCACCTATGGCGGCCTGGTTCGCTTCCGCTTCTGATCGAACGGATCAACCGAACAAGAAGGGGCTCCGCCAGCGATGGCGGGGCCCTTTTTCTTTGTTCGGTTCGGCTGATCGCAAAGCGGGCTCACGGATTTTGCAATTGCCCCGGGCGCGCTGCATGTGCAGTCTCAGGGATCAGGCGCTGCGATAGCCGCGCGAAGCGGATCACAAGGGGGCATCATGAGTGTCGATATCGCGCGCGTCTTTTCGGACAGCTGGGCCATGATCAAGCAGCGCTTCTTTCAGCTGCTTGGCATGTGGATCGTCTTCTTGGTCATCAACCTGCTTTACATGACGATCGGCGGTGCGTTCATGGGCGGGTCGATGTTTGCCATGGGCGCGGCGGCAACGGGCGTCGATGATCCGGGGGCTCTGCTGGGCGGGCTTGGCGTCGGGCTCGTCCTGATGATGATCCTTTTCTACCTCGGTTCGATGGTCATCATCTTCGCGCAGCAATGCGCCATGTCGGCGCTTGGCACCCCGCTCAGGCAGACGCCTTTCAATGAAGCCATGGTTGCCGGGTTCAAGGGAGGCGTGACCTTCATCGCGGTCTCGATCCTGCTGGCCATCGCCTATTTCGCCTTCTTCCTGGCCTACACGCTGATCGGGATGGTCCTGTCTTTGATCGGCGAGGCTGCGGTGGTGCTCACTGCCGTCTTGTTCCTGCCGCTCCTGATTTACCTTGCCTTGAGGCTGAGCGTCATAGTGCCGGTGGTCGCGGTCGACCGGGTGTTCAATCCGATCACCGCGATCCGGCGCGCATGGGGGATGACGTCTGGCAATGTGCTCTCGATCCTGGGCGTGTACCTCGTCATCATCGCGCTCGCACTGGTGCTGCTGATTGTGCCGTTCTCGCTGATGTTCGGATCGGTCTTTATCGCCGGAGCGACCGGGAGCGATGCTGCGAGCCTTGCAGCAGCCGGGTCGGTGATCGGCGGGTTCCTTCTCATCATCCCGCTGTTTCTGATCTATTCGGTCATCGCGATTGTCATCGGGGCCTGCCTGCACGCGCAGTTGACCGACACGCGGGCCGAAGAGGCGACGCGGACTTTCTCCTGAAGCGGGGGCAGGGCCTTCTCTTAGAGTTCGCGAAGCGCCTGTGCAGGCTTGGCGCGCAGCAGCGGCAGCGAGCCGCCCAGCGCAAAGGCAAGCACCATGGCAAGGCCAAGGCCCAGCACCGCGAGCACAGCGCCCCAATCGGGCAGCCAGTCGAATTCGAACAGCTGGGTGATGATAACCCAGGCAAGCCCCGATCCAAGCGCCAGTGCGACCAGCGCGAGAGCGCTGGCAATCAGGCCATACTCTGCCAGTTGCAGGCCAAGGATCTGTCGCCGGCTCGCTCCCAGCACCCGCAGGACCACCGTATCGTAGGTTCGGGCGGCACGTGCAGCGGCGATCGCTCCCATCAGAACCGCAAGCCCTGCCAGCACCGCGACCGCAGCCGCGGCAAGGGTCGCAAGGCCCACCTGCTCCAGCAGCGTGCGCGCCTGCACCAGCACTTCGCCCACCTCGACCACCGAGCTTGACGGATATTCGCGAACCAGAGCGCGCAACAATTCGCCGCGCTGCTGTGTGTCCGCGCCTTCGGGCAGTTCGATCGTCGCGGATAGCTTGTGCGGGGCATCGGCAATGGCGTTGCGCGAAAAGACCAGCGCGAAATTGAAACCCATCGTCTCCCAATCGATTTCGCGCAGGTTCGCGATGCGAACGTCGCGTTCAGAGCCGAGGATGCCGATGGTCAGCATGTCGCCGACCCCAAGGCCTGCCGCGTCGGCAAACTCCTTGTCGATGGAAACCAGGGCTTCGCCGTCATGCATCGGGCTCCACCATTCGCCCTCGACCACCCGGCTGCCGGTCGGGGCGGTGTCGGAATAGGTGATCCCGCGCTCACCGCGAAGGGCCCACGCGCCCTCGGGAATTTCCTCAAGTTCGGCGACCACCTGCATGTCGTCTTCGGGGCCAAAGGCGAGGATTGCGCCGCGCATCGTGGGGACGGTGCGGATGGCGGCGTCGGGGAATGGCTCCTGGATAAGCTCGTAAAAGCGATCTTCGCCCTCGACCGGCACGTCCAGCACGAAATAATCGGGCGCTTCTTGCGGGACGCGGCTCTGAATATTGCCGTCAATCGCGCTCTGGATCGCGGCGAGCAGGACGAAAGCTGCAAGGCCGAAACCAAGCGCCGTGACGAGCGCCGATGTCGGCGCGCCGGGGCGGTGGATGTTGGCTAGCGCGCTGCGCAGAAGCGGGTTGGAAGGACGCGGCAATTTGCGAGCGACCCATTGAAGGCCAAGCCCGAGACCCGCAAGCAGCACCAGCGCACCGCCCGCTCCGATCAGGAAGCCGCCGGAAAGCAGCGGCTGCGCCGTGGTCAAAAGAGCAAGCGCACAGATCGCCGCAATGCCAAGACCGGTGACGATAAGCGCACGCTTGTCGCGCGCGAGCGGCACGATCCGGCTGCGCATGAGAGCCATCGCGGGGAAGGACCGTGCGCGCAGCAGCGGCGCAGCGGCGAAGGCAAAGGCGACCAGCAGCCCGTAAGCGCCCGCCAGAAGCAGGGGCGCCGGTTCGATCACAAAGCCGCTTTCCACCGGGAGCAAACCTTCCAGTGCCATGCCGAGGATCGGCGTCACCAGCACCCCGGTTGCAAGGCCCAGCGCGCTGCCTGCAACGGCTGCAACGGCAATCTGAAGCGCATAGACGCGCACGATATCGCGCGATGATGCGCCGAGCACCTTGAGGGTCGCGATGCTCGCACGCCTCTGGTCGAGATAGGACGAGACGCCGCCTGCAATGCCGATCCCGGCAATCACCAGCGCGGCGAGGCCCACCAGCGTCAGAAAGTCGCTCATCTGCCGCACGAACCGATCCGCGCCGGGCGAGGCGCGGTCGCGGTTGCGGAAGTCGAAGCCTGCATTGGGGAACGCTTCTGTCAGGGCTTCCTCGATGGCTTCGGGATCGTCGGACTGATCCTCGAACGCGATGCGGTACTTGCTTTGGTAAAGCGATCCGGGTTGCAGCAGTCCTGCCGCCGCCGGGATGTCTTTGGCCACCAGGACAGTCGGGCCAAGCTGGAAGCCTTCCGAAAGGCGGTCAGGTTCGTCCTCGATGACGCCCGCTGCGCGCAGGGTCATCGTGCCGATGCGGAATTCTTCGCCCACAGCGATGTCGAGGCGGTCGAGAGCGCCTTGCGCGAGGAAGGCATCGTTAGCACTCGGCGCGCCCGGTTCGCGGCCATCGACAAGCGTGAAGTTGCCATAAAGCGGCCAGGCGTCATCGACGGCCTTCAGTTCTACAGGGGCGGCAGCGTCGTCAGTGGTCGCCATGGCTTGCAGGCGGTATCCGCCCGACAGCTGGCCATATTCGCCCAGAGTGCCCAGTTCCTCTTCGGTGAGGTCGCGCTGCCACACCTCGACCTCAAGATCGCCGCCCAGAAGCGCCTGACCCGAAGATTGCAGCTCGCGTTCGATCGAAGCGGTGAGCGTTCCGATGGCGGCAAGCGCTGCCGTACCAAGGAATATGCAGACCAGCAGCAGCCGCAGGCCCTTGAACCGCGCATTGAGGTCGCGCCGGGCGATGTGCCACGCGCCGCCCCAGGTCAAGCCGCCCGCGTCGACCTTGGCGCTCACTCCGCGGCCTCGCTGGCCGCAGCGATATCCGTGCGGGTGTCGGAGACGATCACGCCGTCCGCCATGGTCAGCACGCGGTCGCATTTCTCGGCGAGCAGCGGGTCGTGTGTGATGATGAGCAAGGTCGCGCCGGTTTCCGCACGGCGGGCAAACAGCAGGTCCACAATCTCCTCGCCCGTCGCAACGTCGAGATTGCCGGTCGGCTCATCAGCGAAGATCAGGCTGGGGCGCGGGGCGGTGGCGCGGGCGATGGCAACGCGCTGTTGCTCGCCGCCGGAAAGCTGGGTGGGGTAGTGGTCGATCCGGTGGCCCAGACCCACGGCGTTCAGTTCCGCCTCGGCGCGCGGGGTGGCATCGTCGCTTCCGGCCAGTTCCATCGGGGTGGCGACGTTTTCCGCCGCAGTCATGGTCGGCAGGAGGTGAAATGCCTGAAGCACGATCCCGATCCGCCCCCGGCGTGCAGCGGCCAGGCCGTCTTCGTCGAGCCTGGCGAAATCCTGTCCGGCGACCGTCAGATCACCGCCGCTCGCGCGTTCAAGGCCCGAAAGGACCGCCATGAGCGAGCTTTTGCCCGAACCCGAAGGCCCGAGCAGCGCGACCACTTCTCCATGGGCGATATCGAGATCGATCCCCTTAAGGATATCCACCGGCGCAGCATTGCTGCCGAGCGTAAGGGTCAGATTTCGGGCACAGATCGCCATGTCGGCGACATTAGCTGGGTTTGTCACTGTATTTGTCACAGGGCTCAAATGGGATAGGAACGGTTTTCAAACAAGATCGAAACGGAAGGTTCGCAGATCGCTATGCCCCCCTTGCAGAAACGTATACCCCTCTTTTTTGGTTTCAGCGCGGCGCTTTTGCTGGCCGCCTGCGGCTCCGAAGCTCCCGTAGAAGCGCCCCGAACCGAACCGGGCGCAATTGCCGAAGGAGAGCTTGCTGTGCCCGTCATGGGCGAGGAAGTGCGCATCCTTGCCTTCGGCGACAGCCTGTTCGCCGGCTACAATCTGGCCGAACCCGAAGGATATCCCGAGAGGCTCGAAGCGGCCCTGCGCGGGCGCGGTATCAATGCGCGCGTGATCGACGCAGGGGTGTCGGGCGACACAAGCGCTGCCGGGCGCGACCGGCTCCAATTCGTGCTCGATGGGCAGGGGGAAAAGCCTGACCTTTTCATTCTGGAGCTGGGCGGCAACGATTTGCTGCGCGGTCTTTCACCCGATGAAACGCGTGCCAATTTCGACGCAATGCTGACCACCTTGCGCGAGCGCGAGATCCCCGTGCTGCTGATGGGAATGCGCGCGCCGCCAAACTACGGGCCGGAATATCAGGCGCAGTTCGATGCGATGTATCGCGAGCTGGCGCAGCAATATGACACGGCGCTCATCCCGTTCTGGCTCGAAGACATTTACGAGGATCAGAGCCTGTTCCAGAACGATCGCATCCATCCCACGGCAGAGGGGATCGAGGCACTGGTCGCATCGACGGTGGACGAAGTGCAGGCGGCTTTGCCCGAAGACGCTGGCGAAGGTTAAATCCGCTCCAGCGCCCCACCGCTGACCCGCCACACGGCGGCTTCCTCCTCGATCTCGGCAAAGGGTGCGAGTTCGGTTCCGGTCATCCAGACCTGAGCCTTTCCGGCGCGCAGGCGGTCGAACAGCGCTTTGCGACGCACGGGGTCGAGGTGGGCGGCGACTTCGTCCAGCAGAAGGACGCTCGGTCGGCCCGACGAGGCAAGGACGCCGTGAGCAAGGGTGATGGCTATCAGCATCACCTTTTGTTCGCCGGTGGAACACGACGCGGCAGGCTGGCCGGTTCCCATCATCACCACTTCCAATTCATCGCGATGCGGCCCGGTCAGCGCGCGTCCTGCGGCCCGGTCGCGTGGGCGGGCGCGGGCAAACTCGGCAAGCAGTTCCTCGGGAGAGAGAGGCCCGCCGGGGCGATAGGTCAGGATCGGGCGGGCAAAGGGTTCGGGCGGGAATGCCGTCAATTCGTCGCTCAGCATCGCAATCAGGCGCGAGCGGGTGGCGGCAACCACGCTGCCATGCTGCGCCGCCTGTGCCTCGATCGCGTCGAGCCAGCGCGCATCGCCGCGTTCTTCGAGAAGGCGGTTTCTTTCGCGTAGCGCGATCTCGAGCTGGTTCACCGCCTTTGCGTGCCCCGGCTCAATCGCGAGCGCCATCCGGTCGACAAAGCGCCTGCGTGCACCTGCGCTGTCGGTGAATAGGCCATCCATTGCCGGGGTGAGCCAGGAAACCGCATGCCATTCTGAGAGCGCGCTGGCGCTCGCATCGGCTCCGTTGATGCGTACCAGACGGCGGGTGGGGCGCTCGGCCTCAGTATAGGTGCCGATGCGGGCGGACACCTGTCCCTGCTCGATCAGGCTGGCCCCGATGGCGAAGGCTCCGGGCGGCGTGTCGCCGGGGGCTTTGCGCGCGAGCTCTGCAAGGTTCGCACGGCGCAGGCCCCGGCCCGGACTGAGCAGCGAAATCGCTTCGAGAACGTTGGTTTTCCCAGCGCCATTCTCCCCCACGAGCAGGTTGAAATGCGCGGTCTCGGCAAGCTCGCTGGCCGCATGGTTGCGGAAGTTCTGCAAGGTGATTTTCGCGAGCGCCATAGGTTCGAATGCGGTTAGCATGCGGGCGCGAAAAGGCCATCAAAAGCAACGTTCAAATCCCCGATCCCAAACAGTGGGATTTTTTCCCAACCTTTCGGATTGATGAACGAGAGGTTCAGGTTCGTCAGAGTTAAGAATGGCTGAATTCCGCCATTCTTCGAGTTTGGCACACCTCCTGCAAAGTGTTTGGCAACCCCGGGATGGTCCCGGGAAACACAAACAGGAGACTACGAGTTATGCGCAGCTCAACATAAGCGATTTTATGTGCAGAAAGACTTTATGTGCAGCTATCATCTGAAGATACTGAAATTCAAAGGATACCCGTCGGTTTCGTCAGCATAATCGGTGGACGGATTGGTGCAGCCTCAATCCGCGCTCGCGTCTGAGCCTAACAAGATTGTAACCCTGTCTGGGAACCAGATTGCGGGAGGGGGTGCTAATCAACTAGTCGTGAAACCAATGGCGCTGGAAATGGCATGTGCTTTCTGGGTCGCTGTCGCGATTATGCCAGCGGCTCCGGTGAGCGCACAAAAGACCGACGAGCAGGTAAGCGAGTCTGATCCGTCAATCGGTCGCGGCATTTCAGGCAGTTGCCCGTGCCCTCTCCATGTAGTTGGAGCCGGTCGGCGATGTGGCGGTCGAAGTGCGTGGAGCAAACCGGGTGGGAGGTCTCCAGCATGCTATGATGGCGATGTCAGTCAGGCGATGGTCGACCGCAACCGCCGCCAATTGCGTCGACCGTAGCCATTGCTCGGAAATTCAGTCTTCCCAACGGTCATTTTCCAACTCGGTCGCCGACGGGCGCATATTGGTGAATGCCGTCCTGTCCTGTTCGGTCATCTCGTTCGCCCTGACCGCATCGAGTGCCATTTCTCCGGCAAGGGTCCTTCGCGCAACTTCTTCGAGGTGATGGAAATAGTTGCTGTCGGCGATCACAAGACGGTCTCGGCCACCAACGGTCAACACCACGGGTTGCTTGGTGGCGAGGTCAAGGACGCTGCTCGTGTTATTCAAGAATTGCGCCCAGGATACGCTTGGTTGATTTCCGCCCTTTCCCACAGAACCTAGTCTAATCGAAATCGGTGGAAGATCGCCAGCAAATTTGCCTCGGACAACGGTGCCCGACAGGCCGCGAATGACACCGCTCTTACGGAATCGTTACGCCCACGTTTTTGAGAATTTCAAGGATCCCCGGGACATGCTTCTTGATGTTGGCGCGTTCGATGCCGGTGCCTGACAAGTCGAGAAGCACGTTCATTTTTTCGTCGGCCGAGCTATGGATATAGTGCAAGACCGAATTAAAGTCGGCGTGCCTCAGGTGAAGTGCCACTTTTCGCGGGTCTTTGGTCTTCGCCAACGCCTCCATGGCACAGGAATGTCTGAGCACATGCGGGGTCACCTTCTTGCGACTAATCGAAGGCATCGTCTCTGTCGCTTTCGTCACGTATTTGTTCAGAATATAGGCGATCCCGCCGCGTGTGATTGGCTCGCCGCGTCGATTCACGAAAATCCGACTGCTTCGAATATGTGCAGGGCGAGCTTCGCGCCAGGCCTCCACGGCAAGGACGCACTCTTTCGGCAAGCGAACGATATCGGTCCTTCCCCCTTTGCCATGGATCACCATCGTCGGCTCGGCGCCGAGCCACAGATCGTCGGCTGAGATCGAACACGCTTCGGAAACCCGTAAGCCGTGGGCATAGATCAGCGTAAGAAGAGCGTGGTCTCGGAGCGCCCAAGGATCGTTGCCGCAAGTCGCGGCAAGGATCACCTTGACCTGAGCATCTGCCAGATAATCGACAGTCCCTTTTTTGTATTTCTTGCCCGATATGAGCATCACCCTTGCGGCATCCACGATAAGTCGGGGCTGATGTCTTGATGCAAACGCAAAAAAGGTTTTCACCGCTGACAGCCGTTGATTGCGCGTGCGGACACTGTTTTTACGGCGCACCTCTAAATGCGTCAGGAAATCCAGAACGCTGTCGATCGAAAGATGCCTTGGAAGGATTGTCGATACGAGCACTCCGCGTTGTTCGGCGATATACGAGAGATACAACAACAACCCATCGCGATAGCTTTTCTGCGTTTCGTGACTTAGACCGCGCTCTTCGCCTAGATATTTTATGAAGTAATCGCTGATCAGTCGGGAGAGTTCGAGATGATCACTTTTGCTCATGACGCGCCCCTGCCAGATGAGAAGCAAGTTGGTGGCTCAGACCAGGAAGAAGTCTGAGGTAGTAGTAGGTCGAGTCGACGCTCACATGTCCGAGATGGGTGCTGAGCGCGACGATGTGATTCTCGACCGCCTGCTCGGTTTCTGCACATTGGGCGAGTGAGCGAACCGCGAAAGTATGACGCAGATCATGGATGCGGGGCGCCCCGCTCCCGGCCCGACCATACATTCGTAAATGGTCGGTGCAGCGCCGAAAGTGCATCTGCATTGTTGGTTTTGCCGGGGGGCGGTTGTGCGAGGAGACGAAAAACGCAGGGCTGTCGAGCTTGTTCGGTCTTTTGGATATGTATGTGGCGAGGCGCTTGATAGTGGTTGGGTCAAGATAGACATGGCGGCTGCGATCAAACTTGCTGTTGTAAACGGTCAGGCGGTCGCCATCGTAGTCCTCGAGCCTAAGGCGTAGTGCTTCTCCGAGGCGCATGCCGGAGGCTGCCAGAAGCCCGATGATAGTTTGCATCGTGACTGTCATCTGCGGGTCGTCACGGTGTCGCACCACGGGGAACGCATCAATGACCTGCTTGATCTCCTGTGGCTTGTATATAAAAGGCAGGAACCTAGGCCCCAAGTTTCGCCGATCCTGGTATTGGTCGTCGACGCGTTCGTGCCTGGGATCTTCCGCACGCAGAAATCTTGCCAAACCGGCGACGGGCCACTTATGCTCGGCCCTGGCTTTTGCATTCGGAAACTGATCCAGCCAGAAGTCGACGTTCTCGCATGTAATATGCTTGGCGCCGATGCCTTCGACGAACTTTGCGTAGTTCCGAAGCTTATATTTCAGCCCTCTGTCCTTGTAGCCTAGGACAGCGCGAGCCTCGATGTAACGCTCGACGTCTTCCCTCATTGCTCCTCTCCTGGCCAAGGCTGAGCGATTTGCCTCAGTCTTTCTGCATCGGCCTTTGCATAAATCATCGTGGTCGTTGGCAGGCGATGGCGCAGGGCACGACCGATCTCTGGCAGTGTGCAGCCTTCGCTCAGAAGTTTGGATGCAATCGCATGTCGGTAAAGATGCGCTGCACCTTTGCCTCGATAGCCCTGCCGTCTCAATTCATCGTGCACGCTTGTCGAGATCTGGTTGTGACTCAAACCGCAGTAGGGCCTTCGTAGCCGGATAAAGACATGAGGATCCTCCGATTTGGGGCGGCCATCTCTCGTCCATGCCTCGATCGCCCGGGCGATGTCTTTGGTCAGCGGCATGATGTCTTCGCGCCGGTTTTTCGACAGAGTACGAAACTCAGCTTCCTCCCAGTCGATGTCCGAATATTTCAGGGTTGAAAGTTCGCGCGCCCGCGCGCCAGTGTCGGCCAGGATTGTCATCATGGCGCGGTTGCGCAGGCCTGTCGCGGTTGAGGTGTCGCAACCCTCGATGTAGGCTCTGAGCTCACCGTAGGAGGCTTCTGTTGGAAGGCGTGTATGCCGGTAAACTGGCCGTGAAATTATCGCTTCGACGAGATCGGCCGAACACTCGCCACGTATTGCTCGAAACCGGATGTATCCGCGGATGATGGAAATGATCGTGCTTTGTCGGCCAGGTGACTTGCCCGTGATCGCTGCCTGTACAACGTCGCGGATGTGGCGGGCCGTCCATAGGGAAGCATCCTCGCCCAATTGCGGATGGCATCGCTCGAGGCAGCTGACCTGGCCTCGGATCGTGTCTTTGACGAGGCCCCGATCATGTTCGAGATAGTGAGCATAGGCCGCGACGCTTTCGGGTTTCTCCCACCCGGCCTCTTTCTGGCGGACGACCAACCCGTTCTCCTTGACGATCGGTTTGTCATCGAGGAACCGCTGCCAGCGATATAGCGCACGCGGTCGAATCAATTGACTGTCTTTTGAAGGCTTGTCCGCCAGACACTGAAAACATGGGCAGCCGGACGTGTGCGCAACAAATGCTTCGATCCGATCGGGAAAGAGCTCACCCTTGCGAACACCGTTCAATCGGCACCAGATAATAAGGTGGACGATTTGAGACCAATCTCGTTGCGCAACTTTCTCTGACTGGCATTCACTCAGCAGCCGGTCGTGGAACTTTCTCGCTACCGTGACGTCTTCATGCGCCCAGTCGAATGAATTCATTGCGCCTTGGTACTGGGCGAAAAGAACGAGACGCGGGATTATTTTGAGCCGATTGAAGCTGGTCCGAGGCGTCACATCGCGTGCGCACACCGCCCGATGGACGGTTTTTGTTACTTCTCCAAGCGAAGCGGTAGGCTGGATCGTTCCGGCCTGGAGCAATTCGGCAAATGCGAGTGCTGTGCGCCGAAAAGCCGAGGCGGCTGTTGGCCCTGTCGCGCGTTCGCAGAAATCGGCCATGTGTTCGGGCTGTTGAAGTGCCACGGCGAAGGGGGATCCTCCGCCAAAAGGACGTGTAAATGCGTTGAGCATTTGCTCGACGCGGTTCGCTCCTAGAAAGTAGCGTTGATCTGTCATGTTTGGTGTATCCAGCATTATTGGCGCAGCGGTCTTCCACTGCAGATTGACAAGAACCCAAAAATGCGAGATCAGAGAGTTTGTGACATAGTCATTTCGAGGTCGTCGGCGTACCAGCACCGGCGGCCTCGCGCATTTCTGGAACGGAAATGGTTGAAAGCAGCGTGCTTCTTCAAGTCATGGTCGTCTTCCTTCCAACATTCTCAGTCTGAAAGAGCTGCTCCAGCTGTGGCTTGGCAAGCTTGCAAACTTTCGGTCGTTATCGCGCCGCCTTGACGTAAGACTCCGCAATGGCGGTGATTCGGTTTTGCTTGCACATTCCGCTGCGACAATAAATGTACAACGGAACTGAGATGCGTTGCATGGCGGAAAACAAAGATGGCCGACGGTCGCAAAACCACACCTGCCGACAGGATGCGAACCGCGCTCACCTTTCGCTACGCCGATCGCGCGTGGCGAGGGAATCCCGGCGCTGCTAAGAAGCCAAAACCGGTCGAGCATCGCCTTTACCCAAGGTATCTCGACGGAACACACGTGCCGAAGGATGGGCCGGGCAGCGTGATTGCAGATCTGGAACAGAGTGTTCCCGAGGCTGTCCGCATCTTTCGCAGCCCGCTCTGGGTTCTTCTCCAGGGCAAAGAACTCAACGCTGACGATTTGAGAAGGCCAATCGAAGAAGGCGGGGTGGGGTTGCTCGGAGGAGAGTTTCGCGACCTCGCCGAAATCGAACGGCTTGTGATTCAGACCGAAATCGACCTTCACCTGCATTCGCCCAGCATTGGCGAGGCGCGGATCGAAGATACTCGGCGGCGTGTGACTTATATCGGGCTGCCGAGCGTCTTGGAGGAATTTGCGGAACAGTTCGGAAGGTTGATCGGTGAGCAGATCATGCGATGGAATGCGCGGCTTATGAGGCTCCGGGAGTATGAAGCACTCTCTCGATCATTGCCGTATCGACCACAGTACACGGGCGATGATCGCGAGGCAATTTGCGAGCCGGCCGCGCCTGAAATCTCTGCGGCGACGGTTCACATCCACGCGTCCAAGCAACCCATCGATGTTCATCCCAGGTGGCAATGGGTGCTCTCATTGGATCGGCGGCATTCCGCGCTCGTATCGGTGCTGCTGCTTGTGTGTTGGATATTCGTTCGCGACCCTTTCGTTGAAGTCTTCACGGCCATCCTTTTCGCATTGAACGCCGTATGCGCCAAATGGCGATGGGTGTTTGACTATCCGCGAGCGTTAGAGACTTAGGTTGCTCATTTTGACCTTCTCGGCGCAAACGCGCACTGTCGTTCTATCGTCATCATTACGAACCTCGACCTTTCACAAATCACTGTCCTGTCTCGGTCCCACAGGCATCGAAGCCAACCCGCTGGGCTGTACCAGGCCGACTTCGAGAAAAGTGCGCCGCAAAATTCGTCATGCGTGTCGCGCTACATTGCGAGTGCGGCCGTTGCCTCTGAGATACAGTCGAGGACTATTCTTCGATCGCAATAGGCTCTGCTACTTATTTGTTTACCTAGAAGTAAAACGCAACTAGACGGCTTGTCCGGGGTCGCAGAACATCATGACAGATTCGCAAACCAACCCATCCGGGGGTTCCGCCGACGCGGCGCTGGCGAGCTTCGTGCTGCTCGCGCAGTTCCTTGGCGTGCCCGCCGAACCGGCGCAGATCCACCACGATCGCGGCCAGGGCGACCGACCGTACGATTTCGACGACTTGATCCGTGTTGCCAAGAAGCTCGGCCTGATGGCGCGGCGCAAGAAGGCTGCGGCGCATGACCTTGCCAAGCTGCCTTTGCCGGCACTGGTTCGGCTTGCCGATGGTGGCACGGCGATCCTGCTCAAGGTCGACGATACCGGGGATACCGGCAATCGCCACATGGTCCTCAAACCCGAGAGTCAGCGGCCCGAGATCTGGTCCGAGGACGAGGTCGCCGACGGTTTCGATTTCACCGGCGGCGAGGCCGACCTACTTATGATGACAAGCCGCGAGCATATCGCGGGACAAAAGCGCGCCTTCGACATCAGCTGGTTCATCCCTGCGCTGGTCAAGTATCGCAAGCCTTTACGCGACGTCTTGATCGGCAGCTTTTTCCTCCAGCTGGTAGGGCTCGCCACGCCGATCTTCTTCCAGCTTGTGATCGACAAGGTGCTCGTCCACCAGTCGATGACCACATTGGAGGTGTTGGCGATCGGTCTGACGGCGGTGCTGATCTTCGAGACCATGCTCTCCGCCTTGCGAAACTGGCTTTTCGCCCATACCTCAAACCGGGTTGATGCCGAACTCTCGGCCAGTCTGTTCCGCCATCTGGTCGCGCTGCCGCTCTCCTATTTCGAGGCGCGGCGCGTAGGCGACAGCGTCGCGCGGGTGCGCGAATTGGAGAACATCCGTAATTTTTTGACCAGCAACGCCGTCACGGTGGTGATCGACCTGTTCTTCACCATCGTGTTCTTCGCGGTGATGTACCTTTATTCGCCGCTGCTGACGCTGATCGTGGCGCTGACCATCCCGGTCTATGTGCTGATCTCGGTCGCCGTCACCCCACCCTTGCGCGCCCGTCTCGACGAGAAGTTCAAGCGTGGGGCGGAGAACCAGGCCTTCCTCGTCGAGACCGTCACCGGCATCGGTACCTTGAAGTCGATGGCGGTCGAGCCGCGCATGCGCGACCGCTGGGAGAAGCAGTTCGCCGGCTACATCAAGACGGGGTGGGATGTGACCGTGCTTTCGACCTGGGGCAGCCATCTGATCCAGCTCGTATCGAAGCTCACGACGGTCGCGATCCTGTTTTTCGGCGCAAAGGCCGTCATCAATGGCGACCTGTCAGTAGGTGCGCTCGTCGCGTTCAACATGCTGGCGGGACGCGTCGCGCAGCCGATCCTGCGCTTGTCTCAACTATGGCAGGATTTCCAGCAGGTGCGTATCTCGGTCGACCGGTTGGGCGATATCCTCAATGCCCCCGCCGAACCCGAGCACAATCCCAACCGCGCGAGTCTACCGCCGATCAAGGGGCGTATCGAGTTCGACAAGGTTCGCTTCCGCTACCGCCCCGATGCGCCGGAAGCGCTCCGCGGGGTGAACCTAAACATCGCGCCGGGCGAGATGCTTGGGATCGTCGGCCCCTCGGGTTCCGGCAAATCGACGCTTACCAAGCTCGTCCAGCGGCTCTATGTGCCGGAGCAGGGCCGCGTGCTGGTCGATGGGACGGATCTCGCGCTGGTCGATCCCGCCTGGCTGCGGCGTCAGGTGGGCGTGGTGTTGCAGGAGAACATCCTTTTCAACCGCTCGGTGCGCGAGAATATCGCGATGGCCAATCCCACGATCGCAATGGACAAGGTTATTGTGGCGGCAGAGCTCGCCGGCGCCCACGAGTTCATACTCACTTTGCCGCACGGCTACGACACGGTGATCGAGGAGCGCGGCGCGAACCTCAGTGGCGGGCAGCGCCAGCGACTCGCTATTGCCCGCGCTCTAATCACCGATCCGCGCATCCTTATTCTCGACGAGGCGACAAGTGCGCTCGATGCTGAAAGCGAAGAGATCATCCAAAACAACCTCGGCCGCATCGCGGACGGCCGCACCGTAATGATCATTGCGCATCGCCTTTCCGCAGTACGTCCATGCAATCGCATCATCACGGTCGAGGCCGGCGAGATCACCGAAATCGGTAGTCATGAGGAGCTGGTCCGAGCTGGGGGACGCTACGCCCAGCTCCACGCAAAACAGACCGGCATACGCGAGTTCGCCTCATGAGTTGGTTTGCTTCCCGTTCTCCGACATTGGTCAAGCACGGCCAGGTGCTCGTCGAAGCGTGGCGCGGACAGAACGAGACGGACAAGGCGTTCAAGCCGAAGGACGAGCATGAGTTCCTGCCCGCAGCGCTCGAAATCATGGAAAAGCCGCCCAGTCCCGGAATGCGCTGGTTGCTGCTGCTTACCTGCGGACTGTTCGTCCTCGCCCTGACCTGGGCCGTGTTCGGCAAGATCGATGTTGTCGCGACCGCTGCCGGGAGAACTGTGCCGGACGGCAACGTGAAGGTCGTGCAGCCAATTGAGATTGGGGCGGTGCGCGCGATTCATGTGCGTAACGGGCAGTTCGTCCGACAAGGCGACCTGCTAATCGAGCTCGATCCCACTCTTGCCACTGCGGACGAGGCACAGAGCGCGCAATCGCTCCAGTCTGCCCAGATCATCGAAGCGCGCAACAATGCGCTACTTGCACATTTGCAAGGCGGATCCACCCGATTTGCCGCTCCTGAAGGCACGCCTCCGGACGTCGCTGCAACTCAGCAAGCCTTTATCGATACCGCGATTGCACAATATGAGGCACAAAGTGCGAGCCTTACCCAGCAGCGCGCGGAAAGCGAGGCGCAGCTAGCGGCGGCGCGTGCCGAGATCGCCAAGCTCGAAGAAGCACTGCCCTATATCGACCAGCAGCTGAATGCCCGTGCTCAACTCGCCGAGAAAGGCTTTTACTCAAGACTGCAGCTCCTCGAATATGAACAGCTCCGCGCCGAACATATTCGGAATATCGACATTCAGAACGCAAATGGTATGCGCGCCGAAGCCTCGATCGGTCGACTTGATGCAGAGCTGCGTGCATTGCGGGCGAGCTATGGTAGGACGGCAGTCACCGACCTGGCCGAAGCGAGCGACCGCGTCAGTCTGGCAGGCGAGGAACTACGAAAGGCCGAGCGCCGGCGGCAATTTCAGGAACTGCGAGCACCCGTGGACGGGGTGATTCAGCAGCTCGCCGTGACCACAGTCGGAGGGGTTGTGCAGCCGGCACAGCCGCTGATGGTGATCGTGCCGTGCACCTCGGGCGACGCGGCCAATACCTCGAGCTGCAATGGCGGCATCTCTGTCGAGGCGTTCGTCCAGAACAAGGATATCGGGTTTGTTGGCGTCGGCCAACGGGTCGCGGTCAAGCTCGAAGCGTTCAACTTCACCGACTATGGTTTGATCGAAGGCACCGTAACGAACATCAGTCGCGATGCGATCGATCAGAGCCAGCAGCCTGCTAGCAGCGTGCGCGATCAGAATGGGCGCCCGGTCCAACCCGGCCTGGTCTATGCCGCTAGGATCGACCTTGCATGTGCCACGAATGATCCCGCGCGTCATCCGCTCTGCGACAGCGTACAGCCTGGCATGTCGGTTCAGGCCGAGATCAAGACTGGGCGACGACGAATCATTCAGTATTTGCTTTCGCCGATCAGCCGGGCGGTGAACGAGGCGGGGCGGGAGCGATAAAAAGTGATATTTCTTCAAATATAGTCTTGTCGGTTATTTGAATTCGAACTACTCCGTGCTCTGACTCACCCTTAAAAGTGCGTCTCCGTTTGAAGTTATCTCCGACCGTAGGGGGTCGCGAGGAAGTGCTGAGGAAGTAGCGTGCTTAGTTGGGCGAGTTGTCACCACAAATACCTGCGTGCAATCCGCCTGAATTCCGATCATGCTCAATTTCTGCTGAACGCGTCTGGGCACAATCTCGACGCATTCCATATTGCCCGTAAAAGACCCAACGCGGGATCTCGATATGCAGCCTCGTAATCACGACCGGCGACGCTTCTACAGCGTCGGCTCCGATTTGCGCCTCAATCCAAGCGATTTCGAGTTTGTTAACAAGGCCCAGGCTTTGGTGCCAAGCACAGTCCCGGGCGCTTACGTTCTGGCGGGCAATCATGAATACGCAATCGAGGGCCTAGGCGCGCCATTGCGCTTTGGCCTACCGACGCTGCGTGCGAAACCGGCGCTGGTGGTGGGTGTAGACAATGAAGAGCTTCTGGACATTTATGGTTTCCGTAAGCCTTTCGTTTCGCTGCGCGCGAAGAACCTGCTGGTCGAGATCGACCCCGATGCGTTCGAGTTCGCCGAATGCGCTGCGGTCGATGGAGATGGCGGGCCGGTAGAACCCTACTGGATGATGGATGTCGTTCGCGTCGTCGATAGATTCGACGAGGAGCGATCAAATGTTCTTTGGCATTCGGACCTTTATCCGGGTGTCGAAGAGGCTGCCGACAACCCCTTCCTCACCCGGCTCGACGACGTCCGCTTTCCTACGGTGCGTGAAGACGAGCACGCCTTCTATCTGCTTCGCTATCAAACCGGTTTCATCTTCGACGAAACCATCGTCGATGCCTGGCGCCAAGCTGGTCTGAAGGGGGCTCTCTTTACGCCATTGCAGGCGCCGACGCCGGAAGAAAACGCCGATGCGGGGCTTTTCGAAATTCGACCCTATTGGTCCGAGCGGGAGTAGGTTCGATGCCGACCATCGCGATCATCTCCACCCGCCGCATCGGTATCAGACTCAGCGCGTTGCTTTGCCTCGCGCTAGTGGGTTGCGATAATGGCACTGCAGTTGCTGAAGGGCGTTTCGAAGAGTTTTGTCGCGATTTTCAATTTGTGCAGGAGAGCGAAGAGCCCAATCTTGCTCGTATCAGAATGCTTATTAATATGGGTGAAATAGATCCCCAGACTGACCTTCAATTCGAAACAATATTAACTGAGAAAATTGAAAGTCCGGACTCATCAAGCGTTGAAAATCTCGAAATTGCGAAAATAAAGGTGACTGCTTCTGATGCGGCAACCGCAATTATTTTGCTTCCGCAAGCCAAAATAAAGCGGGGTGGGTCGATCTCGATCTCATCCCCCGAATATTACGACATCGACTGCTTCTCGGTTAGGGGGCGAACGTATTTCGATTTCGTTGAGAAAGGACTTGAGGCATGAGTGGTACTGAAAGTCAGGGCGCCGATCCGGGTTCTCCGAGCGACTATCAACAGGCGTCGGTCTTTGCTCGCTATGGGTATTATGCGAGCGTTCTTCGGCCGGGCATGACGCCTGCGCAGATCACAAGCGCCATCCAAAGCCTTCAGCAAACAAGCGGCGGCCCACTCAATCAAGGGTTCGTTACATCGCTCTCGCCCAGCGAAATCCAGTACTTTATTGCGAATTACGAAATTGTCGGAAGTTCTTCGACGAACGGCGAAAACAACCGCAGTGGCCTCGACGCAGTCGTTTTGCGCTCGCGAACGAGCCAAGAACTTGTGATTTCGATTGGTGGTGTGGGGCCTTACGATCTCGATGTCGCGGAAGGAGCGAAACTTCTCGCCCAATCGTCCGTGTACGGATTTGACATGGGAGAGTTTCTTGCTCTCAAGGCTCTGGTTGATCCATTTATCGCGCTTTACCCAGACGATGTCATCAACATCTTCTCGCACTCGAAAGGTTCGCAACTTTCGACGATCTATGCAGCGGATTTGAACATCGCTGGCTTCGGCGAAAGAATTAATGGAATTTTCCAATTCTCGCCCGCCGGTATTGACATCCGCGGCTTTGAGTCGCCGATCTTCCGCGGAGCGCTTTTTGCTCTCCTCGGTGACGCGGTAGATCCCGAACTTGTTGCCTTGGCGGATAGCTATATTGCCTGGCTGGAAGAAGGAAACTTAGAGCGCGTAATCTCGTTCACTGCCGATGGCGACTTGGTAGTCGGGGAATCGAGCGTTGTCGGCTTGCTCACCAAAATCTACGGTCCAAGCATCGTTTTGAATAACGATGCAACCGGCACTGATTTTTATCAGTTCGCGCACAACATCAACACCGTTGGTCGCTTGTTGGGCCTGGATATTAACGACTTCCCGATCAACAACCTTGCACCCCTGCGTGTTGGCAATGAGATAGTCGACACCGAAGACAATGTGATTATCGTCACTGGCTATAGGCGCCGCGTCAACCTCGACAGTGTCGCGCGAGTGGTCGACCCGCGCACGGGGGTGCTTCTTCCATACGGATTGAGGCCGCGGACGGAGGGAGAGGATGGAACGGATACCTCGGTAATAGAGCGTGGGACTGGGCGAGCTGTCGAATATGAAACCGAAGTTATCGATGGCGTCGAAACTGTCGTGCGCCAAATTGTTTACGACGCCGTGGATTACGGTACGGGTAAGCCGAGGGTAGTAGTTGATCAACGCCTATCCGCCGATGGAAAACCAGTCTCAACTTCGATCCGGCTTCCCGGCAACCCGCTGCCTTTCGATTTCTCGGACGTCGGCGGAGCGCTAGGTAATCAGCTTGGCTATCGTATTAGCGGCAATGATACCGTTTTGGGCATTGCAAGTTCGAGTTTGCTAAGTACCTTGGGCGACAACTTGGGAGATGCTCTCGACGGTATCGTCGGCGGTCAATCGGTTACGACTGCGACCAGAGACGCATTCTCTGCATTCGGGCCCGAACTACTGTCTAATCTCAAGGCGGCGGGGATCGGGGCGCTGTCCTCGTTTTTGACTGCCGAGCTCGTCAAGACCCTGGGTGTCGGGGGTTTTGCGGGAGAGGCGCTCAATACTGGTACTGGTGCCGTAATAGGGCAAGTGCTCACGAATATTTCGGCAGGAAAGGCGGTCTTTGACGGTGTAAACCTGACCATGGTTGGGACCGCTATCGGTTCGTTTCTCGGCACCAAGCTTGCATCTGAAGTCATCCAATTCGACACTATCGGTGGCCAGATTGGATCTGCTGTTGGTTCGTCCGTAGCCAGCGCCGGGCTCGCGCTGCTATTCACTGAAAAATTCGCGGCCCTTGGGGCTTTCGCTGGTCCACTCGGAGCTTTCGCCGGGGCGTTCCTCGGATTCGTTTTTGGTGGTCTGATCGGTTCTGTTTTCGGCGGCACACCAAGATCCGGGGCAGATGCTGTTTGGGATGCTGGAGAGGGGCGTTTCGCCGTCGCAAATGTCTACAGCCGCAAAGGCGGCTCAAAAGAGACGGCAGAGGCAATGGCGGCATCTGTCGCAGGAACTTTCAATATGGTGCTTGAGGCGTCCGGCGCCCGTCTCTTAAATCCTACCGCAGTCACGACCGGTAATTACGGCATGCGAAAGAGCGATTTTGTCTATCGCCCAATATCGACGCGCGACTCCGGCGCGATCACCTATCGAGTATCTTCCAAGGACGAGAACGCATTTTCGAAGGTTACCGGCTACGGCATTTTCAAGGGCCTGACCGACCCGGACTTTCAGCTCATCGGCGGGAACGTGTTCGCCAAACGGGCCATCTACGCGTCAGTTGAATTGAGCGGACAGAGCGCCACCAACTTCGACACATCGAGTCTACTCGGTAATATTGCTTCGGCACAAGCTTATGAGAGTTATCTCGCCAATAGAACTGTCATCAACGCTATCGTTGCAGGCGAACCTGATAGTGCTTTCGCCGCAGAGACTGCGGTCAATCTCGCTCGAGCGGTAGAGCTTGGTCTTACGAAACGCCATCGAGCCGACTGGTTCGGTGGTTTCAATGCCTTGTTGGACAACATCAGCACCAGTGCGGCGACGGTGCAGTTCGGCTTTGACTATAATCCTTACAGTGATCGCATTTCGCGATTGGTCGGCGTTGGAGAATATGTGCTTTCCGACGCGATTGACATTGCCGGCCAGACTCAGATCGAGGGCAATGATGCAGCGAATGTGATTACTATCGCAAACGTCACCCACAACCAGGACGGCTTTGAGGTTTTCGGCGGGGCGGGACGTATCGCCAACACGACCGGGCTGATCATCAACGGCAACGCAACCGACGGGTCGGCAATCACTATTGAAGTTGCAGCCACGATCGATGCGGGTGGCGGCAACGATACTGTCCACGGCGGCAATTTGGGCAACAACATCTTCGGCGGCGACGGGGACGACACACTTTATGGCGGTCGTCTTGATGACTGGCTGCTCGGCGGCGCCGGCAACGACCGGCTCGATGCCGGCGCGCAAAGCGGTGGCTTGGGCGGGGACGGCAACTACCTCGATGGCGGCGCGGGTGACGACCAGTTGTTCGGTCGCGAGGGCGCAGACTGGCTCGAAGGCGGTGCGGGGGCGGATATCCTTCGCGGCGGCGACGGCGGGGACATCCTAACCGGCGGCACTGACAAGTTTGATGCGAACGGCAATTGGCTCGCTGGCGACCAGCTTTATGGCGGCGCGGGTGACGATACATACCTATTGCGTCGCGGCGACGGGAAGGATCTGGCTGACGACACCGATGCGAGCGCGCCGATCGCGCCGACGGTCCCCAACCCCGGCGATTACCCAGGGGTGGATCTAAACGATCCCATCGCGGCGCGTTTCGCGGCGATCGCTAATGGTGTGCTCAAACGCGACTGGCTGGGCACGAGTGCGGGCGTCAGCAAGGGCCAAGTAGCAGGGGGCGAGGATGCCATCGCATTCGGTTACGGTATCGGGATCGGCGACGTTCGCCTCGCCCGGGCGGCGAACGGCAAAGATCTGATTGTCGAAATAATGGAAATCGGCCCGGATGGTGTGGAACGTTCGAGTGGCGATCAGCTAACCGTGCGCGACTGGTTCTCCAACCCGTTCAAGCGGGTCGAGTGGCTTAAATTCGTTGACGGAACCGAAATCCGTATCGGCGATGTCACCAGCTTCGTCATCGGTACGAATAGCGACGATGTGCTCATCGGCACCAACGGCAACGACTTCGTCTATGGCGGTGCGGGCGATGACGAACTGCGCCTGCTCGCAGGCGACGATGTCGGCAATGGCGGCACTGGCAACGATCTGGTGGCGGGCGATGATGGCCGCGACCTGCTGATCGGCGGCCTTGGCAACGACAGGCTTATCGGCGGCCGCGGTAGCGATGCGATCACGGGCGATGCCGGTGCCGACGATATTTATGGCGGTGATGATGACGACATTATCTCCGGTGGACGCGGCGACGGCGATATTCTGGTCGGCGGCGCGGGCGACGACACTTTCAAATACGCTCGCGGCGATGGTCACGACACCGTCTTTGATGATTACGCCAATTACTGGCAGGTTGTATGGACATCGGCGGGAGGATGGAACACGGCAGGCGGGTTCAATCAGGACCCGGACACGACCGAAGTCACCGGCCCTGACGGAAGTTATGTTTACAAGAATGTCGGCACGGCCGCCGAACCTCAACTTGAATGGGTCGGCCGTTTCGATTTTGATGCCACAACAGGACAGCTCAAGCGCTTTGCGCCGCCTGCGAGCGCGACCACGATAACCCGCGATGCGGGCGTGGATACGATCGAGTTCGCACTTGGTATCGATATTCAGGATATCGTGCTGCACAACCCAGCGGGCACCAATGATCTGGTGCTGCTGGTCGGCGACGAGAATGCCGAGAGTTCGGCGGCGTCGGATTCGATCACCCTAAAAGACTGGTACAAGAATGGGGCGGTCGGTTCAGGCGAAGTAGAGAAACTCGCCTTCTACAGCACCGGCATTCTCGACATCGATCCCTCGAAGCGTCGCCTCGTCGCGGGCACAGAGGGAGATGACGGCACGATGGCGACTCCGCTATCGGGCACAGCGCTCCAAGACTGGATTACTGGCGGTGGCGGTGACGATGTCATTGCGAGCGGTGATGGCGACGACATCCTCGGAGGCAATGCCGGGTTCGACACTCTGCGCGGTGAAGCTGGCAATGACGTTCTATACGGCGGTGCGGGCAACGATATTCTCGATGGCGGAATGGGCAGTGATATCCTGATCGGCGGAACCGGTCAGGATGCGGCGAGCTACGCCTCAAGCGCAGCCGGCGTAAAGGTGCATCTGTCCGCCGCGCACACCAATAGCGGCGATGCGATCGGCGACGAGTTCCATTCGATCGAGGACCTGATCGGCAGCGCCGGAGCGGATGAGCTGGGCGGCGACGAAGGTGAGAACGAGCTGACCGGCGGCAAAGGCAACGATATGCTTGCCGGAAATATCGGCGACGACACTTACGTCTGGAATGTCGGCGATGGCGCCGATATCGTCGCGGAAGGGGCTTTCATCGTCGAAGAGGCGGTAACCCCCGAAGGCACGCTGGCCGATGGCTACAGCGTCTCGCGCTGGCAGCCCGCAGGCGCGATCGACCCGCAATCGGGCTGGCGCTACTGGCAGCTGCAGGTCGAGGGCCCGGATGGCGAGCTCGTGTATGACAGTTCGGCCTATCTTCATCCCTCATCGAGTTCACCGACGCAGCCTCTGCCGACCGCCTACATCCAGTCGGGCTGGCTCGATGGCTATCTCCGCACCAATGGTCAGCAGACAACGCGGCTTACCTACGACACCGCCATCGACGGCGGCGACGATGTGCTCGAGTTTGGCAAGGGGATCACGCTCGACAGTCTCGCCTTCGTCTGGGAAGGTTCGGACCTCGTCATCCGTTTCCTTGGACAGACCGCGTCGAGCGTGACGCTGCGTGATCAGGCTTCGGCGAACAGCGCGGTCGAGAGCGTGATCTTGAGCGACGGCTTCGCTTTTTCACTCGCCAGCATTTTCATGGCGACCAGCGACCAACTCAAGTCGGGCGGTGATTTCGACGACCTGCTTCTTGGACGCTATGGCGTGTTCGCAGATAGTCTTGCAGGGGACGCAGGCGACGATGTCCTGGTCGGCTATGCCGGCAATGACACTCTTTCGGGCGGTGCCGGTAACGACATTATCGAAGGCGGTCTTGGCGCTGACATAATCGATGGCGGTTCTGATGACGGCGGTGCCGGTGATACGGTCCGCTATATCGGCTCTACCAAGGGCGTGACGGTGAACCTTGCGCTTTCCGGTGCCCAGGGCGGCGATTCCGGATCGGACGCTTATGGCGATGTCCTGTCGGGTATCGAGAGCGTGATGGGATCCAATCAGGCCGACACGTTGACCGGCAATTCGGGCGACAATCGTTTGTTCGGCATGGGCGGCAACGATGTCATCAATGGCGGCGATGGCGCGAATGTTCTCGATGGCGGTGATGGCGATGACTTCATCAATGGCGGCGCGGGCGAAGACAATATCGCCGGCGGCGAAGGCGATGATGTAATCTACGCCCTCGATGGCAACGACATTGCGAGCGGCGGAACTGGCAACGACGAGATCTATGGCGGCGCTGGCGACGACCAGCTTCTCGGCGATGCGGGCAATGACCGGCTCGAGGGCAATTGGGGCAATGACCGACTGCTTGGCGGCGATGGGAACGACGTGCTCGTCGGGGGCGATGGTAGCGACGTCCTCGTAGGCGGGGCAGGCAGCGACTGGCTTCAGGGTGATAGCGGAGACGACACCTATCTCCTTGATCGTTTCTCGGGTGCCGACACGCTCGCCGATAGCACCGGCATCAATACGGTCGTGTTCGACGAGACAGTCAGCCACGATCGGATCTGGATGACCCGCACGGGCAGCGACCTGCGGGTTGCAGTCATGGGCGGCGATACGGCCCTGACGATCAAAGGCTTCTTCTCAGGAACAGACCGACCGGTCAAAGCGATTTACACGACCACGCATGCGATCTTCCTCGATCATCCTGAAACGCTTGCGCTTATCGATACGATGACGGCTGCAGGAGCGGCTCCGGCGGTCATGCCGGCAAGTGTCGCAGCGCTGCTGCCCACCTATTGGCACGAGGGCGGGAAGGCTGCGCCTACCGCGCCCGATGCCCCGCGCGAAGTGCGCCTCGCCGAGGACGGCTCCGTAACGCTCGATGGCAATTACGGAGTGATCGATCACGATCGCAATATCGTCAGCTATACGGTACTGGAAAGCTCTGGCCCGCAGCTGGGCGCAATCACTGCACTCGATCCGGCCACCGGTGCCCTCACCTATACACCCTTCGCCGATGCCAACGGCGAGGATAGCTTCATCCTTATCGCGACAGACGCTGACGGCCATGCGGTCGATGTACCGGTGCATGTCGTCATCGATGCCGTCAACGATGCGCCACGAGCGCTCGTCGTCGGTGGCAACGGTTTCCTGACGGTTGCCGAAGGTGCGCCGGGTAGCGACACCGTCGAAGGCACTCTCATCGGTGTCTTCTCGGCCGTCGATGTCGAAGGCGAGGAAGTTCGCTATTCACTTGTAAACGATCTGGGCGGTCGTTTTTCATTGCTGCCCAATGGTGAATTGCGTGTCCAGAACGTCGCCCTGCTCGACCGCGAGGCAGCTGGATCGCATACGATCCAGGTCGTGGCATCCGATCCGCATGGCGCGACGACAAACGCGAACTTTACCGTGACAGTGAGCAATGTGAACGAGGCACCCAACAGGCCGACAGCGACATCGAGCATGGGTATGACCGGCGAATATGTCGCCGGAACCAACGCCTCGAACCTGGGCAAGTCGGTGGTCACCTTCACGCTCAGCGATCCCGATGGCGGGGCGGTACCAACATTGCGCTTCACGCCGGATACTTCTGGTAATCCAGGTGGGCAGTTCAAGATCGTCGGCAACCGTGTGGAATTCGCCAGTGAGCCCGATTTCGAGACGCTTGCCGGGCAGGGTTTCGCGATCACTGACAGCGATGGCGACGGATTGGGCGAGATCGCGTTGACGGGCCGCGTCGAAGCGTTCGATGGCGAGCTTGCTTCGGGCGAGGCGACCAGCTTCACCGTGCGGATCGAGGACGTGAATCAGCGCCAGACCGCGATAGCGCTGGCGGGGAAAACCGCTTCGATCACCGAGCGCGATCGCATCGCGAGCGGTACGCCGCGACCGGCAGTCGTGCTCGGGACGGTCAGTGTCGCCGATGCCGATCTTCCAGGCCAACTGACCGGACAGCAGGCGTTCGCCGTGTTCGAGAACGGCTCGACGACTCCGAGCACGCGCTTCGCGGTCGACATCGCCAACCGCCTAGTGCTGCTCGCCAACCAGAGTCTCGACTATGAAACCGATGGCACGGCGATCACCTTGACAATTCGCGCGACCGACAAGTCGTCGGCTCCGCTCTCCTTCGAGCAGGACTTCTCCTTCGTCATTGCGAACCAGGATGATGTCCTCGACGGGACGGCATCGGCCAACACGCTGACCGGACAGCAGAACCGCGACATCATTCGTGGCTTGGGCGGCAACGACACGATTTCGGGTCTGGACGGCAATGACGACCTCGATGGCGGCGACGGGAACGACATCATCTACGGTGGCAACGGGAACGATCTGTTGCTCGGCGGCAGCGGCAACGACCGGTTGGAAGGCGAAGCGGGAAGCGACACGCTTTATGGCGGTATCGGCGACGACACGCTCGATGGCGGCGATGGCAACGATCTCCTTTATGGCGAAGCGGGCAATGACGGAGCGCGCGCGAGCGGCACCGATCCTCTTCGTGGGTTCACCGCTGCTGGCCTGATCGGCGGGGCCGGTAACGATCTGCTCGATGGTGGTGACGGCGACGACTATTTGGATGGAGGATCTGGTGCGGACGAGCTGATCGGTGGTGCCGGGTTCGACGGAGTCACTTATGCTGCCTCCCATGCAGCGGTGAACGTGAACCTCGCCAATGGCACAGGCAGTGGCGGACATGCCCAAGGCGATACACTATCAGGTATCGAACTGGTCGAGGGTTCAAGCTTCAACGACACGCTGACCGGTTCGGCCGGGGCCGATGTGCTTTCGGGCGGCGCAGGCAACGACACGATTTACGGCGGCGCTGGCGATGACCACCTGCTGGGCGGTGCGGGCAATGATATGCTCGATGCACAGTCTGGCGATGATTATCTGGATGGCGGCGCTGGCGACGATATTCTGGTCGGTGGCACGGGCAATGATACCTACTACGTCTCACGCGGTCAGGGCAACGACCGGATTCGCAACTTCGATGCAACGGGTGCTGATTTCGATCACCTCACCTTTGATGGGTCCGTGCTCTACGATCACATCTGGTTCGACCGGGTGGGTGACGACCTGCGCCTGACGCTACTTGGCAGCGCAGGTACAGAAGGCAGCGTAACAGTTGAGAGCTGGTTTGCCGACCCCAATCGTGGCGACTTCAGGATTGACCTGATCTCGGACGGTGTTGATCGCGCAGCGATGCCAGTGAATGTCGATGCGCTGGTGGCGCTCATGGCGACGATTCCCTCCGGCAGCCGTCCGACCACCCAAGCCCAAATGGCCAGTCTGCGCGGCAGCAACATGTCCTTCCGTAACGGGATGGAAGATTACTGGGGCCGCCTGGGTCCGCCAAAGATCAGCAATACGGGCACCATCAGCGGTGTCGAAGCGCTCGACAATGGGATCACCCAAGTTACCTTCGCCGTGCGGGCGTGGTTCGAAGACGAGCAGGGTCTGGGCGTCGACATTCCGGCGAGTAATATCGATCTCTCGCTCTATACATCGGGTGGCCACGCGCTCGCCGATTATGTGACGGGTGTCGATTATGGAACGCCCGATACGAGCGGCAATCGTTCGGTGACGCTGACGCTCGCGCCCAATGCCAGCACGCATTTGCTGTCGGGCGGAACGCTGCCGCTGCAGTTGAAGGCGCAGATCAGGGGCACGACCCGGACAGCGCTCGATCCGGGCGGGGTTGCGCTCAGCATCGCGCCGACAGCGGATACCGGCGTGCTTACGCAGCTTGCCAGTGCAGGCGGCAATGCCGGGACCAATATCGCGATTGCGGTGGCTGCAACCTCGTCCGACACGGACGGTTCGGAGAGCGTCGATGTGCTCGTCAAGGGACTGCCCGGCGGATATAGCCTGGTCAATTCGTCGGGCACGGCCGTCGGGACGTTCGAGTCCGCCTCGGGCTGGTGGCGCCTAACCAGTAATCAGCTGAGCGGCCTCAGAATGAAGGTGCCGGCAGGCCGTCACGAAGACGCATCGCTCAGCTTCGCGGTCCAGACGCGCGACGGTTCTTCGGTCCGCACGTCAGGCTGGACGCCGCTCGCTGTGGTCGTCAACGGCAAGCCCACAGATATCAGCCTTTCCGGCTCGGTCGCCGAAAACGCGGCAAGCGGTACTTTCGTGGGACTGCTTTCCGCGATCGATCCGGATACCGCCGAGGGGAAACCTGCGCCGACTCACTTCCAGCTGCTCAACAATGCGGGCGGACGGTATGTGCTCGATCCCGGCAACACGCGGCGCCTGCTCGTCAACAATGGCGGGGGCAATATCGATTACGAGGCATCCAATCGCGATGCCGCGAACACGATCACCGTGCGCGCCTTCGATGCTGACGGCAGCTACGTCGACAAGACGATCGTGGTTCCGGTCACTAATGTGAACGAGCAGAACACGCTTCCCTCGAGCTATTCCTGGAACGTGAACGAGAATGCCGCTGCGGGAACGCTCGTTGGCACGGTCGCCGCCAGCGATCCGGATTCGGCGAGCATCACGTTCGGTCAGCAGCGCTACTACTTCCTCAATGGCAGCACGGCGAGTGCGACCTCCTCCGATGGCCGCTATCAGATCGAAGCATCGACTGGGCGCATCACGATCAAATCGGTGCTCAACTTCGAGGCAGGCAATACCTCAGCAGCGTATACGGTCATAGCACGCGACAATGCCGGGGCGTCCGGATACAAGCAAGCACAGAGCACGGTCACGATCGGCATCAACAATGTGAACGAGCAGAACACGCTTCCGGCGAGCCATTCGTGGAACGTTAACGAGAACGTCGCTGTGGGGACGCTGGTTGGAACGGTTGCCGCGAGCGACCCGGATTCCGCCACCGTCGCCTTCGGTCAGCAGCGCTATTACTTCCTCAACGGTAGCACGGCGAGCGCAACTTCTTCCGATGGCCGTTACCAGGTCGACGCGATTTCGGGGCGCATCACCACGAAAGCCGCGCTCAACTTCGAGGCAGGCAATACGTCGGGCTCCTATACAGTAATCGCGCGCGACAACGCCGGGGCGGCCGGGTACAAGCAGGCGCAGAGCACAGTCACGATCGGCATCAACAATGTGAACGAGCAAAACGCGCTCGCGGCAGTCGCGACGCAGACCGTCCTCGAGAACAGGGCGGTTGGCACCGTTGTTACGACCATAAGCGCCAGCGATCCGGACTCGGCGAGTACTGCGTTTGGCCAGCAGCGCTACTACTTCCTCAACGGAAGCAGCGCGAGCGGCGTATCTGCCGATGGACGCTACGCCATCAACGCGACCTCTGGCGCAATCACGACGCGCGCGGTCTTCGATTACGACACGATGAGCAATCCCAACGGCTCTTATACAGTGATCGCGAGGGATAATGCCGGCGCGGCCGGATACACCCAATCGCAACGCACAGTCGCGATCAATGTCGGCAATGTCGACGAGCTACATTCGCTTGTGGCTGCTTCGGGCTCCATTCTGGAGAACAGGCCGACACCGCCGAACACGGCTTTCAGTCCGTCCTTCAACCTGCGCTCGAGCATGTTGCAGGATCCCGAAGGCGAAGGGATGACCTGGTCATTCGCGGATGGCAGTACCCAGTCGGGCATCTGGAGCATCAACGCACAAGGGGTCGTCTATCTCACCGCGGGTGTAGCCGACTATGAGGCAGTTACGACCCGGTATGAAGAGCGCTGGGTCTATCCCGATCCTGGTCCGGGTGGCGGTGGGTGGAACGACCCCTATGAGCCATATTTCCCGTCTGAGCCGCAGGAACCCTATGTAACCTACGTTCCGGTGCGCGATCATTCGCTCGCCACCCAATCACTTTCCGTGAAAGCGACGGACTCGCTTGGACGCTCGGTGACCGGGACGTTCACGGCGACGATTACCGACGAAAACGAAGGCCCAAATCTAAGCTCGGCCCGCACCTTCTACGTCAGCGATGATCAGAAGACCGGCTACATAGGCCAGGTTCGCGGGACTGATCCTGAAACAGGCGCGGCGGCATCGTCATACCGCATTATCAGCGTCAGCAAACTCGAGAAAGGACTTGTGCGCGGTTCGAGTTCCGATGTCGACAATACCGGCTACCCCTATGTCTCGGTCGCGGCGAGCGGGTCGTCAGCTGGCAAACTCTATTTCTCGCTGCCGGGCGACGGCGAATGGGAAGGCGGGATCAAATACCACCCCACACTTGGCGGCAGGTGGTATTTCCAGCTTAACTACGTCATGCAGATCGGTCTCAAGGATGCCTCGGGTGTCGAGAAGGTCGAAGAAGTCACCGTCATCTTCAAGAAGCATGGCACATCTGCTGTCCTGCCGATCGTCCTCGACTTGGATGGCGATGGCCTCGAACTGGTCGACTACGACGCGAGCACGGTCTATTTCGATATGGATCTCGATGGCATTGCGGATCGTACGGGCTGGGTCGCGGCGGACGATGCGCTGCTTGCGCTCGACCGCAACGGTAATGGCATCATCGACGATAGCTCGGAGATATCTTTTGCCGATGACCTCGAAAATGCGCTGACTGACCTTGAGGGTCTGCGCGCGTTTGATACGAACCAGAATGGCTTGCTCGATGCAGGCGATGAGCGTTTCGCGGAGTTCCTCGTCTGGCAGGACGCCAACCAGAACGGCATCAGCGACGAGGGCGAACTGCGCACTCTCACCGAGGCAGGCATCGTCCAGCTCAATCTTACACTGAACCAGACCGGCGAGGAGCCGGCCGACGATCACAATGTGATCTTCGCCACGACCGATTATCTCAACTCCGATGGAAGCCTGGGCTTGGTCGGCGATATCAGCTTTGCATTCGAGCCCTCTGCTCCACAGGAAGCGGAAATCGAAGGTCTGCCGGACGATGTTGAACTGATCTGGGTCGCGCCTGAGGACGTCGAGCAGACAACGCCGCAAGGCGCGCAGGGCTCCGATCCTGAAGAGCAGGATGATGATGCTCAGCAATACGGGTTGGCGGCACCGATCGTCCTCGATTTTGATGGCGACGGCGAGGGGCTCGTCTCCTTGGCCGCGAGCACTACTCTTTTCGATCAGGACGGCGACGGTGAACTGGAGCGGACGGGCTGGATCGAGGCGGGCGATGCTCTTCTCGCACTCGACCGGAACGGCAATGGCACGATCGACGATATCGGTGAGATCTCTTTCCTAGGCGACAAGGAAGGCGCGAAAACCGACCTCGAAGGCTTGGCTGCGTTCGACAGCAATGGCGACGGCCTGCTCGATGCGAGCGATGATCGCTTCGTCGAGTTCAAGCTGTGGTTCGATCGCGATAGCGACGGCATGACCGATGCGGGCGAATTGCTGAGTCTCGCCGAGGCCGGTGTCGCGTCGATAGGTCTCGTCGGAACCGCCACAGGCGAAACCATTACTGCGGGCAGCAATATCGTTTATAATCGTGCAGAATTCACGCGTGACGATGGCGGTGTCGGTACGGTACTCGATTCCGGCTTTGCCTTCCTAGTCAACGGCTCGACGCATGCGACTGCGCTGACCGGCATCAAAGATGCCGATGTCGAGTTCAAGGCCGCATCGCTCTCATTCGAGCGTAAGGCGAAGAAGTATCGTGTTGCTTCGATGGGCGGCGAATTGGCGATCGTGCCGCGCAGGGCCAGGGGAGAGGTGGATCCGCGCGCCGGAGCGATGGGTGCTGTCTCCGAGATGCAGTTTGCGAACCGCAAATACGGCTATCTCGATGCGATCGTGCTCGATCTGGATCGCGACGGGATAGAGACGGAGCGCTTCTCGAAGACCAAGGCCCGCTTCGACATGAATGGCGACGGCATCGCCGACGATACGGGTTGGACCACTAGCCGTGACGGGTTCCTCGTTGTCGATCGCAACGAAAATGGCAGAATCGACGATGGCAGCGAACTGTCGTTCTACCTGGATGCACCCGAGGCCCGCAGCGCAATGCAGGGTCTAGCTTCGTTCGACACCAATGGTGACGGTCTCGTGTCGGTGCTTGACGAACGGTTCGGCGAACTCAAGGTCTGGGTCGATACCGATCATGACGGTCGCAGCGATATGGGCGAACTGCGCACACTTGCCGATCACGGTATCGTCTCGATCAGCCTTCGAGCCGCTGCCTCGGAGGACACAAACAAGGTCGGGCGAAATGTCCTTCTCTCGACCGCTGTCTTCAATCTTGCCGATGGCTCGACGGGTACGCTTGGCGACGTGGCCTTCGGTTTCAAGCCAACGCGCAAGCCGGCGACAGCGTCGTCGACGAGCAACTCGCTGCGGCGGGATCAGTGGCTGCGTGATGGCATGCCGCGGATCGAGGAACTGAGCCTGCAGGATATCCTGAGCGAGGATTTCTTCCGTCGCTACGAGAACATCGCTGCGGGTCAGGATCCGGTCGACCTGTGGGCGCGTGAGCGGTTCGCACAACGCGGCATACACCTGTCCGAGCTCGATTTAGACAAACTTGGCTCATTGGATGCGCGCAGCCACATCCGCTCACAGTTGGAAGTGTCCGACCTTCCCGAAGAGCTGACCGCGGACGGTGCCGGGGGGCTCGAGCATGGTATTCCGCCAAAGTCCGATCACGCTGCCAATGACAATCCGGACATCAGCCGCCGATTGGCCTTGCTACGGCAGGATATGGCGGCGTTTGGACCCGTTGGAGGGCTTGAAGATCAGCTGCGTAACCGGCATCAGCCATATGCTCTGGCCGACATCTACTCGTAAGGACTTCCATGGCTACCCAAGCGCCCCCAGAGGGCACCGCTCCGACCGTCTCGCACCTCTTGGGTGAGATGACATGGCTGCTCACCCAATCCCCGCTACACAAGGCGATGCAGATCGGCGATATCGAATGGCTGTGCATGCCGGCTCTCCTGAAGCAGCAATTCTACCTCTTCCGCGATGGCGGCCAGCCCGTCGGGCTTGCCATGTGGGCCAAGTGCGGCGCCGAAGCGGAGAAGAAGCTCGAAGGAGGCTTGATCGAGCCGGAGAACCGCCTGACACTCGAAGAGTGGGACAGCGGCGAGCGGGTATGGCTGGTCGATCTGATCGCGCCCTTCGCCACCAACCAGAACCGCCAGCGCGAGATCATGATCGCCGACCTCATCTCTGGACCACTCAAGGGCACCGAATTCAGGTTCCACCAGACCGATCCGAACACCGGCGAGCGCCAGGTGCAGACGGTTACTGCCGATGCGGGTCAGAAACTCAAGGCTGCGGTCGAAGCGGCCTCGGCCACCAAGCAGTAGCCGCATTGGCAAGCCGCCTGCTTCTCCTGCTCGTTGTTTTCACAGTGTCTGCCTGTTCAGGACGCTATTTGGGGATTGATCGGGCGAGCCTCGATCCTGCAGCGCAAGTCTGGCTCGATCGCGCGCAGGCAGGCGACAAGCAGGCGCAGTTCGACCTTGGCATGCGCTATGTGCGCGGCGATGGAGTTCCGCAGGATTGCGAAGCAGCGCGTCGGCTGTTGCGACGAGCCGCGACCCGCACTGGCGGCACAATTTGGGTATACTCGCCGCCCGTCACCACAGGTGGTTCGGGGCGGGTTATCCCGGTGGACGGCGGACCCGTGCAGCCGGGATTGCAGACAGCGGAAGAGGCGCTGGCAAGACTGAATGTCGAAGGCGGGTGTCCGAAAACATAACCTCGATGCAGGCTCATTTTGTCATAACCGAGACTACATTGGTTTATGTCCCAAGCTTGAGCTTCTCTCATCGGTGCATGGCCCGTAGTCAGACGTTTTATACTGTCGTGGTCGTTGGACTATCTTGATCGCAGTTTCGATTGCTTGGAAAGCATGGCGCCAAATGGTGAAAGATCGAACCCTTGCTTGAAAGAAACTAAGTTTGGTTCAACCAGCGAAACGCCCGGACTGAGTGAGGCAGATCCAGTCTGCTCTTAGCCATGTCACAAAACCAAGAGGTTTAGATCTTCGGAATTTTTCAACCTCCTCAGCATGCGGGGCGGTTTCCTTTCACCCACCGAAGCGGCAATTCGTGACCGGCTCGGAATCGGTGAGCTCCGAGCGCCGGGCCCAGAATTCTCGCTCACCCGATGGAAGGTTGATGTTCGCAGGCAACTGAACTTTTACAATCGGCCCTCGAGTGTCGACGACCATCCCGCAATTGGTGCAATCTCCGACATTCAATGCCTCTCGCCAAGGGGCTAACCGTTGGTCTTCGGTCGCCCGCGCCAGTATCGCGCGTTCTCGTTCTTCGATTGCCCTCTGTTCCTGCTGTCGAGTCCGTTCGCGCTGGGCCAGGTCCTGCGCTTGCCGACGGTTCAGTCGTTGCGAGGCCAATTCCGCAGTGACCTCTCGGACGACCAAAAGCTTTGGATGATGGACCATTACCGCCACGAGCCATTCGGGCTCAAGATCATTTGCAGCGTAACAACCAAAAAGACCGCAGGCATCGACCGGCGCCCAGTCAGGGCGCGGAAAGGTTACGACGAAAGATGTCTGTGACACATCATGTTCGCGGGAATATGCATTGTAGGTTTCGACCGACAAAGCCCAGAGATCGGACGGTGCAAAAGAATAAGACGAACCGCCAATGACGACCGACGCATCAGAGCCTCGTTCGAGACGCAGCCCATGCGCTAGACGACCACTGTTGTCTGTGCATTCGCGCTCCAGTACGCGACGCGGATGCCGATACGAACCGAACAGGCCGGTGCGCCAGACGTAGCCTCCGTTGTAGGCGTATTCACCAAACTCATCGGTCAACTGGGTCGAGATCGGCGATGTCTGCGCGTTGGCCGCTGAGTTCGCAATTGTGATGCCACTCAAAAGCAGTGAAATTGCCAGAGACTTTTTCATGATCTCGGCTTTTTGTCATCGGGCTGATCGACAATCTGAATTCGTGGTGAAATCGATCGGTACGGTCGTGCGAAAGGTCCATCATACTGGAGGTGTTGCACTGTTGTGCCGGACTCCTCGTCCCGCAATTGGAGGTGTCGCTTCTCCCTGTACGCGTTGAAGTAGAGGGTCACGGCACGGAACTCATCCGCGCCATTCGATGTGAAGTTCTGAATAACCCGATCTATTGCTTCGGCGAATTCATCGGGACTGTAACGCCCGCTCATGCTGATCTTCATTGGATGCCCGTTTCCCAAGGTCCGTAAAGCCGGGCCTTGGTAACATCTGCAGCAGAGCCCAGATGCGCCCCCGCCTTTGGGTTTGCACCTTGGACATCCGCGTGGGCGACCCGGCCGGAAAACCGGCCAAGTCTCTGCTGGCGGAGGGGTTACCAAGCCCCATGACCGCTTTCTTTGCGATCACCGGCAAACTATGCCGCCATGGCGCTGATTTGTCACCACGTTTGGCGCGCTACCCGCGAATTAGGCAGCGGTTTTTGCACTATTCTTGCCTGATTTGAAGGGTGACCAAGCGTCGAACAAACGCTGAGGCGGGATGATTGGGCTTACTTGGCCATTCTGCAAATGAACGAAATTTGGGCTCACCGCTCGTAGTACAAACCTTCCGCTAGTCATCCCATAACAAGCCTCTTCTAACCAGTCATATTGTAGGAAGAGCGGATTGGCAGGCGCGGTATCACGCATTCTCGCGCCGCATGCTAGCAACGCAGGAAAAAAGGACCTTCGATGTTTTCCGACAAAAAGACGCTTGTCCATGGATGGAGCATCGCCCCAAGGCGCTTAGTGGCGCAATCCACCATCTGTAAGATGACTTCTGACTTTCTTTGGAGAACAATGGTCAATAGTGCCGCTAAGTCTCCCAACAATAATACGATGAGGGACCATGCTGACTAGCATATCAATTACTGGCGAGGCCAGTTTCCCGACCGAGGGCGTAGAGCTTGGTGACCTCAAGAAGGTCAACTTCCTTTTCGGTCATAACGGCTGCGGTAAAACGACAATCTCCCGTGCAATCAGCGATCCTGCAGCCCGAGAAGGCTATTCGATACGCTGGGAGAACGCTCGTCCAATGGCTACATTGGTCTACAATCGCGACTTCGCGGAAAACAATTTTGGCGAACAACTCCGGGGCATTTTCACACTCGGCGAGGACTCGACCAAAAGCGCAGAAGAAATTGAACGGCTACAGGGTGAAATCGGAAAGCTCGACCGCGAAATCGATGGACTTACACGCAATCTGGAAGGTGATGATGCCTCCGGCGGGCGGCGCCAGGAATTGAGAAATGCGAGAGCTCAGCTCGAAGAGGCTTGTTGGACATCGCAACAAACCCATAAGGGCGCCTTCGAAGAAGCAATGGCAGGGCACAGGCAGAGTAAGGCCGCATTTTGCGACAAGCTTATCGCAGAAGCGGAGAACAACGCGTCCGAACTCGTACATCTCGATACGCTCAAATCCCATGCGGAAACGACATTCCGAACCGATGCGACTGAACAGGCGCCGATTGCTCCGATCGATTTCAGCGGCTTTCAAGACATGGAAAACGCACCAATCCTAGAGCGCAGGATTGTGGGTCGCGACGACGTGATCGTCGCCAAGCTCATCGAGCAGCTAGGTAACAGCGACTGGGTGAAACAAGGTGTGCAGTATATCGAGCCCGCCAACGGGCGCTGTCCGTTCTGCCAACAATCCGCGCCTGCCGACCTGCGTGACAATCTCGATGCTTTCTTCGATCGTCAATACGAGAACGATCTTTCTGCAATCAGCGCGCTTGCCGACCAATATGCCGCTGCCGCCAATAACGTGGAGGAACGGGTGCAAGGCTTGCTTGCCGAGACGTCGCGGTTCGTAGACAACGATGTCCTGGCCGAGCGCCATGCGGCGCTCAGGCGCGCCTACGATCTCAATATCGAAAGGCTCGATGCCAAACGCCGCAATCCCAGCGAGGCTGTTAAACTCGAAAACACCCTGGGAGCCGGCAACGCGTTAGCTGAGATAGTCGCGCAGGCGAACGAAGCCATTCAGTCCCACAATGAGCTTGTGCGCGACCTGGCCGCTTCGAGAACGACGCTGAGAAGCCAGGTCTGGCGCTTCATCATCGAAGAGCGAAAGACTGATCTTTCAACCTACGAAACAACAACCGGAACGATCTCAAAAGCCATCGAAGGCTTGGAACAGAGCCTTGCGTCGAAACGCCAAACGCGCGCGGAGTTCGACACCCAGTTGAAAGAGCTCGAGGCCAAGGCAACCAGCGTGCAACCGACGGTCGATGCGATTAACTCGATACTCATTTCCTTCGGCTTCACCAGCTTCAAGCTCTCGGTCGCGGGCGAGCGCAGTGATATGTACCGCATAGTTCGTTCGGATGGCTCTGATGCGCGGAGCACGCTCAGCGAGGGCGAACGCTCCTTCGTGACGTTTCTGTACTTTTATCACATGCTTTCTGGAAGCACTTCGGGTACCGGCACTACCGAAGAGAAGGTCGTCGTGTTCGACGATCCGGTGTCCAGCCTGGATGCTGACGTCCTGTTTGTCGTCAGTTCGCTTATCAGAAACGTCATCAAAGATGTGCGCGACGGCAATGGCTCCGCAATGCAGGTGTTTGTGCTCACGCACAACATCTACTTCCATAAGGAAGTCAGCTTCGACCGCAGCCGCGCAACTGACAATTGCAGGCGCGATGAAACATTTTGGGTCGTGCGCAAGCGCGAGGGCATCTCATCGGTTCAGAGCTATGGGTTCAACCCAGTGAAGACGTCGTACGAAATGCTATGGGAGGAAGTACGCGATGACGATCGCTCGAAGCTAACGATCCAGAACACTTTGCGCAGGATCATCGAGAACTACCTGATCGTGCTCGGCGGCCTGAAGCAAGATGAAATCGTAGCCAAATTTGAAGGCAGGGAGGCGCAGATCTGCGCTTCTCTTTTCTCTTGGACCCACGATGGCTCTCACACCGCGCATGATGAAATCTACCTGGCCGCAGACGATAACGCGGTTCAGGGATACCTGCGAGTGTTCCGGCAAATCTTTGAGAAAACGGGACATCTTGCTCATTTCAACATGATGATGAAGCTCCCGAGTGGGGGTGTTCCAGAGGCTTCGCCCGAGCCGGTGGGCGAGTAGTGGCTAAGCAGATCAGCCTTAGCAACGGACGCGTCTGGAATACACAGAAGGCTGCGACTGATCATTTCCGTACGCTGCGGGATCGTTATCCGGACGGCGTCCCAATCGAGGATGCGAATGATCACAGTGACCTTGCTGCCTTGGTCGAGCGGTTTGATGCTGCGCATGGCGAGAACAATTCGAAGGCTGGCGCAGGGATCGACCATTTCGAAGTGCGCACAAATTCAGGAGCTGGTGGCGCAACGAGAGGCTTCTGGGCCATTCGCACGGATGGCAGCGAGACCGATTTCAGCTTCATATGGGCGATACGTGGTGAGCCAAAACCACTGTTTCAGGAATTTGCCGATGCCTGTCGCGCGGCGGTTCTGTCGGACATTCGAACAGCAAAACGGGCGTTCTTTGACGAGCATGCCGACGAACTCGGTTTTGTCGAATGCGAGATTAGTGGCGACCTGCTCACCTTCGAAGAGGCCCATGTCGATCATGCCGATCCTACCTTCAGCGCTCTGGTCATTGCATTTCGCGTCGAGCGCGGGTGGCATTCCGAGGTACCAGAGGGCACTCTGAGCGACGCGGCAGACGGCCAATTCACTACGACTTTTGCGAGCGAGGAAGTCGCGATGGCCTTCCGGATCGCCCACTATCGGAATGCCAAGCTCAGGATCATCTCAGGACCCCAGAACTTGTCGCGATCTTCGAGTGGCGCAAACTCTAGCGTCAAACGGCCGCTTACCTTGGTCAATCCTGAAGAGGTGAACATTGGCTGACGCTGTCACTTACATGGGAAGGTCGCTGACCTATGGAGCTTCTATTCTCGCGCTCGGCCACATGCCGCGACCATACAAATTGCGCGGGTCGATTGCACGTTCGGGCGCTGGAAACCCGTAGAGCTTGCGCTGCACGGCCCAGTCGGTCGGTACGTTGGAATTGAGCAAGACTTTCCTGTTGAGACCGAGAGGTTGTGTTCCGTCGAAGACTGCGGTGACGATGTCCGGAGCGAGATAATTCAGGCGGATCAAACGTGCGAACTGCGCCGTGCGACAGCCATGGATCTTCGCCAACGCATCAAGGTCAAGCTCGCGGTGCTCTTCTACGAGCCGCTGCGCTTTGCGTGCGCTTCGAACGAGATCGACAAGCTTCTTGTCTGGCTTTCCTTTGCAGGATTCCTCTCGCGGATTGATGTGGAGCGATGGCCAGCGCTCCGGGGTCACTGCCCGTACGGCCACAACATGTTCGTACCGGGCATCGCTGCATGACCAGTTTGATGGACGCCCACGGAAACTCATTTCGCTCCTCCACTCTAGGTAGCGACGCACTTCCAGCATACGGAACTCGATCGAGACCTGGTCTTCGCCAAGTTCCACGCGATGTGCGATCGCCTTGAAAAGCTCATGCAGATGCGGCTTCGGGGTCGCCATCAATCGGTCGGAAGCCGCAGGCCCCTTTGCTGCCAATGTTTCCAGGTCTTCGCCGAACAAGCCCAACCCTTTTAAAGCCTTCCGTAGCTTGATGCGATCGCACAGGAATGCTGCGACTGCCGCCTAAACAACCTCATCAAGCTGGTCGGCGCTCGCACGATACTGCCGGAGAAATAGCTTCTGCGACCAGATGGCGTTGCTCGAGACGTAAGTTTTATAGAACTTGCCCCAATGCCACTTCAGGTCGAGCCGCATATGGCGCCCAAGATCGTCCCAAAGTAGGCCGGCAAGGAAGTGGTCAGTGTCGCGATTGTGAGGTCTGCGCTTTTTGCGTTCCTGGCAAATTATCTGCGCTTCGTCCCAGATATCGCGCGAGATGAGCGGCTCGTGCTCTCCGGGATAGGTCGTATCGTGCCCGCGAATTTCTCCGACATACATCGGATTCTGGACGATAGCGTAGACCGTGCTCGGTGATATCGCAGTTCCGCCACGCGGCTTGCCGCGCGGCGAGTATTTGACAGAGCTACAATATCTGCGCTCGCGCACCGCGGTCATGACCTTGGTGTAGCGCCGCGTTTTCAAGAACTCGTCGAAGATGAACCGGACGATCTCCGCTTCTGGCTCGTCGATCTTGAGACCGTCAGGGGTGGCAATGTAGCCAAATGGCGGCAGGCCACCATGCATCTTGCCATGCCGTTTGCGGGTGCGGATGCTGTCGCGCACCCTTTCCGCGATCAGCTCACGCTCAAACTGCGAGAAAGTTAGCAGCACGTTGAGGATCATCCGGCCCATGCTGTCGGAAGTGTCGAATGCCTGTGAGATGGACACGAGCGCGATGTTACGCCGATCGAAGATCTCAATCATTCGGACGAAGTCGGCGAGACTGCGCGTTAGCCGATCAATCTTGTAGACGACGACCACGTCGATTTCTCCCGCTTCGATATCCTGCATGAGCTGCGAGAGGGCAGGGCGATCCATTCCGCTCCCCGAATGACCGCCATCGTCATATCGGTTCGGTAGCTCGACCCAGCCTTTATATTGTTGGCTCGTAATGTATGCGCTGCTGATTTCGCGCTGCGTCACCAGCGAGTTCACGTCGTGCTCAAGGCGCTGATTGGTGCTCTTGCGGGTGTAGATTGCGCACCGTTTCAGCGGTGCGATAGTTTCGATACCCATTGACAATCTCCGACATTTTTTTTCGAGCCATCGCGCCGTTGCGATCTGCGGAGAAGACGCTAGCGCTGGATGCGGAGATTTATGCGGCTGTGCGAATACGAGTGCCTCCTTCACCCCGCAAAAACTGCTTTCCTACAGATAACCTATTTGGTTACCCCGTTGTCGAAGGAGGCAGAAATGCTGGAAATTGACGCGACTTTAATCACTGCTGTTGCAGCTCTTATCTCGGCTACAGCCACGCTGGTCTGGGCATTCAGGCGAGATACCAAGAGCGAGTGAGGGGGGAGAAAGACATGGACGGTCGAGGTAAAACGAGAACTCCATGGATTGCGAAAGCAGAATTCGCGTTCCTGCTGATCGTTCAAGTGGCCATGCTCATAGGTATCGTCGTGTTTCTCGCCTCTTCAGCGGTATCCGCGCATCCTGGCCGAACGGCCGCTGATGGGTGCCACAATGATCGCAAGAATGGCGGTCGACATTGCCATCGCGCTCCTTCTAGTAGCAAACCGACTAGGACCCCGAGCGGCGAAGTATACTATCCAAATTGCGCTGCCGCCCGAGCTGCCGGTGCAGCGCCGGTTCAACGAGGCCAGCCTGGCTATGGGCGCCATCTAGATCGCGACAACGACGGTATTGGGTGCGAGCGATGAGCTTCCTTCTCGCCATCCTGGCAGCGAGCTCTCCTACCGGGATCTGTCCTCCCTCAGGGGTGCGGATCACATGCGTCCATGATGGCGACAGCTTTATCGTAGAGCGCGAACGGATACGCATTGCCGACATCGATACACCAGAACTCGACGGGGCCTGCGAAAGCGAGCGCCGGCTAGCGGTGCGCGCACGCAATAGGCTTGTGACCCTTCTCAATTCAGAGCGCTAAAACATCATCCGCCAAGGTACCGATCGCTATGGCCGGACGCTCGCGATTGTCACGAATTCGCGGGGATCGATTGGCGACCAGATGGTGCGTGCTGGCGTTGCTCGAACTTGGTCTGGCCGCCGCGAGCCGTGGTGCTAGCTGCTTCGAGAGTTTACGAGGGCTCAGAAGAAATGACCCCGCTGGCGGTAACCAGTGGAGGTCGATCAATAGGTTAGCCCGTCACTCGCTGAGGACCAACAAAGAATGATCTTCGCAGTCCACGCAATAGTCTTGCTCGTCGGGAGCGATTCTATTTCCTCGTTCCGGAGTTAATTTGGAAAAGGAATTTCTGAGAGCTAATCGCCAGAGTTCCCAAAACGCTGCGAAGATGAGAAACCCGTACTGCTCGATTAGTGCACAGGGCGCTACCCACCTCGACTCTGTCACACGGTTGCATCGACTTAGACCATTACAATGATGGGCCCAAAGCAGCATAGATCGCCAAGTTATGCTGAGCCACCTGGGGACTTACGCATGAAAACTAGCTACTTCACGATGCTACTCGGCATAATGCCAGACTGAGCATAATACCAATGACCGCTACCGACTTCTCGAACCGTTTCGCCGCAGCCGCTTTCTCGCTGATCGTGACCGCCGCGATGTTTGCATACGCAATCGTTCCCGCCACCCCCTCGCTTGCCTGATCAATTCCGGCCAGGCGCACACACAAAGGACCCCCTCATCATGTTTACCAGTGACACCGCCACCCGCATTTTCGCCGCCGTTTTCTCGGTCGTGATTTCCACCGGCGTCTTTGCTTACGCGATTATCCCCGGCAGCCCGGCGATTGCCTAAGCCCACTCTTTTAAAAGGACCAACACGAATGTACTCTTTCTTCGAACTCTCCGGCAGCCAGGGTGTGCGTAGCGCCGTTGCCGCTGTCGGTTCGTTGATCATCACCGCGGTCTTGATGGTGCCGACCGTTTCAGGCGCTTTTCAACCCGCAAGCCCCGCCGTTCTCACTTTCGCAACAGGAGCCCTCGCATGAGCAATCTGACCAACAACAACGCTGGTCCGCCGTCCACCAAGTTTCGCCTCGACAAGCATAATGGCAAACTGTTCGGCGTCTGCTCAGGCCTTGCGAACTGGTCGGGTGTCGATGCGCTGGTCTGGCGTCTGGGATTTGTCGTGTGCACCCTTCTGGGTATCGGCTTCCCGATCCTGATCTATCTCGCAATCGCACTGATCGCGGACTGACGAGCGTGGCACCGCAAAGCTGAACCCGGTTTTCGGGCCAGCCACGCCCAACATCTGAGAAAACCGGGAAGGGGCCTTCATGGGCCCCTTTTGTTTTTGTCGCTAACATCCTGAAAATTCGACGCCGCAGGCGTCGCAAGGCCGACCGGCCGCCCGCAGCGGGTGCGCAGCGAAGCGGAGCACGTCTAGCGAGGACGCGGGCCCGGATGGGCCCGCGCAATCCTACATAGCGCTGATGCCGCCATCGAGTTTGATTTCGGCGCCGGTCATGAAGCGGCTTTCGTCGCTCGCGAGGTACACCACTGCATTGGCGATATCGTTGGGCTCGCCCACGAATTTAAGCGGGATCTGCCGCGCAAGCTTTTCCATCAGCACATTCTTGTCGAGCTGGTGCGCCTTGGCGGTGCCGTCGAGGATCGGCGTGTCGACAAAGGTCGGGTGAACCGAGTTCGAGCGGATCTGCATGTTTTTCTTCGCACAGTGCAGCGCGATCGATTTCGACAGCATCCACACCGCCGCTTTTGAAGCGTTGTAGGCGGGCATCGTATCGCTCGCGATCAGGCCGGCAATGCTCGAGATGTTGATGATCGAGCCGGGCGCATGTTCGCGCATCAGCGGCAGGGCCTTCTGGCACCCGTGAAAGATCGAATCGACATTAATCGAAAAGCACCGCTGCCAGTCGCCAAAGTCGCATTCCTCGATATTGCCGGGCACGCCGATCCCGGCATTATTGACGAGCACGTTGAGCCCGCCCATCTGCTCGCGTGCGGCATCGACGGCGGCTTCCCACTGGTCCGGGTCGGTCACATCGTGCGCGATGCTGAACGCGGTGCCTTCGCCCATCTCGGCATTGACGATCTCGGCGGTTTCCGCCGCTCCGTCGCCGTTAATGTCGGTGGCGAGCACACGCGCGCCTTCTTGTGCGAGCCGGATGCAATGCGCGCGGCCAAGCCCCTGCGCACCGCCGGTGACGAGGGCGAGTTTGCCTTCGCAGCGTTTAGTCATGTGATTGTCTCTCCCAAAAATTTCTCAGCCCCAGAAGCCCTAGGTAAGGAAACCGGGCGTCATAAGCATCGCCACGCGCACATCGACCCCGTGACCTGCCTCGCGCCACCTGGCGACGAAATCGGCAAGGCCATCAAGGGGCACGCGGTACACCTCGATATTCTCTTCTGAAATCCCGCCGCCTTCGCTGACCTTGGTGAGGCCGCGCGCGCGCAGCAGGGTGAAGCTTTCCGTCACCATTCCGGGTGAGGAATAAAACTCGCCAAGATTGGTCCAGTCGGACGCGGCGTAGCCTGTCTCTTCCTCAAGCTCGCGCTTGGCGGCTTCGATAGCGTGTTCGTCTTCGCTGCCGTCGTCGTCTCCGACAAGGCCAGCGGGAATTTCGAGGCAAAACCGGCCCAGCGGCACGCGGTATTGCCCGACCAGCAAAACGTGGCGCGTGCCGTCCGCATCCTCGTCAATCGCCATGATCGCAGCGGCGCGGATGCCGCGCGAGCGCCCGACATATTCCCAGCGACCGCGGGTCTTGGTGGTGATGAAGCGGCCTTCCCAGACGGCTTCCTCGCTGGCGTCGGCGTCCTTGTCGCGCACGAGCGCCCCAAAATCAGGTTTCGGGAAGTCGGGTGTCGGGATGTCAGTCATTGCCGAGAAGGCTTAGACTTCGATCAGCCGGTCGGGAAGCTCGTTTTCGTCAAATTCGCCGCGCGGGAAATGCTGCGAGAGGACAAAGCCGACATCGCGCACGCCTGCGGCCATGCCATCGGCGATGTGGCCGCGCCTGATATGGCTGAGCATGTCGCCCATCGCTTCGCCCCAGACCTCTGCATTGACCAGTTCAGCGATGGAATCGTCGGCGACAATCTCGGCGCGGTGTTCGCTCATCGAGAGGTAGATGAGAACGCCCGTGCGGCCATGCGTGCGGCGTTCCGCGCCGACCTTGAAGTGCTTGATCGCCTGCGCATGGCAGCGCGCGGTCTTGACCGGGTTGGGGATCATCCAAAATTTGAGCGCCTGCCACTGCTGGATAGCGAGCACCGCGATGAAGGTGATCAGGCCAAGAGCGATGGTCATGCTGGCAAGTTCGCCCGTAGTCCACTCATGGCTCCACCCGCCGATCAGCGCGTCGTAGAGGTCGAGGAACGGGGTGGGGAGGGCGGCAAACAAGCTCATCGCGGTAAAGCTTGCGCCCACTGCCCACCAAAGCGCGACGTCGCTGTATCCGTCGCTGCGATCGGCGAGCACGGTGACGATTTCACCCGCCGTGGTGAGCTCTGCGGCCCCGACCGCGTCGGAGATTTGCTTGCGTTCTGCGTCGTTCAAATAGGCCATGGTTTACCAGCCTCCCGAGGCGCCGCCGCCTCCGAAAGAGCCGCCACCGCCGGAGAAACCTCCGCCGCCGCTCCAGCCGCCGCCTCCACCGCCGCCGCCGCCGGACATGGCGCCGCGAGCGATGGCGCTGCCGATCTCCCACAGGATGATATTGCCGACAGCATCGCCAAAGCCGCTGTCGTCGTCGTCATCGTCGCGGCGCTTGCCCCAGGGGCCTTTGCCCTTCGACTTGTATTTGCGCCGTCTGCGCGAGCCGCGGATAATGGGAAGGATGAAGAAGAAAAAGAGGAAACCCATCCAGATCAGCGCGCCGATCGGGAAGCCACCATCGCTCTTGCGGGTCTCACCCGCCTCCTGCGCAATGCGCGCGGCCTCGTCGGGCGGCAGCTGCAGTTGCGCGACGATAGCGTCGGTGCCTGCGACAATTCCGCCCGGCATGTCGCCATCGCGGAAACGCGGGAGGATCTGGTTCTGGATGATCAGCGCCGAAAGCGCGTCCGTCAAATAGCCTTCAAGCCCGTAGCCGACTTCGATCCGGACCTTGCGCTCATTAGGCGCCACCAGCAGCAGCGCGCCGTCATTGCGGTCCGCATCGCCAAGGCCCCATTCGCGGCCCAGCTGATAGCCGTAATCGGAAATGTCATAGCCCTGAAGGTCAGGAACCGTCGCGACCACCAGCTGGCGCTGCGACTGTGTCTCCAGCGCTTCGAGCCTGGCGGTAAGCTCCGCTTCCTGCACAGGCGAGAGCAGGTCCGCATTGTCGACCACGCGGCCCGTCAGCGCGGGAAATTCCGGCTGCGCAAGGGCGGGGGACGCGACCAGCGCCCCCACACCTGCGATGATCAACAGGATCTGGCGTAGAAAGCCCATCGGGCTACCCCCGATCAATTCGACGTCATGTCGAGTTGCGGTGCAACCTCTGCGCCTTCGGTGACCGAAGTGTAGGGTTCAAGCGGCTCTGCGCCGTGGATGATGTTCGCGCCGATCGTGTCGGGGAAGGTGCGGATCGTCGTGTTATACTTGCGCACTGCCTCGTTATAGTCGCGAATGGCGACAGCGATCCGGTTCTCGGTCCCTTCGAACTGGCTCTGGAATGCGAGATAGTTCTGGTTGGACTGGATGTTCGGATAAGCCTCGAAACTTGCGAGCAGACGTCCGATGCCCTGGCTGATCTGGCCTTGCGCAGCGGCATATTCCTGCATCGCCTCGGCATCGCCAAGGTTATCGGCGGAGATGTTGACGCTGGTGGCACGGGCGCGCGCTTCGGTGACTTCGGTCAGGATTGCGCGCTCATTCTCCGCAGCGCCCTGGACGATTTCGGCAAGGTTGGGAATGAGGTTGGCGCGGCGCTGGAACTGCGCTTCGACATCGGCCCACTTGGCCTTCGCCTCTTCCTCGGCAGCGGGGACCGAGTTGATCCCGCAAGCGGCCAGCGTCAACGAAACGGCGGCCACCACAAAGGCGCGCCCAAACTTTGCAAGATTCATCAGTGTCCCTCCTAGGTTCGCGCCGAAGATGGGGATGGGATGGCGCGACATATCCTGTGTTAGTCATATAGCGCACCTCGGCCCGCTTTCAAGCCGGGTACAGCTTGGGCCGTGCGCTTGGCAAAGTCGATCCATCTTGCAACAAGCCGTCCTGAAACGCACTTTTGAGGGGACCAGAGATGCTGTCAGATTTCAAGGAATTCATCGCCAAGGGCAACGTCATGCAATTGGCTGTCGCTGTCATCATCGGCGGCGCTTTTGCAACCATCGTGAAATCGCTGACCGACGAGGTCATAATGCCTGTTGTCGGCGCAATTTTCGGCGGGGCGGATTTTTCGCGTTACTTCATCCTCCTCGACGTTCCCGAGGGATATGAAGGCGCGATGGACGATTACGTTGCATTGAAAGAGGCGGGCGCAGCGATGATCGGGTATGGCTCTTTCGTCACGGCGATCATCAACTTCCTGATCCTCGCCTTCATCATTTTCCTGCTGGTGCGGTACACCATGAAAATCATGGAGCAGATCGCAAAGAAGGAAGAGGAAGCGGCTCCCGAGGAACCCGCAGGCCCGACCGAGATCGAGTTGCTGACCGAAATCCGCGACAGCCTGAAAAAATAGGCCACATTTTCGCCGGAATTATGGAACCATCGGACCTGTCCGTGGATTGATGCCCTTGAACGCGCGGGAAGAGTGCGCGGTCTCAAAGGTTAATTTTCAAAGGAATTGATGATGCGTACCCTTATTTTTGCAGCCGCTGCGGCAACTCTCGCTCTTGGTGCATGTGCCGAAGCTCCCAATGAAGAGCAGTCGGACATGATGGAAGACCGCGCTGACGCCGTCGACGATATGGCCGAAGACATGCCGACCGAAGCGCAGGAAGATGCGATGGAAGACAAGGCAGACGCGATCGACGATGCCGCTGACGAAGTGGACACGGTCGGCTAACGCCCGCGACAACGCCGCAAGCGCGTTGAAACGTTAACGAAAAGGGGCAGGCCTTAGGTGGTCTGCCCCTTTTCTTTTGGGTCCGTAATCCCTATATCCCTTGCGTTCGCTTCGGCGGACTATGGCGATAAATTGCTGCGTGCAATAGGCACAACGGACCCGGGGGCAGTACCCGGCGGCTCCACCACAAAACCCGGTTTTTCGGGATTTCTGACGGGGCCGAACTAGGATCGACGTGGGCTGAAAAGCGTAGTTTTTGCTCGGGCTGAGTAACCCGTAATAGGCTCATTCTCATAAGTGCCAACGATAACGAAGCACTCGCAGTTGCAGCGTAATTCTAAGGCCTAACGGTCTGAATTTACAAAGCTAAGCGCGGTTGGACCCACCGGGCAACAGAAGCGGATTCCGGGGCTCCGGGGGTAGCTAGCAACAGAAACCCCCACTCACATTTTGCAAAGGTCGCTGCCGTGAAGAATGTGTTTGCCAAGATCGGACTGCCGGCTCTCGGTATCGCCGCTTTGACAGCGCTCGCAGCGCCATCCCCCGCCATCGCTGAAACCTATCAGGAATACCTTTCGCGCCTGCGCGATGTGTGTTCGGCTGAGTGCAAGAAGCCCGGTGCCTTTCAGCGTGCCGCGCGGCAGCGTAATCCGGGCGACACCGGTGATATGGCGGTCATAATGGACGTGGTTTCGGTCCGACGCAGCGGCGACAAGTTTCAGCTGCTCTCGATGAATTTCGAGGACAATCCGCTGATCGAAGTCGCGCTTCTAGGAGCAGCAGGCCTCAACGTTGCGGGGCGAAGCCGGGTGGGTGGAATCCCAGGTTTGCGCGGCGGGCGAACTCACCCCGATCTCATCATCATCGAACTTGACGAACAGGCGTTCCACGACATCCTTAATGTAACGGAGCCGTTGGTGGGCGGAGAAATCAAGCACGCCTCCGCTGAAACGGAAGGTACAGAGATCGTCGTTGAAGGAGGCCGCAAGCGCGAAGTGATCGAGCCCTCGCTTACGACCTTACGCACCTATTTCCGCAATCGCCGGGTCGTTGTTAGAGGCCAGCCGCGGCTTGAGCCTGTGCTAATCGGCGCGCGCCGCGATTTTCGTCGCAAGCAGGTGACACTGGTGGTCGACAACCCAGACGATGTCGTGCTGCTGCCGCGATATGACGAGGATGGCGAGCCGGTTTTCGATTCGGCTGAGTGACGGCGCCCTATCGCGTGGGCGGTGAGGGCGGAGCGGAGGCGTTCTGCGCCTCGATCTGCGCCTTCAGTTCTTCCAGCTCTTTCTTCGCCTTGAGCGAATCCAGAATGGCCGCGCCCGCCAGCAGGACCGCGGTGCAGGCGGCAAGGAAAAGCGCTTCGCCCCAGTAGCTGGGATATTGATCGAGATAGGCCGAGCCGCGCGCGGTTGCGCCAAGCGCCAGGGCGTAGATGATCACGAACGCTTCGAAGCGATTCTTGATCACGAACAGCCTTCCGATTTTTCGCAGCATCACAACTCCAATCGTTAATCCGTAAACCAGCAATCCTCGTGCCAAGTTCCAAACCCGGCGCACGGCGGTGGTTAACGTTGAAAGGAGTGTAAGCGCATCCGACGCGCGCACGCAAACGCATTAACGTTGATTACTTGAGCTCGCCCAGGTCGAGCGCGGTGAGCAGTGCTTCGCGAGCGGCCACCACCTGCGAGGTTAATGCAGCGCTTCCCAGATCAGCCGGGTCGATCTGTTCGGGCCACGTCTCGGATATGACCTTTTCGAGAAGGTCGGCCTTGGCCTCGTCCAGCATGAAGCGCGGATCGACAGTCGCCGGATCGCACACCACGCGGAGGCGCAGGCAGGCGGGACCGCCGCCATTGGCCATCGACTGGCGGACATCGACCGGGATCACCTCACGGATCGGGCCGTTGGAGGCCATCATCTGCTCGCAATAGGCCCAGACGCTTGGGCTTTCGCGGCATTCTTCGGGCACGATTAGAACCATGCCGCCGCCTGCCCCGGACGCCGATCCGGGGTCGGGTAGCGTCACAAGCTGCGCGTTGAACAGATATGTGCGGATCGCCTCTTCAAGGCTGACCGCAGCGGATGGCACTTCCACGACCTCAAGAGCCGGGAAGGCCGCGCGGATCGCGGCATAGGCGCCCTGCTGATCAGCAAATGCTTCCTCGTGCGTGAAGAGAACACGCTTGTTGACGACCGAGACGACGTCATTGTGAAACGCGCCCGCTTCGATCGCCGCCGGGTTCTGCTCCACGAAAACGCACTTTGCCGGATCGAGCCCGTGTTTGCGAGCGACGAGGCGGCTGGCCTGTTCGTGCTGGCGCGCGGGGAATTTGCCGCCGGTCTTGCCGTAGACGAAAAGTTCGACGCCCTCGCTGCCATGACCCTCGCAGAAACGCCCGTGATTGGCAGCGCCCTCATCGCCGAAGGTGGGGGGAACGGGGCCGTGGACGACAAAATGATCCGGGTCGCCAAAGGCGATGTCTAACTGGCGCAATGTGTCAGGCCACTCCTGCGCACGGTGGAGCATGGTGATGAGGTTGGCGACGGTCAGGTGGCACTTGCCATCCTTCGTATCGGGGGCTGGCGATACGGTGGCCGCGTTCGCGGTCCACATGCTGGACGCCGACCAGGGAGCGGCGCGCAATTGCGGCGCTTCGGTCCCGTCATAGGCGAGTACGTTTTCAAGCAGCGCATTGGGGCGAGGCAGCGGCAGCAGGAAACCCTGAACACCTAGTCGCGCCAGATTGCCGCGCATCTTCGCCACACCCTGAAGCGCAGCGGCGCGCGGGTAGGATGGGTCGCCCTTGTGGCTCGCGCTGGCGATGTTGCCGAGGCTGAGGCCTGCATAATTGTGCGAAGGGCCAACGATCCCGTCGAAATTGATCTCGCGCAGATTGAGGTCTTTGGGGCTCATCGCGCCACGCTCCACACCGTGTCGCCTTCGCTAACATCGAGAGCATCCGCTGCCGCCGCGTCGATGGCCACGCCGCCTTCGCCATCGAGCTGGCGCGCGCCGTAGCAGGCGCGGAACGTCTCAAGCCGCCCGGTGGCAAGGATCGCGCGCTCGCCTTCGCCAAGGTCGCAGCTGACCAGCCTGGCCTCGACCGAGTTCTTGACGCTAGTGACCTCATCGGTGCGCGCAACCATGCTCGGCCCTCCATCGAAGATGTCGACATAGCCGTCATAGTGGAAATTCTCGTTCTCGAGCATCCGCATCGCGGCGCGGCCCGTCGGGTGCGGCACCCCGATCACGCTGCGCGCGTCTTCGGAAAGCATCGAGACATAGACGGGGTGCTTTGGCATGAGGTCGGCGATGAACTGGTTGCCGTTGATCGCGTTGAAATAGTCTGCTTCCTGAAAGCTCATCCCGAAGAAGCGTCCGGCAACCCCGTCCCAGAAAGGCGATCCGCCGCGCTCGTCGATGATCCCGCGAAGCTCTGCAAGGATGCGGTCGGCGAAGCGCTTGCGGTGCATCCCGACGAAGAGATAGCGGCTGCGTGCAAGCAGAAGGCCTAGGCCTCCTGCACGTTCATTCGGGTGAAGGAACAGCCCGCCAACCTCGCTCGATCCCTCAAGATCTGTGACCAGGCTGAGCAATTCGGCGCGGACCGTCCGGTCGAGCTCCTGCGAATACTGAGTGAGCGTGGTGAGGCGATAGGAATAGAACGGCCATTGCTGACCGACCTTGGTCATCAGCTGGCACGTGCCCACGACCTTGCGGGTCGAGAGGTTTTCAAGGACCAGCACGAATTGTTCATCCGCCAGCTCTTCTTCGGTGTTGGCGAACGCTTCTTCTGCGCGCTCAAGCTTGGCCGTGAGGGCAGGGCGGTCGGGTGGCAGGTTGGTAAACCCTCCGCCGGTCAGCTTTGCCATCTCGTAAAGATGTTCAAGGTCGGATGTGCGCGCAGCGCGCAGGCGGTAAGTCAATTCAGGGCCCCCTGAGATACGCGATCGATCACGCGCGCTGAAAGCGCGGCGCGTTCGGCGAGACTGTCGGTAATCAGAAATTCGTCTGCGGAGTGGATTGAGCCGCCGCGCACGCCCATCGTGTCGACCACGGGCACACCGCAGGCTGCGATATTGTTGCCATCGCACACGCCGCCGGTTGATTGCCAGTTGATCACTTGGCCAAGCTCCGCCCCGCATTCGCGAACAAGGTCGAACAGCTTCTGCGCCTGTTCGTCGACCGGCTTGGGCGGGCGGGTGACGCCTCCATGGCGATGGGTGGAAACCTCATGGTCCCGCTCAATAGCGCCGAGCAAGGCGCTCAAATCCTTGTCGAATCCTTCCATCGCCTCGGTGCTTTTGGGGCGAATGTTGAAGCGCAGGATCGCGTGATCGGGCACCACGTTGTTCGGGCCGCCGCCTTCGAGCTTGGCCGGGTTGACGGTGATGTCCTCGCGTTCCAACCCTTTCAGTTTCAGGATCAGATCGGCAGCCGCCACAATCGCGTTGCGCCCTTCATGCGGGTTGCGACCCGCATGCGCGCTCTTGCCGGAGAAGGTGATCGAGTAGTTCCCCGTCCCGCCGCGCGCGTGGGCAAGCGTGCCATCGGGCAAGGCGGCGGGTTCATAGGTAAGCGCGGCGAGCTTCCCGCGCGCCATTTCCGCGATGAGGTCCGCGCTGGCGAGCGATCCGGTTTCCTCGTCCGAATTGAGCATCACGTCATAGCCAAGCGAACCCGCCGACGCCGTCTCCTCGAACGCCATCAGCGCGTGCAGCATCACCGCGATTCCGCCCTTCATGTCGGCAACGCCGGGGCCGTTGAGCACGCCATCTTCGAGCCATGTCAGCTTCTGGAAGTGGTGATCGGCCGGAAAAACGGTGTCCATGTGTCCGGTCAAAAGGATGCGGCGATTGGCGGTTGGACGCACGCGCAGGACAAGGTGCTGGCCGTGCGCCTTTTCAAATTCGCTGCCATCAGCGGCAATCGCCGTGACCGGCGCAGGATCGACCAGTTCGACCTCTCCGGGCAAAGCTGAGAAAGCCTCAGCCAGAATGGCGGCCTGTTTTGCAAGGCCATCCACATTTGCGGTTCCGGTGTTGATTTCGCACCACGACCGGACCTGATCCAGCATTGCCCCTGCGTCAATTCGGGCGTCGATTTGATCGGAGTTTCGAGGTTTCATTGGAAACCACCTCTAGCGGCGGAAATCTCTAAGTCCAAGGCGTTGCAAAACCCTCGTCCCCGCGTCATATGCAGCCGCGTTCTCCTCCCCCGGACTTGGCTAACCTCTCTTCAAGTCACGAGGACATTTATGAGCGATACCACCACGCGCGCCGGCCTTGAGGTCGACCAGCGGCTTGCCGATCTGCTTGAGCGGGAAGTGTTTCCCGTGCTTGGCCGCGATCCGAGCGCCTTCTGGGAAGGCTTTGCTCAGCTGCTTGCCAGTTTTGCTCCGCGCAACAAGGCACTGCTCGAAAAGCGCGAGGAATTGCAGGCGAAGATCGACGCATGGCATACCGAGCGCGCGGGCAAACCGCATGACGCAGGCGAGTATCGCGCGTTTCTGGAAGAGATCGGCTATCTCGTACCCGAACCGGGCGATTTTACGATCAGAACGCAGAATGTCGATGCCGAGATCGCGACCATGGCAGGCCCGCAGCTGGTGGTGCCGATCCTCAATGCGCGTTTCCTGCTGAATGCTGCCAATGCGCGCTGGGGTTCGCTCTACGATGCGTTTTACGGCACCGACGCACTCGATGCGCCGCCCGCCCGTCCCGGAGGCTATGACGAGGAGCGCGGTGCCGCCGTGATCGCGCGCGGACGCGAATTTCTGGATCAGGCGCTTCCGCTGGTTGACCAGAGCTGGGCCGACCTTGCGGACGAGCATGACGGAAAGCTCAAGGATGAAAGCCAGTGGGTCGGCCACACTGACAAGGGCCTGCTATTCAAGAACAATGGCCTTCACATCGAAGTCGTCTTCGACCGCGACCACCCGGTCGGAAAGACCGACAAGGCGGGCATCGCCGACATCAATGTCGAAGCCGCGCTGACCACCATTGCCGATTGCGAGGATTCGGTCGCAGCGGTCGATGGCGAGGACAAGCTCACCGCCTACACCAACTGGCTCGGCATCATTCGCGGCGATTTGGAGGAGAGCTTCGAGAAGGGCGGCAGGACGCTGACCCGCAAGCTCGCCCGCGATAAGACCTACAAGGACAATTCGGGCACAGAGCACGCGCTGTCAGGCCGCAGCCTGATGTTCGTGCGCAATGTCGGCCACCTGATGACCAATCCGGCGATCCGCTTACCCTCAGGCGACGAAGTCCCCGAAGGCATCATGGACGCCGTTTTCACCAGCGCGATCAGCGCCCTCGATGTCGAAGGCCATGCGAAGTTCGGCAATTCCAAGCACGGTTCGATCTATATCGTGAAGCCCAAGATGCACGGGCCGGAAGAATGCGCCTTCACTAACGACCTGTTCGATGCGGTCGAGGATTTGTTGGGCCTGCCGCGCCACACGATCAAGGTCGGCGTCATGGACGAAGAGCGCCGCACCAGCGCCAACCTTGCCGCCTGCATCCACGCCGTGCGTGACCGGATCGTCTTCATCAACACCGGCTTCCTCGACCGCACGGGCGACGAGATTCACACCTCGATGCGCGCCGGGCCGATGATGCGCAAAGGCGCGATGAAGGGTTCGGACTGGCTCGCCGCTTACGAGGCGCGCAATGTCGCGATCGGCTTGAGACATGGCCTTTCGGGCAAGGCGCAGATCGGCAAGGGCATGTGGGCCGCGCCCGATATGATGGCCGACATGATGGAACAGAAGATCGGCCACTTGCGCGCAGGCGCGAACACCGCATGGGTGCCGTCACCTACCGCCGCGACGCTCCACGCACTGCATTACCATCAGGAAAACGTGTTCGTGATCCAGAAGGGGCTGGGCGAAATCCCGAGCCTCGACACGCTGCTGACGATCCCGCTCGCCGAGGGCGCAAACTGGTCGCAGGACGAGCTTCGCGACGAGCTCGACAACAATTGCCAGGGGTTGCTCGGCTACGTGGTGCGCTGGGTCGATGCGGGCGTTGGGTGCTCAAAGGTGCCCGATATCAATGACGTGGGCCTGATGGAGGACCGCGCCACTTTGCGCATTTCATCCCAGCACATCGCCAACTGGCTGCTTCACGGCGTCGTGACCGAAGATCAAGTGATGGACTCGCTCACCCGCATGGCCGCCAAGGTCGATGAGCAGAATGCAGGCGATCCGTTCTACGAGCCGCTGATCGGCAACGAGGACAAGCCCGCTTTCAGTGCGGCGAAGGACTTGATTTTCAAGGGTGTGGAGCAGCCCAGCGGTTACACCGAACCGCTGCTTCACCACTGGCGTCAGGTCAAGAAGGCAGGCTGAGCTTTCGGGCGCTTTGCGCTCCTCAACTGCACTGCCATCGCTTCTACCGTAGCTGGCGCAATTGATGGCGCGCAGTGGTCAGCGCGACACCAGTGCAGAGCGCTTGCGTCCCATCTGGATATTCCCCCGGTCGGCTGCCGGACCGACCTCCTTTGCCCGTTCGCCGGCAAGGCGGGCCATCATTCCGGGGCGCAGGACGAATTCGAATTCAACCCCGCAGGCAGTCTCGTTCGTCCAGACGACCGTGCAGTAAACCTCATCCTCGCCCATCACGAGCCAGCCGGTAACGCCCATCGGCGGAGGATCGTCCAGTTCGAGCTTCGCGCCAGCGTCGGAGATGTTGGCAATCTTGCAATCACGCACGCCGCTCACGGTTCGAAGGCCGACCGGAATCTCGACCAGCATCCGCCCTGCTCGGCGGCGCTCGATCTCTGCGGCTTGCTGACGATTTGCGAGGCTACTCATAGGCTTCTCCTGCAAGACGAGAGGCACCGGCTGGCTGCCCCACGCGATCCCGAAGATCCACTTTTGCTCCTGTATTTGCGACCAGGAAGTGAGCGAGCGTGATTACCTCAAATTAACCAGAGGTTTAACCAAACCGTCAGGCTTTGCAGATCGCGGGTCAGGCTTTTCCGACAGCTTTTGCCAGGGCGACAAACTCGTCCACGCTCACGGTTTCGGCACGGCGCGTTTCCTCGATCCCGACAATGCGCAACGCGTCAAGAGCGCCCGGTACGCTCTTGAGGCTTTGGCGCAGCATCTTGCGGCGCTGGCCAAAGGCGGCTTCGGTCAGACGTTCAAGCGTTCGGGCCGGCACGTCTGCCGGGGCATCGACAGGCGTAACATGGACGATGGCGCTCATCACCTTGGGTGGCGGGGTGAACGCACTGCGGTGGACTTTCATTGCCAGCTTCGCGACCGCGCGCCACTGCGCGAGCACGGCGAGACGGCCAAAGGCGCTGCCGGCGGGCTGGGCCACTATCCGTTCGGCCACTTCGCGCTGGAACATCAAGGTGAGCGATCTCCATTGCGGCGGCCATTCTGCGCCCGACAGCCACTTCACGAACAAGGCCGTGCCGACATTGTAGGGCAGGTTGGACAGGACGTGGAAAGGTTCGCCCTCCATGATTGCGCCGTGGTCAAGCTTCATCGCATCGCCTTCGATCACGGTCAGTTGACCGGGAAAGGCTTCGCTCAGTTCCTCCAGCGCAGGCAGGCAACGGCGGTCCATCTCGATAGCGGTCACGCGGGCACCGGCACGCAGGAGCGCGCGTGTAAGGCCGCCCGGACCGGGCCCGACTTCGAGCACGCGCGCACCGGTGAGATCGCCCGGAAGCGCTGCGATGCGGCTCAGCAATTGCTCATCGAGGAGGAAGTTCTGGCCCAGCGCCTTTGACGCGGAAAGACCATGCCTTGCAATCGTTTCCCGGATCGGGGGGAGGTCAGGCACCGGAAGTCTGTCGCGCCGAACGCGCTTGCGCACAGTCGCTCGCCATTACGATCGCTGCGATCATGGCGTCGGGGTTCGCCCGGCCTGATCCAGCGATATCGAACGCGGTTCCATGATCAGGCGAAGTGCGAATGATCGGCAGGCCGAGCGTTACGTTGACCCCCTGATCGAACTCAAGCGCCTTCAAGGGGATAAGTGCCTGGTCGTGATACATGCACAGCGCCACGTCGTAGTTGCGGCGCATCACCGGCGTGAAAAGCGCATCACCGGGAACAGGGCCGGTCACATCGAGGCCATCCGATTGAAGCGTGGAAATGGCAGGCGCGATAATGCGCGATTCTTCATCGCCGAATTGTCCGTTCTCGCCTGAATGCGGGTTGAGGCCCGCAACGGCGATGCGCGGTTGCCCGATCCCGAAGTCGCGTTTCAGCCCATCGGCAACGATCTGCGCCTTGTGGGTGATCAGCTCCTGCGACAGCAATCCCGGTACATCCGCCAGCGCGCAGTGGACCGTAAGCGGGACAGTGCGCAAGGAAGGCCCGGCCAGCATCATGACGGCATCTTCAGGAGCAAGTCCGCTGATTTCGGCAAGAAATTCGGTCTGTCCGGGATACTCAAAGCCAACCTTGGCAAGCTGCGACTTGCTGACCGGGGCTGTCACCAGTGCGGCAGCCTGTCCCAGCAGCACGCAGCGTGTCGCTTCGGCGAGCGAGTGCAGCGCGAGCGCGGCCCCGTCGTCATCGGGTGCACCGGGCGAATAGACCGCGTCTGCACCAGCGATAACCGGCAGGCCCTTTGCGAAGGCTTCAGTCGCTTCGCCGGGTTCCTCAATCGGGACGACTGCGAAATCCAGCCCGGCATTGTCGATGGCGGCACGAAGGACATCAGCGCCGCCCACCACGAAGAAAGCGCGCTGCGCACCTCGCAATCGCTGGTAGCTGGCAAGAATAATCTCGGGACCGATCCCCGCCGGGTCCCCCAGCGAAATCGCGAGCGGAGCGCCTGCCACTGTATCGCGCGTCAATCCTTGTGCCCCCACAACCGGTTTAGTTGTACTCGATATACGCGTCGTTACGCAGGTCGCGCAGATAACGCTGTGCGCGCTTGTTGATGCGCTCGCTCTCGATGTTGTTCATAACCGACTGGAAGGTCGGGGTGCCCGCATCTTCAGGCTCATCGCGACCACACAGCATCAGAACGCGCACACCTTCCTCGGCGCTGCCGAAGGGAGGGGTGGTCTGGCCGACCTGCATGTTCAGAAGAATGTTCTGAAGCTGCTCGGGCAGTTGACGCGCCTGAATCTGGTCGTTGGTCACAACCGTCGCTCCCAGAACCGAACGTGCGGTTTCCGCCTCGTTACAGCTGCGAAGCGACTGGATGAAAAGGCCGAATTCCTCGATCTTGGCGTTCGCTTCGGCTTCTGAAGTACCTTGTGCGAAAGCGATCGAGATCTGCTTGAGGTTAAGCACCGAATCGCGCGGATCGGCGGTTAGAACCTGCCGGCGGTCGATAAGGTAGATGATGGTGAAGCCGCCCGGGATCGCGATCGGGCCGACAAGCTGGCCCGGCTGCATCTGGCGGGCTGCATCGGCCATCGGGCCGGGCAGGGTCGCGAGGCGCAGGAAACCGGTGTCGCCGCCCTGAACCGCGGTGGAGGCTTCGGAAAACTGGCGCGCATAGGCGACGAAGCTGCCGCCCGCCTCAAGCTGTTCCATGATCCGCTGCATATTCTGGATCACCGCTTCGCGGTTTTCCTCGGTCGCATTCATGTAAATCTCGCCGAGGCGATATTCCTCTGTGCCGCGCGCCTCTTCGAGCCGCTCGAGAACACCGCTCACTTCTTCTGCGGACACGTTGACGAAGGGCGAGATGTTGCGGCGGATCAGGTTTTCCCATGCAATTTCACCCTCGATCTGGCGCTTGAGCGCGGCAGGCGAGGAACCGATCGAGGCGAGGTATTCGTCCATGCGCTCCGGGTTCTGGCCAAAGTTCTGCGCGGCGAGCTGCTGATAGGTCTGCTCGACCTCCGCGCGTTCGACGCCGACTTCCTGTGCGGCTGCTGCCTGAATCTTGAGCGTTTCGTCGATCAGGTTGCGCAGCACCTGAACGCGCAGACGCTGGCGCTCGGCTTCGGAAACCTCGACTTCGGACGCGTTAGTGACAAGCGCTACGCGCTGGTCGATATCGGTTCCGGTGATCACGAAGCCGTTCACCACAGCGGTCGCAGAACGCTCGTTCGGGTTCTCGCTGCCGAAAACGGTGAAGTTTTCGGGAATGCCAAGCGGATTGTCAGCCGTTGGCACCGCTGTCGTCTGCGCGGCGGCAGGTGCTGTTACCAGCCCTGCAAGAGCAAGCGCAGCTACTGAATTTCGAATGGAAGCAAATACCTTCAACGTCACGTCCCGTAATCCCGAATTGTTTTCATGCGTGCGGTCGTCATGCGTCCCGTTTCGCTCGCGACCTGGATCTGTTGCCGCCCGAAGTGCGGCCTCAACATGGTCAAACCGTTGCACGCTCCCGGCTTAACGCTAGCTGAGTGAGGTTAGTCGAGGCGCGCTTTAACCCGTTTTTTGCGCGCTGCCAATTCACCGGGGTCCAGTAATCGGGGAGGGCGCGATTGGCGACCTAATTGAAGCCCAGATTGCGCAGCGCGAAGAACAGCTGGAACGAGTTGCCACGCTCGGCATCGCCCGCCGTGATGAAGTCACGCCGCCAGGTCGCGCCGAATTCAATGCAGTCGTCGCGGTAGGCAATACCCAGGCGCGTACGGATCGGCTCGAACCCGTCGGGCGAGAAGATTGGATCTTCGGCCGCGCTGGTCAGGTTGAAGACGCCCGATCCGAACATCGACCAGTGCCGACCGATGGTGAAGCGCCCCGCGGCACGGATTTCCTCGCGGTCGCGCAAATCCTCTACCGTCTGAATGTCGCGGTTCAGGCGCAGATAGCCAACCTCGACATAATTGCGCTGCGAACCGATGGTCGCGTCGATCTCGTTGCGGCGTAGTTCGAAACTGTCCTTGTCGACGCGAAAACGGTGAGTGAAGGCGAGGAAGTTGCGATAACGCACCTCGGTCCTGCCGACGAAATCCGAAACGCGTTCAGACAATCCGGTACCGTCGGGGAAGATCGACTGGTCTGTTTCGGTCACGCGGAAGGACTGACCGATATTGGTTTTGACGCGCCATCCCGGTTTGGTCAGTTCCCAATCGACGCCCCATGTCACGCGCGACCCTTCCTCGACGCGATCATATCCTGGAAAGCGGTTGAGCGCGAAGAGGTTGGAATCCTCAAGATCAATCGCGCGCGCATCTTCATTCGGCACGGCGAGGTTGCGGATCGACGGGGCGGCCACGAATTGCAGGCGGGGCTTCAGGACCTGCGTGCCGCCGAACGCTTCGCCAACGAATGGCCATTCGATATCGACCGCAGCGGTCGCTACGCCGCGCGTCGTCCAACCCTCGTCTCCGCGATACGAAGCGGTCAGCGTCGAAAGCGTGTCATTGGTATTGTAGACATCGCCGCGAACGAGGCCGGTGAAGGTCACCACCTGGCCAAGCCCGGTCAGCTGGCGCAAATCCCACCGGGCCCCGGCAAAGGCGCGCTGCGTATCCTGCCCTTCGTTGCGAACAAGACTTAGCGAGTTCGCCTGAAGCTGAAGATTGCCGCCAAGCAGCGGATCTTCGATATTGTAGCGATAGTCGATCGCCGGGACCGCTAGCGGAACCTGCCCTTGCTCGGCGTTGATCCGCAAGGTCTGTGTCGCCCATCCGGCAACGCTGAGATACGAGCGGTCGTCAATCCGCTCCAGATTGATCGTCGAGCGCAGCCGATCATCGCGGCTGATGTCATAGCGGCGAAGGAAGGTGCGATCGCTCGACAGGCGAACCGATCCGGTCAGGCTCCATTCGGGCGAGAACTGAAACCGGCCATTGGCGAACAGGTGCCCGCGAGGGTCGCTTTGCGTGGTTGGTGTCGCTCCGAAATTCGAGACACGGCGGCTTGAGGTCGCATAACCGGTGATCTGGTACGCGCCTTTTTCGGTGAGGTGGCGGAACTGGCCGGTCGCCATGGGCGCAACGTCGGAATAAACCCGCGCGCCCAGTGTCAAATCCTTGTTATCGTCAAGCCGCCAGTAATATTCGCCCGACAGCTCAAGCCCGTTGACCTGGTCGAGGCGGACGTTGGGAACCAGAAACCCGCTTTCTGCGGCGCCATCGGTACGGATGGCGAGACCCGGCAACGGCAGGATGCGCGCGCCGAACAGCTCCAGCATCGCACCTTCGAAACTGACACGCGCCTCATCCGGATCGTAGGTCACCCGTTCGGCGGTGATGCGCCAGGACGGGTCTTTGTCGCATCCAGCTTCATCACTGACCGCACAGGCTGTGTATGCGGCATCTGTCAGCAGGACCGTGCCATCCTGCGCACGGTCTGCCGACCTTGCCGCAAGCCGCCCGCCTGCCCTGAGTGCGAGCAGCAGGTCGTCCATCGCGCCTGCTTCGAACTCGTCGTTCAGCTCGATGGTCTCGGTAAAGATCTGGTTGCCCGAATCATCGACGAAGCGGACGTTTCCGCGCGCGATGATCGCACCGCTTGCCCGGTCCCAAGTCACCTCGTTCGCCCGAACCGACGCGCGGTCCGATCGCACGATCACATTGCCGCGAGCGGTGAGAAAGTCGGCCTCGCTGTCATATTCGACCTGCTCTGCTTCGAAAGCGATCTTGTCGCCTTCTTCGGGCAATTCCGGTGCAAGACTGGGCGGGTCGTCATTCTCGAAAGTGGGCGGTGGCGGCGGTGCGTCGGGATCGGCCTGAGAAATCGCCTGACCGGGGAGCGGCGCATCATCCTGAGCGTGAACCGGCGTCGCCGCGAGCATCGCCGAGAAACACGCAGCCGAAGCTGCCAGCGCCAAAGGGCTGGTCATGTTGCGCGACACTGTAAACGGCCTCATGCCTACGCAGACCCTCGAACCCTCGGACATGGCTTGCCTATTGCACCGCTGAGGCCTAATCGCAATCGCCATTCCAGAACTGCTCTTGAAAGCAGGATCAACCGTGTCGCAAACGCCCTATTAGCAGCCAGTTTGGCTGAGCCTTTTCCGGCAAATCACAAGCGGAGCCCTCATGCAGATCAATTTCACCGACAGCGCACCCGACAACGTCCGACTTCATGTGCAAATCGTCAATGAGGGCGACGGGCTTGAGGGCGTGGAAGAGGTGCTGGCAGAAGGTGCGCCTACTGCACGGTTCCGCGGCAAGCCGGGGCAGGTCTTCGAAGGCTTCGCCAAGGTTGACGGCGAACTGCGTCGTCTTGCCATTTCCGGTGCGGGAGAAGCGGGCGCGGACAACCGTCGATTGAACCTTGAGCGCGCCGGCGCTGCGCTGACGGCGAAATATCTGCGCTCGGGCGAAACCGACATGGTGCTCGACCTCGCAGGCGCTGTCGAAGATGCTGAGGAAGCCGGTGCAGCTCTCGCAGGGCTTTGCATGCGAAGCTGGACGATGGACGACTATCGCACCAAACTGGCGAAGGAGAAAAAGGTCTCGCTCGAAAAGGTGCACGTTATCAACGCACCCGAAGGCACGCTCGCAACATGGGACCGTGAGCTGGCCAGGACGAAGGGCGTCGACTTCACCCGCATGCTCGTTACCCAGCCTGCAAATGTCCTTTACCCGGAAAGCTTCGTCGAGGTTTGCCGCAAGATGTTCGATGGCACTGGCGCTGAGCTCACCGTGCTGGACGAAGCCGAGATGGAAGAGCTTGGCATGGGCGCTTTGCTTGGCGTTGGTCAGGGATCGGGGCGCGAATCCCGCCTTCTCGCAATCCGCTGGAATGGCGGCGAGAAAGGCGCGAAGCCAACCGTCTTCGTCGGCAAGGGCGTGACGTTCGACACCGGCGGTATCTCGCTGAAGCCCGGACCCGGCATGGAAGACATGAAGTGGGACATGGGCGGCGCGGCTGCGGTCGCAGGCGGCATGCTTGCGCTGGTCGGTCGCAAGGCGAAAGCCAATGTCGTGGGCGTGGTCGGACTTGTCGAAAACATGCCTGATGGTAACGCGATCCGCCCCGGCGACGTGCTGACCTCGATGAGCGGTCAGACGATCGAAGTGCTCAACACCGATGCCGAAGGTCGCCTCGTCCTGTGCGATGCGCTTCACTGGGCACAGGAGCAGTACGATCCCGAACACATTGTCGATTTCGCCACGCTCACCGGCGCAATGATCATCGCTCTTGGCAACGAACATGGCGGCGTCTTCGCCAATGACGACGATCTTGCCGGACAGCTGGTCAGTGCCGGCAAGACCGTGAACGACAAGCTGTGGCAGATGCCGCTTGGTACGGCTTACGACAAGCTTATCGATTCCCCGATTGCCGACATGAAGAATATCGGCGGACGCGGTGCCGGTTCGATCACTGCCGCGCAATTCCTTCAGCGCTTCATCAAGAAGGGCACCAAGTGGGCGCATTGCGACATTGCCGGGATGGTGTGGTCGGACAAACCTGGCCATGCACACGACAAGGGCGCAACCGGCTATGGCGCGCGCCTGATCGATCAATTCATCGCGGACAACGTGGAGTAAGAAGTGATCGTGGGCTGCGATATCGGCCCGCAGGGCCGCAAGGGCGACCGCCCGTCCGCAGCGATGCGGCCAATGGGCCGCGTGAGCGAGGAAAGCCAAGCGCGCGGACGCGCGCGCCGGCGCTTGAGGCGCACATGAGCAAAATGCGGAAGAAATCCGATCTTCCCTCTAAAATCTGCGAAACCTGCGGGCTTCCCTTCACCTGGCGCAAGAAGTGGGAGCGCGACTGGGACAACGTTCGCTATTGTTCCGAGCGCTGCAAGCGGAATAAGACGGTATCGTAGATTGGGCGCGGGCGGCACGGCACCGGAGCAAGAATGAAAGTCGATTTCTGGCAACTCTCTCGCGATCCGGTCGACAAGGTCGTCGCCCTGATCGCGCAGCGCGTGCTGGATAGTGGCGAGAGACTGCTGGTCGTCAGCAAGCACGCAGAGCAGCGCGAGGCGATTTCGCGCACGCTTTGGAAGGCCGGACCCGAGAGCTTTCTTGCCAATGGTGAGGCCAGTGCGGCTGGCGCGGACAGGCAGCCGATCCTGCTTGCCGAGGCTTGCGAGCCTGCGAACGCGGCCAGCCACGTGATCTTTGCCGATGGCCAATACCGCGAGCCAACCGGGTTCGAACGTGCCTTTCTCCTGTTCGACGACCAGACTGTGCAAGCTGCACGCGAGACCTGGAAAAGCCTCGATGGCACCGATGGCCTTGAGCGCGCCTTTTTCCGCCAGGACCGCGGCAAGTGGAACAAGGTCGCCTGAAGGCTTGCGAGCCGCGCTCCTATCGCCGACACTGTTTGGGCAATGGGGAGAATCAGTATGCGAATTTCGACACTCGTCCTGTCAGCTGGGGCAACGCTCGCCTTGACCGCGTGCGGATCGGAGACGGAGGGCAGCTTCGCCACCGACGATGGCGAAACCGGCGAATACGTCATCGATAATGAAGACGGCGAATCGACCATGACCATCACCACATCCGATGGTGAGGTGAATGTGCGCAGCGGATCGTCGGTCGCGGTCGATCTGCCTGACGGGTTCTCACTCATCTCCGGGGCACAAGTGGTCAGCAACACCGTGTTCGATCAGGGCGGGACCAAGGGCTCATTGATAAGCTTCCGCAGCAGCATGTCGCCCGATGAAGTCGCGAGCTTCTACCGCGCGCAGGCGGAGGATGCGGGCGTGGAAATCCAGATCGAGACGACGATGAACGGCGGCAAGATGCTGGGCGGCGAGAATGAGGCGACCGGGTTGACTTTTTCCGTCACAGCCTATCCCGATGATGATGGAATGACGCTGGGTCAGCTTACCGTGGGTGAAGACCCCGGCTGATCAGGGTTTCGCCACCAGCCATGTGACCAAAAGCTTGAATTGCGCCTGCGCTGGCGCTAGTGGCGCGCGCAATCCTCTCTGGCGCGCCGCGTGGCGCGCGATTTCTCAAAACAAGGACAATTGCCATGGCGGTCACCCGCACCTTTTCGATCATCAAGCCCGACGCCACCAAGCGCAACCTGACCGGTGCCGTCACCAAGAAGCTCGAAGACGCCGGCCTTCGCGTCGTCGCTTCGAAGCGCATCCACATGACCCGCGAGCAGGCCGAAGGCTTCTACGCGGTCCACAAGGAACGCCCCTTCTTCGGTGAACTCGTCGAATTCATGATGAGCGAGCCGGTTGTCGTGCAGGTTCTCGAAGGCGAAGACGCCGTCAAGCGCAACCGCGACGTCATGGGCGCAACCAACCCGGCTGAAGCCGACGAAGGCACGATCCGCAAGGAATATGCGCTGTCCATCGGCGAAAACAGCGTCCACGGTTCGGACAGCGAAGAAAACGCAGCGATTGAAATCGCCTATTTCTTCAACGACGACGAGATCGTCGGCTAAGCACTCACCGTGCAGGTATCTTGAAGAGGGCCGTCCTTTTGGGCGGCCCTTTGCGTATCAATGCTCGGCGGCGAAGCGCGCCAGTTGTTGGGAATGCGCGTGGTGGTCGCCCTGTGCGCTTTCTTCCATACAGGCGTGCATCGCGAGAAGGGCATCGCCGGTCAGCTTAAGATCGAGATCGGCATAACAGCGCGCAATCGCACCCTCCCAGTCGCCGCCCAGCGCGTCGAAATGGAGGCGCGCAATCTTGCCATCCCATCGCGACAAGGTCCTCGCCATGCGCTCTTCACGCAGGACGATCTTGTGGCGCCAGAGTGCCTCGATCGTTTCGAGATCGCAGCTGTCGGACTGGATAGCCATCTGGTTCGCGCATAGCGAAACGGCGCTGCGCAGCACCTTTTCGCTATCCCGCTGGGCCACGACGAGTCGTGCATCGGGAAACAGGTCAAGTAGGGCAGGCAGGTCCTCGGCGAAAGCAGGCACTTTGAGGATGCGCGGCTTGTCAGCGATCCCGCGATGGGCGGCATCGGTTCTCAGGATGCGGGCGAATTCCCGGTAAATCGGCGCGGAATCCGCCGCCTCGCTCCACATCGAATAACTCGGAATATGCCACTGCGACTCGTAAATCGAGTGGTGCAGCGCCGCTGAAATCCACGCGAGTTCCTCTTCCACATCGCCCGGCGCCATCGGGTGGATCGATTGCAGCCACGGATTGAGCGCGTTGAGCATGACCAGATCAAGCGCGCTTCGGACCCGGTTGACGCCCTTCGCAGCAGGGACTGGGTGATAGGCATCGCAATATCGCGTGTGCGAATGCGCCGGGTCAGCGGCGAGCAGTTTGTGAATACGTGTCGTGCCCGACCGCATGTGACCGATCACGATGATCGGCGGGGCAAGCTCGGTCTCGGCCAGCTCAGGGCGATCGCGCCACAGCTTTCCGAAAGCAAGGCGGTTCTTCACCACGCGGCTCAGCTGACCCCACGCCATCGCCTTGCCCAGCGGGTTGAGGTCGGCCTCCTCGATCACGGCGTTGCACAGCCGCTCCAGCCGCTCCCGGAAATCGGCCACGTCTTCGCCTGAGCGCCCGCCGGTCTCGCCCTGAGTGTAGGCCGCATTGGTAGCGACGTCCCAAAGCGCATCAGCGCTGAGGTCGGGAGTGGGCAGCCAGCCTTTGTCCCACGCCGTCCCCAGCAGCGCGTTTGCCTTCTCCGCCAGACGCCCGCGCGCAAGGGGATGATCGCGTGGCGGTTTCCCCATCAGAACTGATCCGCTGCATCAAGGAGCCTGGTCAACCGAGCAGGCGCAACGCTGCGCCAGCTGCGGTGAAGCCATTCACCCACATGCTCCCAATCGACGCCCCTGGTATGTGGGGGCCGGTTGAGGATCACTCCGATCCAGCCACTCGCGCCGTAATAGGCCGGCTTGAAGTAAACCTCCGGCTGCGCTTCGACGAGGTCGAGCAGCTCGTCCATGCTGCCGGTTTTGACTAGCACTGCGATATGCTGCGAGCCATGATGCTGATCGCTGAAATGCGCGAAGAATTTGCCCGATTTCTCCGAGCCAACGCGAAAGCCGGGTGACCCGTGACTGTCGCGTTCGTGCGTTTCAGGCAGGGCGAGTGCAAGTTCGCGCAACTTGGCGAACAGATAATCAGGATCGTATCCGCGCGACACGTAATCCGCCACCGCGCGCGGATAGAGCTGGTGCTCTGCGGGTTTGACCCGTGCGGCGAGGCTATCGGGCGTGTCGTCCGGGGCGATAGCAACCTTGACCTGCGCCAGCACTTCGCCTGCGTCGAGTTCGGGTGTGACGATATGCACGCTCGATCCCGCATGGCTGTCGCCCGCCTCAATGGCGCGCGCAAACGTATCGAGGCCTCTGTATTTGGGCAGGAGCGAGGGGTGAATGTTGAGGATCCGGCCTTCCCATCGCTCGACAAAACTGTCCGACAGAATGCGCATATATCCGGCCAGCACGATGAAATCCGCGCCTGCCTCGATCACAGCCGCTTCCATCGCGGCGTCCTGTTCTTCGCGGCTGATGCCCTTGTGAGAATGTGTGAAGGTGGCGATGCCTTCGAGTTCAGCGAGCGCCAGCCCGCCCGCATCTGCCACGTTGCTCGCGACAAGCACGATTTCGTAAGCCGCACCGGCAAGGCGGCTGGCATAGAGCAGCGCGGCAAGATTGGTGCCGGTGCCCGAAATGAAGACTGCGATCTTCGCCTTGTGTGTCATGCTGGTCCCGTCACAGCATCAATGCCTCCACATACCTGCCCGCCAATCCTGCTGCGAATGTCGCGGCGAGACAAGGTGGGCGCGGTAACTCCCTTATGCCGTGTGCGTTGCGCTCCAATCGTCCAGCGCGCTCCACGTTCCGCGCGAACCGCTGACCGTGCAGCCACGCTCTCCGCTGTCGATCATGCCGACCTGGACGACCGTTTCGCCCGCGTCTTCGAGACGTCTGGTCACGGTCTCCACATCGGTTTCGGCGACGGCCAGCACCATCCCGACGCCGCAATTGAATGTGCGCGCCATCTCCTCAGGCTCAATCGCGCCTTGCGCTTGCAGGAAAGCCATCAGGCGCGGCTGCTCCCAAAGGTCGGCATTGACCTGCGCATGCGCGCCTTCGGGCAGGATACGAGGGATGTTTTCGAGAAGACCGCCGCCTGTGATGTGAGCAAGACCGTGGATCAGCCCATCGCGCAGCAGCGGCAGCAGGCTCGCGACATAAATGCGCGTTGGCTCGATCAGCGCGTCGATAAGCAGGCGCTCGGGGTCAAACAGGGCAGGGCGGTCCAGTTTCCAACCCTTGTCCGCCGCAAGCCGCCTTACCAGCGAATAGCCGTTCGAATGGACGCCTGAGCTTGCAAGCCCCAGAAGCACGTCACCGCTCGCGACTTTCTCGCCGGTGAGTTGCTCGCCGCGTTCGACTGCGCCGACGCAGAAACCTGCAAGGTCATAGTCGCCCTCGCCATACATGCCGGGCATTTCCGCGGTCTCACCGCCGATCAATGCGCATCCCGCCTGCTTGCACCCTTCGGCAATCCCGGCGACAACCCGTGTCGCGACGCCGTTTTCAAGCTTTCCGGTGGCGAAATAGTCGAGGAAGAACAACGGCTCTGCGCCTTGCACGATCAGATCGTTGACGCACATCGCAACGAGGTCGGTTCCGACCGTGTCGTGCCGGTCATAGTCGATTGCAAGCTTGAGCTTGGTCCCGACGCCGTCATTGGCGGCCACCAGCAAGGGATCGGTGTAACCCGCTGCCTTGGGATCGAAGAAGCCGCCAAAGCCTCCCAGATCGCTGGTTGCACCCGGCCTCGCCGTGGCCTTCGCCAACGGAGCGATGGCTTTCACCAGCGCATTGCCAGCATCGATCGAAACGCCGGCATCGGCGTATGTATATGGGGAGTTCTTGCCACTCATGCGCAAGGCTTTAGCCTTTCAGGCTTGGATTTCCACTTCGCATTGGGCAAAGACGCATCAGATTTCCCCGATGAGTATCTCTACGATCCTTTCCGGCCCGAATTTGAGAGCCATTTCCGCCCCGCGCTGGATCGCTGCGGTGCTGCTGGCGCTCACCTTGCTGGGGGGCGGCTATGCCTATGTGCTTGCACAGGTTTCGGGAGATCGCGGTATCGCTCCCACCGCGTCGAGCGCAGATATCGAAGTGCGCGGTATCGAAGTCGACGTTCGCGCCGATACAGGCGCCGAGGCGCGCGATGAGGCTTGGCGCCTCGCACAGCGTCAGGCGTGGGAGCAAGTCGGCGGGCCAGCGATCAATGACAGTCAGCTTGCCGGGATGGTGTCTGCCATCGTCATTCAGCGCGAGCGGATCGGGCCGAAGCGCTACGTTGCAACGCTTGGCGTGACCTTTGATCGCCAGCGCGCAGGGCGTTTCCTTGGCGGCGCTCGCAGCGCGCGATCATCCGCGCCGATGTTGGTGATCCCTGTGACGGTAAGCGGCGGCGCTTACACCACCTTCGAGGTTCGCAATCCGTGGCAGCGCGCATGGGCCGAATTCAATCCAGGCGGCAGCCGCATCGATTATGTCCGTCCGTCCGGCGCAGGGGGCGATTCGCTTTTGCTGACATATGGCCAGTCGGGTCGGCGCAGCCGTGCATGGTGGGCGAGCACGCTCGACCAGTTTGGCGCGGCAGACGCGCTTGTCCCGATTGCTAAGCTCGATCACCAGTTCCCCGGTGGCCCCATTCGCGGGACTTTCATCGCGCGCTACGGTCCGGACAGCAAATTCCTCGATACATTCGAGCTTGAGGCCAACGGTCCCGGACAATTGCAGGACATGCTAGGCGAAGCGGTGGAGCGCATGGACGCGATTTATGAACAGGCGCTTGCAGATGGCAAGCTGCAACCTGATCCGACCCTGCGCCTTGGCGGTTCGGGTCAGATAGACCCGGCGCTGGCCCGCCTGATCGAGATAGGACGCGCCATCCGGGCGCGCGATGCTGCCGCTGCCGAAGCTGCCGCGACCGCTGCTGAATTCCCGGCCGCAGAAGCGCCCACGCCGCAGCCAACACAGGCACCTGCCGTGGTACGCGCATTTGCTGTCCAGTTTGCAAGCCCCGATCCGATGACGTTCGATTCAACCCTGTCCAGCGTGCGCCAGGTTCCCGGAGTTCGCGCGCTTGCCGTCACCAGCACCGCGATGGGTGGCACATCGGTGATGAGCGTAAGCTATGGCGGCGATCTTTCCGCACTGGCCGCGGCGCTGCGTGAGCGTGGCTTCGCCGTGCGCGAGGGCAATAACGCGCTCGCCATCAGCCGCTAGACCTACCGGTGGTGGTGGCATGGCCGGTTCTTCGCACAGACAAATAGCCCTTCCGCTGGCTCCTGCTGGTGAGGGAGTTGCGCGCCGAATTGTTGTGGGGAACGCCAACGCGCCCGTGATCGAAGCGCTGCAAAATCCGGCGAATTGGCCATTTCACACCGCAGGTCTGACCGGTCCGCCGCGTTCGGGAAAGTCTCTCATCGGAAGCTGGGCCGCCGGGCAGGGGATCGAGGTTGTCGATGGCGCCGATGCCCTTGACGAAGCGGAGGTCTTCCACCGCTGGAACGCCGTGCAGGAGGGCGGATCGAAGGCCGGGAAAAAGCTGCTGCTGATCGCCGACAGAACGCCTTGGGAGATCGCCCTTCCAGACCTCAGATCGCGCCTCGGCGGTTCGCTGCAATTGGCCATTGGCGAGCCCGACGACGCCATGGCGGCGCAATTGATCCACGCCCATGCAGAAGCCCGCAGCCTCACTCTGGCAGAAGGCGCGGCGGACTATCTCGTTCCGCGCACGCGCCGATCATTTGCCGATATCGAGGCCCTTGTCGGTGCCATCGACCGCATCAGTCTTGAACGTGCAGCACCTGCCACCATGTCGGTGTGGAGGGCGGCGCTTGAAGCTTTGCATGGGCCCGACCAACAAAAACTGTTGTAGCGCGGATTTGCCTTTCGGCCCGTTTGGTGGGAGAATCAGCACCATGTTCGACAAGCTCAAGGCTTATCTGGCTTCGGTCCAGGCGCGCGACCCTGCCCCGCGTTCCCGCTGGGAAGTTCTTTTGTATCCAGGGGTTTTGGCGCTCGGCTTCCACCGGATCGCGCACTGGCTGTTCGATGCGAAGCTGTTTTTCCTGGCGCGTTTCGTAAACCATCTCAGCCGATTGCTGACCGCGATCGATATTCATCCGGGCGCCGAGATCGGGAAGAATTTCTTCATCGACCATGGCTTCACCGTCATCGGCGAGACCGCTGAAATCGGGGACAACGTCACGATCTATCAGTGCGTGACGCTGGGCGGCACCAATCCGACAAATGGCAAGGGCGGCAAGCGTCACCCGACCATCGCGGACAACGTCATCATCGGCTCGGGCGCGCAGGTCATTGGCCCCATTACGGTGGGAGAGCGCGCGCGGATCGGGGCAAACGCAGTGGTGACCGATGACGTGCCAGAAGGCGCGACGATGGTCGGCTTCAAGGCGCGCTCAACGCTCGTTCCGGCAGAAGAGTGGATCAAGGACTTCATTCCCTACGGCACGCCTTGCGAAGATGCTGAGGGCAACCGCGTCGACTGCATAGAGAAGCTGGAGAGCGAGCTGCAGGCGATGAAGGCGGAAATCGCCGCGCTCAAGGCAGAGCGACAGGTTGACGAGCCGGTTCAGGGCGACCTCGACCTTGCCAAGAAAAGCGGGACCGGCGCCTGATGAGTGCAGGTCTGGGAGCCGGGAGAACCGGCCAGGTTGTTGCCTTTCCGGGAAAGCAGGCCGCAAACCAGGTCGGCTTCGAACGCGAGGAGTTGCAGCGTATTCTCGATCTCTATGGCCGCATGGTGGCCGCTGGTGAATGGCGCGACTACGCGATGAATTTCGATCGGCACGCGGCGACCTTTGCCGCCTTCCGCCGCACCGCTGAACGCCCGCAAACCCGCATCGAAAAGCGCCCGAGCCTGCGGGGCAAGCAAGGCATGTACACTCTGTTTGGCGAGCACGGGCAGATCCTGAAGCGTGGCTCCGAACTCGTGAATGTGCTTGCGCCGGTAGAACGGCGCTTGGTGAAGGCCGTCGACGAGGACTAAGTTCCTCAATGCAAAAACGCGGACGGCATCTCTGCCGCCCGCGCCTTGCGATTCACAAAGTTTGCAAGCTTACCCGCGTGCGCTGGCGGGGCCGGTTCCGGTGACCTTCTGCATGGCTTTCAGGATGTTGCCTGACTGCTCGGAACCCGATTGCGGGGCGACGAGGTTCGAGAAGTCGTTGATCTCGTCCCAGCGTGCGGCGAAGCCTTCGACCGTACGGTCTTCGTCCTTTAGCCACACCGCGTCGTTCATCACGGTCCACGAAGAGTGGAAACCGCCGGCGCCTGCACCGACGATGGCGTTGGTGGGCGAGTCTTCGCTGACGAGGAAGAGCGCTGCCGGAACCACGTTCACCGGATCGAACAGCTTGAAGGCTTCTTCAGGGAAGAGGTCTTCGGTCATGCGCGTGCCGGCAACCGGCGACAGCGTGTTGACGCGAATGTTGTACTTTGCGCCTTCGAGCTGGAGCGTCTTGGTCAGGCCTGCGAGGCCGAGCTTGGCCGCGCCGTAGTTTGCCTGGCCGAAGTTGCCGAACAGGCCGGTCGACGATGCTGTCATGAGGACGCGGCCATAGGCCTGTTCGCGGAAGGTTTCCCAGCATGCCTTGGTGACGAAAGCCGAGCCGGTGAGGTGCACCTTGAGGACGAATTCGAAATCGTCCGGGGTCATCTTGTGGAAGGTCTTGTCGCGCAGCACGCCAGCATTGTTGATGAGGACATGCACGCCACCCCACTTCTGCTTGGCGTCGGCGACCATCTTTTCCATCTGCTCGTATTCGGTGACCGAACCGCCGTTTGACATGGCTTCGCCGCCCATCGCTTCGATCTCTTCGACGACCTTCAGAGCCATGTCGGAGTGGCCGGTGCCATCGCGTGCGCCGCCCAGATCGTTGACCACGACCTTCGCGCCGCGGCGGGCGAGTTCGAGCGCGTATTCACGGCCCAATCCGCCGCCTGCGCCGGTGACGATGGCTACCTTGTCCTTGAAGTCGATGGTCATGGGGAACGATCCTTTCCGTGGGGCTTGTTATTCTGCTTCGTGAGGGCGCGCGCTTTACGCTCGCGTAAACTCTTATGCGGCGCTGCGTGGCAGGAATCGTGCTGCGTTGCAACACCGTGCGCTGCGAAGTTGCGCTGCCGTAGCGTCAGATTGTTATTCTATAGCGCTTCGAGGGCAGGAATGAGGCTCTCGAGCGAATCAATGACTGCATCTGCGCCCAGTTGGTGGGGTGGTTTGTCGCAATAGCCATAAGCGGCGCCGATCACCGGAACCCCGGCAGCGCGCGCGGCTTTGACGTCATATGTCGAGTCGCCCACGAACGCGAAACGGCCACCTCCGCAGATCTCGCGCGCTTTGAGGACTGGCGCAGGGTCCGGTTTTGCGAGGTACTTTCCGTCAGGCCCCCTGCCCAAACTATTCCCGCCGATGACGGTTTCAAAGGGCGCGATGAAGTCGATCTGCGAGAGGATCGAGCGGGCGAATTCCTCGAACTTGTTGGTGACCACCACCATCTTCACGCCGCGCGATGCCAGCTCGGCCACCACTTCGCGGGCATGAGGGTAGGGCGCGGAATGCACGGCGTTGTGCTCTGAGTAGTAAGCCAGCATCGCTTTGTAGAGGGGCTTGAATTCGTCCTCTGGCAGCCCGCCTTGCGCTTCGATGGCGCGGGCGAGCATGATCTTGGCGCCGCCGCCGATCAGGTCTTTCGAGCTGTCGACAGGTACGGTCTCGAAGCCTCCCAGCCGAAGCGCGTGATTGACCGCTTCGCCAAGGTCGCGAAATGTGTCGAGTAGCGTGCCATCAAGGTCGAAACCCACGGCATCGAAAGGGAAATTGGCCATAGGCGGCATCGCGTGAAGGAACCGACTTCATTCTGCAAGCATTTGATGGCAAGCGCTGCCGGGCCTACAGGAGAGAGCATGACCGATTTCGCCGCCATTATCCTTGCCGCTGGCAAGGGCACCCGAATGAAGAGCGAGCTTCACAAGGTGCTCCACCCGATCGCGGGCAAGCCAATGCTGCTGCATCTGCTCGACAGCCTGGCTGAACTCACGCCTCAACGCACGGTCGTGGTGGTCGGTGACAGGCGCGAACAGGTCGACGAGGCGCTCGAAGGGCGCGATGTTTCGACCGCATTGCAGGACCCGCAGCACGGCACCGCGCACGCCGCCCTTCAGGCGCGAGAGGCTCTCACGGGCTTTTCGGGCAACATTCTCGTCTGCTTCGGCGATGTGCCGATGGTGCGGGCCGAGACCGTTCGGCGGCTGATCGCTGCGCTTGAGGACGGCGCGAAGGTCGCGGTGCTCGGCTTTCGCCCTGAAGACGCGCTCGCTTATGGCCGGATCATTGCCGATGACGATGGCACGGTGCGCAAGATGGTCGAATTCAAGGATGCGACCGAGCGCGAGAAGCGGACGCGCCTGTGCAATTCAGGCCTCATCGTCGCGCATTCGGACGATATGTGGCCGCTGCTCGATGCTGTCGATAACGACAATGCGCAGGGCGAATACTACCTTCCCGACGTCGCAACCGGAGCCATCGCGCGCGGTGACAAGGTCGTGGTGGTCGAAACCGATGCGGATGAAGTCGCAGGTATCAACAGCCGCGCCGAACTCGCCGAGGCGGAACAGCGCTGGCAGGCCACCCGCCGCGAGGAGGCGATGGCGGATGGGGCAACCCTGCGCGCGCCGGACACCGTGTTCTTCAGCTGGGATACGAAGATTGGCCGCGATGTCCTGATTGAACCCAACGTCGTCTTCGGCCCGGGCGTGAGCGTTGCTGACGATGTCCACATCAAGGCGTTCTGCCACATCGAGGGAGCCACCATCGCCAGCGGCGCTGCGGTTGGCCCATTTGCGCGCCTTCGTCCCGGCGCGGTGATGGAAGAGAACAGCTTCGTCGGCAACTTCGTCGAGATGAAGAAGGCAACCCTCGGCCCCGGCGCCAAGGCGAGCCATCTGACCTATCTGGGCGATGCCACCGTCGGAGCGAATGCCAATATTGGTGCAGGCACCATTACCTGCAATTACGACGGCTACTTCAAGTACCACACCACAATCGGGGACCGGGCCTTCATAGGTTCAAACAGTTCCCTGATCGCACCCGTCACAATCGGCGCGGATGCTATCGTTGCAGCGGGTTCTGCCGTCAGCCGTGACGTTGGCGCGGGCGACCTTCGCATGGTTCGCGGAGAGCAGGCTGTGAAGCCGGGTTGGGCTGACCGGTTCCATGATACGATGAAGAAGAAAAAGGCTGCTCAGAAGGACAAGTGAACGAGGAAGCGCTCACCTGCTGGCTGTGCGGACGCGGGTTTGAGAGCCGCCTTCAGTGGCACCATCCTGTGCCCAAGTCGAAGAAGGGCCGCGATACCGTGCCGGTCCATCCGATTTGCCACAAGACGATCCATGCGAACTTCACCAATGCCGAGCTCGCACGGATTGGCGATGATCCCGAGGCGCTTTGCGACAATCCTGCCATCGCGAAGTTCGTGAGGTGGATAGCGAACAAGCCGCCTGACTTTCACGCACCAACACGCAGCTAACCGCGCCATCCGGGAACCGCTTTCGCCCGTATCTGTAGAGGTAGGGCAACAGGCAAAGGAGTAAGCGCGATATGGGTGTGGCAAAATGGGTCTTGGCAGGAGCGGGCGTCGCAGCCATCGCGGGTGTGGCAGCAGTCGCTCAATACCGCGGTGACAACGAAGAACCTGCCTATCGCAGCGTGCTTGAAGACAAGAACTTCGAACTGCGCCAATACGAACCGATGATCGTGGCCGAGGTCACTCACATGGGTGACCGGCGCCGTGCAAGCGGGGCGAGCTTTCGCCGTCTTGCCGCTTACATCTTTGCGCAGGACCGGCCCGGCGGCGACCGGGAGAGGATCGCCATGACCGCTCCTGTAATCCATGAGCGCATCGACCAGGATCAGCCGATCGCCATGACTTCGCCCGTCCTTCAGGACGAGACCGCAACGGGCGAATGGCGGATGCGCTTCGTGATGCCGTCGCGCTTCACCATGGAGACTTTGCCGACGCCTCCTTCCGACATCGCCTTGACCAAGGTGCCAGCGCGCCGGGTCGCTGCGGTGCGCTTCAACGGCAATGGTTCGAACGCAGATCTTGCCAAGATGAAAGCGAAGCTCGCCGCGTGGGTCGAAGACCAGAACCTCACGCCGGTTGGAGACTTCGAGTACGCTTTCTACGATGCGCCCATGGTGCCAGGACCCATGCGGCGCAATGAGGTTCTGATAGAGGTCGCGGCCGAGTAGGGGGAACTCGCGGGTACGCCTGCGACCTCTATCGCTCCTTGCTCAAGCGTTCTCGAGATACTCCGTGCGTACAGGAGCCGGACGGGAATATTCACGTTCCCATTCCTCGAACTCGCTGCGGCTCAGCAGATAGCGCTCGCGCGCTTCGTGAAAGCTGATGGCGCGGTCATGCACTGCGCGCACCACATCGGCTTTGCGCGAGGCGGACCAGTGGACGCGGTGAGAGCGCGGCAGGCCGTAACGCTTAATCGCGTCGGCGATGGATATGTCGCGGGGGTAAGCCATTTTTCTAGTACTCCTTTGTATCCCGGCGAGGACAAAGGTGTGTTTTTGCACTTAACGAGGGCCTGCCAGACACGGTTAATTTCGCGTTGACGAACCTCTCCGTGCGCTTCCTGCGACGAACGGAGTGAAAAGTGTCGGACCGCTTTACAACTGACCGAGCGGTCAATGAAAAAGGGCGGCATCCCGCAGGAAACCGCCCTTTGCATCGCGCTCATCCGTCAGGAGTCGCGCCGGGTTTAGATAGGGCTCAGCCGCCCGTCTGTTCGTCCATCAGCTGTTGCATCAGATAGACATATTGAAGCGCCTGCAGCTTGGCGCGCTGTTCGTTATCGACGCCGCCCGAATGGCCGCCGGTCATGTCCTCGAAGTAGTAGTAGGGCTGTCCCAGCTCCTTGAGGCGGGCCGCACCCTTGCGAGCGTGCGCCGGGTGCGTGCGGTCGTCAGCGGTCGAGGCCCACAGGAATGGGGTGGGATAATCCACGCCCTCGATGATCTTCTGATAGGGTGAGTAGCCCTCGATCCATTCACGCTGTTCCGGGATACGCGGATCGCCATATTCGCCGATCCACGAAGCGCCGCGCCCGATCAGGTGATAGCGAAGCATGTCGAACAACGGGATCTGGACGATCGCCGCTCCGAACAAGTCAGGACGCTGCGTGAAGGCTGTGCCAACCAGCAGACCGCCTTGCGAGCCGCCCTGAATGCCGAGATGCTCCGGGCTGGTGAAGCCGCGGTCCACCAGGTCCTGTCCGACCGCGATGAAGTCGTCCCAGGTGCGCTGCTTGTTCTCGCGGATCGCAGTCTGGTGCCAGCCGGGGCCGAATTCACCGCCACCGCGCAGATTTGCGAGCACATAGGCGCCGCCGCGCTCCAGCCACATCTTACCGGTCGAACCCATGTAGCTTGGCAGACGCGGGATCTGGAAGCCGCCATAGCCGCTCATAAGGATGGCCGTTTCGCCGTCCATCTCCATGCCGGCAGGCTTGACGATGAAGTAGGGGATCTTGGTCCCGTCGGCGCTGGTTGCCTCGTGTTGCTCGACTTCCATACCGGACGCATCAAAGCGCGCGGGCGAGGTCTTGAGCGGCATCGGATCGGTCGAACCGTCGGTGTAGTAGAGCGTCGTCGGGTTGAGGAAGTCGGTGACCGTGAACATGATCTGCTCACTCTCATTCGAACTTGCCGCGACGCCCACAGTTGCGTTGTCGGGCAGGGCCACTTCTTCGCTGGTCCATGCGCCGTTCTCGTAGTTGAACTTGAGAACCTTGCCGACGACGTTGTCGAGCATGCCGACATACAGCGCGCCTGCCGTGATCGCACCGCCGCGCTTGGTCTGGCGCTCTGCCGGGGCCCAGACGAGCGTCTTGGCCGCGCCGTTCGGGTTCGCCTTCCATTCTTCGAGGTCCATCGCGATCAGGCTGTCAGCCGGGAAGGTCTGGCCATCGACTTCCCAATCAACATCGGTCGAAAGCAGCACTTGCCCATCGACGATCCCGTAAGGCGATGCCTTTTTCGGGATGTCGAGCTTGATCCATTCCTCGCTGTCATCGTCGTAGAGGAAGTATTCGCTCTCATGGAAGCTCACGCCGCGAAACGCGGTCATCGCCTGCACTTCGCCGCTCGCATCACGCAGCAGGCTTGCACCGGCCCACACATCGTCGGCCTGTCCACGGAACAGTTCGGGCGCATCGGCAAGATCGGTGCCGCGTTTCCACAGGCGGGTGGTGAAGGGGTATTCGCTGGCAGTCAGCGTGCCTTCGCCAAAATCGCGGCCTACGAGCAGCGTGTCAGCGTCGAGCCACTGGATGCCGCCCTGGCTCTTCTCTGCCAGTTCAAACCCACCTTCGACGAACTCACCGGTGGTCATGTTGAATTCGCGCATGATGGTGGCATCCTCGCCTCCATCGCTGAGCGCGATCATGCACATTTCCATGGCAGGCGGCAGGCAGGTCGAGCCCTTGTAGACCCACTCCTTGCCTTCAGCCGCAGCAAGCGCATCGATGTCGAGTACCGTTTCCCATTCTGGATTGTCGGTCTGGTAGCTTTCCAGCGTGGTGCGGCGAAGCAGACCCTTGGGGTTCTCCTTGTCCTGCCAGAAGTTGTAGAGGCCGTCCGGGCGGAAGCTCACGAACGGGATGCGATCCTCGCTGTCATAGATGGCAAGCGCTTCGGCTTTCAGCGTCTCGAAGCGCGGATCGTTCTCAAGCGCGGCGAGCGTGCGCTCATTCTCGGCTGTCACCCACGCCAGCGCTTCATCGCTGCGGGCCTCTTCAAGCCAGATATAGGGGTCTTCATTCGGGCCGGGCACGCCGGTTTCGTCCATCGGGGTTTCGTCCATGTGCGCATCGGCATTTGCGGCGCTGGCTGCTCCAATCGTCATGGCAGCAGCAAGGGCCAGAGCGATGGTGTTCGTGGAAACAAGTTTCAAATGTCCTCTCCTCGGGGATTTCGGAAAGGTTTGTGCATGGAGAGCCGTTGATTGTGAAGGGCTAAATGCGGCCAGGAGAGCCTGAGATTACATTTGGAAAAGACATCGGGCAGGGCGAGCAATTCTATTTCGCAAAACCTTTCACTATGCAGGCGGGAAGTCGTTCTGGAATGGCGCGATCGGGTCGCGGGAAGGGGGCAGTAATTGGCTTGATTGCTCGCAGGAGCTCAGCCGGGCTCTTTTTCGGCGACGGGAGCAGGCAAGGCTATCGCATATTCGCGCCCCTGCAGCCAGTCGACGTACTTTCCAGCCAGCCACCACACCAGAATTACCAGCGGTGCGGACACCATGCCGTCAGTCGCATAATGCCAACCGAGGTGGATCGAGCCGATATAGATGACCGCCGCATAGGCCCAGCCGATGACCGTCAAAACTCTCGACCCTTGTTGCTGGAGCCAGAGCGCCGCCGCGACTGAAATCGCTACGTGGATCGACGGCATGGCCGAGATACCGCTGATGAGCAGGGGATTGTCCATGGTGTCGATCAGCGTATCTTTCACCATGATGACCGACGGCGCTTGATCAGACAGCACTGCGAGCATCGGATCGAAACTGCGGTCGCCGAAGAAGTCTCCGACCATCACCGGTCCTACCGACGCCATCAACATGGCGAGCCCGCCACCCAGGAAAAGCCAGGTGAATTGCAGGACGAGGGCAAAGCGGATTTTCTGCGCTTCGTTGAAGGAGAAGGCGACCCATACGGCAAGCCCGATATGGACCATGTGCCACGCGTTGTAGAGCCACACGATCTGACCCGTCGCCCAACCGAACAAGGCATGCGTGATCCGCCAGGGATCGGTGCCGAAGAAGAGCTTGCGATCCAATTCGACAAGAAACGGATCGAGATAGAACGGCATTACAAATGGGATCGATTTCTTGATGCCGCTGAACACCTCCAGCGACATCGCCAGTGAGAGATAGAGTGCGCCGGCCCAAACGACTTTGTGCCAGTGTTCGCGAAAATCACTGGCCAGTTGTGAAACCGGATTTGGATTGCGAGCGATCACCGGGCGCAGCAGGAAGAAGATCGCGAAGACCGGCGTCAGAAGAAGGACGAGATTGATAAACGCATTGCCGCGATTGTTGTCGGGCACGGGTGCCAGCAACGCGATCAGCGCGACCGCGACAACTGTCAGATAGCCGATGCTGATGCCGCGAATTTTCATGCGATGACTAACTGGCTCCGTCACTGGTGCTGGGACATTTGATCCCGTTCCCGCCTGAAATCCCAAAAGAAAAGGGCGACCCGCAGGCCGCCCCATTCACTTCGCAATTCTTGGTAAAGATCCGCTTAATTCTCGACATGCTCGGCGAGAACAGTCAGGCCAGCGTCGCCGACTTCAGCAAAGCCGCCGCGCACTTCGATGGTTTCAGGCGCAGCGCCTTCGGTCTTGTAGACCTGCACAGCGCCATCGCGGATTGTGCTCATGAAAGGCGCGTGGCCTTCGAGCACGCCGAATTCGCCTTCGGTGCCGGGGACGACGACCATGTGGACGTCCTCGCTGCGGACCAGCTTGGCGGGGGTTACGAGTTCGAAGTGGAGTGCCATCGATCAGTTTCCATCAATCGCCGCATCGAATGAAGATGTGGCCTTCTCAAATTTGTCGCGGCAGCCCGGATTGCAAAACCCGACGACCTTGCCGCGATACAGGGTCAGGCTGTCGCCCGAGACCGGATCGCCCGACCATGGGCACACTGCGTTGACACAGTCCGCCAGGTCGAGCGTTTCCGGCACGTCCCTTAGCTTTCCTCAGCGAGCCTGGCTGCCTTTTCGACAACCATGTCGATGCCGCCAACCATGTAGAAGGCCGCTTCGGGCAGGTGGTCGTATTCACCATCGACCACAGCCTTGAACGACTTGATCGTGTCTTCGAGCTGCACGAACAGGCCCGGAATGTTGGTGAAGACTTCGGCCACGTGGAACGGCTGCGACAGGAACTTCTGGATCTTGCGCGCGCGGGCCACGGTGAGCTTATCTTCTTCCGAAAGCTCGTCCATGCCGAGAATGGCGATGATGTCCTGAAGGCTCTTGTACTTCTGCAGCGTTTCCTGAACGCGGCGAGCGGTCTCGTAGTGTTCCTGACCGACAACGCGCGGTTCGAGAACGCGGCTGGTCGAGTCCAGCGGGTCCACCGCCGGGTAGATGCCGAGCTCCGAGATGGCGCGCGACAGAGTGGTCGTCGCGTCAAGGTGAGCAAACGACGTTGCAGGGGCAGGGTCGGTCAAGTCATCTGCGGGAACGTAGATGGCCTGCACCGAGGTGATCGAGCCCTTGGTCGTTGAGGTGATGCGTTCCTGCAGGTTACCCATGTCGGTCGACAGGGTCGGCTGGTAGCCCACTGCCGAAGGAATACGGCCGAGAAGTGCGGACACTTCCGAACCCGCCTGCGTGAAGCGAAAGATGTTGTCGACGAAGAACAGGACGTCCTGACCTTCCTGGTCGCGGAAGTATTCTGCCATGGTCAGACCCGACAGAGCAACGCGTGCACGTGCGCCCGGAGGCTCGTTCATCTGACCGAAGACGAGTGCAACCTTCGAACCTTCGCTGATGGCTTCGCCAGCTTCGTTCTTGGCGATAACGCCAGCGTCGAGGAATTCGTGGTAGAGGTCGTTACCTTCACGGGTACGCTCACCAACGCCTGCGAACACGGACACGCCGCCGTGGCCCTTTGCGATGTTGTTGATGAGTTCCTGAATGAGAACCGTCTTGCCAACGCCAGCGCCGCCGAACAGGCCGATCTTGCCGCCCTTTGCGTAAGGAGCGAGAAGGTCGATCACCTTGATGCCGGTGACGAGAATGTCTGCTTCGGTCGACTGGTCGACAAAGGCCGGAGCCTCTGCGTGGATCGGGCTGGTCATGTCAGCGCCAACCGGGCCACGCTCGTCAATGGCTTCGCCGACGACGTTCATGATGCGGCCGAGCGTCTTGGGGCCGACCGGAACGCTGATCTGCGCGCCGGTGTTGATAACTTCCTGACCACGAACAAGGCCTTCGGTCGCATCCATAGCGATGGTGCGGACGGTGTTTTCGCCAAGGTGCTGCGCGACTTCGAGGACGAGCGTCTTGCCGTCATTCTTGGTTTCGAGCGCGGTCAGAATTGCGGGCAGTTCACCGGGGAACTGCACGTCGACGACAGCGCCGATGACCTGGCTGATCGTGCCGTTGGTGGTCTGATTGAGTACGGGTGCGGTGGCCATGTGTCTTTCCTTAGCCTTGCTTTACAGCGCTTCTGCGCCAGCGATAATTTCGATGAGTTCGGTGGTGATCGCAGCCTGACGGCTGCGGTTGTACTGGATCGTCAGCTTGTTGATGAGGTCGCCTGCATTGCGCGTGGCGTTGTCCATCGCGGTCATCGAAGCGCCTTGCTCCGATGCCTCACGCTCAAGCAGGGAACCGAAAAGCTGCGTCTTTACATAGCGAGGAAGCAGCTCTTCGAGAATTTCCTCTTCGCCCGGCTCATACTCGACCACGGCGTCGGTCTCCTCTGCCGTTTCGGGTGAGGGGACGGGGATCAGCTGGTTGACGGTCGGGTTCTGAACCAGTGCCGACTGAAACGTCGGGTAGATCAGGTGTGCGACGTCATACTTGCCGTCTTCGAACATCTGGATGAGCTCGGCAGCGATGGCGTCGGCCTCTTCGAAGCCCGGCGTCTTTACGTCCGAAGTGTCGAAGTGGTGGCCGATCCGCTCGGGATATTCGCGCTTCAGCGGTGCGCGGCCCTTCTTGCCGACGAGGTAGAACTCGACCGACTTGCCTTCAGCCAGAAGCGCCTGCGCTTTGGCCTTGGCAGCCTTGACGAGGTTCGAGTTGAGACCGCCGCAAAGGCCCTTGTCGGTGTTTACCACAACCAGAAGGTTGCGCTGGTCCGAGCCGGTGCCTGCGAGAAGCTTGGGCGCGCTGTCGCCCGAAACCTTGCCCGCAAGGCTCGCCATGACAGCTGTCAGGCGCTCCTGATACGGGCGTGCGGCTTCGGCAGCGGCCTGCGCACGGCGCAGCTTGGCCGCAGCGACCATCTGCTTGGCCTTGGTGATCTTCTGGGTCGACTTGACCGAGTTGATCCGACCTTTGAGTTCCTTGAGTGAGGGCACTTACCCTTGCTCCTTATGCGAACTGCTTGGCGAAGGCTTCGAGGCCCGCAACCACAGCAGCCTTGGTGTCGTCTTCGAACTTGCCGGTGGTGCGGATCGTTTCGAGAACGTCGGCGTGCTCGCTGCGGAAGAAGGCGAGCATCTGCTCTTCGTATTCGTTGACGCGGTCGACCGCGATCGAATCGATGAAGCCGTTGGTGCCGGCAAAGATCGACACGGTCTGCTCTTCGAACGGCATCGGGTTGAACTGCTTCTGCTTCAGAAGCTCGGTCAGGCGAGCGCCGCGGTTCAGAAGCTTCTGCGTTGCCGCGTCGAGGTCCGAACCGAACTGCGCAAACGCGGCCATTTCGCGGTACTGAGCAAGGTCGAGCTTCATCGAGCCCGAGACCTTCTTCATTGCCTTGGTCTGGGCGGCACCGCCCACGCGGCTAACCGACAGACCCACGTTAATCGCAGGACGGATGCCCTGGTAGAACAGGTCGGTTTCGAGGAAGATCTGGCCGTCGGTGATCGAAATCACGTTGGTCGGAATATATGCCGACACGTCGCCTGCCTGCGTTTCAATGATTGGAAGCGCGGTAAGCGAACCGCCGCCTTCTGCCTTGTTCATCTTTGCAGCGCGCTCAAGCAGGCGGCTGTGGAGATAGAAAACGTCACCCGGATAGGCTTCACGGCCCGGAGGACGACGCAGCAGGAGCGACATCTGACGATAGGCAACAGCCTGCTTCGAAAGGTCGTCATACACGATCACGGCGTGCATGCCGTTGTCGCGGAAGAATTCACCCATCGCGCAACCGGTGTAGGGCGCGAGGTACTGAAGCGGTGCAGGCTCCGAAGCGGTAGCGGCAACGACGATGGAATATTCCATCGCGCCGTTTTCTTCGAGCTGCTTCACGATCTGCGCAACGGTCGAACGCTTCTGACCCACGGCGACATAGACGCAGTAGAGCTTCTTGCCTTCGTCATCGCCCGCATTGACGCCCTTCTGGTTGATGAAGGTGTCGATCGCGACAGCGGTCTTGCCGGTCTGGCGGTCGCCGATGATCAGCTCGCGCTGGCCGCGGCCGACCGGAACGAGAGCATCGACGGCCTTGAGGCCGGTTTGCACAGGCTCGGAAACCGATTCGCGCGGGATGATGCCCGGAGCCTTGACTTCGACGCGGCTACGCTCGGTCGTTTCGATCGGGCCCTTGCCGTCGATCGGGTTGCCCAGCGCGTCGACCACGCGGCCCAGCAGGGCCTTGCCAACGGGAACGTCCACGATGGTCTCGGTGCGTTTGACGGTGTCGCCTTCCTTGATCTCGGCGTCCGAGCCAAAGATCACGACGCCGACATTGTCCGCTTCCAGATTGAGGGCCATGCCCTGAACGCCATTGGCGAATTCAACCATTTCACCGGCCTGAACCTTGTCGAGGCCGTGGATGCGGGCGATGCCGTCACCAACGCTGAGCACGGTGCCGACTTCGCTGACCTGTGCTTCGGTGCCGAAATTGGCGATCTGGTCCTTGATGACCTTTGAGATTTCTGCGGCGCGGATTTCCATGTTTGTAGTCCTTTAAGCCTTCATGGCCTGGGCGAGAGAATTAAGGCGAGTGCGGATCGAGGCATCAATGCGCTGCGATCCAATGGTGACGACGAGCCCGCCCAGAAGGTCGGGATTTTCGTCGGCTGTAAGCATGACGGTGCGGCCCACGCGAGCGGTGAGCTTGTCCTTGAGCGCCATGAGCTGAGCATCGGTCAGCTTGTGCGCGCTGGTGACATTGGCCGAAACCTCGCCGCGCTGTGCGGCGGCGATGGTTTTGAAGGCTGCGATCATCTCGGGCAGTTTCGACAGACGGCGATTGCCTGCGAGCACGCCGAGGAAGTTGGTGGTGAGCTCATTCAGCGAGAGGTGCTTTGCCACCGCCGCGACCGCTGCACCTTGTTGGGCGCGAGAGAGTTCCGGGTTGTTGGTGGCAGCAGTCAGATCGTCCGACTCGCTCAGCGCAGCGCCGAGCGTTTCGAGATCGGATTCGACCGAAGTGACGGTTCCGTTTTCGGAAGCCAGATCGAACAGGGCCGAGGCGTAACGGCCTGCAAGGCTAGCCTGAATACCGGCGGAATTATCCACGCGTTTGGATCCTCTTTGAGGAGTGAAGAAAACAAATGACGCATTCGGGGAATCTGCAGGGGGCAAGGGGCCTCTGCGCCGAAGCTGGCGCGCGCCTAGCAATTCGATTCTGATTCCGCAAGCCGGGTGGTCAGATTGGATGACCTGTCCACGCCTTAACCGCGCCGCTGCCTGCAACTCAAAAGCGCTGGACTTTTGGCTTACCGATCGGTAAGTAAGGCGCGTGCAAAGCTGGCAAGGCCGTGGTACTCAGCCAGCAAGAGTGGGAGAGGAACCTATGCAAACGACCCCGATGGCACCTGAATGCGGTGTCGAGATTTCCGGCGTTGCGCTCGCCTCGTGCAGCGATGCGGAAATGCAGGACATCAAGAATGCGATTTATGAGCACGGTGTCGCCGTGTTCCGCGATCAGGAATTCTCGAAAGAAGATCACATCACCTTCGGCAAGCGCTGGGGCGGGATCGATGTGAACAATTATTTCCCGCTGACCGAAGATTATGCAGAAATCGCGGTGGTCAAGAAAGACCCCGATCAGACCGTCAATATTGGCGGCGATTGGCATACCGACCATTCTTATGATCAGATCCCTGCGATGGGATCGGTGCTGGTCGCGCGCGAACTCCCACCACAAGGTGGCGACACGATGTGGGCGCATATGGGTGCAGCCTATGATGCGCTGCCGCAGGACCTCAAGGACGAGATCGAAGGCCTCGAGGCATTTCACACTGCCGACCACATCTACAAGGCCGACGGGCTTTACGCCCAGACCGATATGGGCCGCAGCCTGCGCGGGCATGATCTCAAGACCGGTGCAGTCCACCCGGTCGTCATCCGTCACCCGCATACCGGTCGCAAGCTGCTCTATGTAAATCGCGCTTTCACGATCAACATCGTCGGTCGCACTCGCGAGGAGAGCCTGCCGCTTTTGCAGCGCCTCTATGACGCGGCGCTGACCGGTGACAATGAATGCCGCCTACAATGGAAGCCCGGCACGGTCGCGATCTGGGATAATCGCACGACATGGCACAATGCGATGAACGATTATCAGGGCCACTACCGTGAGATGCACCGCATCACCTTATCGGGTGAAGCGCTGGCGGCCTGATCGTTTGAGGGCGGGGCGGGTTTAGCCGTCCGCCTCTTCGTCCTCGATCATCTCTTGATAGGCGCGTTTGGAATACGTCTCGAGACGACTTCCCCACGTGCCGGGCGGCATTGAATAGAGCCCGCGAAGATAGGCCTTGTCGAGCTGCGTAAGCGACTGCGGTCCGGTGAGCACGTCGCCCTCGAACAAAGTCAGGATCGACGAGGCAGCCAGTTCATCAGCGTCAAAGTTCCGGCGCGGCGATCCGAGCAGTTGCAGCGTGGCAAAGTCTGCAATCTGGTTGAGGTGCACGTTCTCCAGCTGCCGCACGTCGAAGACGATAAAGCTGCTGCTGCGCGTGCGCGGGAGAGAAGCGCGGAACCGCGATGCGCCATACTCTCTCTGTTGGGCGACATTGCCTGCAGCATCGTCGAACAGAAAGCCGGATCCGCCAACAGCCCCAGTATTCTGTTCGTTGGCCGAGCGCGCAAAGCGTGGCTGCACACCTTCGATGTTCCACGCTACAAAAGGTAGGCCGCGATTTATCTCTGTCCGAATATCGCGAACGGCATCGGCGTTGAAGATTTGCGGCCGTTCGCGCCGCAAGCGATCCAGAAGGGTGCCGGGCCTGTCGACGACTATGACGACAGCGTTGGCGGTGCATCCCCGCTCGCCCAGCTCCAACCCTGCATCGACGGCATTGGCACGAACCCGCGTCGCCACGCGTTCGCTCAATTCTGCGCCCAGCCCGACGACGGTAAGGCAAAGGGGATCTATGAAGCGCGGAATAGCTTCCCTTGGCCGGCGGCTGTGGCTGATATCCTTGACGCCCTGCCGCACTTCCTCCTCGCGCAAGGGACGGTCGGCTCGCACCTCGATCTCCGGCTCGTCGATGCGGATGTTCACGGTTTCGCGGCTCTCCTGCGCCTGCAACGCCATGGGGGAGGCGAAAGCAAACGCTAGCGCGGCGGTGCGGAGGAAGGGAAGGATAGGCAAGCGCATCTGCGAACTCCGCTCTTTTTGGGGAATTGCAGCATATGGCAAAAATGGCGCCGCGCAAAATTGGCCGGCACGCATGCACAATTATCCGAGCGAACGCGTCAGCCATACGATCGGAACTACCGACAAAAGGACATACCCGACGATTACCTGCCACCAGCGCGCAGCGAAGATCATCGCTATGCAGATGAGGCCTAGAACGGCATCGCTGGCTATGGTCGCGAAGAATTCGTTGAGCGAGATGTCGCGTTGCCACGCGTTCCAAAACCAGCGCATATTCACCGACCAGAAGAACAGCGACATCAAGATCCACTGATAGCGCCGATTCTCCTGATAATAATCCGCGAGATCCACCCCATCATCGTCGATCTGGTCGGGAAACGACACCGCCGCGAGCAGCGCCAGCGTCACCAGCTGAAACATGATCGGCAGGAACTCGCCGAGCGTGATCGCGCCCTCGTTGTTCTTCGCCGCACCCCACCAATAGGCAATGATCGTAAGCAGCACAAACAGCGCGAAGATCGGCTGCGCCCAATGCCATTTGACCTTTTTCGAACGCAGAACGTTGTTCAGGTGCTCAAGCTCGAATGCAATCGCGACACCGAGCACGATTGAGGCAAGGACCAGCGCTTGCTCCACTCCTATTGCTCCGCGTTCAAGGCGCCAGCGCCGCTATCTGCGCGCTTTGTCTCGCACGAATAGACCAGCCGTTCATTGGGCCGTTCAGGCAATTGCGCGACCAGAGCGCTCTGCTGTTCTGCGACGGTGCGCGCGGCATCGGTGACACCGCATGCTGGCGGGTCATAGGCGCTGCGGGCCTCGCGCGCGGCGTTCATGGCCTGACGCCCGAGCAGATAACGGTCGGTGCGGAAGGTGCGCGTGTCGGGATCGTAAGTGCTGACCGAAACCGCCGCTTCGTCGCCCGGGACCAGCACGCGAGTCCAGTCGCCGTTCATGAGCCCGTATTGAGTGCGCTCATTGACGCAGCCGGTCGCGGCCCAGTCGAATTCGACGTCATCCGTGCGCGCACCGGTGATGCGGCTGCGGTCGGTGTCGAGCGTGCAGATCAGCGTCCCGTCGCCAACGATGGTCGATGCAGGATTGGTGGTGTCGGTTGGCGGCGCGTCGTCTTCTCCCAGCAGCGCGGCGGTGCGTTCCTCGATCTCGGAATAGCCGGGCCGCGTGACCCAGACGATCACCGTTGCAATTAACGCCGCGCCTGCAACCCCCGCCGCGATCATCGCGCGGTTCCTCAGCTCGGGCTTGTCGGCAAGCGAGGTGCGAAGCTGGCCCGCGGTGTAGGCTGCGCCAATCGCCACCAGCAGCAGCACCATCGCGATAGCCATCGCGTTGTCACGGCGCTCCATCACTTCAATCTGCGCCTGGAGCCGGGCTGCATCACGCGCCTCGCGCAAAGCCGTCTCACGCGCTGCAATTCGTTCCTGCGCTTCCGCGCGCTGTTGCTCGAAGCGAGCGCGCTCAGCTGCGTTCAATTCGTCAATCGAGCGACAGGGCAGCGAATTCACGCGCGGCTGAATCTCGTTCTCGCGCAGGAAAGGCATCAGCTCGCGCAGGGATACCGCGAAGTAGAACTCGGCATCCGACCCGTCCGAATCCGCGCCGAAGCTGTTCACCCCGAGCACCCGCCCGCAGCCATCAAGCAGCGGCCCGCCCGAATTGCCGCGCGCAATCGGAGCGGTGTGGAGGATCGTGTCGAACTGCCGGCTGGGTCGCTGGCCCGAGAGGAACCCCCGGCTCTTTACCGGCGGCTGAGCACGGAAGATGTCGCTCATCTCCAGCCCTTGCGCCAGATCGACATTCATCGGGTAACCGACCGCCGAAACCTCTCCCATGTCGCCGTTGACCTCGCCTGCCAGAGTAAGCGGTTCGAGGCGAAGCGATCCGTCGGTGATTTCCAGCAGGGCAAGGTCGTTGCGCGGGCTGACTGCCAAGGGGGTGGCGAAGGTGGCCGCATCGCCTTCGCTCGGAACGATCCCGATGCGCAAAGTGTCGTCGAGCAAAGCTTCGCGGATGACGTGCGCATTGGTGACGATTTGCGTGGGGGAGACGGCAAAGCCGCTGCCATGCGTGACCGCCACAACCTCATCGCCGCTTCGGTCGATTAGGACCACGCGCACGACCCCGCGCGCCGCCGCATCGACATCGCCGGGATCTGCAGATGTTGGCGCGGTGATCAGTGCGAGGGCGAAAAGCGCCAGAAATTTGCGAAACAATGCTATCATCTCCTCCACCCTTATGCAGCCGCGTACATTGACCGCAAGCTTCGGGATGCGCTTAGTTGGGGGTGCTGCGACAAAGACGCCATGGCACACGAACACACCTTGACCGATGATCAGCGCTGGCAAATCGCGCTGGCCAAGGACCGCCGGTATGACGGAGCCTTCGTAACGGGCGTCCATTCGACGGGCATTTACTGCCGGCCATCATGTCCGGCGCGGGCACCGTTGCGCAAGAATGTGCGCTTTTATGCGACGCCCGCGGACGCCGAAGCGGCGGGCCTGCGCGCCTGCAAGCGGTGTTCGCCCAACACCCAGAGCGGGGAGGAAGCCTGCGTGCTAGCCGCCATCGCTGCGATCCGGGCCGATGGTGCGCAGACCCTTGACCAGCTGGCGGACCTTACCGGCTATTCCCCGACGCACTTTCAACGATTGTTCAAGCGCACCGTCGGCCTGTCACCCGCAGCATTCGCAAGAGCGCTGCGCGAAGAACGCGTGCGTGGCGCGCTGGGAAACGGCGCGAGCGTCACCGATGCTCTCTATGAGGCCGGTTATGCGAGCGCCTCGCGCTTTTATGACAACACGAAGGACAAGCTGGGCATGAGGGCAAGCGACTGGAGCAGGGGCGGCGAGGGTGTACGTATCCATTGGACCGTGATCGCGACTTCGCTGGGCGATATGCTGGTTGCCGCGACCGATAAGGGCGTGTGCTGCCTCAGTTTCGGCGAGGGCGAGGTGGAGTTGCAGGCGCGTTTCCCCAAGGCCAATCTGGTTGAGGCGGGCGACGAGTTCAAGACCCTGTTCGAGCAGGTCACGGCCGCCGTTGAGCAACCCGCGCTCGACAATTCGCACATTCCGTTGGACGTGCATGGCACCGCGTTTCAGCAACGCTGCTGGCAGGCATTGCGCACAATTCCCGCAGGCGAAACGCGCAGCTATGGCGAGCAGGCCGCGATGCTTGGTAATCCCAAGGCCAGTCGCGCCGTGGGCAGTGCGAACGGCGCGAACAACGTCGCTGTCCTGATACCGTGCCACCGCGTTGTGCAGGCCGATGGCTCGATTGGCGGCTACGCCTATGGGCCTCAGATCAAGGCTGAGTTGCTCAAGCGTGAAGGCGCTGCGCAAGAGGAGTTGTTTTGAAATGACCAGAAACGAATTTGCAGCGCTTCACCGGGCTGGCGATCCGCTGGTTCTGTTCAACATATGGGACGCAGGCAGCGCCGTCGCTGTCGCGCGCGCAGGCGCAAAGGCGGTCGCAACAGGCAGCCATTCGCTCGCGGGAGCGCAGGGGTATGACGACGGCGAACACATTCCGTTTTCGCGCCTGACCGAAACAGCCAGGCAGATTGCCGATGCGGTGGATTTGCCGGTCACGATCGACTTGGAAACGGGATATGCGACCAATCTTGCCGACCTTGCGCACAACGCCGATGCGCTCGCTCACGCAGGCGTGATCGGCTGCAATCTCGAAGATCGCCTGATCCGCGCTGGCGGTTTGCGCGCAATCGACGAACAGGCAGAACGCATCGCAGTGGTTAGCGGCGAAGGCCTGTTCGTAAACGCGCGCACTGACATATTTCTCGGGCCGTTGATGGAGGGCAAGGACCCGAACCACGTCGAGCTTGTCTATGCCGCGGTCGAGCGGGCCAACGCTTACCGTTCAGCAGGAGCGGGCAGTTTCTTCATTCCGGGATTGGGCGACCCCGACCTGATTGCTCAGGTTTGCGACAAGGTCGCGCTGCCCGTCAACGTGATGCGGCTGCCCGGCATGGTCGGCAATCACGAGCTCGCGGCTCTGGGTGTTTCACGGATCAGCTATGGCGGCGCGCCGTGGCGCGATGCGATGGCGAGCGTAGAGGCAGCTGCGCGCGAAAGCCTGCGATAGCCGAGGCGGCACCGTAAGCACCGCCGGCGCATCTGGCGCGATTGTTACTCGGGATCGTTGGTCGGTCGCGGCGGCAGGTCGAGTACGATGATGGTCCCGTGATCGGTTCCTCCGACCGACAGCTTCCCGCCGATGGAATCGACCAGAGAATTGACCATCGCTCCACCAAGACCGCGCCGCTCGCCTTCGCCTTGTGCGCGCATGGCCTTTCGTCTTTCTCTCAAAGACATGCTGCCGCGCGGCCAGTTCAACCCCTCCGGCAGGCCGACGCCGTCATCTTCGACCGTCAATCGCACCAGCCCGCCAGCCAGATTCTCAAGCCGCACCCGGATCATTCCGAGGTCGCGCCCGACAAAGGCGTGTTCGAGGCTATTGGTCAGAAATTCTGTCACGAGCAGTCCCAGCGTTGTCGCGACATTGACCGGAAGGGACACCTGATCGCAATCGACATTCATGCGGATCGCCTTGCGCCCGTCAATCGAGCCTAGCGCCGCCGCGACCCGGCTGATGTAAGCGCCTGCCGAAATCTGGTCGTCCGAAATCGTGGCAACGCCGCTGCCAGATAGCTCTTCGTACAACAGCGCAAGGCTTTGGACCCGGCTGGAGAGCGCAGCGAGCGCTTCTTTCGAGGCTTCGCTGCTTTCGTGCATCCGTATCAGGCCCACTATCATGGCGAGGTGGTTTTTGACCCGGTGCTGCAATTCGGACATGAGCACATCGTCCGATCCTGCGGGAAGCTCCTCTATCTGTCCCGTCAGGTCGCGCTGAATTCCGAGGAACGAGACGACCTCACCTTCGTCATTACGGATTGGAGAGATCAGCAGCCGGTTCATGAACATCGAACCATCGGCCCGGTAATTGGCCAGATCGACGGTAATGTCCTCACCGTTTTCGAGTGCCGCGCGGATCTTGGCGACCGTCTTTGGGTCGGTTTCTTCGCCCTGAAGGAAACGGCAGTTGCGTCCGACGGTCATTTCCTCGCTGTACCCGGTAACGGAGGTGAAGCGTTCGTTGATGTAAAGGATTGGCTGATCTTCGAGCGTCGCGCTCGCGAGGACCATGGAAAATGGCAGCTTGGCTATGGCTTCGCCCAGGCGGGCCTCTGACAACTCAGGTGGCATGTCCAAATTTCCTTACACTACAGGGCGTCTACCTAAACTTACATACGCTATTCTGTCTCCGATGGCGAGCGATACTGCGACTTATCTGTCAAGCTATTGGAATCTCAGCGCGTTCGTCGACCCAATCCGAAGACATACCTTGCGCGTTTGCCGCAGACCGGTGCCTCAGCCAGTTGCGATGAGCCAATGCGTCGTCGATCCGATCGCTTGGACAGGTCGCAGTGGCCAGAGGCGGATTGACGGCTGATCATGCCAAGCTCCCGCGCCTCAGCTGATCGAGACAAAGATGCACGCGGCATGTCTTGCAAAAAACTGAATTGAGCGGGCGGTACGCCGCGACTAACGCAAGAGCCAACAGGAGGTTTTTGATGCTCCAACGCTTACCTGCACCTCTCGCCGTTGTCCTCCCGACGGCCTTGGCCTTGCTCGCAATCTGGGGCGCACGCGCGCTTACGCACACCGCCTGGGCCGAAGCGAATGCCGGGTGGGCCGCCATCCTGTTCGCCTGGATCGTGACGGATGCGCTGATGCTGGCCGTCATCTGGAAAGCGCGCGATCACAAGCCAGAGGCGTTTCACATGCTCGCCGCTCTGGCACTGGCCAGCATCGTGGTGATCGCCGGTGCTGCGGGCCCGGTTCAGGCGGTTTATCTGGGTATGCCCCAGGTTCTGCTTGCCGCTGCGATGACGCTAGCGATTTTCCTTGGCTGGTCGGCCCTGCGCGTTGTGACGCAATGGCGCGCTTCCGGGTCGTTCATGACGGGGCTCGAACGGGTGCTCCCACCCGCGATGCTCCGTTTCGCTCAGGCAGAGACGCGTGTCCTTGTCCTTGGCCTCTTGCGCTGGGGAGCACCAGCCGACGTGCCAGCGGGCAGCCGCGGATTCATCTATCACACTTATCTGACCCCGATGATCGCCACCTTCCTCGTGCTCCAGGTAATCGAGATTTCTGTGGTGCATCTGCTCCTGATGTACTGGAGCCCGACGCTTGCATGGGTCTTGTTCGCCGTCAGCGTCTGGGGCATCATCTGGACCGTCGCTTTGCTCAAGAGTTTCCGCATCAATCCGGTGCTGGTGACGGGCGATGTGGTGCGTGTGCGCAGCGGCATGATCTACGATTTCGAGGTTCCGATCAGCCAGATCGCCGATGCAGCGACCGCGTTCACCAGCGAAGAGTTGCAGGACAAATCAGTCCTCAACCTTGCCCTGATGTCTGCGCCCAATGTGAGCCTGCGCTTTTCGCGCCCGATCGCCATTCCCACCGCGATCGGCGGCGAAAAGCATATTTCGGGCGTGGGTCTGCGGCTCGATGACAGCGCCGGCTTTCTCGAGGTGCTAAAGCGCTAACCGTTCTTGATCGTCAGCCCGCCATCGACCGGGATGACGGCGCCGGTGATAAAGCTCGCAGAGGGAAGCACCAACGACAAGGTCATGTGCGCCACCTCCTCAGGGTGACCGTAACGGCGCAAGGGGACGCGGCGCTTGGCGTAGATTTCCTTGTGCTCTTCGGGAATCCGATCGGTAATGCCGGTGCGGATCGGGCCGGGACAGATGCAGTTCACAGTGATCCCGTCGCGCCCAAGGTCCACCGCCATCCCGCGTGTGAGGCCAATCACGCCGTGTTTGGCCGCGACATAGGGCGAATTCGTCGGCGTCGCGCCCAATCCCTCGGTCGAAGCGATGTTGACAATGCGCGGATGATCGCTCTGGCGAAGATAGGGCATAGCTGCGCGGATGATGCGCTGGTGGGCGGTGAGCAGGCCGGCGATGCTCTTGTCCCAGTATTCGGGATATTCATCATCCTCGATCATCGCGTGAAGCGAGAAGCCTGCATTGTTGACGACGATGTCAAGACCGCCGAAATGCTCGCCGATTTCCGCCACCCGCGCTTCGATGGCATTGGCGTCCAGCACGTCCAGCGCTAGGGGCAGGGCGCTGCCGGGATAGCCAGCAGCGGCAATTTTCTTCGCCACCGCGTCGCATTTCGACTGGTCGAGATCGGTCACCGCAACATGTGCACCTTCCGAGGCGAACAGATGTGCAGTCGCGCGGCCCATGCCGCTGGCAGCGCCGGTGATGATCGCCTTGTGACCCGCGATCGAGCGGCTAAGGTGTTCGTAGGGTTTCATGTGGACCTTTCAGGGTGTGTGAACCAGCCTAGCGAAGCCGATCTTCATTTGCCATCGGTTGAGGAAGAGAGATGATAGATGCGCACGCTTGCCTATGTCCTTGGAGCGATTGTGGTTCTGGCCATTGGCCTGTTCGTCTGGGCGCTCTGGATGATCAAGGTGCCTGCTGTCGCCGTTAGTTCCTCTGACTTTGGACCTGAGCTCGAAGCATGGTTCGATGCCCGCCACGGGGGTCGGATTTCACAGTTCAACGGCGCGGCTCTGGTTATCCACGATGGCAAAGTCGTGGTTCGCAAGGCGTGGGGGCTGGACGGTGATGGCCGCGCGTTGACAGCGGACTCGCAGTTTCGCCTTGCCTCGGTCTCGAAGAGCTTCACCGCTGCCGCGATCCTGAAGCTCGCGCATGACGGCCTACTCGACCTCGACAAGCCGGTCGGCGATCAGATTGAAGACTGCCCCGTCAAGGCAACGCCCGCGCAATTTCTTCGCCATGTCTCCGGCGTTCCCGACGATTATTTCGAGCGCGCCAACCCGGATGAAATCACTACCATTGGTTGGGTGTTCGATCATGTCTGCTCAGGCTCACAAAGCTACGAAGCGCCGACCGAGTACCAGTACAATAACACCGGCTACGTGTTCCTCGCTGGACTTGTCAAGCGTGTTTCCGGGCAATCGTTTGAGAGCTATCTTAGACAGGAAGTCCTCGCGCCCTTGGGCATGGACAAGACTCGCGTGTGGAACCTGGTAAGCGCAGATGACTTTGCGAACCGCGCCACCAGCTTCAATGACGACGGCAAAATGGAGCCAACCAATCTCGACGGCGTAGCGGGCGATGGAGCGGTATTTTCTACACTCGATGATCTTGCAAACTGGGTGCGGTTCTGGCGCGATGACCGGCTGATTTCACGCGCGCTAAAGGATCGCGCTACTGGCAGAGGGATAGGCGATGGTTACCACTTCGGGCTCAATCGAAACGGTGATCTGATCTCGCATAACGGCGCCTGGCTGGGTGCTCGCACCTATCTTGGCTTCAAGGACGATGGAGCAGATGGCGACGTGGTAATTCTGCTCGACAACTCGTCCTCGATCTTTGTCGACGATATGGCCAGCGAGATCTGGACAGCGCTGGAGAAGGGTTGAGTGTCACCGCTCAATCGAGCTTTGGCGGAAAGCCCGGCTCGGCCTTGGCCATTGCGCGCTGATAGGCATCGCGCGCTCCGATGCGCTTCAGCCACGCCTTGAGGTTCGGCATGTGATCGACGCTCATGTCGTTGAAGGCGCGCGCCGTCGTCAGCGAGAAGCCGAGCATGATATCGGCCGTGGTAAAAGCTGAGCCGCCGAAATAGTCGGCTTCGCCCAGACGCTTTTCGATATGCGCCCAGGCGTTTGTCACGCGCTTCATCAGCGGCGGCGGCATTTCCGCGCCCACAGCGTTCACCGCAATGCTCATCATCGCATTGGTCATCAGCGTCGCGTTGGCGAAATGATACCAGTACAGGTGATCGGCAAAGTCCGGGTGATAGGGGCCGGGAACTAGATCCGTATCGGGAGCATACTTGCCCACGATGTAATCCATGATCGCGCCGCTTTCGCCCAGAACCAGATCACCGTCGGTGATGACCGGCGCAATCTCCATCGGGTGAATAGCCTTGAGCTCAGCCGGGGCAAGGCGCGTTTCGGGATCGCGGTTGTAGAGCTTCAGATCGTATTCGAGGCCCAATTCCTCAGCCAGCCAGACAATGCGTTCGGACTGCGAAATGCGCAGGTGGTGGATGGTCAGCATGGCGGTAAAATTCCCCTCAGGACGTGACGTTACTCGTTTCTTGCCCAGCTACTATCGGCAGGGGTCAACGTGTCGAGGAATTTCTGCGCGCTCTCAAGGTAATCGGATTTCTTCTCGTCATCCATTCGGTCCCAGTTCGAATAGATGCGCCCGACGCGGTGATTGCTTTCCAGCCGGTCGCGGTGGCGGTCCATGAAGTGCCAGTAGAGCGGGTTGAATGGGCACGCGCCGTCGCCCGTCTTCTTGCTGACGGAGTAGCTGCATTCCTTGCAGTAGTCGGACATCTTGTTGATGTAATTCCCGCTCGCCGCGTAGGGTTTGGTCGCGAGATTTCCGCCATCGGCGTAAAGGATCATCCCTGAAACGTTGGGCAACTCCACCCACTCATACGCATCGGCATAGACCGCGAGATACCAGTCCTGCACGTCGCGAGGATTGATCCCTGCAAGCAGGCAAAAATTGCCGAGCACCATCAGGCGTTGAATATGGTGCGCGTGCGCGTTTTCGTGGGTCGAGCGGATGCAGTCGGCAAGGCAGCGCATGTCGGTCTCGCCAGTCCAGAAGAAGTCTGGCAGAGCGCGCTGGGCGTTGAGCTTGTTGTCGCTCTCGAGGCCCGGCATGTGGAGCCAGTAAAAGCCCCGAATGTATTCGCGCCAGCCGATGATCTGGCGGATGAAACCTTCGACCGAATTGATCGGTGCGCGGCCGTCCTTGTAAGCCTGCTCGGCGCGTTTGCATAGGTCCACCGGGTCGAGCAGGCCAAGGTTGATGCTGGTCGAAAGCATCGAGTGGTACATGTCGTCCGACCCATGGACCATCGCGTCCTGAAAGGGTCCGAATTTCTCGATCCGCTCGGCGAAGAAGGCATCGACGGCCTTTTCCGCCTCGTCACGCGTGACGGGCCATTCAAATGTTTCGAGACTGCCGAAATGGTCGCCGAACTTTTCTTCGACAAGCGCCATGACTTCGCGCGTGATGTCGTCGGGCTCGAATTTCGGGACCGGCGGCGGGTCCATTTCGTCCTTGGGCGGTTCGCGGTTGTCCTTGTCGTAATTCCAGTCGCCGCCTTCCGGTTTGCCGTCTTCGGTCATCAACAGGCCGGTCTTTCGGCGCATATCGCGATAGAAATGCTCCATGGTGAGGTGCTTGCGATCATCGGCCCAGTCGCGGAATTCGGCGTGGGTCGCGATGAAACGGTCGTCGGGGAGAATTTCGACTTCGCAGGCGAATTTATCCGGCCATTCCTCGATAGCTTGCTGCACGCGCCATTCGCCCGCCTCGACCACGCGGATCTTTGCCGGATCGTGCCGCTCGACAGCGCGCGCGACTTCGCCGGTGAAGCTGCCCGCATTGTCCTCGTCGGTGAGCTTGACGTAGTCGACGCTCCAGCCCGCATCTTCCAGTTCGGTGGCAAAGTGGCGCATGGCGGAAAAGATGAGAGTGATCTTCTGCTTGTGATGCTTGACGTAGGTGGCCTCGTCCCAGACCTCCATCATCAAGATGACGGTGTCGTCCTTGGTCTGCCCGCGCAGAGAGGCAAGTGTACGGGTCAACTGATCGCCCAGGATGGGCACGAGAACGCAAGATTGGGAAGCCATGCCATAGCTACGCACGGGGCCGCGAATGGTTGCCGCGACCGACCGGTCCGCGCTCTGTTACACGAAACTGTAGGGATCGATGTCGATGCCGACGCGGACGCCGGGAGCAAAATCCTGCCTCCCGATCCAGTCGCGCAGCACCCCTTGCAAGTTCGCACTGCGCCGCGCGTTGATGAGGAAGCGATAGCGGTAGCGGTTTCTCAGCAGCGCAAGCGGGGCAGGGGCAGGGCCAAGGATCATCAGGTCGTCGAGATGCGGGCGCGTATCGCCCAGCCGCGCCGCCGCCTCGCGCGCTTCGCGGTCGTCTTCGGATGACAGGATTATCGAGGCCCAGCGACCAAAGGGCGGAGCGCCCGCATCGCGCCTTGCATCGGTTTCGGCCTCGTAAAAAGCATCACGGTCCCCGTTGGCGAGCGCGGCGATGACAGCGGCGTCCGGGTGCCGCGTCTGAATCAGCACTTCGCCCGGCTTTGCCCCGCGCCCGGCGCGCCCTGCGACCTGCGCCACTTGCTGATATGTGCGCTCGGCTGCGCGAAGGTCTCCTCCCTCAAGGCCAAGGTCAGCATCGACCACGCCGACGAGAGTGAGCTCGGGAAAGTGAAAGCCTTTTGTAACAAGCTGAGTGCCGACGATCACGTCGATCGCCTTGGCTTCGACCTTTTGAAGAAATTCCGCCGCGCGGGCTGGGGAGCCCAACGTGTCTGAAGTCGCGACCGCTACGCGCGCTTCGGGGAAAAGTTCGGCGACTTCATCGGCGATGCGCTCCACTCCGGGGCCACAAGCCACAAGGCAATCGCCTTCGCCGCATTCGGGGCATGTGTCGGGAGGGCGCGTTTCGAGACCGCAATGATGGCAGGCGAGCCGTGCGGAAAGCCGATGCTCGACCAGCCACGCGCTGCAATTGGGGCACTGAAACCGGTGCCCGCAATTGCGGCACAAGGTCAGAGGCGCGTAGCCCCTGCGGTTGAGAAACAGGAGCGATTGCTCGCCCGTTTCGAGCCGTGCCTCCAAAGCCTCCATCAGCGGTGCGGCCAGCCAGCGACCGCTTGCCGGTTTCTCTATCGTGAGATCGACAAGCTTTATCTCAGGCAATTGCGCGCCGCCGAACCGGCTGGGCAGTTCGAGTTTCGTATACGTCCCGGTGTTCGCCATATGCAGGCTTTCCAGAGCAGGCGTCGCACTGGCGAGCAACACCGGAATCTCCTCGAACCGCGCGCGCATAACCGACACGTCTCTGGCGTTGTAGCGAACACCGTCATCCTGCTTGAAACTGATCTCGTGCGCTTCGTCGACAACGATAAGGCCGAGGTCGGCGTAAGGCAGGAACAGGGCAGAGCGCGCGCCGACGATGACCTGCGCATCCCCCGTGCTGATCGCACGCCACGCGCGGCGACGTTCGGTCGACTTGAGCGAAGAGTGCCACTGAACGGGGGCGGCTCCAAAGCGGTCTTCGAACCGGGTAAGGAAGTTTTCGGTCAGGGCGATTTCGGGGAGGAGCACCAGCACCTGCCGCCCCATGCGCAAGGCCTCGGCGACAGGTTCGAAATAAGTCTCGGTCTTGCCCGAACCGGTTACGCCATCGAGCAGGAAGGGCTCGAACCTGCGCGCCTCGACCGCCTTCACGAGCTGCTTGGCCACCCGCCTCTGATCGTCGGACAGGGCCGGCTGGTGGTGGTCGGCGTTTGCCTGATCATAAGGCCGGTCGATGGAGACGGTGACCGGCTCGATCACACCCTGATTTACAAGGCCGCGAAGCACCCCTTCGGATACTTCTGCGATGGCTGACAGCTCGCGGATCGTGCCTTGCTCGCCCTCCAGCGCTTCGATTGCGGCGGCACGCTGCGGGGTCATACGTTCAGGCGTACCGCCCGACAGGCGATATTCGGTCGTGGTGGTCGGGCCGCCAAGCGCGCCTCCGCTTGAAAGAACCATGCGCGCGACGCTTGAAAGCGGGGCGCAGTAATAGTCGGCGGTCCATTCGATCAGGCGGCGCAGGGGTTCGGACAGCGGCGGAACGGGCACCACCTCTCGCAGCGCGCGAAGCTTCGATGCGTCGACCTCAGCCCCCGGCAAGCGACCTTCGTCCCACACAATGCCGGTCACCGTGCGCGGACCCAGCGGCGCAACGACCACGCTGCCCGGCTCGACATTCATGCCCTCTGCAAGCTTGTAGTCGAGCGCACCCAGGGCAGCATTCAAGACGAGGAGTCGGACGCGGTTCATCGGAACCGGAACATAGGCACAGTGGTTTGGAATAACTACGAGAGGATCGCAGATATGAACGCAAATGGCTCCAACGCAATCGGTACAAGGGCAATCAATCGTCGCAAGGTTCTGGGAGGTGGTCTTTCTGCAGCCGTACTCGTTGCCCTTCCAGCCTGCGCGACCACCGGATCGACGCTGAGCATGACCGAGGTGATCCGCCGACTGCTCTTGCGCGCGAGCGAGAATGCCTTCGCGCGTCTGACCGCTCCTGATGGCTACTGGGACGAACAGGTCGCGCGCATCGGTCTTGGCAGCCTGCTCGGCACGCGCGGCGATACCCTGACCCGGGTGCTGACTTCGACATTGTTCAAGGACCGGCTGGAAACGGTGTTCGCCGATATCGCGATAGAGGGGTCTTATGCAGCTGCGCCAATCGTGCGCGATGCGGTCGAAATCATCGGTCCTGCCGCAGCTTTTGAACTCGTACGCGGAGGCCCGCAGGCCGCAACCGAGGCGCTGCGCGGCGAATTGGGCGGGCGACTGATCGACGAAATGGTGCCCGAACTGGGCGATGCGATCCGCATTGCCAACGATCCGCTGGTGGCCGAGCTTTTGAACGCGGCAACCGGGACCGATATCGGCGGTATCGCCGGACGCCTTGCAGGCACAATCGACAGCGCGATCTGGAGCGAGATCGGACGCGAAGAGGCCGCTATCCGCGCAAACCCCGAAACGACACGCGATCCAGTTTTGATCGGTGTGTTTGGAGCAGCTGCGAGGATCTAGAAGCGCTTGGTCATATAAAGCTGCGGCACATGGTTGATCCGGTCCACCCGCTCCGGGCGCGGATCGTAAATCATCATGTAACTGACGCCCAGTGACAGGGTCTCGCTCATCTGCCGCGTAAGGATGGTCCGCGCGCGCCACTGATCTCGCGCGGTGTCGCTCATCCGGTCGCGTGTCTGCGCAAGATGAAAGAACTCGACGTCGATGCTCGCCCTCCATCCGGGGCCGAGCGGCTGAGTGTAGCGCACCATCTGCCTCACCCGCAGCTCCATCCGGTCAGCGCCATCGAAGAAGCGTTGCTCAATCCGGGTGCGGGCCGAAAAACGGCCTCTCGAAAGCGTCAATTGCTGGTGCGGGCGTAGCTCGGTATTGCCTCCCTCCGTTTCGAACACGCCGAAGCCTCCGCCCAGCGTGATGCCATCAGTGACCTGCTGGTCGATGTTGAGCCTGAGCGTTTGCTGTTCGTCGCCACGTGCCTGTTCGCGCCAGCGCGCCGAAGCATCGAGATTCCACGATGTGTCCTCGTCAAAGTCCCCGCGCGCGACCGCATACACCCATAATTGCACATCTTCTTCGGCAGCGAGGGCAACAGACGGTTGCCAAGCGCCCCATGCACAGGCAATCACGCTGGCAAATCGGCTGAGCCATTTCATCATCCGGATGAGGTAGTAGCCCGGCCTTCCAATTGCCACCCATCAAGCCCGACAGGGGCGAGGAGAACGCACGTGAAATTCTTCGTCGACACCGCCGAAATCGAACCGATCAAGGAACTGGCTGCAACAGGGCTGCTCGATGGGGTGACCACGAACCCCTCGCTGATCCACAAGTCCGGACGTGATTTCATGGAAGTGACCAAGGAAATCTGCGGCATCGTCGATGGCCCGGTCAGCGCCGAAGTGGTCGCGCTCGACCACGAAACGATGATGAAAGAAGCCGAAGTCCTGCGCAAGATCGCGGACAATGTCTGCATCAAGGTGCCGCTGACGGTCGACGGTCTGAAAACCTGCAAGGCACTTTCCGGCGACGGCACGATGGTCAACGTGACGCTGTGCTTTTCGGCCAACCAGGCTCTTCTCGCCGCAAAGGCCGGCGCGACCTTCATCTCGCCTTTCGTGGGGCGCCACGATGACAATGGCTTCGACGGGATGGACCTTATCCGCGATATCCGCCTGATCTACGACAACTACCTGTTCGACACCGAAATCCTCGTCGCATCGGTGCGCCATGCGACCCACATCCTTGAGAGCGCAAAGATCGGCGCTGACGTAATGACCGCGCCTCCGGGCGTCATCATGGGCCTGTTCAAGCACGTGCTGACCGACAAGGGTATCGAGGGTTTCCTCAAGGATTGGGAAGCGACCGGCCAAAGCATCGTTTGATCGCCCGAGACCCGATCCCTATCTGAAACATCCGAATGTCCGAAGAATCCCCTCTCGACCGCTTCAAACAGGCGCTGACCGGAGCCGCGCGCGCGATCTCGCGTGACGGTGAGGTCGAGGTTGCGTGGAGCGCTGACGTGCCCGGTGCGAGCGGGAGTCGCTTTCGAGTGCCGTTACCCGGACGCGACCTGCCAGCCGATCAGGTCACCGAAGCGCGCGGGTTTGCGGACAGTTTTGCGCTCAAATTGCGTCACCACGATGCGGGGCTCCACGCAATGGGTGCGCCGCCCGAGCCGGTGGCGCGTGCGTGCTATGACGCGATCGAGCAGGTCCGTTACGAGGCGCTGGGCGCAAACCGGTTTGGCGGGATTAAGTCCAACCTTGATTCGGCCACCGAGATGCGCACTGCGAGCGACCCGATTGCCCGCGCGCAAAACGCCTCCGAAGTGCCGCTGCAAACCGCGCTCTCGCTGATGCTGCGCGAAGAATTGACAGGCGAAACCATCCCCGAGCGCGCTCGGGCAGGCGTAGGTCTGGTTCGCGAGTTTATCGAAGAGACGGTGGGTGACGATTTCGCCTCGCTGGCCGAAAAGCTCAGCGATCAGGAAGCCTTCCAGAAACTCACGCTCGACCTGCTGCGCGACCTCGACCTCACCCGCCCGACGGAAGCGCCCGAAGACACCGAAAACGACGACAGCGATGAGGATGAGGGCGAGGACGACGACCAGACCGGCGACGAACAGAACGAAGGCGACGCCGATCCGCAAAGCGCCGAGATGGCTGGCGAAATGGCCGAGGGCGACTCCGATGGCGAAGCGGACAGCGAAATGTCCGCCGATGACGAGATGCAGGAGGGTGAGCCGGGAGAAGAGGGCGATGCCTCTAACGCGCCTGTCCGCCCGAATCGCCCGCAGGCCGACATTCCCGATGGCCTCGATTACAAGGCCTTCACAACGCGCTTCGACGAGGAAATCGACGCCCCTGAACTGTGCGATGCCGATGAACTGGACCGGCTGCGCGCTTATCTCGACAGCCAACTGACCGGGCTTCAGGGTGTGGTCACGCGCCTCGCCAACCGGTTGCAGCGCCGCCTGATGGCGCAGCAGAACCGCAGCTGGGATTTCGATCAGGAAGAAGGCGTTCTGGATGCAGCGCGCCTGTCTCGCGTGGTCGTCTCGCCCGGCACGGCGCTGTCTTACAAGGTCGAGCGCGATATTGACTTCAAGGACACGATCGTCACGCTGCTGATCGACAATTCGGGTTCGATGCGCGGCCGACCGATCAGCATTGCCGCGATCAGCGCCGATATCCTTGCACGCACGCTGGAGCGGTGCGGGGTGAAGACCGAGATCCTCGGCTTCACCACCCGCGCGTGGAAGGGTGGGCAGGCGCGCGAGGCGTGGCTTGCCGATGGCAAACCGCAGGGGCCGGGGCGTTTGAACGATTTGCGCCACATCATCTACAAACAGGCCGACGAACCCTGGCGCCGCGCGCGCCGCAATCTCGGCCTGATGATGCGCGAGGGGCTGCTGAAGGAAAATATCGACGGTGAGGCGCTGCTATGGGCGCATTCCCGCCTGATCTACCGCCCTGAAGAACGCCGCATCCTGATGGTGATTTCCGACGGCGCGCCGGTGGATGATTCGACTTTGAGCGTGAACTCGGCAGGCTATCTCGAAGCGCATTTGCGCGGGGTGATCGACTGGATCGAAAAGGTCTCACCCGTGCAACTGGTCGCCATCGGCATCGGCCACGATGTGACGCGCTATTACCGGCGCGCGGTAACGATTATGGATGTCGAACAGCTCGGCGGCACGATCATGGAGCAGCTTGCGGAACTGTTCGAGGATGAGAAGGGTGTGAAGCGGGGGCGGCGGTGAGCATCTGCGATCACGACGAAGTAGTGGAGTATTTGCATCTTCCATCCGGTTCGCCGTTGCCTGAAACAACCCCAACATCTCGCCGCGTCATCGTAATTGTAGAGCAGCCTGTAACCAACGATTGGCAAGAGGCAGTTAGCGCTTGGATCGTGGAGAGCGGATGTCTTTATATGATGGCGTGGGGCCATGACTGCAGCTCTTGGGACGACAGCGTCGACCACGCGCTGCGGGAAAAGTTCAACAACCAAGGGGTGCCCGACGAGAGTTTTGTCATGACAACGTGGCATGAAAATGAGCCGCTCCATGAAGTCTTCTTTTACGCTCGAATGTGTGCATTTCACCCGACAATTCCGCTTCCGATCCTTACGATTCTAGACATCCGGCAAGCGGCCCGAAAATCGGCAATTCTAGCTTTGCATGAGGCCGAAGGCGCTGGATTGCTTGAAGACGCTTTTGAAGACCCAAGGCAACTGCCTTTGAAAGATCGGATCAAAATTCTGATGAGGACCAAATGAACGTAACCGAAGCCGTCACCAGCCGCCGCTCGATCCGTGAGTTTTTCGACAAGCCGGTCGAACTCGACACGATCCGCCGCGTCATGGACAAGGCTCGCTGGGCGGCTTCGGGGTGCAATTACCAGCCGTGGGAAGCCACCATCGTCACGGGTGAGCCGCTCAAGGAGCTTCAGGCCAAGATCACCTCCACGCCGATGCAGGAGCTCGAATACGATTGGGATGCGCCCAAGCAGGAGGAGGCTTACAAGGAGCGCCTTCACGGCATTTCCAAGGGCATGTTCGACGCGCTCGGCATTGCGCGTGACGACGGCGCGGCGCGCATGGCGGCGATGGGGCGCAACACCACCAGCTTCGATGCGCCGGCGGTCATGTTCGTCTATTTCCCGCGCTTCATGAAAGCGCCGCAATGGTCGGACACCGGCATGTGGCTGCAAACGGTGGCTTTGCTGCTGCGCGAGGAAGGGCTCGACAGCTGCTACCAGGAATTCATGGCTTTCTACGCCAACGTCATCCGCGATTTTCTAGGCCTCGATCACGAACGCTACATGTTCTTCTGCGGCATGGCGATCGGCTACCGCGACCCGGACGCGCCGGTGAACAATTTCGAGCGCGAACGCGTGCCGCTGGATGAGCAGGTGAAGTTCCTCGGCTTTGACTGAGCGCGGATTAATCGTGCCCGCGCTGGTCCTCTGACACCTGCCGCACGATGTCGGGATCATCCCAGATCATCACGCCCATGGTGATAAACCACGCCAGCATTCCGCCAGCGAGCATCCGCTCGTATGCACCGTCATATCCGGTCGGGACGAAGAAGAAGAGCGGGCCGAGCACCGCCCACGCAACCCCGCCGATATAGAGCGAGAGGCCGAGGCCCTTGCTGATCTCCCAGAATTGCCCGGCGGTCAGCAACACGGTGAGCGGGAAAGCGACGCCCAGCACATAAACCAGCCGGTAATGGATCACGGGGCCTTCGTCGGTTGTGTATGCCTCGTACCCCGCGATCAGCACCACGCAGACCGCGACCACGACCAGCAGCCACGATCCGATCTTCCAGTCTAGCCGATCTATCCTCCACCGCAGCAGCCCCGCGGTGGTCGCCAGCACTGAAACCACGAACGCGTAAATCCCGATATCGGCAAGTTCGTCAGCCGGAGTGCCTTCGGCCTTGGAGGCGGCAAGGTTGCTGATCGTGTTCTGGATCATTCCGACCCGGTCTGAAATCCCGACCCCGATAAAGTCCATCACCACTGAGATCACGCAGCCGGCAATGGCGATCCCCCCAAGCACTCTCGATGTCGTATCGGTCCCGGAATCTTTACTGATCGCTGCCTCCTGTTGCACTGGATGGCGGTTTGTCGCATGGGCGCTCGCATGGCCCAAACACCGCTCAAACTGTTCAACTCACTCAACAGGCAGATCGAGGAATTCGTTCCAATTCACGAGGGCGTTCCCGGTGATCCGGCGAGGCCGCCGGAGGCGCGCGTCTACACTTGCGGGCCGACGGTCTACAACTACCAGCATATCGGCAACATGCGCGCTTACGTGTTCGCCGATACGCTTGGCCGAACGCTGAAGTTCAAAGGCTACAAGCTCACCCACGTCATCAACATAACCGATGTCGGGCACCTGACGTCTGACGCCGATGAGGGCGAGGACAAGATGGAAAAGATGGCGGCGAGCCAGGGCAAGAGCGCCTGGGATATTGCGCGCTTTTATCAGGAAGATTTTGAGCGCGATCTGGCGCGGCTGAACGTTCAGAAGAAACAGCACCCGCGCGCGACCGAATATGTCGAAGAAATGATCGCGTGGGGCAAGCGCGTGGCGGACAAGCACTGCTATGAGCTTGAGAGCGGGCTCTATTTCGACGTCTCGACGGTCGCGGATTACGGCAAGCTGGCCCGCGCCGTCACCGAAGAGGGTGAAGGGCGGATAGAGCGGCTGGAGGGCAAGCGCAACGCGGCCGACTTCGCGATCTGGCGCAAGACGCCGGAGGGCGAGACGCGGCAGATGGAATGGGACAGCCCATGGGGCAAGGGCGCTCCCGGATGGCACCTTGAATGCTCGGTTATGGGTGAGGCGCTGCTCGGCTTCCCCTTCGACATTCACACCGGCGGGATCGACCACCGCGAAATCCACCACCCCAACGAGATCGCACAGAACCAGGCCTATTGCTGCTCGGGCGGGCTTTCCGATGCAACCAATTCGGGCGCGCGCATCTGGATGCACAACAACTTCCTGGTCGAGCGTTCGGGCAAAATGTCGAAGTCGTCGGGCGAGTTCCTGCGGCTGCAATTGCTGGTCGACAAGGGCTTCCATCCGCTCGCCTATCGGATAATGTGCCTGCAAGCGCATTATCGCAGCGAGCTCGAGTTCAGCTGGGAAGGGCTGGAAGCCGCGCTTACGCGGCTGAAGCGGATGGTGATGGCGGTGGAGCGCCTTGCCGACGCGCCGACGCAGCCGGTTGCCGAACACCCCAAATTTGCTGATACCCTTGCCAAGTTCGATGAAGCGATGTCGGACGATCTTAACACTGCAATTGCTCTGACTGCGCTTGAAGATGCGCTTGCGACAAAGAAGGTCGACGCAGGTATCAAGCGCGCAGTGGTCGAGCATATCGACGCGGTGCTCGGCCTCAATCTCTTCAACCTCTCCCGTGCAGACTTGCGCATCCGTCCAGCCTCAGCAGAGATCACCGAAGAAGAGATCGAAGACGCGCTCGCCCGCCGCAAGGCCGCGCGCGCTGAGAAGGACTTCGCAACCTCCGACGCGATCCGCGATGAACTCACGGCCAAGGGCGTGGAGGTGATGGACGGCGACGCGCTCGGCTGGGACTGGAAGCTTTCCTGACTTCCCGTCACACCGGACTTGATCCGGGGTCCCGCTGCCTTCTACGACTCCGCGAAAAGAAGCGGGACCCCGGATCAGCTCCGGGGTGACGAAAGGAATTTCATGACCACGCTCGCAATATCCGGCCTCATCCGTCCGCTGCTCGAACCGCAACTGCCCGCAGACCTCGATGTCCGCTGGTTCATGACCGCCGAGGAAGCCATCGACGCGGTGAAGGGTGCGGAGATCGGCTGGTTCGACATGAACGACAAGGAGGCGATGGCGAAGGCGCTGCATGCGGCCACGGAGCTCAAATGGCTGAACTCGATCTATGCGGGCCTCGATTTCCTGCCGATGGACGTGCTGATCGAGCGCGATATCACCGTCACGAACGGCGTCGGGATCAACGCGATCACCATTGCCGAATATGTCGTGATGGGCATGCTAAACATCGCCAAAGGATACCGCGACGTCATGCGCGCGGCTGAACGGCGCGAATGGCTGCTCGATTCGCCGGGCAAGCGCGAACTCGCCGGCTCGAAGGCCCTGCTGCTTGGCTACGGGGCAATCGGAAAGCTCATCAAGCCAAGGCTCGAAGCCTTCGATGTGGACGTGACCGTGGTGCGCCGATCAGGCGGAGAGGGCGTGCTGACGCCTGACGAATGGCGCGGGAGACTGGGCGATTTCGACTGGGTCATCCTCGCCGTGCCTTCCACCCCTGAGACCGAGAACATGATCGGTGCGGACGAGCTTGCGGCGATGAAGTCCCATGCAGTGCTCGTCAACATCGCGCGCGGCGAAGTGGTCGATCAGCCAGCGCTCGTCGAGGCGCTTCGCAGTAGGGCCATTGGCGGCGCGTTCCTCGATGTGACCACGCCCGAACCTTTGCCCGAAGACCACGAGCTGTGGGCGCTCGACAATGCACATATCTCGATGCACTTGTCGGGCCGGGCGCAGGACAAGATGTTCATTCGCTCCGCCACTCGCTTCCTCGAAAACTTGCAGAATTACCTGGCCGGAAAGCCCGTCGCGCCGATCTTCGATCCGCATCTGGGCTACTGATTTGGCCTGCTAATTTTCCGGCAATTTTCGCTTCGCCCTTGGATTCTGGCGGAATCCTGCAATACATGGCTGTGACGTCCAGCCATCACGGCCCGGACACATTCGACACGTACCGCAAGGACATTGGGTGCAGCCTCCATGTAGAGGCGTCCTTGCGTAATCAGTTTACGGTCACGGCGAAGGCCTAGCGACGGCTTTTCGCGAAGTATTGGGGGGAATACGAAAATGAGCGATACCAAAAAAGCGTCTGACGTCTTCATCGACTGTCTCGAAGCAGAAGGCTGCGAGTATATCTTTGGTGTGCCGGGTGAAGAGAACCTCGACTTTCTCGACTCTCTGGGCAAGTCGGACAAGATCAAGTTGATCCTCACTCGCCATGAACAGGGCGCGGGCTTCATGGCCGCGACCTATGGCCGCCATACCGGCAAGACCGGCGTGTGCGTGGCGACGCTTGGCCCGGGCGCTACCAACTTCGTGACCAGCGCCGCCTATGCGCAGCTTGGCGGGATGCCTGTGCTGATGATCACCGGTCAGAAGCCGATCAAGAAATCGAAGCAGGGCCGCTTCCAGATCGTCGACATCGTGTCGCTGATGGAGCCGGTCACCAAGTACTCGATCCAGATCGCGGCGGGCGACAACATTCCCAGCCGCGTGCGCGAAGCCTATCGTCTCGCCGAAGAGGAAAAGCCGGGCGCGACGCTGATAGAACTTCCCGAAGATATTGCCGAGGAACAGGCGACCGACTTCAAGCCGCTTCCCAAAAGCGTTGCGCGTCGTCCTTCCGCTGAGCCCAAGGCGGTTCGCGCTGCGGTAAAAGCAATCGAAAGCGCCAAGAACCCCGTCCTTGTCATCGGCGCGGGCGCCAATCGCAAGCTTTGCGGGCGGATGCTCGAACAATTCGTCGAGAAGACCGGCATCCCGTTCCTTACCACCCAGATGGGCAAGGGCGTGATCGACGAGCGGCACCCGAAGTTTCTCGGTTGTGCGGCGCTTTCGGCAGGCGACTTCGTTCACCGCGCGGTCGAAGCCTCCGATTGCATCATCAATGTCGGTCACGACGTGATCGAAAAGCCGCCTTTCTTCATGAAGGACAACGGTGTCACCGTGATCCACGTCTCAACCAAAACGGCTGAGGTCGATCCGGTCTATTTCCCGCAGATCGAGGTCATCGGCGACATCGCCAACGCGGTCTGGCAGATCAAGGAAGACATCTCGCCCAATCGCGACTGGGATTTCGAACAGATGCTCGGCTATCACAAGGCTGAGCTTGAACACACTGGCAAGCTTGCAGCCGACGATCGCTTCCCGATCTTCCCGCCGCACCTTGTTCAGCAGGTCCGCGACGCGATGCCGCGCGATGGGATTATCTGCCTCGATAACGGGGTCTACAAGATCTGGTTCGCGCGTGGATACACCGCATACCTTCCCAACACTGTGCTGCTCGACAACGCGCTTGCAACCATGGGTGCAGGCCTGCCGTCCGCGATGATGAGCGCGATGCTCTATCCCGATCGCAAGGTCATGGCGATCTGCGGCGATGGCGGGTTCATGATGAACAGCCAGGAGATGGAAACCGCGGTCCGCCTCGGCCTCAATCTGACCGTGCTGATTCTGCGCGATGATGCATACGGCATGATCCGCTGGAAACAGGCGAATATGGGCTTTGACGATTTCGGTCTGACCTATGGCAACCCGGACTTTGTGCAGTACGCGGAAAGCTACGGCGCGAAAGGGCACCGGGTGGAATCCTCCGCGCACCTTGCCGAGCTTCTGAAGCACTGCAACGAGACGCCGGGCGTCCACCTGATCGACTGCCCGGTCGATTATTCGGAAAACGACCAGATCCTGAATATCGACATCAAGAAGCTGAGCGCCGAGCTTTAAGCTTAGCGCTCGCGCACTTCATTCGATAAGCTCACAACCTCGCTCTCAGGGGAAGACCATGCACGAAGTCGTCAATCCGTTCGACCGCCAGAAGATCGGTGAGGTTCCGACGCACGATTGGGAGACCATCGACGGGTATCTCGCCAAGGCCGAGGCCCTGCACAAGAACCGCGATGGCTGGCTGAAAGTGCATGAACGCGCCGCGATCCTCGAAAAGGTCGTGGAGATCATGAAGGATCGGCGCGACCATCTGGCAATGCAGATTGCCAATGAGGGCGGGAAGCCGCTGATCGATGCGCGGGTCGAAGCCGACCGCGCGATCAAGGGTGTTGAGCTTTGCATCGAGGATCTGGGCAATGTGCGCGGCACCGAGATTCCGATGGGGCTCAGCGCGTCGGGAGATGGGCGCCTTGCCTGGACCACGCGTGAGCCGATCGGTCCGGTCGTGGCGGTCTCGGCTTTCAACCACCCGCTCAACCTGATCGTGCACCAGGTCTGCCCGGCGGTTGCGACAGGCTGCCCGGTAATCGTCAAACCGGCTAGCGATACGCCGCTTTCGTGCTTCGAGTTCGTCTCGATCCTGCACGAAGCTGGCCTGCCTGAAGACTTGGCGCGCGCCGTACTTCCGTCGCGCGATGCGTCCGAGAAGATGGTCACCGACAACCGCGTCGCGTTCTTCACCTTCATCGGTTCGGCAGGTGTGGGCTGGGGGCTTCGCTCCAAGCTTTCGCCCGGCACGCGCTGCGCGCTCGAACATGGCGGGGTCGCGCCGGTGATTGTCGATCCGAGCGCGGATATCGACGCGGCTGTCGGCTCGCTCATCAAGGGCGGCTTTTATCATTCAGGACAGGTCTGCGTGTCGGTCCAGCGTGTCTTCGCACATGCCGACATCGTCGATGAGCTGTCGAGCAAGATGGCCGAGGCGGCCAAGGCGCTGAAGGTCGGTAACGCGATCGAGGAAGACGTCGAATGCGGCCCGCTGATCCGGCCCAAGGAAGTCGACCGGGTCGAGGAATGGGTCAATGAAGCGCGCGATAGCGGCGCAAAGGTTCTTTGCGGAGGCGAGCGTCTGGGCGACACCACTTACGCGCCCACCGTCCTGCTCAATCCCCCCAAGGACGCGAAGGTTTCCACGCAGGAAGTGTTCGGGCCAGTGGTGTGCATTTACAGCTACACCGACGTTGATGAGGCGATTGCGCAGGCCAATTCGCTTGACGTTGCGTTTCAGGCGGCGATCTTCTCGAACGATCTTTCAAACACGATGCACACCTATCGCAACATCGACGCAGCCGCGGTGATGGTGAACGACCATTCTGCCTTCCGCGTTGACTGGATGCCGTTCGCCGGGCTCAAACATTCGGGCCATGGCGTTGGCGGCATCCCTTACACGATGCATGAAATGACCATCGAGAAGATGATCGTCATCAAGGCGTAAGCCAGGAGGCGTGAGGCCTGGGCAGGCCCATCCGGGCCTGCCTCCTCGTTAGACGTGCTCCGCTTCGCTACGCACCCGCTGCGGACGGGCGGTCACCCTTGCGGGCCATCCGGCCCGTTTTGCCTGACTTCACCTAGCTTTCGTCCAAGAGCAGCAGCACGGCCGTCACCACCATGCGCTCGTCCTGGCCAAAGCGGTGGTCGACTTCGCTGATCGTCGCATCGGCGACCAGCTGTCCGGGAATTGTGAACTCATGCTCGGGCAGGCTGGCGATGAACTCTTCGCCAACCGCGACAGCATCCGCGCCGTTGAAGTCGAGCATCACTTCGTGCCGCGTTCCTGCGAAGGTGATCGAGCTCCACGCCTTTTCCTCGTGTGTGAGCAGGTCGGCGCGCCCCTCGGCCAGCATCAGCAGCGCTTCGCGCACCCGGTCGGCTGTCGTGCGGCGCGCGCGATAACGGCGACCCGTGGGCCGCGCAGGCACCTCGATAGCGGCGGACTTGGTCTCGAGCGCAACGCTGGTGCGGGCAAAAGGGGCGGCGAGCAGGGTGGGATCATAGAGCATGGGCAAAGTCCTTTTTTTCGAGAATTTCTGTGTCTGAAGCCGCTGCCGTTGCGGCGAATTCGGCCATCCAGCCGAGGGTGCGCGCCTCGGTCCGCGGGCGCGGTATCCGGCCCATGCGCAAGTCGAGCACGAAGCGCGGATCGCCCGCAGCGAGCCGCCCAAACTTGGTTGCAGGCATGTCATGGGCCCTGAGGAATTTTTCGACCTTCCGAAGCAGCATTTCCGATCCCTTTCCTGGTCGTTCTGGACTTGGAGGAGCTAGGACGCCTGCACCGCGATTCGCTCAATGTTCCCTAAACGTTCCACCTCAAATCCTACTTGTCTAGGAAAAATCTTTTGTGTAGGAAGATTTTATGACACACCCTTTTGACGCCACCCTCGATGCTCCTCGAAGCCGCCTGCTCGAATTGTCGCAGGAGCACGGTGCCAGCCTCGCGAGCCTTTCGACGCTGATCGGCAGAAATGCGAGCTATCTTCAACAATTCATTAAGAAAGGCTCGCCGCGAAAGCTGGAAGAGGGAGACCGGAAAGTGCTCGCGCAGTTCTTTGGCATTGCGGAGGCGGAGCTTGGTGGAGCTGAAGATTCGGTGCGGGAAAAATCCTACAAAGGTGGTTCTATCGATCCCGATTCGTCCGGATGGGTGGAAGTACAGCGTCTGGCTATCGGCGCATCGGCCGGGCCCGGCACTTTACCGTCCGAGGAAACGCCTTTCGACACGTTCCGCTTCTCGCGCCGCTGGCTGAGTGAGCAGGGGCTGAGCGATGCAAAATTGTCGGCGATCACGGTCGAAGGAGATTCGATGGAGCCGCTTCTGAACGACGGGGACGAAATCCTTGTTGACCGGACAGAGCGCGCGTTTCGCGACGGTGTGCATGTCGTCCGGCTCGGCGACACCTTGATGGTCAAGCGCGTTGCGCGCGCAGGGGCGGGGCGCTTTGCGCTGCTAAGCCAGAACCTTGCTTATCCGCCCATCGAAGTGGCCGCCGATGAGCTTGAAATCATCGGCCGCGTCGTGTGGAAGAGTGGCCGGATCTAGAGAGTGCCGCCGCGCTCGCTCTTGCGTCTGGCGATCCAGGTGGCGTGCTCATCCTCGACCCGGCGCCATGCTCCGAACACGGTCAGACCCTCTTCCGGAACGCCCTTGCGCCCCAGCGAATAGATCTGTTCGTAGAACCAGAATTGCGTCGCAAAACCGGCCATGGTCCGCACCAGATTGATCCGCGTAAGGAAGGAAAGCGGACCGGGCAGCAGCGACAATTCGTCTTCATAGCGCGGCAGGTTTTCCTCGCCCGCCAGCAGCCGGTTCGGCCCGTCCGGTTGGGCGCATAGGGGGCGGCCCAGGCCAACAAGGTCGGCTGCCCCCTCATCCAGCGCCTGTTCCATCGCGGCGCGCGTGCGAAAGCCGCCGGTGACCATGAGCGGGATCGACACGGTATCCTTCATCGCCTTGGCGAAGTCGACGAAATAGGCTTCCCGCTTGAGCGTTGATTCTGCCATTTGCGGGTCTTCGGAAGGTTCGGTCCCCTCGATCCCAAGGAGCTTGGGCTGTTCATAGGTTCCGCCTGAAATCTCGATCAGGTCGACGCCAAGCTCCTCCAGCCACTGCACGACCGTAAGGCTGTCCTCAAAGGCGAAGCCGCCTTTCTGGAAATCGGCGCTGTTGAGCTTGACCGCGACCGGAAAGGCCGGGCCCACCGCTTCGCGCGACCGGCGCACGACCTCGGTCAAGAGCCGCGCGCGGTTTTCGAGGCTTCCGCCCCATTTGTCCGTGCGGTGGTTGGTCTTGGGGCTGAGGAATTGCGAGATCAGATAACCGTGCGCCGCGTGGATTTGACCCCCCGTGAAACCTACGTGCTTGCAAGTCCTGACCGCGCGCACGAACCCTTCAATAATCGCTTCGATTTCGTCGGGCTCAAGCGCGACAGGCTCACCGAACTGGCCGCCGGGCAGATCCAGTTTGACCGCAGAGGGCGCCTTGGGATGCGGGTTGACGATGGCCATCGTTTGCCGTCCGGCATGGCTGATCTGTGCCCAGAAATGGTTGCCATTGGTCGTGCCGGCGGCGGTCCAGCCGCGAAACGCATCGAGCTCGTCCTCGTTCAGTTCGCGGTCGATGATAACATTGCCGGGACGTTCGAGATGGTGGGCATCAATCTGGATATTGCCCGACAAAAGCATCCCCGCGCCCCCTTCGGACCAGATGCGATAAAGCCGCTCAAGCTCAGGCGTCGGCAGGCCATTGGTGTCCGCCAGCCCTTCGGTCATCGCGGCCTTTGCAAGGCGGTTGGGGATTGTCGCGGCGCAGGGAAGAGTAAGAGTGGTGTTCAAGGCCATAATCGTCGCTCTCCCTGTTTGCGCGATCAAGCGATAGCGCGTCACTATCGATTGCGCACGTCGCTCGTCCACAGCTTGCAATTGCGCCGCCGCCTCGCCATTTCACCGGGCATGACTGATACGCCTGTTCCTCCGATGAAAGCCGCCATTATTCCGGTGACACCGCTGCAGCAAAACTGCTCGCTGATCTGGTGCACCAAGACGAACAAGGCCGCGCTGATCGATCCGGGCGGCGATCTCGACAAGCTGAAGGACGGCATTGCCAAGGCCGGGGTCGAGATGGAGAAGATCCTCATCACCCATGGTCATCTCGACCATTGCGGTCAGGCCGGGATGCTGGCCGAGGAACTGGGCCTTCCCATCGAAGGGCCGCACAAGGACGACCTGTTCTGGATCGAGCAACTGGACAGCGACGGCGCGCGTTACGGAATGACGGCGCAGAGCTTTATGCCCGATCGCTGGCTTGAGAACAATGACACGGTGACAGTGGGCGACCTCACGCTCGACGTGATCCATTGCCCGGGACACACTCCCGGACATGTCGTGTTCTTCCACGCGCCCAGCCGCTTTGCGATTGTGGGCGACGTGTTGTTTCAGGGGTCAATCGGGCGCACCGATTTCCCGCGCGGCAATCATCAGGACCTGATCGATTCGATCACACAGCGCCTGTGGCCGCTGGGTGAGGACGTAATGTTCATTCCCGGGCACGGGCCAACAAGCACCTTTGGACGTGAGCGAAAGACCAACGCCTTTGTGAGCGATTACGCGTTGTCCTGATCGCCTTTTGCCAGCGCCTGGATCTCGCGGGCCTGCCGGTAATGCGCCTACTGCCTATTGCCCGAACACATGGCGGGCAGGGCGGCCGAACTGGTCGAGGTCGAACGCGCCGTCAAAGCACCCGCGCCGCGATCAGCGCAGCCACAACAGCAAGTCCCAGCAAGGTCAGAAGAGTGGCGATCGTTCCGATCACGCGGCCTATCTTGAACGCGCCGCCATCCATGCCAAAAGCGTGCGCGATGCGGGCGATGAAATAGAGCGCCGCGACATATTGCAGCCACGCCTGACCATTCCCCGACAGTTCGATCACGAGAATCAGGGCGAGCACGAAGGGCGTGCTCTCGACGAAATTGGCCTGTGCGCGCATCCGGCGGATCAGCGGTTCGCAATCCTCATCGCCGATATACACCTTCTCGGCGTTGCGCACCGCGCCGATCCGCAGCATCAGCCAGACATTGAGAATTGCCGCCGCCGCAGCCGCGGCCAGCGTCACAGGAAGCAGTGCCATCGAACGATCCCCTCACAGTTATTTTCAGGTGCACTGCTTGGCCGCCGCGCTGATGGCTTGCAACCTTTGAGTTTTGCGTTATATCGCGCGCCTTCCCGCCAGACCGGCTCGGACGCAACCGCATGGGACATATACCTTCAGGGTATATGCCTTGTGCGCATCGCGGCCTTGCCCTAAGGGCAACGACAACACGCCCCCAGGGCATTACCGACACGCCCTCTGGGCATATTACGAAACACGCTGCGCCCGAACAGGCGCAAACAACGCATTATTTGAGGAAGTGGCTTAGCCATGGCAGTCCCCAAGAGAAAAGTATCCCCGCATCGTCGTGGCAATCGCCGCGCTCACGATTCGCTCAAGGTCGAAGCATTCCAGGAATGCTCCAACTGCGGCGAACTCAAGCGTCCGCACCACGTGTGCTCGGCATGCGGTTTTTACAACGGCCGTGAAGTGATGGTGCCCAAGGGCATCTAAGCCGTCATTATAGAAGGACCAGGCGCATGACTCTCCCGCGTATCGCTGTTGATGCGATGGGCGGCGATGAAGGCGTGCGCGTCATGGTCGAAGGCGCTGCGCTTGCACGTCGCGATTATGACGATTTCAAGTTTCTGCTGGTCGGCGACCAGCAGCGCATTGAACGTGCGCTCGATACGCATCCCGGCATGGCAGGCGCCAGCGAGATCCTCCATTGCGATGACGTGATCAGCGGCGACGAACTGCCCTCGCGCGCTATCCGCCGTGCCAAGACCACCAGCATGGGCCTCGCCGTGAACGCGGTGAAAGATGGCCGCGCGGGCGCTGCGGTCAGTGCTGGCAACACCGGCGCGCTGATGGCGATGAGCAAGATCGCGCTGCGCACGCTTCCCGGCATTGATCGTCCGGCCCTCGCTGCCCTTTTGCCGACGCTCGAAACGCACGATGTCGTCATGCTCGATCTTGGCGCAAACACCGAAGCCGACGCGCGCAACCTTGTGCAATTCGCGGTGATGGGTGCGGCATATTCGCGCATCGTCAACGGGTTCGAGAAACCGAGCGTTCGCCTGCTCAATATCGGCACTGAAGAAATCAAGGGCACAGACGCCCTGCGCGATGCAGCCGCGCGGCTGACCGAGGCAACCGCCAACGGAAATTCGAGCCTGGCGCTGGATTTCGCCGGATTTGTCGAAAGCGACAAGATCAACCGCGGAGAGACGCATGTCGTCGTAACCGACGGTTTCTCCGGCAATATCGCCCTGAAAGCGATCGAAGGGTCCGCGCGGTTTGTCACCGATCTGCTGCGCCAGGCCTTCACCTCGTCGCTTCGTTCGAAGATCGGGTTTCTCGTCTCGCGACCCGCGACCGAGCTTCTTCGCCATCATCTTGATCCCAACAACCACAATGGCGCGGTCTTTCTCGGCCTCAATGGCGTGGTCGTCAAAAGTCACGGCAGCGCCAACGCCAAGGGCGTGGCAAACGCAGTCACGGTCGCTGCTCGCCTGCTTGAGAACAAGCTGACCCAGCGCATCGCGCACGACCTCGCCGAGCTGGGTGAGGATGCGCTTCGCAAGAACGGCAATGGTGCCTCGTCCGGCCCTCCTGAGGAAAGCGGAGCCGCGGCGTGACTGGCTCCAGAATTGTGGGATCGGGCTCCGCGCTGCCGCAGCGCATCGTCACCAATGCCGAACTGGCCACACGGGTGGACACTTCGGACGAATGGATTGTCGAGCGCACCGGCATACGCCAGCGCCACATTGCCGGCGATGGTGAGACGACGGCCACGCTCGCTACCGCTGCGGCGCGCGCCGCGCTTGCCGATGCGGGGCTTGAGGCGGGCGATATCGACCTCATCGTGCTTGCCACCGCGACGCCTGACAACACATTCCCGGCCACCGCAACGAAAGTGCAGCACGCGCTCGGCTGCAAGAACGGTCCTGCCTTCGATGTAGGCGCGGTGTGTTCGGGCTTTCTCTACGCTTTGACCACAGCCGATTCGCTGCTTGCGACGGGGTCGGCAAGCCGTGCATTGGTCATAGGCGCCGAAACTTTCAGCAGAATTCTCGATTGGGAAGACCGCACCACTTGTGTCCTGTTCGGAGACGGCGCAGGCGCGGTCGTGCTCGAAGCGCCTGACGCAACGAACCCGGCAAAATCGGGCGGTCCAGGCGTTCTCGCCAGCAGGCTTCACGCCGATGGGGCGCAGCACGATCTGCTCTACGTCGATGGCGGTCCGTCGAGCACCCAGACCGTGGGCCATCTTCGCATGAAGGGCCCTGAAGTCTTCCGCCACGCGGTTGTGAACCTTTCCAGCGTGCTTAAGGAAGTCATTGAAGATGCGAACGTTTCTGCATCCGAGATCGACTGGATCGTCCCGCACCAGGCGAACAAGCGCATCCTTGATGCGACCGCGAAAAAGCTTGGCATCCCGGCCGAAAAGGTCGTGGTGACGGTCGACAAACACGCCAACACATCGGCTGCATCGGTCCCGTTAGCCTTCGATGTGGCGCGCAAGGACGGGCGCATCAAAGCAGGCGATCTGGTCATGTTCGAAGCGATGGGCGGCGGCTTCACCTGGGGCGCAAGTCTCGTGCGGATGTAACCGCGACACAGGCGACTGCACCCAGCCTTCAGGGCAAAACTTTGCGCAATTTCTGGAGTGCGGTTGCGCAATATCCCGTTTTTCCATACAATTGTTAAACTATCAGGGGTCGTGTTCTCTTTAGGGAGAGGAACAATATGCGTTCAGTGGGCACTTTGACCCGGGCCGATCTGGCCGAGACAATCAATCGCAAGATGGGCCTCAGTCGAGCAGAATCCCTCGATCTGGTGGAAGCGATCCTGACCAAGATGTCAGACGCGCTGGCCAAGGGCGAGAATGTGAAGATTTCCGGATTTGGCAGCTTCGTTCTTCGCGACAAGAACGAACGCGTTGGTCGCAATCCCAAGACCGGTATCGAGGTCCCGATCACCCCGCGCCGCGTGCTGACCTTCCGCGCAAGCCAACTGCTCAAGGAGCAGATCGCAACCGCTTCCTAACGGTTGATTGGCGCGATGGTCGATTTCAAAGACGGCAAGGACGAATCCGCGCTTCGCACGATCGGTGAGGTCAGCGAGGCGCTCGGCATCAAGCCGCATGTCCTGCGCTATTGGGAGCAGCAATTCGCACTCCTCAAACCGATGAAGCGCAGCGGTGGCCGACGATATTACAGGTCCAGCGATGTCGAAATGGTCGAGGCGATCGACCGGCTCATCAATGAAGAAGGCTACACGCTCAAGGGAGCCGAAGCGGTGCTTCGCTCAGGCGGAGGGCCGAAGGAATCGGGCGCTGATCGCCGCAGGGGCGAGGACCGGCGCATGGGCGACAGGCGCGCCGACGGTGACGAGGTGGGCGAACCGATCAGCATGAGCGTTTCGCCCCAGCAGGTGCTCACGCCCGCTGTCGAGGAAACGATCGCTCAGCTAAAGGTGCTGCGCAACCGATTGGCAAAGGCGATCGAGGCCTGATTTTCGAAAGAGTTGCGGCGCTTATTCAGCCGCCATCAGCGCCGCTTCGCCCAGATCGACGCTGACCAGTCGCGACACCCCTTTTTCAGCCATCGTCACGCCGAACAATCGGTGCATCCGGCTCATTGTAACCGCGTTGTGGGTGACAATGAGGTAGCGCGTCTTGGTCGTGCGAACCATCGAATCAAGCAGGTCGCAGAACCGTTCGACATTGGCATCGTCGAGCGGCGCATCGACCTCGTCCAACACGCAGATCGGTGCCGGATTGGTCAGGAACAGCGCAAAGATAAGCGCGGTCGCGGTCAGCGCCTGCTCACCGCCAGACAGCAGCGACAGCGATTGCAGGCGTTTGCCCGGTGGCTGCGCATAGATTTCGAGGCCGGCTTCCAGAGGATCGTCGCTATCGACAAGCGCGAGATGCGCCTGACCGCCCTGAAACAACCGGGTGAAGAGCACGCGGAAATGTCCGTCGACCTCTTCGAATGCCGCGCGCAGGCGTTCGCGGCCCTCGCGGTTGAGATTGCCGATCGAGGCGCGCAGCCGCGCGACCGCCTCGGTCAGTTCGGCCTGCTCGCTCGCGTTTGCGCCGTGCTCTTCCTCGATCCTTGCGAGCTCATCGGCGGCAACGAGGTTGACGGGCCCAATACGCTCACGGCTGGCGGTGAGGCGGTCCATCTCTTCCGATTCGACGCTCGCAGGCTTCACATCTGCTTCGTCGAATTCGAACCGTTCGGCGAGCAGCGGGGGCGGGCATTGGAACCGCTCGCCCGATACGCGCGCCATTTCGCTGCGGCGGGCCTCTTCGTTTTCGGCGCGGGCGACCAGAGTGGCGCGATCTTCGCGTGCAACGGCGAGCGCTTCCTGCGCTTCGGCGAGCGCGCGTTCGATGGTGCGGCAGGCGTCCTGGCATGCATCCATGACCGATTGCGCTTCTTCAAGTTCCTTGGTCAGGCGCGCGCGGACCTGATCGCCTTGCTCGATTTCGCGCATCAGGGCGGCTGGCTTGGCGGCAATCACCGCGCGTTCTTCTTCGATCTCTTCGAGCCTGCGCCCGGCTTCGGCAACGCGCGATGCGGCCTCCCCAGATCGTGCCTTCCAGCTCGACTGGTCTGCCTGCTGCGCGGCGAAGCGTTCGCGCGAGACGGCGAGACCCTGATCGTGGGCGGCGAGTTCGGCGAGCGCTGCCTGCACCGCGGTCTTTGCAGCTTCATGCCGGGCCCGCGCAGCATCAAGCGCGGCACGGCCAGCATCGGGCGGGGGCAGGGCAGCGCGTGCATCCTGCGCGGCCTTGAGCTCGTCTTGTGCGCCCCTCAGTTGCTCGTCCAGGTCGCTTGCCGAAGCGGCCAGTTCTTCAAGTCTTGCAGCAACGCGCTCCTTTGCCGCCTCAGCAGAATCGAGGCGACGCAGCGCCGCGCGTTCGGCTTCGATTGCGCCTGCAACCTCGCGTTCCTGAGCGACAAGCGAGGTTTGCAAGGCCGACAATTCCTCGCGAGCGGTGGTTTCATTCGCCTGCGCGAGTTCTGCCGCTCCGCGCAAATCGGGAAGTTGCAGTTCGAGTTCGGCAAGCCGGTTGGCCGCTTCGAGCCGCGCCGCTTCAGCTGAACCTTCGCCGCGCGCGACAAAGCCGTCCCACCGCCGCAAATGCCCGCCCTTCGTGACCAGCCATTCGCCGGGGCCCAGCACACGGCCATCGTCGGCTTCGGCCACGTGAACAAGCGCAAGACGTGCGCGCAATTCCTCGGGGCATTCACGAACGCGGGATAGGAGACTGTCGGCCACCTGCGAAGGTGCGCTGCTGCCGGTCCAGAACCGTCCGTCCTCGCCATCGGGAGCAGCGCCAATCGGCGACTTCGCATCGCGGCCAAGCACGGCGGCGATGGCGCGTTCGTAGCCCTTTTCGACCGCCACCTTGTCGAGCGCGGCAGGAAGGCCCTTGCGGCCGGCTTCGCGCTTGGCGCGTGCATCGCGGTCGCGGGCCAGCGCGGTGTATTCGCGTGCGATCCCGGCGAGTTCGGCGCGCGCGGTTGAAAGCGCTGCGGACGCCTCGTCACGCGCAGTCTGAAGATCGCCTTTACGCGCCTGCTCTTCTTCGAGCCGGGTGCGCAGCCGGGCGACTTCGCTTGCCGCGTCGTCAACGGCATCGCGCGCTTCGGTCACGGCCACTTCCGGGTCTTCCCCGTTCGACAATTCCGCACGGGTGGCGGCAATGCGTTCACCTTCGCGCTCAAGCCTGGAGAGCCGCGTTTGCGCCTGTTCGATCGCGGCTTCGGCGACGCGCCACTCGGCCTCGACACCGGCATGATCGGCCGTCGCCTTGGCAAGATCGAGTTCGGCGGTCCGGCTGGCGCGCTCGGTCTTTTCAGACTTGTCGGCAAGCGCCGGGCGTTCCGCTTCGGCTTCGGCGACACGGTTTCGCGAGGCTTCGAGGTCGCGCTCCAGCTTCTTGAGAGCTTCTGCCGCGTCGTTGGTCAGGCGGTCGGCGGCCACGCGGTCTTCTTCAAGCCGCGAGCGCTGGCGTTCGAGGTCCGCAAGGCGCGTCTCGGCTGCCTCCAGCTTTTCCGATAGCGCCGCCATGCGATGGCCGTGCGCGCTCGCATCGTCGCGGCGGTCGGCAAGCTCGTCGCGCGCTTCGGCGAGTTTCGCGGCAGCCTCGGCCTGTTGCCTTTGCGCCTCGGCGGTAAGGCGGTTGGCATCGGCGACCTTGGCTTCCGATGCTTGTGCAGCCGTGCGCGCTTCCTTGGCCGACGCTGCTGCATCGCGCCAGCGGGCGAACACCAGCCGCGCCTCTGCATGGCTGATCTGTTCGGTGAGCTTGGTATAGCGCTCCGCCTGCTTCGCCTGACGCTTGAGCGAAGCCATCTGCGAATCGAGACCCGCCATCAGGTCTTCGAGCCGCTCGAGGTTCTTTTCGGTCGAGCGCAGCTTGCTCTCGGCATCCTTGCGGCGCACGTGAAGCCCGGCGATCCCGGCAGCCTCTTCGAGCATCATGCGACGTTCTGCCGGCTTGGCGGCGATGACCTGCGCGATCTTACCCTGCGATACGAGCGCCGGGCTGTGCGCGCCTGTCGCGGCGTCTGCGAAGGTAAGCGCGACGTCCTTTGCACGAACATCGCGACCGTTCACGCGATACGCGGAACCGGCGCCCCGCTCGATGCGACGAGTAACGACGAGTTCTTCGTCATGTTCGTCGCTGGCATGCAGGACGACTTCGGCAAACGCGCGGGCAGGGCGGGTCGACGTCCCTGCGAAGATCACGTCTTCCATCCCGCCAGAGCGCATCGATTTGGGCGAGTTTTCGCCCATGACCCAGCGGATCGCTTCGAGCAAGTTGGACTTGCCGCAGCCATTGGGGCCGACGACCCCGGTCAGGCCCGGTTCGATGCGCAGTTCGGCCGGCTCTACAAAGCTCTTGAAACCAGAGAGTTTGAGCCGGCTGATCTGCATATTCGTGTCTGGTTAGCCCCGCTTATTCCTGCCGCGCACCGGCGCGCTGGATCAGCGGCTCAAGCTCGCCCCAGCCGATCACGTCGAGCTTGCGACCGTTCAGGAGGAAGGTCGGCGTCGAGTTGATGCCAAGCTCCTCGGCCTGCTGGGACGAATTGTTGGCGATGCTTTCGATCGTGCTGACATTCGAGAGGCATTCGCGTTGCTGGTCGGCGGAGATTCCACGCGCGGCGAAAAAGTCGACGAGGCCGGCTGCCTGCGCGATGCCGATGAAGCGCTGTTCGGGCGGTGCGTTGCCTGCGGCCTGGTAGGCGGCGTTGTTGTTGTTGACGTTGTTGAAGAACGTCGGAAGCTCTGCCCACGCCATGTCCGACAGCGTCTGCACGTTGTCATCCGCGCCGCAGCGAACGAGCGTCGCGATAGTGAGGTCGATGGGGTCGCGCACGAGGTTGCGCTGTTCGAAGCTGACCACGCCGGTCGCGACATACTCCTCGATCGAAGGCTTGGCAGTGGCCGAGAACTGGGCGCAGCCACCGCAGGTGTGCGATGCATATTCGACCAGCTTGATCGGCGCATCCGGATTGCCGAGGATATAGCCGTCTTCCTCGCTCACCGTGACCGTTTCGGTCCAGTTGGTGCCAGCAGGCGCGGCAATCGGCTCAATCACGTCGCCAGCCAGTTCATCACCGGCATCGCCGCCACACGCGGCAACAGCGAGAGCGAGCGGAGCTGCCATGGCAAGCTTCAGGGAAGTGCGGATCGTAATCATGGTCGGACGTATCCTCGGAATCGAAGGGAAAGACTATACGCATGGCTTTGTAGAGCCCAAGCGCGTCGGGGGAAGGGCTTGTGCAAAAATGCGCCGAAACTGTGAATTAGACGCCGGAATTGATCAATCCTGTGCGTTTCCGGGACGGAAATGGTCGCTCAATACCGGGTAAAGCGCATCCCAAGAGTGAACCTCGTCCAAAAGCTCGCCATCGAGCGCGAAGCTCGGCGTACCGGGCACAGCGAATTCCTCGCGGTCGGCATCGCCGTTTCGGATGAGCGCAAGAGCGGCTTCATCATCGGCAAGGCATGCGCTTATCTCGACGCGGCTCATCCCGGTGTTCGCCAGCATGTCATCGAAATCGAGCGCGCTCGCCATGCTGGCGCGCGATGTCCTGTCGCCGCGCGCCCAGCTTTGCATCTGCGATTGCGGAGCCTGCCGCGCCTTCGCCATCCAGCTGTCCTGACGGGTGAGAAACATGCGGTGGCGATCCTTCATGCCCGACACGTCGCCGCATTGGACCAGCAGCGAGACGGTGAGGTCGATTGCATTGCGGATCACCGGGCGAATTTCGAGGTTCATGTGCCCCGGCGCAAGCACGGTCAGGTCAAGCGCGCCTTCGCCTTCCTTCGCAAAGGTCGCGCAGTGGCCGCAGGTGTAGCTGATGAATTCGATCAGGCTTGCCTCGGCATTGGGATTGCCGATGCGAAAGCCGCGCTCGGTCCTTTCGATCTCGGCATGCCAGGCCGCGCGGCGACCGTCGCCGACAAAGGCGCTGTTCGGGTTGGAAAGCTGGTTGTCCTGCGAAAGCGGGGCCTGCTGCGCACCTGCGGGCAGGGCAAGCAAGGTGGCCGCTGCAACGCCAGCCAAAGTGGTTCTACTCACGTCTCGTCGTCTCTCTTCGTCTTGTCCCCGTCACCCAGGCTGCGCGCGAGGCTTTCAAGCACGGTGCGCAGCTCAGGATCGCCAATATCGCGCAGGCTGTCTCCCAGTTCCATCGGGATCGGCTTGAGCGACGGCGGCGCTTTGGGTTTCTCTTGAGCATTTGGCGGCTTAACCGCGCCTTGCCGGATCTTTGCGCGCGCGACCGCATTGTAGCCGAAAAAGCGGTTCACACGCTCGACGATTTCAGGAAGCACCTGCTGGATCAGCGGAGCATGAGCGGGCGTGACCACCAGTTGCAGGATGCCTTCGGACTTTTCGCCGGGGGGAAAGCGGATCGCCTCGGGCGAGCAGACGCGCGCATGTGTTGGTCCGACAATCTCAGGCCAGCGTGTGACGACCGAGCTTTGAACGAAGCCAAAGCGGCGAAAGGCGGTGCGCCCGATTTCGGGCATGAGGTCGCCAATCGCCTTTGGCCCGCGCCCACGCGGCCGCTCATAGGGTTTCGCCGCCTTGCGCGGGCGTCCCTTGGCGGTTCCCTTGGGTTTGCCCGAATTCGTGGTGTTGTCGCTTCCCATCTTGCAGCCAGCCATGCCATAGGCGCGCCGTGACTGCTAGCGCTTCAGACAAGCTTCTCGACTGGTACGACAAACATGCGCGCGAGCTTCCGTGGCGAAATCCGCCGGGCGAGCCGGTGCCGAATGACCCTGCGTGGCCTTACCGCGTTTGGTTGTCGGAGGTCATGCTTCAGCAGACGACGGTGGCGGCGGTGAAGCCTTACTTCGCGAAATTCACGCGCGTCTGGCCGAGCGTTTTCGACCTTGCCGTGGCGAGCGATGATGACGTCATGGCGGCATGGGCGGGGCTGGGATATTATTCGCGGGCTCGCAATCTGGTAAAGTGCGCGCGCGAAGTGGCGCGGCGCGGTGGCTTTCCGCAAACAGAAGCAGAGCTGCGCGAGCTTCCCGGGCTTGGCGCTTACACTGCGGCGGCGATTGCGGCGATTGCATTCGGAGAGCGCGCCGTGGTGGTCGATGCCAATGTCGAGCGGGTGGTGGCGCGGCTGTTCGCCATCGAGGAGCCGCTTCCGGGTGCTCGCAAAGCGATCCGCCAGCATGCCGACGAAATCACCCCAAAGCGGCGTGCAGGGGACTTCGCTCAGGCGATGATGGACCTTGGTTCGCAGGTCTGCACCACCAAAGCGCCGCGCTGCCTGCTGTGCCCGCTGTCGGAGGAATGCGAAGGCCGCAAAGCGGGCGAGCCCGAGCGGCTGCCGATCAAGCCACAGAAAAAGGCAAAGCCGGAAAGGCGCGGCACCGCGTTCTGGATCGAGCGCGACGCGCAGGTGTGGCTCGTCACCCGCCCCGGCACAGGAATGCTCGGCGGCATGCGCGCACTGCCCGATGACGGCTGGAGCGCGCGCGAAGATGGCTCAGGCGAGGCTCCGATTGCGGGCGAGGCAGAGCAATTGGGCGCAGTGCGGCACACCTTCACCCATGCGCACCTGACCCTCAGTGTGATGGGCATAAAGGCAACCACCGCCCCGCCGGGTGATGGCGAATGGTGGCCGACGGGCGAGATTGAAGAGGCAGGCCTACCGACGCTTTTCGTGAAAGCCGCGCGGCTGGCGCTGGCCAGCAATTAGACGAAGCCGCCACCCAAAGTCAGGCGAACCGCAGCGATCAGGCCCACGATCAGGCAGAAATTGCGACCGCCGGTGCTCGAAGACAGCGCCCCGATCACCACGCCAAGCGCTATCAAAGGCAGCGCAAGCCAATTGGCCCAGCCCAGAAGCGGGATCTGCGCGGGGATGACGATCACGAGGCTGAGTAGCCCGATGAGGTATGCAAGTATGTTTCCCATGTGTGTTATATGGGTAGAACACCCGGATGAATCAAGCCTGAAATGAACGCAGTTGGCGCGCTTGCAATTGACGGTTAAGCCTCGCTCCCTCAAACAGTCGCCAAACGAAACTGACCCTCTCGGGAGAGAACCCACAATGGCCTTTCGCACTTTCGAACAACCCAGCCTGTCGCGTCGCTCGCTTTTCCGTGGATCGGCCTATGCCGCAGCTGGCGGTGTGCTGGCATCGCTCCCGTTCGGGCGCGCATTGCTTGCTCACGATGTGAGCCAGAGCTGGCCGAACGTGGCGGCTTTGGTTGAAAAGTACCTTAGCGAAGGCAAGGTTGCGAATATGCTGCTGACCTTCGGCTGGGGTCAGGACGACATGGCGCATACCGTGGGGGGCGGCAAACTTGCGCTCAAGGGCAGCACCGATGTCGACATGGATTCGCTCTATCGCATCTATTCGATGTCGAAGCCGATCACCGGCATGGCAACGATGATGCTGATCGACGACGGTGCATTCGAACTCGATACGCCGCTTTACGATATCATCCCCGCATTCCGCGACACTCAGGTGCTGGTCGATCCCGAAGGCCCGCTCGACAACACCGTTCCGGCAGAGCGCCCGATCACGATCCGTCAACTGCTCACGCACACGGCTGGCATTGGCTACACCATTACATCGAAGGGCCCGCTGCTTGACGCCTACATCGAAAACGGCATTGTCGGTGGACGGGTCAGCCGCTTTCCGATCCCGGGCCTTCCCAACCCCACGCCTGCTCCGGGGCTGGAAGTTTGGACTGACAGGCTTGCCAGCCTTCCGCTCGCATACCAGCCTGCGACCAAGTGGAGCTATTCGAACTCGATCGACCTGCTTGGCCGGGTGATCGAAGTGGCCAGCGGCATGAATTTCGAGGCGTTCCTGAAGACCCGCATGTTCGAACCGCTTGGCATGAACAGCACCTGGATGACCGTGCCCGAGAGCGAGAAGGGCCGCCTGACCGACAATTACGGCATCCTTGGCGACACGCTATTGCCGCTTGATCCGGGCGCGAACTCGATCTTCCTCGATGAACCAAAGGTGCCTGCTGGCGGCGGCGGCCTTGTGTCCTCGCCGAAGGATTACGACCGCTTCCTGCGCATGCTGCTCGGTTACGGGAAGCTCGGCGATGAGCGGGTGATGAGCGAGGCCGCAGTGCGCCTCGGCACGTCCAACCTCATCCCCGAAACGGTCGATCTTACCGGATCGTGGATGGTCGGTCAGGGCCACGGGGCAGGCGGACGCTCGCTCAACGGCACGTTCGGATGGGGCGGCGCGGCAGGCACGCTGGCCGCGGTCGATTACAAGCTGGGCCTGCGCACCGGGCTTTACACGCAATACATGCCGTCCGACGCCTATCCGATCCGCGACGAATATCTCGCCGCGCTTGAGGCGGATGTCGCGGCGATGCATGCAGGTCACGCCAACCACGCCTCGTAATGGCGCTCGCAAACGGACCCATCGCCTTTGCCGGATCGCCTCTGGACCGCGCGGATAACCTTCGCGCGGACCGCGATGCTCTGGCCGGAATGATGAATTGGAAAGCGCGGCTGTTGAAGCTGGACGCGCTGATGCCCGAGCTTGACGAGAACGGGCGGCTCGGATGGGGCACTCTGGCTGATGCTGATGAGGATGCAGAGCTCGTCTTCCTCGGCCTTGATCGCAGCAATGGCGCTGAAAAACCGTGCTTCGCCGCCGTTCCGCCCGAAGGCGATGCGAGCCCGCGCATGGCGAACCCGCGCCTCTGGTCGCTGATGGCGACGCTCGATCCGGGCGATCTTGCGCTTTACGGCGGAGCGCGCAGCCTGATCGACTGGCATGCCCGCCACCGGTTCTGCGCCAATTGCGGTGTGCCCACGAAGATCGCCAAGGGCGGCTGGCAGCGCAGTTGCGATGCTTGCGGCTCGCAACATTTCCCGCGCACAGATCCCGTCACGATCATGCTGGTCGAGCACGAAGGACGCCTGATGCTGGGCCGCGGCCTGGGATGGCCTGAGAAAAGCTTCTCCGCGCTCGCTGGCTTTGTCGAGCCGGGCGAAACCATCGAAGAGGGCGTTGCGCGCGAAGTATTCGAGGAATCGGGTGTGCGCGTGCGCGACGTTTCCTACATCGCAAGCCAGCCATGGCCGTTCCCGAGCCAGCTTATGATAGGGTGCCATTCCTACGCTGATGACGATGCGCTGATCATCGACGAGACCGAGATGGCCGAGATCATCTGGTTCACCCACGATGAAGTCGCCGCGTCGCTGGCCGGCGACGGGCCGTTTCGCACACCGCCGCCCCACGCAATTGCGCATACGCTGATGAAATGGTGGCTGGAGAAAACCGCATGAGCGCCCCTCACAAACTCACCATCGACATCTATTCCGACGTCGTTTGCCCATGGTGCCTGATCGGATACGGCCAGTTGACCAAGGCGCTGGATGAGCTTGAGGGCGAGATCGAGGCACAGGTCCGCTGGCGCCCGTTCGAACTCAATCCCGACATGCCCAAAGAGGGCGAAGAACAGGAAGCGCATCTGCAACGCAAATATGGCCGTTCTGCCGAAGAGGGCGCTGCGGTGCGCGGAAAAATGCGAGAGTTTGCTGACAGTGCCGGTGTTTCGCTGAGCTATAAGGGCGAGGGCGACCCGCCGCCCGCAATGATGTGGAACACGCGCGATTGCCACAAGCTGCTCGGCCTTGCGCTGGAGCAGATGGGGCCGGAGGTGCAGACGCGCTTGAAACTGGCCCTGTTCGAAGCGCACTTCAATCACCGCAAAGACCTCTGCGACCGCGATGTCCTGCTTGGTATTGCGGGTGATGCCGGCCTTCACCGCGAGGCTGCGAAAGCCGCACTCGATGATGCGGACCTCGAAGCGCGTGTGCTTGCCGAAGAACAGCAGGCGTGGGATCTCAACATTTCCGGCGTTCCGGCCATGATCGTGGAGGGCAAGTTCATGATCCCCGGCGCTCAGGCCCCCGATGTGTACGTCAACGCGCTTCGCCGTGTGGCCGACAAAACGCGGGCTACTGCCGGGTGAGCGAGTTCGCCCCCAAAAGCGCGGTCATCACCGGCGGTGCAAGCGGGATCGGACTGGCGCTCGCGCGAAGGCTGGCGGGACAAGGGCTGGGCGTGTTGGTCGCCGACCTACCCGGACCCGCGCTCGACCGTGCCGCCGCGCTGGATGGCATAATCACGCAGGCATGCGACGTGAGCGATCTTTCGTCTGTCGAAGCGCTAGCCGACAAGGCATTCGACATGTTCGAGACGGTCGATCTCGTCTTCAACAATGCCGGCGAAAGCGGCCCTCGTGGCAAGCTCTGGGAAGTCGACCCGGCCCGGGCCCGCGCGCATTTCGACGTCAATTACTGGGGCATCTGGAATGGCTGCCGCGCCTTCGCCCCGCGCCTCATTGCGCAGGAAAGCTCCAGCGCAATCTACAACACCGGCAGCGAGAACAGCTGGTTCTGCGCGATCGAGCAATCCGCCGCCTATATCAGCGCAAAGCACGCGGTTCTGGGCCTGACGGAAAGCCTGCGCGGCGATTTGCCCGAGCATGTCCATGCCGGTCTGATCGTCCCCGGCTGGGTGTTCACTCCGCTCGGACCTGAGCAGTTCATGAAGCTGGGCATGAATGTCGAGGATTACATTGATCGCATCGTGCCCCAGATCATGGCGCGGCGCCGCTTCGTCGTCAGCCATGGCTACAATCAGGTGCGGATCGATGAACGCATGGACGAATTGGCGGCAAGTTTCGCCGAATACGCGCTCCCCGCTGATCAGGACGCTCGCCATGATGTGCGTCTGGTTGCCGAGCAAATCCGTAAAGCTTCACAAGCCACCAAAAAGCACTAGGCCTGAAAGGGCTGGTATCGGCGCACAAACCGAACGACAGGGGACAAGGCCTCAATGAGCAAGGCGATCAAGAGCTTATCCGTGGTGGCATTCGTCACGCTTTTCGCGCTCGCATTCGCATTTTTCGCGGGCGTGAACAGCGTCGAGATATATGATGCGCCAACGATGTACTGGTGCGCGTGGCTTGCTCTTGTCATCAACTGGCTGGCCTTCATCCCCTCGGCGATTGCGCAATCGGACAAGTTTTACGACAGCTTCGGGGCGATAACCTATCTCTCGGTCACGGCGCTTGCCTGCTATGCTGCGATCACAACGATGGGTTCGCTCGATACGCGCGGCATCGTGGTCGCGGCCATGGTTGCGATCTGGTGCATCCGGCTCGGCACTTTCCTCTTCATCCGCATCCAGGCGAAGGGCGGCAGCGACAGCCGGTTCGAAAAGATCAAGAAGAACCCGCCGCGCTTCCTCGCCGCGTGGACCTTGCAGGCGCTCTGGGTGATCCTGACCGCATCAGCCGCGCTCTCCATCATCACCAACGAGGCGCGCGAGCCTATCGGCATCTACTTCTGGATTGGTGCAGCGATCTGGGTCGTCGGCATGGCATTCGAAACCATTGCCGACGCACAAAAAAGCGCGTTCAAGTCCAAAGACGAGAACGACGGCGATTTTATCAATGTCGGATTGTGGAAGTGGTCGCGCCACCCGAATTACTTCGGCGAGATTACGCTGTGGACCGGCATTTTCGTGATCGCGATTCCGGTTCTGTCGGGCCTTGGGTGGCTGGTCGTGATTTCGCCGATCTTCGTCTACCTGTTGCTCACCCGGATCAGCGGGATCAACCTGCAGGAAGAACAGGCGAAAGAGCGCTGGGGAGACGATCCCGATTATCAGGAATACCGTCGTAAAACCCCCGCGCTCTTTCCCAAGCCCCCCGCAATGCAGGGTTAGCATCGACTAGGCAAAGCTCAGTTCGCTTCGCCCTTCTTGATGGCTTCCATCGTCTTGGGACCCTTGCGGGCATCCTGCTCGGGATTGTCGGAGCCGACCACGGGTTCGCGATTGTCCGGATCGGTTGCACGGTTCAACTCGGCGCGCTTGCCGACGCGCACATTGAGGTTCCCGTCCGAGCTGCCCTGCTGCGACGGGGTGGCCTCCTTGGTGAGCTTTGCGATGAGTTCGTTGTCGGGGTGAAGCGATTGACGCTCGGGCATTATGTTTCTCCTTTACCCTGCTTACCGGGCAACGACCCTGACCGTTCCCAAAAAGCGCCCGCGAAATTGGGCGTTTGCGCGCAAGGCCTCATTCTGTAGGATTGTCGCCGGGATCAAACAGCGCCTGCCATTCTCACATCAAGGACGTGACTCTATGACCCGCATTTCTACCCTCCGACTGATCGCGGCGACCCCGCTTGCCGCGCTGCTCGCCGCATGCGGCGGCGAGACCACCGACGCTGAAGCGCCCGAGCCTGCTGGCGATGCACCTGCCGAGATTGCCGAGCGTCAGGACAATTTCGAAGCTATCGGCGACAGCTTCAAGGCGATCCGCGAACAGCTCGAAACCGATGCGCCCGATTTCGCGGTGATCGAACCGGCTGCCGCTGACATCAACACCCGGCTTCAACGTCTGCCTGATCTGTTCCCCGAAGGCACGAGCATGGAAGCAGGCTACGACACCGAAGCGCTTGCCGTGATCTGGGAAGATCCCGATGGTTTTTCCGAGGCGATCCAAACTGCTATCGCCAAGAGCGAGGAAATGATGGCTGCTGCTGCAACCGGCGATCCCGAAGCGGTTGGCGCGCAGGTCGGCAATCTCGGCTCGAACGGTTGCAAGGCCTGCCACGACAAGTTCCGCAAGGACGACGATTGATCCACCGATAGGGCGCACAGCGCATGGCCGAACCCACTCAGCCCGTTCGCATCTGGGACTTGCCGGTGAGGCTGACCCACTGGTCGCTGGCCGTGCTGGTCCCGGCGATGTGGCTGACAGCCGAAAATTCCGAATGGGGCTGGCATATTAGGCTGGGCCATGTGCTGCTCGCGGTACTGCTGTTCCGCATCATCTGGGGCTTTGTCGGCACCGACACGGCGCGGTTTCGAAACTTCCTCAAAGGTCCCGGCAAGATCATCAACTATCTGCGCGGCGGCTATGACGAAAAGGCGAACAAGGGTCATAGCCCGCTCGCCGCTCTCGCAGTGCTCGGCTTGATCGGCTTTACGCTGGCGCAGGTCACGATGGGGCTGTTCGCGGGCGATCCGTATGACGGAGCAACGGGGCCGCTGAACCCTCTCGTGGGCGTGGGGACTGCCGACACGATCACCGAAACGCATGAATGGTTCTGGTGGGTGGTGGCCGGAATGATCGGCCTGCACATCACCGCGATCGGCGTTTACGGAGCGGTGCGGGCCGAAAACCTCATAGGCGCGATGATTGGCGGCAAGGGCGAGAAGAAGCTGATGGTGAAGGACAATTCGCCTACGCGATGGGGCCGCGCATCAGGCGCATTCGCCGTGGCGGCAGGCATTGCGCTGTGGATCTACCTCGGCGCGCCTCCGCTGACGTAAACGGCCCTGACCTAGACCAGCCCCAGCTTTTCCAGTTTCGCCGCCAGCTTTCCGGGCAGCGCGTCGCCGATATCCTCCCCCGGAGCAAGGTCGCGCGGAGGCTTGATCTTGAGATAGCGCCAGCCTTGGTGGGCGCGCTTGGGCACCGGATCGACGCGGACGAGTTCCGACTTCAATTCGATCAGCCAGCGCCCGCTATCAGTCTGCGAAAAGCCCAGGATTTCCGAACGCGCGACGATGCTGTGCTGGTGAATCCAGTAAAGCGATCCGCCGATGCACTGTTCCCACTTGGTCGGGCGATACTTGGTCGTCAGATGCGGGCTGCGGCGACCGGCGTACCAGCTTTCGATGTCGGTATAGCTCTGCGCGCCAAACGCGATCTTGGTCAGGTGGAGAGGCATGTGTATTCATATGGCGGGTCAGGCGCGGTTTTTGAACCGTCTCAAGGTGGAAAACAGGGGGAATTTCGATGGCGAACGGTGCGAAAACTGCACTCTTGGCGGGCGCGCTGGCGGCGCTGACCGCGTGTTCGGGAGCAGCTGGCGACCAGACGAGCGAGGCGGACCTTACTCCCGGCGAACCGCATCCCGATTATGGCATGGCGAGCACCATCACCGAGGCGATGACAGCGAACGCCGCAGGACTTGTGACAGAAGGCAAGGTCTACCCGCTCGGCGTGGTCACCGGGCCAGACAGCGTGCCTTACCCCGGGCGCAGCTTTTCCATTGAAACCTTCGCTGCTGGCGAAGCGATGGGCGCAAACCGTGTGACCGGCCATGACGATCGCCTTGTCACGCATGTCGGGATCGGCAGCCAGATCGACGGGCTCGGCCATATCGGGCGCGACGGGGTCCATTATGGCGGCGTTCGGGCTGAGGAATTCCTCACACCCAATGGCTTGACCAAGTTCGGCACCGACCAGATCCCGCCCATCGCGACGCGCGGCGTGCTGATCGACATGGCGAAACATTTCGGCACCGAAAGGCTGGAGCCGATGGCGAGTTTCGGCCGCGAGGAAATCGCCGCCGCAGCCGAGGCGCAAGGGATTGAGATCAGGGCGGGCGATGTCGTGCTGTTGCACTCTGGTTGGCTGTCGATGGCAGAGGAAGACCCCGAGGTCTTTATCGCTCAGCAACCCGGCATCAACGAGGATGGCGCGGAATACCTCGCCAGCTTGGGGGTTGTGGCTGTCGGTGCGGACAGCGCGGCGCTGGAAACGATGAGTTTCGAGGACGGCAATGTTTTCCCGGTCCACGCCGCGCTGCTGGTCGATCACGGCATTTACATTCTCGAGACGATGAACACCGGACCGCTCGCGGCGGATGAGACTTACGAATTCTTCTTCGTGCTCGGTCAGCCGCGTTTCGCCGGTTCGGTGCAGGCGGTTATCAATCCGCTTGCGATCAAGTAGGGCGCGCTAGAGCGGCGCAAGACCCGCCGCGACCGCAAGGCCGAGGAAGGCGAAAAAGCCCATCGAATCGGTGATCATCGTCACGAACACGCTGGATGCAACCGCCGGGTCCTGACCCATGCGTTCGAACGCTACGGGCACCAGCACGCCAGCAAGCCCCGAGATCGCGATATTGATCACCATGGCAAGGGCGATGACGACACCCATAGGCCAGCCGAACAGAATGCCAGCTGCGATCCCGATCAGCACCGCAACCGTGAAGCCGTTGAGGATCGCCACGCGAAGTTCGCGGCCCACGATCTTCCAAGTATTCGCGCGGGTCAGCTGGTTGGTCGCAATCGCGCGCACCGCCACAGCCATGGTCTGTGTTCCTGCATTGCCGCCAATGCTGGCGACAATCGGCATGAGCACGGCCAGCGCTACGAGCTTCTCAATCGCCGCACCGAAAAACGCGATGATTGCGGAGGCTACCACGGCAGTCCCGAGGTTCGCGACAAGCCAGCGAACGCGGCTTGAATAGGCCTCGCGGATCGGCTCGTTGATGTCGCCATCGCCTGCACCCGACAAAAGCAGAGCGTCCTCGCCCGCTTCCTCTGAAATGATGTGGACGATGTCGTCGACCGTCATCTGTCCGACCAGCCGCCCGCTTTCATCGACCACGGCGGCCGAGATCAGCGCGTATTTCTGGAACATCAGCGCGACCTCTTCCTGATCCATATCGACAGGGATCAGGGTCTGGTCGCGCTTCATCACGTCGGTCAGCTTGACGTTTCGCGGCGTCGTCAAAATCCAGTTGAGCGCGCAGGTGCCCACCGGATGGAAGGCTGCATCGACAATGAAGACCTCGAAGAAATCGTGATTGAGATCGCCTTCTTCGCGCAGATAGTCGATGAGGTCGCCGACGGTCAGGTGCTCGGGAACCGCCATCACGGTGCGGTTCATCAGACGTCCGGCGGTTTCCTCCGGATAGGCGAGCGCGGAATTGACCGCGGCCTGCGTTTCCGGCTCCAGCTCGGCGATGATCGCCTTCTGGTCCTTCTCGTCGAGGTCTTCGAGCAGCTGGACCGCGTCGTCGGTCTCCAGCTGTTCGGTAATGGCGGCGACATCTTCGGGGGCGAGCGCCTCCATCATCAGCTCGCGAACGTGATCGTTCAGCTCCGCGATCACTTCCGCGCTCATCAGGTCGGTGATCGAGGCGGCGAGTATCGCGCGATCGTCGCGGTCGAACAGTTCGAGCAAGTCGGCAATATCGGCGGGATGCAGCGGTTCGACGAGGTCATAAACCGCGCCCGTATCGCCTGCCTCCAGCGCTACTTCGACCTCGCGCACATATTCCGGTTTCAGCCGGTTTTCCTCATCGTGGCGCTCATCGTCGATCCGGTCGTCAGGGCGCACCTCTTCCTCTTCCGCCTCGGCGGGCAGCACTTCGTCATCAAGGGCTGCGGGATCGACCATGGGACGGGGTTTAGATGCGGCGCATCGAAAAGCAACCGCTTACCGGTGCGAACCCACACGGGTGACATGGCGGGCCAAAACCGGTAGGCGCACGGGCAAATCAATCAGGAGATTCTGACAAATGGCCGAAAAGCTTACTTTCACCCTCGACACCGGCGACGGCGAAGCAAAGGACGTCGTCATCAAGCTGCGCGCAGACCTTGCCCCCGGCCATGTTGAGCGCATCACCACGCTCGCTGGCGAAGGCTTCTATGACGGCGTGGTTTTCCACCGCGTGATCCCCGGCTTCATGGCGCAGGGCGGCGATCCGACCGGCACCGGCATGGGTGGCAGCGACAAGCCTGACCTGAAGGCCGAGTTCAACAGCGAACCGCACACGCGCGGCACCTGCTCGATGGCCCGCACCCAGGTTCCCGACAGCGCCAACTCGCAGTTCTTCATCTGCTTCGACGATGCCGAATTCCTTGACGGCCAGTACACCGTCTGGGGTCAGGTCGAAGAGGGCATGGAACACATCGACGCCCTGCCCAAAGGCGAGCCGCCCGCACAGCCGGGCAAGATCGTAAAGGCGACGGTTGGATAAAAATAGCCAAATTGGCCAAAAAACAGATAGCGCAGACGCTAATTCTGTGGCTTATTAAAGGTCGAAGAGGGAAGTGGTGCCCTAGCTCTGTTTGGACCGGAGCCAGGTTCCGTACAAAGGCCGCGCCAGCTTCCCTCTTCTGTCCTACGTTTGAATCCGCAGAACTGGCTTATTTGCGCCGATTTTCGAATCCAACGCAAGTAAACAGTTGCAATAAAATCGAAAAATATCTGTTGACTCGCTGCAACCCCGCAGACGCTCGTTCAACTATCTGAAAAATAACAATTTTTCCATATCCGCGGTGGGAGTCGTTGAGATTCTTTGCTTTTTGCTGGCTCAGCGCAATGGTTGTTTGTCAAATGTCTATTCTCACGCTGTGGATAACTCCCATGGGAGTTCATCGAATCCCGGAATTTAAGGATTCTATATGTGGAAAACTTGTGGGCTAGTTAGCTGAATTGAATTGTTCGACAGAAAGAATATAGACGTTCTGCCATCATGAAACCGCAAACCCCTCCCCAGAACGGGCCAAAGACCTACCGGGTCAAGTCCTTCGGCTGTCAGATGAACGTCTATGATGGCGAGCGTATGGGCGAGCTTCTGGCCGAGAAGGGCCTGAGCCTCGCGCCTGAGGGTGAGGATGCCGATCTGGTCGTCCTCAACACCTGTCATATCCGCGAGAAGGCGGCGGAGAAGATCTATTCCGACATTGGCCGCCTGACCAAAGGCAAGACGCAGGAAAAGGCGCCGGTGATCGCGGTTGCTGGCTGCGTCGCTCAGGCCGAGGGCGAGGAGATCATGACGCGCGCTCCGGCGGTGAGCATGGTGGTCGGTCCGCAGGCCTATCACCGCCTGCCCGATATGCTTGACAAGGCGGTTGCGGGTGAGCGCGCGACCGACACCGACATGCCCGCGATCGCGAAATTCGATAGCCTGCCGGGGCGCAGGCGGCGTTCGCCCACCGCGTTCCTGACGGTGCAGGAAGGGTGCGACAAGTTCTGCACCTATTGCGTCGTGCCCTACACGCGCGGGGCAGAAATATCTCGTCCCTACAGTGACTTGATCGACGAAGCTCGCAAATTGATCGAAGCGGGCGCGCGTGAAATCACGCTGCTTGGACAGAACGTCAATGCGTGGAGCGGTGAGGATGAGAAGGGTCGCAAAGCGGGGCTTGGCCAGCTGATCCATGCGCTTGCCGATCTCGATGGGCTTGAGCGTATTCGCTACACAACCAGTCATCCCAACGACATGGATGACGCGTTGATCGAGGCGCATGGCACCTGCGATAAGCTGATGCCGTACCTCCACTTGCCCGTGCAATCGGGCAATGACCGTGTGCTGAAAGCCATGAACCGTTCGCACACCGCCGAAAGCTATCTCAAGCTGCTTGAACGCTTCCGCGAAGTGCGCCCCGATATTGCGCTGTCCGGCGATTTCATCGTCGGCTTCCCCGGCGAGACCGAGGCGGAATTCGAAGACACGCTCAAGCTCGTCGACGAAGTGCGCTATTCGCAGGCCTTCAGCTTCAAATACTCGCCGCGCCCCGGCACGCCCGCTGCGACCATGGAGGGTCAGATCGCCAAGGAGGTGATGGACGAGCGCCTCCAGCGCCTTCAGGCCCGGCTCAACCGCGACCAGCTTGCCTTTAACGAGGGACTTGTCGGCAAGACCTGCACGGTACTCGTCGAGCGCAAGGGCAAGCATCCCGGCCAATGGCTCGGCAAATCGCCGTGGCTTACCAGCGTATGGTTTGAAGGCGAGGCCGAGATTGGCGACATGGTCGAAGTCGATCTTGTCGAAGCCGGTCCCAACTCGCTCGAAGGGCTCGTGCGCGCCTGATCCAGCGCTGCCTGTCGCCGGTATGTCACCTGTGTGACGCCATGTCGGGGGCGTGACTTTCCCCAGCCTTGGATGCGGGCTGCGCTTGCTTTGCCTCGCAACGCGCTTACCTTTCCGACTCGGAAACACACGCACAGGAGAGCAGTGCAGCAAGACATGGGCCGCAGACCAACTCGCAAGCCGCCTGGCACCATCGATCCTTCGGTCGTACCCGAAGCCATCAATCCAAAGACGCGCAAGAATGCGCCTATCGGTCACGGTCAGGCGCGAGCGGAAGTCTCTTTCGAAAATCAGTCGCTGCTTGGGCCGCTTTTCGGCGAGTTCGATGCAAATCTGGTGCAGGTCGAAAATCGGCTGGGTGTGTACATCCACGCGCGCGGCGATCAGATCATGATCGAGGGGCCTGAAGACGCCGTTGCGCGCGCGCGTGAGACGCTGACCACGATGTATGACCGGCTGGCGCTGGGTCAGGACCTTGACAGCGGGGCGATTGAATCGCTGATCGCCATGTCGAACGAGCCGACGCTTGAAGGGATCATCAGCGGCGGACAAGAAGAAGCGCCGATCATGATCCGCACGCGGCGCAAGACCATCGTCCCGCGCTCTGCGACGCAGATCACCTATATGCGCAGCCTGGTGCGCGACGACATCATCTTCGCGCTTGGGCCTGCGGGGACCGGCAAGACCTATCTCGCGGTGGCGCAGGCGGTTGCGCAGCTTATGTCGGGCAGCGTCCAGCGCCTGATCCTTTCTCGCCCGGCGGTGGAGGCGGGTGAGAAGCTCGGCTTTCTGCCCGGCGACATGAAGGACAAGGTCGATCCCTATCTGCGCCCGCTCTACGATGCCCTGTATGACTGCATGCCGCCCGAACAGGTGGAGCGGCGCATTGCGTCGGGCGAGATCGAGATTGCACCGATTGCGTTCATGCGCGGGCGTACGCTTGCCGATGCATTCGTCATCCTCGACGAGGCGCAGAACACCACGCGCGAGCAGATGAAGATGTTCCTCACCCGCTTTGGCCAGAACAGCCGGATGGTAGTCTGCGGCGACCCGCGCCAGGTCGATATCCCCGGCGGCGACCGCATGAGCGGGCTTGCTGATGCGGTGGAGAAACTGGAAGGCGTCGACGGTTTCGGCACAATCCGCTTCACCGCCGCCGACGTCGTGCGCCATCCAATTGTGGGGCGCATCGTCGAGGCTTATGAAGGGCAGGGCTAGGGCGGCTGGATCGGAGCGTTGCCGGCCTGAAGCGGACAGGCTGATGACGACCCCAATGTCGGTCATAAACGCGAAGCACTTTGCCTCCCAAAAGCGGAAGCAGTTTAGGTTGCCCAGTCATGTCATAGACTGCGGTCAAACCGGATGATTTACTTGCATCAGCAAGAACGGCACCGAAGGGCAGTGCCGAAAAATCCACTTGAGGCAGATACCTCAATGCTCCTCGAAGGCACAGCTGCCGATCGTAGGCTGGTTGCATCCACCAATTATAAAGCGGGTCACGTCTAAAGCGCCATGATGAACGATCAGCTTCCAATCTTCCTGCCTACATCCGCGTCAACAGCGGACGAACACGCTCCGCTTGATTGGCTGGGGCGCTACTGCAGCAAGCTAGTCGAAAATGGCCCTTACGAGTGGAGCGATCTGCCTCCGGCTGCGCGCTGGTTCTGTGCGCTCGATACTTACGCAGGCGAAGTGACGAATGGTGGGCACATGCAGTATTTTCAAAATACGCGCCTGATGGCCGAAGAGATCGACGCTTGCAAAGCTGGCTTCGCGTGCCTTCCCGTCAACGCGTTCACCGACATCTTCGAGCAGGCTGCAATCGTGATGACGTCCCCGCCCGACTTACTAGAGCGATTTCTTGAGCATGACGTGACGGCGTGGAGCGCCGATGAGCTCGATCAGGTCGAGGCGAGCCTCAACGAACTCGACCAACGCTTTTTCCGAGATGCAGGCGGGTCGTCCGCATTGTTCAAGCTGGCAGGGCAAGCGCTCTTGGCCCGCGCGGAAGTTCGCCTTGTCGACGAGCAGGCGGAGCAAATCAAACAAGCCTTGAGACGGCATCCCGACTTCAAGGAGAGTGAACCGAGAGGGTCAAAAGGTGGCGCCACACTTTTCCCACCAAGGCCGCTCACTGAACAACAGCAAGTTATCCTCTCCTTGGCAGCCCGTGTATGCAAGGCACTGCGGCGCAGCATGGCCGGATTACCAATCCGCCGGAATGCGAAGATTAGGATCGACGGGCAATGGTACGACGCGTTGGAGCTGAATACCGACAGAGGGCTGTTGCTTCTGGTTCAGATAGCGAGCCAACTGGCGATCTACGACGCGAGCGATACCAAGGAATTCAGGGCACTGGGCACTTTTCCACTGAGGCAAAGGCTCGATTTCGAGCAGATGCGCGCATCAGAGCTCGAAGGCCGTCAAGCGGGGCGATGAAGATAGCGAGGCTTTTGATCGTCCGCGGATATTGAAGCAAAGAGTGCAGCCGGAATTGTTAGAGGCTCAACTCAAATACTTCCTCAAACGTCGGCGGCTAAGCTCGGAAGCTGATATTCGCATTATGGCAAACCTGCGTCTTTCCTGACTGTCCAAAACTCTGATACCGGACATTCCGGTTCCCACCCAGCACCCGACATTCACATTCCGCGCTTTCCTACGATCTTCCTTTCCCGTTAAAGGACGGCTTGTGACCCAGCGTACCTCTCCCATAATTCGCGCCAATTCTAGCCATGCGCGGGCAGCGGCGGTTTTTGCCGCTGGACCGTGTAACATGCGGTCCACTTCTCGGCTAAGGCACTCAAATTGCGAGGTTTCGCTTGGAGCTTGAAATCGACCTCGAAGACTGGCCAGAGGGCGAGTGGGAAGCGCTCGCTCAGCGGGCCGCAGACGCGGCGGCGCGGGCAGAACCAGCGCTTGCCAATGATCGCCTTTCGGTCAGCATCCTGTTCACCAGCGACAGCGAAGTGCACGCGCTGAACCGCGAATGGCGCGGGCGCGACAAGCCTACCAATGTGCTCAGCTTCCCGATGATGGAGCGAGCTGAACTCGAAGGTCTTGGCGAAGACGGCCCCCCTGCGATGCTGGGCGATATCGCGCTCGCTCACGAGACTTGCGCGCGTGAGGCGGGTGAGAAAGACATCCCGCTCGATCATCACGGCGCACACCTGATAGTGCACGGATTGCTCCATCTTGCAGGCCACGATCACGTCCATTGCGACGAGCAAGCGCAGGTCATGGAAGATCTGGAGCGGTCAGCCCTTGCAATAATGGGGATTGCTGACCCATATAACGATGCAGACTGACACCAGGAGTAATCAGCAAAGGGCCATGCCCGATTCCAGTAGTCCCACCGCGGGAGACGCGGAGAGTACGAGCGGGCTTTGGCCCCTCCTCAAGAAAATGGTCGGCGGCGGCGACGGCGATCGCTCGCTTCGCGCGCAGCTCGAAGAGAAGATCGACGAGCACGAGGGCGAAAACGACGACACCGCGCATGACGAGAACGGGAACGGCAACGGCGATCTCTCGCCGGTTGAGCGGCAGATGCTGCGCAACCTGCTCCACTTCTCCGAGCACGATGCCGACGATGTCGCCGTACCCCGCGGCGAGATCGTTGCCGTCGAAGCCTCGATCGGTTGGGACGATCTGGTCGCCCAATTCTCGCAACACGGCCATTCGCGCATGCCGGTCTACCGCGAGACATTGGATGACGTGATCGGCATGATCCACATCAAGGACGTCTTCGCTTTCCTCGCCAAGGGCAAGACACCCCCGCGCGACTGGACGGTGCTGATGCGTCAGCCGCTCTATGTGCCGCAGGCTCGCGGCGCGCTGGACGTGCTGGCCGACATGCGCGCGCGCCGGGTGCACTTGGCAATCGTACTCGACGAGTTCAGCGGGACCGATGGCCTCATCACGATCGAAGACCTCGTCGAAGAGATCGTGGGCGAGATCGAGGACGAGCACGACGAGACGCCCGAAGCGTTGATCGTGCCGATTGGCGAAGGCATGTGGGATTGCGATGCGCGGGCCGAGCTTGAGGACGTGGGCGAACAGGTCGACCCGCGTCTGGCCGAGGTATCCGAAGCGGTCGACACGTTGGGCGGGCTTGCGTTCGTCCTCGCCGAGCAGGTGCCTCCGGTGGGCACGATGCTCGACCATTCGAGCGGCTGGAGGATCGAGGTGACGGCGGGCGATGAAACCCACGTCAAACGCCTGCGCCTCCACGCACCACAGCCAGAAGGTGAGATGCAGGAGGTGCAATAATCGCACTCGGCGGGCGATATTCGCACGTAGGCTTCGATTTTGTGCATCCATTGCGGCGCAGCAGCGTATCTAGTGGCAAACAGGAGCCACCCATTATGCCATCACGCCGCCTACCTCCTCTGCGAGCTCTCGAAGCCTTCATGCGCACCGTGCGTCTGGGATCGGCGCGCGCGGCGGCGGAAGAGATCGGCCTGAGCCCCTCTGCACTCTCGCGGCGCATTTCAAACCTTGAAGAATTCGTCGGCAAGAAGCTTTTCACCAGAGCCCGCCAGTCGATGCAGCTGACCGATGAGGGGCAGGCCTTTTACGAAGCGGTCAACCCGCATCTGGAATCGCTGACCCGCGCGGTTGAGAGCCAGTCGGACAACATATCGTTGCTGCGCCTGCGCCTGGGCGTGCTGCCAATGTTCGGAAGCCAACGGCTGTTCCCGCGACTGGGCGAACTTCGCAAACGTCACCCGCTGCTTCACATCGACATCGACACCGCGCCGCACCTCGAAGACCGGGTAGGCGACACGCTGGATGCAGCGATCATCCTGTCGCGCGGCCCTGCGAGCGGGCTTCACGCGGTAAGGCTCGACCACAACCTCGTCCACGCGATCTGTTCGAAGGAGTTGGCGGGCGCGATGGGCGACAACGTGACGCAGTCGAACATGGAGAAGCAGACCTTCCTCATCCACAACGAGCTGCCCGAAAGCTTCGTCGCGTGGCGAAAGGCAAACGATCTCGAAGACGTCGAGCCTGCTGCGATCGACCATTACGATTCAGGGGCGCTGATGCTTGAGGCGGCGGCTCAGGGACTGGGGATCGCGATCATGCATGACGACCACCTGCGGCGCGCAGCCGACAACCGGCTGACCAATCTGGGCGGCCCGGATGTGCAGAGCCCGTACAGCTACTGGTTCGTGTGCAAGCCGACCGCGCTTGAGATGCGGCCCGTCCGCCTGTTCCACGATTGGTTGGTGAGGGCTGGCCTCTAACCTAATTCATGCCGCAGTCTCGTCGGGAACCGGGTCATCCTTGACCGCTGAATAGCGCACAGGCGGGACGTCGTGCGCGAAATCACGCAGCGGCTTTCCCAGCGCCTCAAGCAGAGCTTCCTCAATCCGGCGACGCGCCTCGACGCTGATCGCCTTGCGACCCACGAAGTCGGCCGGGCTGAACGGCTCGAGGAATACGATCCGCATGTCGAAAGTGCCCTTGCGAGCGAGAACGCGCTTGGCATTGTTGAGCCCGCCTTCCTCGCCGATCCAACCGATCCATTCCGCGACAGGGCCGTAATCGAGCAGGACCGGCTGTACCAGCACGCCGGGCGGCGGCGGTTCGAGGACCGAGAGCATGCTTGTCTTGAACGGCAGCAGCGATTGCCCGTCGGTCGTGGTGCCTTCGGGGAAGACGGTCACCGACCAGTTATCCGCAAGCGCTTCCTTTAATGCATTGATCTGCGCGGCAACGCCCATGCGATGTTCGCGCTTCACATAGACGGTGCGGTTCATGTTCGCGAGCCAACCGACGAGTGGCGCCTTGGCGAGCTCGGCCTTGGCGACAAATGCGGTGCCGCAAGCGCCCGAAAGGCTCAGGATGTCAATCCAGGAAATATGGTTGGCGATGTAGAAGACGTCGCGCTTGAGGTGGGTGCCCTGGATCTTGACCTTCGCGCCTGAGATACGCGCGGCGAAGCGAAGGAACCACATCGGAAAAGGAGAACCGTATGCGACCGTCCGAAAAAGATAATGCAGCGGCACCATCACCAAGATGAGCGCGAAGAGCATAAGCGATCGCATCACGATACGCAGCCAGCCCATGAACGAAATGGGAGTCGTCTCGCCGCGCGCAGCCGCAACTCTCAGCGCCCACGCCTTGTCCTCGGTCGGGGCGTCCGTGCCGGTGAAGGCAGCGTCCTTTGTCATGGCGCTGGATCAGTCTTCGCGAGAGAGCCGGACGCCGTAAAGCTCCATCCGGTGATCGACGAGACGATAGCCAAGCTTCTCGGCAATCTGGCGCTGAAGAGCCTCGACTTCGGGGTCGACGAATTCGACAACCGCGCCGGTTTCGACATCGATAAGGTGATCGTGATGCGCTTCGGGAACGGGCTCATAGCGCGAGCGGCCATCGCCGAAATCGTGGCGGTCGAGAATGCCGGCTTCTTCGAACAGACGCACCGTGCGATATACCGTCGCGATCGAAATCTTGCTGTCGATCGCCGATGCGCGCTGGTGAAGCAATTCGACGTCGGGATGATCGTCACTGTCCGACAGCACCTTGGCTATCACGCGGCGCTGTTCGGTGATGCGCAGGCCCTTCTCGGCGCACAATTGTTCAAGATCGATTTTCTGGCTCAAGCGGGTGTTCCTTGGCGCGGCGTCGGGCGGGGCCGACAAGTCATCTCATCCAGCCTTACCGGGCGAGGGCAGATTGCTCAAGTTGGCAGAAAAGCAAAGTCCCCCGCTTGATCGGTCAAACGGGGGACAGGTACTTACGGAAAGGCGTGGCGCGATTGCGACCCGGAAGCACGCGCTGCCTTCTGGCTTACTTGGTCTTTCGGCGACCGCGCCCGGTGCCAGGCTTGCGGCCGAGGCCGATCTTCTTGGCGAGATCGCGGCGCTTTTCGGCGTAGTTGGGCGCAACCATCGGATAATCCGAAGGAAGTCCCCAGCGTGCCCGATACTCTTCGGGCGTCATGTCGAAATTGGTGCGAAGATAGCGCTTCAGCATCTTCAGCTTCTTGCCGTCTTCGAGGCAGACGATGTAGTCCGGTTTTACCGACGCGCGAATGGAAACGGCAGGTTCTGGCCGCTCTTCTTCGACGACGCTTTCTGTACCAAGGCCAGACAAAGCACCATAAACATTGGTAATCAGTCCGGGTACGGCATCGACGTCTACGTTGTTGTTACTCAGGTGAGCAGCGACGATGTCGCTGGTCAGAGTTATCAGAGTCTCTTTCATCTCCATGTCCAGGTCTTGCATAAGTTCCTCGTTTTTCTTGTCATTCGGATTTTTCCGATCACAAGCGCATGGCGCAGGAAGACAGTCTTTGCAAGACGCGCTCTGACGAATTGTCACCTTAATGGGTGGATTTCAATGCTTATTGGACCAATGCCAATGCTTTAGAGCGACCGACCGAAAGTAATCGCGTCAACTCGTTCACCATTTGAAAGCCGGTAATAGTTACGGCGCTGGCCGATCGGTTCGAAACCGACCTTCTGATAAAGGTGGACTGCGGGGTTGCCGCGCCGCATTTCGAGGAAGATGCGGTTCACACCCCTGGACTTCGCCATGTCGAAGAAATGCTGCATCAATTTCTCGCCAAGGCCGCGACCCCTCATTTCGGGCGTCACCGCGATGAGCAGCAATTCCTCCTCATCGGCAGCGAAGCGAGTGAGCACAAAGCCGGCCGGGTGCTGCTTCGCCTGACCGCACGGCCCGCTCTCGATTGGATCGCCGTCACTGTCGAGCACCAGAGCATGTGTCGAAGGCATTGCGAGCGCGTCGCTCACCTGGCGACGGTTCCACGCTTCTCCGTAAACCGGGTCAAACGCTGCCTCCATGATCGTCATGATTCGAGCGATCGTGTGAGGGCAGGGCGTCACGGCGCAGCCTGCTTTTGCGGTTTGGCGTCAGGCGCGCGGCCATAGATCGGCGTGAGATCGGATGTGAGCCAGTTGTCCGGCAACAGATGAACATTGCGCGCATCAGGCAAAAGGTTGAGCGCAGTGTGCTCATTATCAAGAAGAGCGGCAAATTCTTCGGCGCGATTGCCGGCAATCGACGGTCTTGCCCCGCGCTCGCTCGCTTGCTGCGGAGTTAGCGAGCGGACGCCTCCCATTGCCTCTTTCGAAAAGTCGGCAACGAACCATTCGCCGTGCCCGCCATTCATGCACACAGTGACCGGATTGTCTGTATCCTGCACGGCGTGCGCTGCAACAAGGGCAAGGGTGGGGTAGCCATAGACGTCGGCACCCCAAGCAAATCCTAGCGCCCTTGCGGCGGCGATGCCGATCCTGACGCCGGTGAAACTGCCGGGACCAAGGGACACCAGGATGCGTGACGCACGCCCGTGATCGGGCAATGCTTCGATCATTGGAATGAGGCGCTCGGCGTGGCCACGGCCCAGCACGCGGTGATCGTGCGCAATCAGCTCACCGCCCTCATAGAGCGCGATCGAACACGCCTCGCTGGCGGTCTCAATAGCAAGTGTGCGCGAGGGATCCTGCATGCGGCCTCGCCCTGCCTCAGGGCGAGCCGCGCTGCAAGCCGTTCAGCTCAAAATTACACGATCTGGTTGAACTTGTCGAAGTCCGGGCGCGGCGAGCGGTCGAAAATGCTGTCCGGATCGCCATAGCCGATCGAGCAAAGGAAATTCACCCGGTGACGAGGGCTGTCTGCGAAATACGCGTCGTTGACCTTGTCCGCATCGAAGCCCGACATGGGACCGCAATCGAGGCCCACGGCGCGCGCTGCGAGGATCAGATATGCGCCCTGAAGCGAGGAGTTGCGAAACGCGCCTTCCTTGCGGCCTTCTTCGTCACCTTCGAACCAGCTCTTTGCATCGGCATGCGGGAAGAGCCATGGCAGCTCCTCGTGAAAGTCGATGTCGTAGCCGATGATCGCGGTAACAGGTGCTGCCTTGATCTTGTCGCGGTTGCCTTCCGAAGCAAGACCGGCAAGGCGGTCCTTCTCTTCCTGGCTTTTAACCCAGACGATCCGCACAGGCTGCATATTAGCCGAGGTCGGAGCCATCTTCATAAGGTCCCAGATGACCTTGAGCTGGGCATCCGATACCGGCTTGTCGAGCCAGCCATTATAGGTGCGCGCGTCGTTGAAAAGCTGGCCGAGGACGTCGGCGGACAAGACGTTGTCGTGATATTGAGTAGGCATGAGTGTCCTTGAAGCTTGAGAGTTTAGGCGGCTCTCACTTCAACGACTTCGGGCACATAATGTTTCAAGAGACTTTCGATGCCGTGCTTGAGCGTCGCTGTGCTTGAAGGGCAGCCAGCACAGGCGCCTTGCAGCGTCAGATAGACGACGCCGTCAGAAAAACCGCGATAGGCAATGTCGCCTCCGTCTCCGGCAACTGCGGGACGAATACGGGTTTCAAGAAGCTCGTTGATCGAGGCGATGATCTCGGCATCTTCTTCGCGATCCTCGACCGCCATCTGTGTCTCTTCGGGCGGAACCGTAATTCCATCTGCACTGCCGCCGGTGAACAGGGGCGCTTCGGAGACAAAGTGGTCGAGGAGGATCGCGTGAACCTGTGGCTTCAATGCGCTCCAGTCGACGCCCGGCGCAGCTGTGACGGTCACGAAGTCCCAGCCGTAAAAGACATTCACGACCTCACCCGTGTCGAAAATCGCCTGGGCCAGCGGGCTCGCTTCGGCAGCCTCGGGAGAGGCGAATTCGCGCGTACCAGAAGGCATGACGGTGCGCCCGGGCAGGAACTTGAGGCTCGAAGGGTTCGGTGTGGTTTCGGTTTCGATGAACATGACCGTTAAATAGGCTCAGCTGCGCTCCGCTACAAGCAAGCGATAGTTTGGTCACATTCACTGGTCCTTCACCCGTCGCATCCCTATAGAGTAGTCATGAAGAAGTTTGTCCGGGCGCTTGCTGCCGTTTCCCTGATCGCTGTTCCTACCGCCGTTGCTGCGCCGCTCTATGCGCAGGAGGCGCCTGCAGAGCCGGAAATTCCCGCTCCGCAGGCACTTCAGTCCGACAACGAAGGGCCCTGGCTCTACGAAGACAGCAACGTTCCCGTCGACGAGGAATGGTACTGGGGCGTCATGGATAATGGCCTACGCTACGCGGTTAGGCGCAATGGCGTACCGCCGCGCCAGATTGCGATCCGGGTTCGCGTGGACGCCGGCTCTCTTCACGAAACCGACAGCGAACAAGGCTTTGCCCACCTTCTCGAACACCTGCTTTTCCGGGAGAGCAAATATCTCGGGCAAGCTGAGGCTATTGCCGCCTGGCAGCGCCTGGGCGCCACGTTCGGCGCTGATGCCAATGCCGAAACGAGCCCGACGCACACTGCATACAAGCTCGACATTCCCGACATCAATCGCGCCAAGCTGGACGAAAGTTTCAAGCTGCTTTCCGGCATGATCCGCGAGCCGGTGCTTAACGACGCGAATGTCGCGGCAGAACTTCCTATTGTGCTCGCTGAAAAGCGCGAGCGCGGCGGCGCTGCAGAACGCGTGGGCGACATCACCCGCCGCACCTTCTTTGCACGGCAAAGGCTTGCCACGCGCAATCCTATCGGCACGGTCGAAACGCTTGAGGCTGCGCGCGGCGACAGCGTCCGGTCATTCTACGATCGCTGGTATCGCCCTGAAAAGACGGTGATCGTCGTCGCAGGCGATGCCGATCCGATGGTGCTCGCCGGGCTGGTCGAGAAATGGTTCGGGGACTGGGAAGGCGCAGGCGAGGCAGGCGTTGCGCCCGATTTCGGAGACCCGTTGCCGCCAGAGGGCGCCCCGATAGCGGCGGGAACGGAGCTTCCGATTGGCGAAGTTAGCGCCGCGGTCGAACCTGATCTTGCGCGCACTTTCACATACGCAATCATGCGTCCTTGGCGCAAAGTGGACGATACGATCGTCTACAACGAAGGCCGCTTGCTTGACGCGCTTGCTCAGTCGATCATCAATCGCCGGCTCGAAACGCGCGCGCGGGCAGGGGGCTCATATCTCTTTGCGCAAGTTCAGCAGGACTATGTCTCGCGTTCGAGCGATGCGACATTCGTAAGCTTTCGTCCGTTGACAGAAGACTGGCGAGCGGCGCTGGCCGACGTGCGCGGTGTGATTGCCGATGCGATCGAAAACCCGCCGACGCAGGAAGAGATCGACCGCGAGGCTGCTGAATTCGATGTCGCGTTCGTGAATTCGGTTGAGCAGGCCCCGGTGCAGGCTGGCCGCGATCTGGCTGACAACCTCATCAACGCCGTTGACATTCGCGAAACCGTCGCGAGCCCGCAAGTGGTGCTCGACGTTTTTCGCGGCATGCGAGCACGGATGAACCCGGAGGAAATTCAGGAGCGCACGCGAGGCCTTTTCAGCGGCAACGTAGTGCGTTCGGTTTATGTGACCCCGGCAATCGGTGAGGCGGATGAACGCGCATTGCAGCTGGCACTGGCAAGCGAAGCGCTGGTCGATTCAGGAGCCCGGCTCGCTGCCGAGAGTATTTCCTTTGACGAACTTCCTCCAATCGGTGAGCCCGGAGCGATCACAGAGATTGGACCGCTCGGGATCCTTGAGGTTGAACAGGTCAATTTCGACAATGGCGTGCGCGCGCTCCTGTGGTCAAACGACGCCGAGCCTGGCCGTGTGACGGTCAAGGTTCGCTTTGGCGCAGGCTACCGCGCATTCGACGAGGCGAGCGCGGTCTATGCGCCCATCGGGCAAATGGCGCTGGTCGGGTCTGGCCTTGGTGAACTGGGCCAGAACGAGATCGACCGTCTGGCAACGGGCCGCAAGCTCGGCTTCGATTTTGGGATCGACGACGCGGTCTTCACCTTCACCGCGCAGACCCGGTCTGACGACGTTGCAGACCAATTGTACCTTTTCGCAGCGAAGCTCGGCATGCCGCGCTGGGATGCTGATCCGGTGATCCGCGCAAAGGCAGCAGCGGAGCTTGCCTATAACACCTATTCGACGAGCCCCGGCGCGGTACTCAACCGTGACCTCGAATACATTTCGACCGATAGCGACCCGCGCTTTGCGACACCGACTCCCGAAATGCTCGAAGGCGTGACGCCCGAGGGATTTCGCGAGGTCTGGGAGCCGCTCCTGAAGCAGGGACAGATCGAAGTGTTGGTGTTCGGCGAATTCGACCGCGACGCGATTATCGAGAAACTGCGCGTGACCTTTGGCGCACTGCCAGAGCGCGCGCCGATCGACCCGGTCGTCGCAGCGCGCGTTCCCGGCTTCCCCGAAGCGTCGAATGCGCCGACTGTCCTGACCCACCGCGGCGATGCCAATCAGGCCGCCGCCGTGGTCGCATGGCCAAGCGGCGGCGGGATGGCGAGCATCCGAGAGGCACGCCAACTCGAAATCCTGATCCAGGTCTTCAACAACCGTATGCTCGAAGCCCTGCGCGAACAGGCTGGCGCCAGCTATTCGCCGCAAGTTTTTTCCGACTGGCCGACCGATATCTCGGGCGGTGGTCGGATCGTGGCTCTTGCCCAGCTTGAGCCTGACTTTGTACCCGTGTTCTTTGCTGAAGCCGACCGGATCGCAGCCGACTTGGCCGCGAGCCCGCCGAGCGCCGATGAGATCAACCGCGTGACCGAGCCGCTCAGCCAGCGTATCCGCCGCGCTTCGACCGGGAACCAGTTCTGGCTCTACAATCTCGAAGGGGCGACCAGCGACCCGGCCCGTGTCGAATTGCTGCGATCGCTTCTGAGCGATTACTCGCAAACGACACCGCAGATTATGCAGTTTCTTGCGGATCGCTACTTCTCCCAAGGCGCGCCCTTGAAGCTGGCAGTCATTCCTGAAGGTCAGGAACTCGCCGAAGGTCCGCCAGCGCCGCAACAACCGGTCGATGCAGGAGCCCCGGCAGTGCGCGCGGTGCCGACTTTCGGGAGATAAGAACTTTCGTGATCGGATAAAGCGATCGCCAAGGCCGTGAAACAAAGTTGTCGCAAACCGCTTCTTGGCTTTACATATAGAACCAGCGCGCCTAGTCCGCGCGCCCGCAGACGTTAGAGAAGAATCGAGAATACCCGTGGCCCAGAACTGGAAGCCTGAAAGCTGGAAAGAGCACGAGGCGCGGCATTTGCCGCACTATGAGGACCCCGCCGAACTGGCCGAGGCTGAGGCGACGCTTGCTGCTTATCCGCCGCTGGTGTTCGCGGGAGAGGCGCGTGCGCTCAAGGCTGACCTTGCGGACGTTGCGAACGGTCATGCGTTTCTTCTCCAAGGCGGTGACTGCGCCGAAAGCTTTGCCGAATTTCACCCCAACAACATTCGCGACACATTCCGGGTGATCCTGCAGATGGCGGTCGTGATGACCTTTGCCAGCAAGCGGCCGGTTGTGAAGGTCGGGCGCATGGCTGGTCAGTTCGCCAAGCCGCGCTCCTCGCCAACCGAAACCCAAGGCGATGTCACCTTGCCGAGTTACCTCGGCGACAACATCAACGGGATCGATTTCGACCCCGTGCAGCGCCGCAATGATCCGGCCCGCATGGTTCGCGCCTATTCGCAGGCTGCCGCAACGCTCAACCTGCTGCGCGCGTTTGCAGGCGGGGGATACGCAAATCTTCGTCAGGTCCACCAATGGACGCTCGATTTCATGGGCCGCACGCCTTGGGCCGAAAAGTTTTCCGAGACCGCTGACCGGATCGGCGAAGCGCTCGACTTCATGGAAGCCTGCGGCGTCGACCCTGCGACCGTCCCGCAGCTTCAGGGCACCAGCTTTTACACCAGCCATGAAGGGCTGCTCCTGCCTTACGAACAGGCGATGACCCGGCAGGACTCGCTCACGGGCGACTGGTACGCAACATCGGCGCACATGCTCTGGATCGGCGACCGCACCCGGTTTGAAGGCAGCGCTCATATCGAGTTTGCACGCGGCATCGGTAATCCGCTTGGCATGAAGTGCGGCCCCAGCCTTGAGCCGGACGCGCTGTTGAAACTGCTCGATGAACTGAACCCGGCGCGTGAAGCCGGAAGGATCACGCTCATCAGCCGTTATGGCCATGACAAGGTCGAAGACGGCCTGCCCAAGCTCGTGCGCGCCGTGAAGCGCGAAGGCCATCCCGTCGTCTGGTCGTGCGATCCGATGCACGGCAACGTCATAAAGTCGGAAAGCGGTTACAAGACGCGTCCGTTCGACCGCATCCTTTCCGAGGTGAAGGGCTTTTTCGCCGTGCACCGCGCTGAGGGCACGCATCCAGGTGGCATCCATGTCGAGATGACCGGTCAGGATGTGACCGAATGCGTTGGCGGGGCTGTCGCAATCACTGACGATGCTCTTGGCGATCGGTATCACACCCATTGCGACCCGCGCCTCAACGCGGAGCAATCGCTGGAGCTGGCGTTCACCCTCGCAGAAATGCTGAACGAGGAAGCCACCACACAGCGCACTGCGGACGCTGCCTGACTACCAATCGGTACGTAGCCGCACGTGGGGCTGCGTTTCCTGATAATCGGAAATCTTTGCCTAGAGGCGATGCCAACGATGTTGGTCGTCTCTCTCATCCTGCCCGGTCGCGAACTGGGAACCTTGCCGACGCTTGATGCGCTGGCGCTTGATGCACATGCATCGAATTGGCTGGTCGCAAACACCGTTTCTCCGTCTTCGACCTCGCTCTTGATCGCCTGCATGCTTCTGGCTGTCATCGCACTGGTCGCGGTTTCCAGCACGATTGCGAACAGGCGCCAGGTGCGTTCGATCGCACGCGAGGCACGCGCCCGGTCCGAGACTATGCGCGAATTGCTTCGCACGATGCGGATGGCGGAATGCATCGCGGGGATCGGGGTTTGGGAGTATGATTGCCGGGCCGGTGTTCAACATTGGTCCGATGGCCTCAAGCGCCTCTTCGGTATCAGTGCCGATGCAGAGTTGACGCCAGGCGATGCCGAGACGCTGCTGTTTGCAAACGGCGCGGATCTCGTCAGTCAGATCAGGGACCATTTCGATAAGGTCGGACCCTATGGCCTGACGCTGCAAATCTACGGTTTCGATGGCGTCGAACGCAGCCTGCTCGTGGAGGCGTGCAACCTTCGCGGCGCAGACGGGTCAGTGCAGCGGGTTGTGGCGGTCGTTAGAGAGCGAAAGGCAGGCAAGGAGGCCGTTCGCCCCGGTTTGCGAACATCCTGCCCCGCGCCTGTCGCTGCTGCTGAAATGCGCGGCACTCTCTCCGCCGTTCGCGATCGCGGTGCCATCATGCGGGCTCTCGACCGATTGGTCAGGGATGCTCGTGCTGGCAAACATTCCCTCGTCATGGTGATGTTCGACGTCAGGATCGCGAGCAATCCGGGCGAAGTCGCGCGTTCCGTCACGTTACGGGAACTGGCCGATACGATCGCTCAGATTACTCACGGACAATCGCGACCCGATGAGGTCATAGGCAGGTTGGGCGATCAGGAATTCGTGTGGTTGCTTCCCCAGATATCCGAGAATGCCGCCAGAGTTCACGCGAACGCCTTGCGCCGGGCGATAGAGAACCAATACCGATACGGCAGCGCGCGTTTCAGCATGGGTGTCGCCGCTCTACAGCCTGGCGACAGCGCGCTTTCTCTTATCGCTCGCGCCGATGATGCCATGAATGCCGTAAGCCATCCTGAAGCCATCAAGGTCGAAGTTCCGACAAGAGTGTCGCACTGATAAGACGGACAAAAGTGTCAAGAAACCAACCACTCAACGCTTTTCTTTGAGTTCGCGATGCGCCATGGAGGTGCGCGGACGGACCCGAAAGGGAGGAGAACGTTGGCTCCAGGCCGGCATCAGGTAGCATCCTCGAATGAGGCGCATGGCAATATCGCGCAGGGCTTTGCGCGCACCCGCTCTCTTATGGAAGCGGTCGCGCAGCCGCTCAGCGATGCCGACGCCAGCATTCAATCCATGCCTGACGCGTCACCGGCAAAGTGGCATTTGGCGCACACGACATGGTTCTGGGAGACGTTTCTTCTCAGAGAGCATCTGCGCACGTATCGGCTGCACAATGAAGAGTGGCCGTTTCTTTTCAATTCCTATTACGAGGCCGAAGGCGCACGCATCGCGCGCGGATCACGAGGGATGTTGTCGCGTCCCAGCCTGCAGGAAATCCTCGACTGGCGCGCCGTGGTAAATGCAGCGATGGAGCCGCTTTTTGAGCGCGAAGAGCTCTTTGGTCTGATTGCGCTCGGCATTGCGCACGAACAGCAGCATATCGAGCTGCTTTTGACCGACATAAAACATGGTCTGTTTCAAAACCCCCTGGGCCCCGAAATGTGGGGCACCGATCGGGAGGAGTCCGCGCCAAGCGGTGAGTTGGGTTGGCATAAGCATCCAGGCGGCGTTGCTATTATCGGGCATGATGGCGACGCATTCGCTTTCGATAATGAAGGGCCACGACACCGTGTGCTGCTCGAACCTTTCGCTTTGGCGGACAGGCTGGTCACCAATCGCGAATGGTCGGAATTTATCTCCGACGGCGGATATCGCGATGCGTCGCTCTGGCTTTCGGATGGCCTTGCATGGGTTAGAGAAAACGGCATCACGGCACCTTTGTACTGGCGCGGTGCGGAACAGTTCACCCATTCCGGATGGCAAGGCCGCGACCCAGATGCTCCGGTCACTCATATCTCCTACTATGAGGCCGATGCCTTCGCGAGCTGGGCTGGAGCAAGATTGCCGACCGAATTCGAATGGGAAGCAATCGCGCGTGGGCAGGACGAGGAAGGCTCGCCGCGAACGCACGATCCGGCGGCGGGCAATCAGCTTGACGGTGCCGAGGCACCCTTGCCATCGGGCGGCGCTGACCTTTTCGGCGATTGCTGGCAGTTTACCCGGTCTGCCTATCTGCCGTATCCGCGCTTTGAGCCTGCATCGGGCGCAGTCGGTGAGTACAATGGCAAGTTCATGAGCGGTCAGTGCGTGCTCAAAGGCGCAAGCTGCGCCACCGTGCGCGGCCATTCGCGTGCATCCTATCGCAACTTTTTCTACCCCCACCAACGCTGGCAGTTCACAGGACTGAGACTGGCAAAGGACATCTAGTTCCCATGACTACAAGCCAAGGGCTCAAGCTCGTCGATCTCGATGAAACAGGGGTCGACAATGCGTTCCGGGCGGATGTGCTCGCAGGGCTTTCACAGGAGCCGAAGGCTGTTCCTGCGCGCTGGTTCTATGACGAAGCCGGTTCCAAACTGTTCGAGAAGATCACCCAGCTTCCCGAATATTATCCGACGCGGGCCGAGACCGAGATCCTGACCGATCGCGCAGACGAGTTTGCAAAATTGATCCGGCCCGGTTCGACGGTGGTAGAGTTCGGGTCGGGCTCTTCGGTGAAGACACCACTCCTGCTGTCCGCGATCGAAGCATCGGCCTATGTGCCGCTCGACATTTCGGGCGACTTTCTTCGGGCAAGCGCTGCCGATCTGGCGAAGAAGTTTCCGGGCCTTCCGGTGTATCCGGTCGAGGCTGACTTCATGCGCCAAGTCGAACTCCCCCAAGAGGTCGCAGACCTGCCCAAGCTCGGTTTCTTTCCGGGTTCGACGATCGGCAACATGGTCGCGCGCACTGCGGTCGATCTCCTGCGCTCAATGCGTGAGACGCTGGGCGTGGGTGCGCAGCTTCTGATCGGCATGGACCAGATCAAGGAGCAAAGCGTGCTGGTCTCCGCCTATGACGATGCAGCCGGTGTGACGGCGGCATTCAACCTCAATCTCGTTGCCCGCATAAACAGGGAACTTGGCGGTACTATTCCTGAAGAGGCGCTGACGCATGAGGCGCGCTGGAACGATGATTTCGCGCGCATCGAAATGCATTTGGTGGCGACCCGTGACATCACCTTCGAAGTCGATGGCAAGAGTTTTGCGATGCACGAAGGCGAGAGCATCCACACCGAAAACAGCCACAAGTTCAATCGCCGCACCTCAAACATGCTGCTTCTTGCCGGGGGGTGGGAGCCGACCAAGCGCTGGCTCGATAAGCAGGGGCGCTTTTCGCTGATGCTGGCGGAGGCCCATGCACCCCGGTCAGCACCATAGGCTTTTAGCCCTTGAAACCGCCGGCGCTTTCGGGCGTTAGGGGCGCATGAGCACACACCATTGCGAAATTCTGATCATCGGCGCGGGAATGGCGGGCCTTGCCTGCGCGAAGACGCTGTCCGAGGCAGGCCGCAAGGTCAGCATTCTCGACAAGGGCAGGGGGCCGGGCGGCCGGATGGCCGCGCGTCGGGCAGAGGTCGCAGGCGATGTTTTGTCCTTCGACCACGGTGCGCAGTACTTCACGGCCCGCGATCCGCGCTTTGCCGGTGTCGTTGCCGAATGGGAACGGCTCGGCGTGGTCGCTCGCTGGGATGGAGCAGGATCTGACGATGCATCGTTCGTCGGCGTTCCCGGTATGAATGGCCCGATCCGCGCGCTGGCCCATCCGCTCGACGTTCGTTGGAATACTAGAGCCGAAGCGATCACCCGCACCGGCGAAGGATGGCGTGTCGATGCAGGGTCGGAGAGCTTCACAGCATCTACCGTTCTCATCGCAGTACCGGCGGAGCAGGCGGCTGAGTTGCTGGCCACACCAGTGCCTGATTTTGCGCAGGTTGCGGCAGAAGTACAGTCGCAGCCCTGTTGGGCGGTGATGGCTGCTTTCGCTGAAGGATTGGACGTAGAAGCGGACAGTATTCGAGACGATGACGCTCCCGTCTCCTGGGCGGCGCGGAACAGCGCTAAACCAGATCGCACCGGGCGCGAAACCTGGGTCTTGCACGCCTCACCAAAACGCAGCCGCGAGATTATCGACCTTCCCAAAGAGGAAGTCGGACCGCTTTTGCTGGGCGATTTCTTCGACCAGACCGGCGCGCAATGTGTCGCCCCCATCCATCTCGCGGCGCATCGCTGGCTTTACGCCATGCCAAGGCCTGTCGAAGGCGAGGCGGCACGATTTGATCGTGATCGCGGTATCGGGATAGCAGGCGACTATCTACATTCTCCGCGCGTCGAAGGAGCGTGGATTTCAGGCCGTGCGCTCGCGGATAAAGTGCTCTCGGAATAGAGCATGGCGCAAGCTCCCAAAACCGGATCGAAACCCGCATGGCAGGCGCTGCACGAAGCGGCGTGTGCACGAGGTGAGCGCAAGTATACCGACCCGGATACCGGTTACGTCGTGTTCACGAGGCTCGCTCATCTGGAGCGCGGCGAATGCTGCGGTTCCGCCTGCCGCCACTGTCCCTATGGCCACGAAAACGTGCCGCCTGAATGGCAGTGATGCATCACGGCGTCGATTGTGAGAGAGTGGCTGGGGTGGCAGGGATCGAACCTGCGAATGGCGGTACCAAAAACCGCTGCCTTACCACTTGGCTACACCCCAGCAGGAGGCGCGGATATAGCGGCCCCGGCACAAATGTGAAGGGCTTTTGAAAGGTTATTGCGAACGCTGACGCCTCACGGCCAGATCGCGCTCGACTTCGTCCATCACCGAGTGACTGAGCCGGTAGAAAACCATCGCCACACCGGCTGGCAAGAGTGCGAGCGCAGGCAGTATCGCAAAGGCAAAGTTGATACCCGCAAGCGCCTCTGCGCTTTGTTCGCCCTGTGGCACAAACCCTGTCAGTTCAAGAGCGATGCCGGGAGCGAATGCTCCCAATCCGGTGCCCACCTTGACCCCGAAGATTGAGGCGGAAACGGTGAGGCCGGTCATCTGCTGGCCGGATTTCCAGTCGATGTATTCGGCGATATCCGTGAACATCGAGAAGGACAGCACCATCAGGAACCCAAAGCCCAGCCCGACAAAGTACTGGGCGAGCGTCTGAGGCCAGATTGCATCGAGCGGTACCATCGCAAATGCGGTAATGCCAACCACTTTGATTGCTCCTCCAGCGAGGATGAGGTGCGATTTTTCAAACTTGCGCTGAAGCAGAAAGCCAAGGATGACGCCGCTGACCTGTCCCACCGCAAGGGCGGTGAGAAACAGGCCGAAGCGGTCGAGGAACAGGAAGACCGGCGTTCCGTCATCTCCCGCAACATATTTGAAGAAGAAGCGTGCCGTTGATGCTCGGCTCGCAATTGAGAGCACTCCGAACACCGCAGCGACGACCACGCAGATCCATGCGCCCGTGCGGAACAAGGTGGCAAGGTCGCGCCTGATCGCGGTATTGGTGGGGACAGCGGGAATGCGCTCCTTCGTCGTAGCAAATGTCACTATGTAGATGACGACTGAGACTGCGGCGAAGACGCCCATGGTGACCATGATACCGGTGCGTTCGTCATCTCCGCCAAACTCACGGATCAGCGTCGTGGCGAGCACGCCAACCACGATCCCGGCAAGGCCTGAAAAGAACATGCGATAGGCGGTAACGTTGGCGCGCTGTTTTGCCGAAGGCGAGATCACTCCGAGCAGCCCCGAATAAGGGACGTTGACCGCAGTGAACGCCAGCATGGTCAGGCCATAGGTGATATAGGCCCAGACCAGCAGCCATCCGGTCGACATGTCAGGCGCGGCGAAGATCGCGAAGCCCGTTAGGCCAAACGGCAGGGCGCCGAACAGCAGATAGGGACGATACCGTCCCCAGCGAGTGCGCGTGCGATCTGCGATCACACCCATGACCGGATCGGTGACAGCATCGAATACGCGCGACAACAGCAGCATGAGCGCCATGGCTGCAGGCGCCACTCCACCCAGATCGACGAAGAAATAGAGAAGATATGCGCCGAAGAAATTGAGATAGAGGCCAGAGGGAAGATCGCCCACCCCATAGCCAAGCTTCTCGCTCAGGCTAATCCGCTCATGCGCCTGTGCGCTCAAAATCTTCTCTCACTCACGAACGTAACAATGGGCTGGAAGCGCGCTGACTACCAGCCCAATTGTGAGGTTGTCCGACGAGTTTCGATGCCCGTTTGTCAGAACGTGAAATCGAGGTTCTTGCCTTCGAAATCAGCTGGCGAATGGCGTTCGGCCAGTTGCTGATCCTCATCGCCCCAGACCTTGTTGACGAGACGGCCGCGCTGGACGCCCGGACGCTGAGCAATCTCACGCGCCCAGCGGCCAACGTTCTTGTATTCGTCAATTGACAGGAAGGTCTTGGCTTCGTTGTAGATTGTTCCAGCAACAAAGGGGGCGAGCCATGGGAAGTTTGCGATATCTGCGATGGTGTATTCGTCGCCCGCAAGGAAGCGCGTCTTGCCAAGCTGCTGGTCGGCGACATCAAAAATGCGCTTTGTTTCCATCGCGTAGCGGTTGATCGGATATTCGTACCTTTCAGGCGCATAAGCGTAGAAATGACCGAAACCGCCGCCGATGAATGGCCCGGTTCCCACCTGCCAGAACACCCACGAAAGCACTTCGGCGCGCGCGGCGGGATCGGTGGGCAGGAACTCGCCGAACTTTTCGGCCAGATAGACAAGGATCGCGCCGGATTCGAACACGCGAATGTCGTTGTCGCCGCTTGCGTCGACCATGGCGGGAATTTTCGAATTCGGATTGATCTCTACAAAGCCGCTGGTGAACTGGACGCCTTCGCCGATGTTGACGGTGTAGGCATCGTATTCTGCGCCTCCGTGCCCTTTTTCGACGAGCTCTTCCAGCATCACGGTAGCCTTCACGCCGTTGGGCGTCGCAAGCGAATACAGCTGCAGCGGATTGTCGCCGCGCGGCAGAGCCACTTCTTCGCGTGCGCCAGCGGTGGGGCGATTGATATTTGCAAACTTGCCGCCGCTTTCGCTGTCATAGGTCCAGACTTCAGGCGGTGTGTAGGTAGGATCGGCCATTTCGTTCTCCTTTTCTCAAGGAAGGGATTTGTCGTTGCGTTCCTCTGACCGATCAATTGGAGGCTTAAAGCATTCGCCGCAAGGTGGAACCAAGGACACGTGCGGCGCATTTCCTTTGGCATGGAGAAGCTTATCTATGTCGATGATGCGCAGCCCGGCATTACGCGAAAGGGTGCAGGCAGGGGCTTCGCCTATTATTCGCCGGCTGGCGAGCTCATCCGTGACCGCCGCGAACGAAAGCGTCTGAATGCAATCGCATTGCCGCCAGCCTATCGCGATGCCTGGTTTTGCCCGCAAAGCACCGGCCACATCCTGGCGACCGGTTACGACGATGCTGGTCGCAAGCAGTATCGCTATCACCCGTTTTTCCGCCTGATGCGCGAGAGCGACAAGTTCGATCGCTGCGAGGAATTCGGCAAGCGCCTTCCGGTGATGCGTCAACGCGTGGCGCGCGACATCGAAGGCACTGCCGCAACGCGCGAGCGAGTGCTCGCCGCGATAGTGCGGCTGCTGGATATGGGCTTTGTTCGCATCGGGAATGAGGTTTACAAAAAGACCAATAAATCCTTCGGCGCCTCCACGTTGCGCGACGAGCACGCGACCATCTCCGGAAGCACTGTCGAGCTTTCCTATACTGGTAAGGGCGGCAAGGACCGGCGGGTCCTTTTGGAAGACGAGGCACTTGCACGCGCGGTCGAAGATGCGCGCGATGTGCCGGGGCCGCACCTTTTTCAATATTACGATGATGACGGCAATCGCCACGCACTGACAAGCAGCGACGTGAACGAATATCTTCGCGAAAACATGGGCGAGGAGTTCTCGGCCAAGAACTTTCGCACTTGGCACGCCAGCGTCCTTGCCTTCGTGCAGATTGCCGAATCCAAACAGCGCCCAACCATCAGTTCGGTATTAGACGAAGTCTCCGAAAAGCTCGGCAACACGCCTGCGGTGGCGCGAAACAGCTATATTCACCCCGCTGTCATCGACATCCTCTCAAGAGATGGCGCGTGGGAGGATTGGCGAGCGAGCCTGTCGATACCTCGGCCCGCCAAGTTTCTGACCCGGCACGAACGCGGCCTGCTGGAGATGCTGGAGAAGAGCCCTGAGGCCGCCGAACTGCTAACTGCCTAGAGTATCCGGAAGATAGCGGCTAGAGCACAGCTCAAACGCAGCGGGAGCAGGGCGCAATGGCCGATACACCTCACCCCTTTTACGACATGCACGCCCATGGCTTCGTTCGCGTGGCGACCGCGACGCCATGCGTCCGCACGGGGGATGTGGCTTTCAACGTGCAGGGCATCCTTGCCGAAGCGCGAAAAGCGCATGAGCAGAATGTCGATCTCGTGGTGTATCCCGAACTGTGCGTTTCGTCCTACGCGATTGACGACCTGCACTTGCAGAATGCGATGCTCGATGCATCAGAGGCGGCGCTTGGCACGATAGCCGAGGAAAGCCGTGACCTGGCCCCGGTGCTCGTGGTCGGCGCACCCTTGCGGCGCAATTCCAAGATCTACAACTGCGCCATCGTCATCGCGCGTGGCGAAGTGCTTGGCGTGATACCGAAGAGCTATCTGCCGAACTATCGCGAGTTCTATGAAAAGCGCTATTTCGCGCATGGCCGCAACTGCCAGGATCTGTGGATCGGCGTAAACGGCGAAGAAGTGCCGTTTGGTACCGATCTTGTCTTTGCCGCGTCGAACCTGCCGGGCTTCACTTTCGGCGTCGAGATTTGCGAGGACTTCTGGGCACCAAACCCGCCCGGCACTCTCGCGGCGCTCGCAGGGGCTCATATCCTTTGCAATCTTTCGGCATCGCCAATCACAATCGGGCGCGCCGACGATCGGCATCTGCATTGCCGCTCATCCTCATCCCGCTCGATCTGCGCTTATGTTTATTCGGCCAGCGGGCACGGCGAAAGCACGACGGATCTCGCGTGGGATGGTCAGGGCGTCATCTATGAGCTTGGCGGACTTCTTCGCGAAAGCGTCCGTTTCGATCTCGATCCTGAGCTTTGCGTGGTCGACATAGACACCAACCGTATTGCCGGCGAGCGGATGCGCAACCAGACATTCAGCGACGCAGCGGAGGCGCACGGGCGACCCGAGGACAGCTTCCGGCGCGTCGTGTTTGACCATGAATTCGCCGAAGGCGACATCGGGCTCGAACGTCCTGTGCGCCGCTTCCCGTTCGTACCCAACAATCCCAAGACGCTCGACGAGGATTGTTACGAAGCATTCAACATCCAGGTCGACGCGCTCATGCGCCGTATTCAGGCGACTAAGGCAAAATCGCTGGTGATCGGGATTTCCGGCGGCCTCGACAGCACGCACGCGCTGATCGTCGCGGCCAAGGCGTGCGATCGGCTTGGCCTGCCACGCAGCACCATCCGCGGCTATACCATGCCCGGCTTCGGCACTTCTGAAGGCACGAAGGGCAATGCCTGGAAGCTGATGGAGGTCTTCGGCATCACTGCCGAAGAAATCGACATCAAACCTGCTGCGCGTTTGATGCTCGAAGATATGGGCCACCCGTTTGCCAATGGTGAGCCTGTCTACGATGTCACCTTCGAGAACGTTCAGGCGGGCCTTCGCACGGATTACCTGTTCCGCCTCGCAGGCCGGCATCACGGCTTCGTTATCGGCACCGGCGACCTGAGTGAACTCGCGCTCGGCTGGTGCACCTACGGCGTGGGCGACCACATGAGCCATTACGGCGTCAACTCAGGTGTGCCCAAGACGCTGATCCGGTATCTGATCCGCTGGACGGTGGAGACAGAGCAATTCCTCCCGGTCTGCAGCGAAGTACTGATGAGCGTGTACGACACCGTCATCTCACCAGAACTGGTACCCGCTGGTGAAGACGGTGCGATACAGGATACAGAAGCGCATATCGGCCCCTATGAGCTGAACGACTTCTTCCTGCACCACTGCGTGCGCTATGGGCAACGGCCCGGCACGATCGCCTTCCTCGCGTGGCATTCGTGGCGCGATGCCAAGGCCGGAGAATGGCCCGCCGGGTTCCCGGATAAGCGCAAGAACGAATATTCGCTCGCCGAGATTGCCGACTGGCTGGAAGCGTTCCTCAAGCGATTCTTCGGGTTCTCGCAATTCAAACGCAGCGCTTTGCCGAACGGGCCGAAGGTCTCCTCGCAAGGCGCTTTGAGCCCGCGCGGCGACTGGAGAGCGCCGAGCGACGCGGTGGCCGATGTGTGGTTGGATGAGCTGAAGGCGAGTTTGCCCGACAAGCTCTGACGCAAGAGAGGGCCGGAGCGCCCAACGAGGCTCCGGCCCTCTCTAGTCGGCAGCGCAGCGATCAGCCGCGGTCGAGCGAGTACCGGCCCGCACCGAAGGCAGCGATCGCGAACATTCCGCCTGCAATCGCAAGGTTCTTGAGGAACATCGTGATCTCGATCTGCTGCGAGAAGTCGTTGTGGAAGATGACGGCGGTAAGCACTGTGAAGGTGCCCATGGCCAGAGCGACGTGGCGAGCCCTGAACCCAATGGCGAGCAACAGGCCGCCCCCGATTTCGAGCGCTATTGTCCCGAAATACATGAGTTCGGGAAAGGGAAGCCCGACCGAGCCGATATATCCGACGGTTCCTTCCATCGCGCCGATCTTATTGATCCCGGCAAGCACGAAAAGGAGCGCGAGGAGCAGCCGGGCGAGCAAGGCAAGCACATCCTGCATTGAGGTGGAAGCGGGGTTCGCGGCGGCGATATCTGGTTTTGCAATCGTGGACATTGTCATTCTCCCTGATCCTTGAATTGGTGCTCAGACCATCTCTTCGATGCGTTTCTTGGCAGCTTCGATCTTCTCGGGACCGTCGCGGCCCATGATACCGTCAGCGGCGACGATCTCGACATCGGAAATGCCGAGGAAGCCGAGGAAGAATGTGAGCCAGCTCGACATGAAATCCATGCCCGACCCGATCGGCGTTCCACCAGAAGCGCCTGCGATATAGGCCTTCTTGCCTTCGAGCAGACCGACCGGACCCGTCTCGGTGTACTTGAAGGTAATCCCGGCGCGCGCGACGAGATCGGCCCAGGCTTTCAGGGTTGCAGGAACTCCGAAATTGTAGACGGGCGTGGCAAAGACGATCATGTCCGCCGCTATAAGCTCCTCGATCAGCGTGTCGGCCAGTGCTGCGAGTTCCTGCTGCTCGGCGGAACGCTCTTCCCTGCTGGTGAGGCCTGCGTTGAACAGCTCCCAGCTTTGGAAGGGGATATCGTTCCTGGCGAGGTCGCGCGTGGTCACGCTTGCGCCGCTCTTGTCGGCGAGGCGGCGAACAAGCTTGTTCCCGAGAGTGCGCGAGACGCTTTCGTCGTCACGAATGCTGGCGGTGATATGGAGGATGTTCGACATGGCATAACGCTCCTTTGGATGTGACGAGAGGTGGGGCCGACCGCGGGGGGAGGGCAGTCGGCCCCGGAGGGATGTTGATCAGGCGGCGTCGACCAGAACGACTTCGCTGTCTTTAAGCGCGGTGACAGTCACGCTTTCGAGCTGTGTGATGGCGACACCGTCACGCGCGTTGGCCTCTACACCGTCAATCTGGACCTTTCCAGTCGCAGGGACGAGGTAGAGGTGTCGATCAGCCGACGCCGGGGTATAAGTCACACTCTCACCTGCCTTGATGGTCGCGCCCAGCACGCGTGCATCGGTGCGGATAGGCAGCGCGTCGTTGTCGTTGGCCGAACCGCTCGCGAGTGGAACAAAGGCACCGGCCCGGTCGCCTTTCGGAAACGCACGGGCACCCCAGCTGGGTTCGCCGCCGCGCTCCTCGGGGATGATCCAGATCTGGAAAATCTGGGTATCGGTGTCCTCAAGGTTGTACTCTGAATGCCGCACGCCGTTGCCAGCGCTCATGACCTGGACATCGCCCGCTTCGGTGCGGCCTTCGTTGCCCATGCTGTCGCGGTGGGTAATGGCACCTTTGCGGACATAGGTGATGATTTCCATGTCGTTATGCGGGTGAGTGGGGAACCCTGTGCCCGGCGCGATCGTGTCATCGTTCCAGACCCGAAGACTGCCCCAATGAACGCGTGCCGGATCGTGATAACCGGCAAACGAGAAATGGTGGTGAGCATCCAGCCAACCGTGATTGGCAGCGCCGAGGCTCTTGAAGGGACGAAGTTCGATCATCGTTTGTCTCCTGTTCGAGGAAGAGCGTGTCGCTCTGTTGAAACGAGAGATAGGCGCGTCGGGTCGGATGGATAAGTGCGATAAAACTTGCAGAGATGTTCGAACTATCCGAACATTGGCAAATGAAACTCGGCGATCCCACCCTCGATCATCTGCGCATATTTCTCGCGGTCGTTGAAGAGGGAAGTTTTGGCGGTGCTGCGCGGCGGATGAACCGTGCGGTCTCCGCCATAAGCTATGGCATCGCGCAGTTGGAAGCGCAGCTTGCGGTGATATTGTTCGACCGCGAGGGATCGCGCAAGCCGGTGCTCACCCCCGAAGGCGAAGGTCTGCTGGCAGAGGCCCGCGCGGTTTCCGACGACGTTGACGCGCTGCTCGCGAAGACGCGGAGTTTGCATGCAGGCCTCGAAAGCAATCTCGGCCTCGTGATCGACGTGATGATGCCGGGCGAAGTGACTGCGCGTGTCCTCTCCGATTTCCGCGCGATGTTCCCCACGGTCGCCCTGCGGTTGCGCGTTGAGGGGCTGGGCGCGGTGGCGCAGTGCCTGCTCGATGAAGACGGTCAACTTGCCATCGGCGGCCCGATCATCGGTGAAGACCCCCAGCTTGAACGCCAGGCGGTCGGCAACGTCGATCTCATCCCGGTCGCCGCTCCCGGGCATCCCCTGAGTGCGCCCGATGTCGCGCCTGGTGAGAGCCGCAAGCATCTGCAACTCGTGCTTTCCGACCGTTCAAGCCGGACCGAGGGGCGCGAATTCTCGGTGCTCAGCCCGCTGACGTGGCGGCTGGGCGATCTCGGGGCGAAGCACTCGCTGCTCAAGGAGGGGCTGGGTTGGGGCAACATGCCGCGCGAGATGGTCGCAGGCGATCTGGCTGAGGGGCGGCTGGTCGAGCTCGATCTGCCAGAGAAGCCCGGTGATCAATACACTCTCTATGCGCTCTGGCGCCGCGACACGCGGCTGGGCCCGGCGACAAGCTGGCTGATTGATGCGTTCAGAGAAAGGCTGGCGGCTTAGGCGACCACTTCGTTGCGGAGCCAGAAGATGGCATCCGCCTTGTTGTCGAAGATCTCGACGGTAATGCCTTCGTTGACCCGGCGGTATTGCAGCGCTGTCAGCTTGGTGTCTGTGATGATCGCGGTGCGCTCGACGCCAAGCTTGCGCGATTCGTGGACGATCTTCTCGATGCGCTGCGCAACCGGTCTGGTCTGGGCGACGAAGCCGGTCAGATCGCCGAACACGCGGATTGGACCGCCGCTTTTCACCAGAGGCATCCCGGCGGCGGAGAGGTCGGCGGTGAAGCGGTCGAGGGTTTCGATATCGAACAGTCCGCTCATCGCGAAGTGGACCTCCCGATTGTCCGGAAGGGCGGTCACGGAATATGTGGGCGTGAGGCTCTTCATTATGCGGCTATCGCAGGTGCAAGGTTAATGTCGCGATTACAGCGTTCTAGCGACTTTGCCGTAGGGGGGCATCGCCCGATTTCCAGGGTGTGAATTTGGGCATGATGCTGGCGAAGAGATCGGAGGCGAGGTGCCCTTCGAGCCAGCGCTGGAGATGTGGCAGATCAAGCGCGTCGAACCAGTTGCGATCGTGGTTTGCGAATTGCCGGACGAAGGGGAAGAGCGCGATATCGGCCAGAGTCCGACCGTCACCGCAAAGCTGTGACGTTTGGCCGAGCCGCTCATTCCAATCCTCGAGAATGGCCAGCCCTTTGGCACGGTGATGCTGGCCGAAGGCCTTTTCGTCCCCGTCGTTCTCATCGGGGTATCGCACGGGGTATTTGTAGCGGTCGAGCGCATGTTTGAACGGCCCGTCTGCCTCCGCGATGAGGTCGGCATCGTCTCCCGACAGCCAGCCTTCCGGATCGCTGCGGTGAAGCGCCCACCGCATGATCGCGATGCTTTCGTCAATCACCAGGCCATCGGGCAGGACCAGCACCGGCACGGTCGCCTTGGCCGACGCCTCGATCAGTTCGGGCGGCTTTTCGGCAAGCTTGACCTCGCGCAGCTCCACCGTTTCGCCTGCGATCCACAGCGCCATGCGCGCGCGCATCGCGTAGGGGCAGCGGCGGAAGGAGTAGAGGACCGGGAAGGGGGGCGGCGCTTCAGTCATCCTCGGTATCGAACGTCGCGCCAACATGGCTGGTTCCGCGAGCCTTGGCGATGGCTTCCTGCCGCTGGCGCTCGCGATAGCGTGCGCGCTGCTCCTCGGTGCGTTCATCGAAGCAGGCGGGGCAGGAGACGCCTTCCTCAAAAGCGGGTGAGGCGCGGTCCGAGAGGCTGACCGGGCGGCGACAGGCGCGGCACAGCCCGTATTCGCCTGTCGCAAGGCCGTGGCGGACCGTCACGCGTTCATCGAAGACGAAGCAGTCGCCCTGCCACCTGCTCTCTTCTTCGGGCACCTCTTCGAGGTACTTGAGGATGCCGCCTTTCAGGTGGAAGACATCCTCAATCCCCTCGGCCCGCAGGAAGCTGGTCGACTTTTCGCAGCGTATGCCGCCGGTGCAGAACATCGCGACCTTCTTCTTGCCTTCGAGCAGTTCCTCGCGGTGGGTGCGGAACCATGCAGGGAAGTCGCGGAAGCTGGGGGTCGCGGGATCGACCGCGCCTTCGAAGGTGCCGACCGCGACCTCATAGTCGTTGCGCGTGTCGATCACGAGCGTGTCAGGGTCTGAGATGAGCGCGTTCCAGTCCTGCGGATCGACATAGCGCCCGACGCTTTGCGTGGGGTCGATATCGGGTTCGCCCATGGTGACGATCTCGCGCTTGAGCCTCACCTTCATGCGGTTGAAGGGCATCTCGGCAGCGGCTGAGAACTTGACGTCGAGCTCGGCGCAGCCGGGCAACGAGCGGATATGGTCGAGCACAGCGGCAATCGCATTGTCGGTCCCCGCTATCGTGCCGTTGATGCCCTCATGGGCTAGCAGCAGCGTGCCCCTCACCCCGACCTCACGACAAGCGGCCAGCAACGGTTCACGCAGGGCGGCGGGGTCTTCGAAAGGCGTGAAGCGGTAGAGCGCGGCGACCGTGATCGCGTCAGTCATGGCTCAAACTCGCATCACCCAGCCGTGCTTGTCGTCGACCGCGCCGTTCTGAATGCCGACGAGCTTCTTGCGCATCTTCTCGGCCATCTGGCCGATGCCGCCGGTGCCGATGGTGAACTCGCCAGCCGGGGAAGCGACGGTGCCGACCGGGGTTACCACCGCAGCGGTTCCGCAGGCGAGGGTTTCCAGCAATTCACCGCTCTCGGCTTCCTCGCGCCATTGGGCGATCGAGTAAGGCTCCTCGCGAACCTCAAGCCCCTCTTCGCGCAGCATCGCGATCAGGCTGTCGCGGGTAATGCCGGGCAGGATCGTGCCGGTGAGCGGAGGGGTGATGACGCTGCCGTCGCTGCGCACGAAGAACAGGTTCATGCCGCCCAGTTCCTCGATCCACTTCTTCTCGACCGCATCGAGGAAGACGACCTGGTCGCAGCCATTGGCGATGGCTTCGGCTTGCGGGACAAGCGATGCTGCGTAGTTTCCGCCGGTCTTGGCCGCGCCGGTCCCGCCGGGGGCGGCACGGACGTAATCCTGCGAAACCCAGATCTTCACCGGGTTCACGCCGCCCTTGAAGTAGTTGCCGCTGGAGACGAGGATCACCACGAACTTGTACTGCTTGGCCGGGCGCACACCCAGGAAGGCTTCGGAAGCGAACATGAAGGGGCGGATGTAGAGCGAGCCGCCTTCGACCGACGGCATCCAGTCGGCGTCGGTCTTCACCGCCAGCTTCACCGCTTCGAGGAACACGTCCTCCGGGATTTCGGGCATCGCCATGCGCTTCGCGCTTTCGTTGAAACGGCGCGCGTTCTGCTCCGGGCGGAACATGGCGAGGCCGCCATCTGCGTGGCGAAACGCCTTCATCCCTTCGAAGATCTCCTGCGCATAGTGCAGGACCGAGGCCGCCGGATCGAGCGCAATCGGCTCACGCGGGCCGATGCGCGCGGAATGCCAGCCGCCTTTCTCCTCGTCATAGTCGATGGTGACCATGTGATCGGTGAAGACCTTGCCAAAACCGGGATCGGCAATCGCGACTTCGCGGGCCGCGTCAGGCGTGGGTGAGGGGTGTGGGATCGTCTCGAATTGCATAGGTCACGCGGATAATGTCGGGCGAGGCCGGGGGCAAGCGGTGTGTGCGGAAAGCGGGTTGTGGAAGGCTGCGGTGGACCGCAGAAGGGGTGTGTTTGAAAATACGCCATGCCGGAGCATGTACCTGTTAAATAGCGGGTTTTGGGCGGATTGGCTCGTAGGATGTGTGACTTTCCGTTGGCGGGCCATCGAAGCGGTCGCGGGCTTGATCGTCTTGGAGGATGTCAGGCTTTCCATAAGCGCGATCCATAACCCCTGCGGCGCGAGTAGGAAAACCGGCTGCGCGCCTCGCCAGCACCGCCAAATGAAAAGGGCGCTTCCTCGCCCGCCATATGTTGCGGGGGGAGGAAACGCCCTTTCATGGTCAGCGGCGGTAAGCGCCGCTCACGAAGTCTTACTCGGTCGTTAGGTTACCGAATATACCTCGTGCGGAAACTTGCCGACCTCTCTACTGAACCATGAGACATCGGATCACCTCCTTTCGCGCTTGTAAGCCAAGACCCAAACCGTATCACCGGGGGCCGAGAGCCGCGTTCGCCGCTGGCCTCACATACATATTTGAGTCGTCGAGGCCCCCAAGACAAGACTTGAATTATAGTTTTCCCACGTCATACTTGATCGCTGTTGCGCATAAGGCGCGCAACGCGGACGCCGGAGGGGAGCCTCTGGCGTCTTTTCGTATGTGGGCAGCTTTGTGGACAGCCTGTCCACAAGCCTGTGGATATTAAGGTATAGAATCGGGCGTTTTGCTTGTCGCTCGCCCATCCGGGCGAGCGTCCTCGGTGCCGTTCCCTCCGCTTCGCTTCGGGGCACCTGCGGGCGCGCAGTCGCGCTTGCGACGCCTGAGGCGTCGACCCACCGGTCCGAAACTGCTGTCTCCGGGGCTCGGTCGCATTAGCGACCGCAAGGCCGACCGGCCGCCCGGCCGCCCGCAGCGGGCGCAGCCTTGCTGCGCGTCTAGCGAGGACGCGCCTGCGGATGCGGGCGCGCAAACCAGATCATCTACAATCCTCGATGACGCGCGACACTTCGGCCCATGCGGGCAGGTAGAGCGTCGGGAAGCCCGGCGTCTCCACTGCGAAACGGCCCTTTGTGATCGCCATTGCGTCCAGAAGCGGGTCGCTTGCAGACAGCTCCGCCACGGTCGAGGGAGGGACTGCGATCCGACCGGAACCGGCCGGCAGGGCGCGCGATGCCGTTTCGGTGCGGATGGTCATGCGGTCGGCGGTGTATCCGGGACGACCGATCCGCACTTTGCGTGCCGCGCGATCACACGAGAATGCAAGTGCGGTCCGCGGTGAGCTTGCCGACCCGAAATAGGCCAGCGTTTCGCTCCCGTCATCGCGATAGCTCCACGTCCCCTCGGTCTGCGGCGCGTCGAGGTAATTGTCGTAGCGCGGCTCCTGAACGACCGGCGTGGGCGTCGGGGTTGGTGTGGGCGTTGGCGTTGCGACCGGCGGAGGAGGCGGCGACGGGGCAGGCGGCTCAGCGCTCGGAACGCAGGCTGCAATACCAAAGGTAAGGGCAATGGCGCCGACGGCGTGCAAGAGACAAGCTTTCATGCCCACTAAATGCGCGCTAACGGCGTTTGGGTCCATGACTGATAAGAAAAATCCTCAGAAGAAACAGGCCAGGAAGCGTGTCGATCACTTGCTGGTCGAACGCGAACTTGCCGAGAGCCGCACGCGCGCGCAGGCTCTGGTGATGGCGGGCGTCGTTTTCGTCGGCGAGGAGAAGGTGGCAAAGCCCGGCCAGCAGGTCGCCGAGGATGCCGCGCTCGAAGTGCGAGGGCGCGACCATCCGTGGGTCAGCCGCGGCGGGATCAAGCTGGCGCATGCGATCGAGCATTTCGACATCGATCCATCGGGCGCGGTTGCGATCGACGTGGGCAGCTCAACCGGCGGCTTCACCGACGTGCTGCTCACCAAGGGCGCAGTGCATGTCTTCGCGGTCGATAGCGGGACCAACCAGCTCGCATGGAAGCTGCGCCAGGACAGCCGCGTGACCGTCCACGAACAGACCTCCGCGCGCATCCTGACCCGCGATCACATTGACCGGTCATGCAACTGGGTGGTTTGCGATGCGAGCTTTATCGGGCTGGCCAAGGTGCTTGAACGCCCGCTCGAACTGGCGGCCCCGCAATGCCAGCTGGTCGCGCTGATCAAGCCGCAATTCGAGGTTGAAAAGCGCGAGGTCGGCAAAGGCGGAGTGGTCCGCGACCCGGCCCTGCACGAACGGGTCTGCAACGAGGTTCGTCAATGGTTGGAGGGGCTTGGCTGGGACATCGAAGGCATTGTCGAAAGCCCGATCACCGGCCCGCAGGGCAATGTAGAATTCCTGATTTCGGCGCGGCGGGGCTAGCCGAACCGAGGGCTACTCCAGCTCCAGCGAACCGAGCTTGGCATCAAGGTCGATCGGGATTTGCGAGAGCACTTCGATCCCGCTGTCCTTCTCGTATGCTGCCTTTTCGCCATGCTGTGCGACCAGTTCCGCCTGCTTTTCGTCGCGTTCGCGCAGGAGCTGGGCGATTTCTTCGCGGTAAAGCGCGACCATTGCAGTGACGAAGCGGTTCACGAGGTCGTCTTCGGGCGTGTGGTCGGTGTTGAAATCGGGCAGGTGCTCGATCATCACGTCGGCGGGGAACAGGAATTCGTTGGTCACGAAGCGGTTCACCGTGAACCAGGCGCGCGGGATGCCGTTGGTGTCGATCGACAGGCCGATCACATGCGTCACGTGCGCCTTGCAATCCTCGCCCTGTGGCGGCCACACCTTCGGTTCCAGCCCCTCGGGCAACTGGGTGCGGTGGAGGAACAGGTGGAAATGCCCGTGTTCATCCGTGTCGCGGCCGCCGGGCGCATGGACGTGGTAGTACCAGCGCGATTTGCAGTATTTGTCGCGCGCGTCCTTGATCGGATAATGCTTCCAGAAATTCGCGCCTTCCTCGGGCACGACGCGCAGCATCAGCGGTTTTTGCTCCTGCGCCATCTGCGTGATGGTTTCGATCACCACATGCGCGGCCTCGACGGTGGTCAAGGGCCTGGAGGGCGGGGCAGAAATTGTGTCGGGGGAGCTTGCCATGTCACTGAGACTAGAATGCAAAACGGCCGGCGACAACTCTCGTTCTCGCCGGCCGGATTGTGATTACGCTGATGCGTAGGTGCGCTTAGGCGGCACCGCAGCAGCCAGCTGCACAGCAGCCTTCAGCAGCACAGCAACCAGCTGCACAGCAGCCTTCAGCGGCGCAGCAAGCGACTTCTGCAGCAGCTTCACAAGCAGCATCGGCGACTTCTTCAGCAGCTTCTTCAGCAGCTTCTTCAACCGAAGTCTCGTCAGCGGCGGTGTCGCCCTCTTCAGCCGGCGGGGTGCAGGCTGCGGTCGAGATTGCGAGGCCACCAGCGACGGCGAGCATCGATGCGAAGTTGGTCTTTTTCATTAATTCGTCCCCTCATCGAACCTTGCACGGGTTTCCTCCCCCCGACCCAAGGCTCAGTTGGCAAAGGTGAGGCGCGCGAGTGGAAATTCCTGCCGAACGGCGCCCCGAATCACGGCAAGAATGTGGCGAAGCTATCACAATGTGGCGAAAGCGCGAACGCTGTTAATCATGTCGGCCTGATCGATCCGCGCCTCGCGCCGCTCAATTCACTGATTTTGAGGAGCAATGTCCCAAATCGGCGCGGTCTGCGCACAGGCCGTGCGTGCAGGGTTTGGCGTGCCTTATTCGCTCGTGTATCGCCCGCTGAGTGCGCGACTCATTGCGAATCAAGGCGCGCTAGCGGGGACGCGGAAACAGGGCACGGCGAGCCGTTTGAAAGCGGCTCGACTATGTTGGGAGACGAGATGAATTTTCTGGCTTCGAAAGCCCAGCTGCGGGCAAGTTTCCTGCGCTGGTCGTTGTTTCTGGTTCCGTTGATAGTGTTGCTGGGCTTTACCGCCGGTCAGTTGGGAAGTCCCGACACGGTCTGGTTTCAAAGCCTGACCAAGCCCGCGATCTTCCCGCCAACCGCGGCATTCGGGATCGTTTGGGGCATCCTTTACGTCATCGTCGGCTTTGCGCTTGCGCTTGTGGTGAGCGCGTGGGGCGCTTCGGGCAGGGGCCTCGCAATCATATTGTTCGCGCTCCATTTCATCGGCAATCTTGCATGGACACCGGTCTTCTTTGGAATGCAGGAGATGACCCTTGGCCTTTATGTCCTGATCTATGTCGCGGTCAGCCTGCTGCTTGTCATCGCCGCGTTCTGGCGGGTGCGCCAGATCGCTGCCCTGATGATGCTGCCTTACCTTGCGTGGGTATGCTTTGCTGCAGTGCTCAACTACCAGTTCATCGAAGCCAACCCCGATGGCGGTGCGGATGCCGGCGAAGGGGCGGTAGAGCGCATCGAGTTTTGATGGGTTGGTTCTGGACAATCGCAACGCTCGTCGCCAAATAGCGAGCCATGCAAAGCCAGAACCCGATCATCGCCGATTTCGTCAAACTCGCTAACAGCGCCGCTGGCACCATGGCCGGCATGACGCGTGAAGCGCGCGAAAGCGCTCGCGAACGTATGCGCGAGGCGATGGGCGGCATGGATTTCGTCAGCCGTGAGGAATTCGACACGGTCAAGGCGATGGCACAAAAGGCCCGCGAACAGGCTGACGCTCTCGAAGCCAAGGTGGCCGAGCTGGAAAAGAAGCTCGCCGGAAAGTAATTTCCAGGCGCTTCCCTGCCAATCGCAGGATTGCACACACAACACGATGCTCTAGGCTCGCGTGCGAAACTCTCGTTTCGAAAAGCAAACCACGAGGCATCCATGATCCGATCCATTCTGCTCGCCGCAACCGCGCTGTCGCTGTCGTCCGCTGCCTATGCGCAAGATGCAGAGGAGACGTTCGGGGGCGCAAAGGGCGCGGACCTGTCGATTGAGGCGATGGAGCCTGATGGCGGCGCCGTGACGTTGGGCCGCGCGGGCGAATACCCGGCAGACATTGCGCGCTATCTGCTCGCTGGCGGTCCGGGTTCAGCCAACCTGTCGCCCGATGGCGAGACCATTGCGTTTTCATGGGACATTACCGGGCAGAGCGAGCTTTGGGTCATGCCCGCAAGCGGCGGCGTGCCGCGGCAGGTGACGTTCGAGACCGGAGTGGGCGCACCCGTATGGACACCGGACGGGTCAGCCCTGTTCTATTCCGCAGACCGCGACGGCAATGAACAGCCCGGCTATTTCGTCCTCACGCCCGACGGGATGAGCGAAACCGAAATCCTGCCCGCAGCGCGCGGCGACTTTCGCATTTTTGGCGGCTTTGCCGAGGATGGCAGTTTTATCTACGCCTCGACCGCGCGCGGGGCAGGGGTCTTCGACATCTATCGCGGCACCATGGACGGCGCGTCCGAATTGCTGGTCGAAAGCGAGCTTGGCCTTGCCGCACGCTCGATCTCGCCGGATGGCAAATACGCCATCGTGACCGAAGCGGTGGGCGAGGATGCGGACAATCTCTACCTCCTCGATCTCGAGACAAAGGAGATGACCACAATCTCCAAACCTCCGGTTGAAGACCGCGCAAGCCATACACTGGGCGGGTTCGAATGGTGGCCCAATTCGCGCGGCTTCTATTTCTCGACCAATCTTGGCCGCGAATATGGCGCGCTCTCCTTCTACGATGTCGAAAGCGGCAGTTTCGAGATGGTCTTCGGATCGGACCGCGATGTCGAGAACCTTGAACTGTGCGGCGCAGGCGGGGGTGGCTCCACCCTCTACTGGACCGAGAATGATGACGGCTTTGACCGCCTTCGCGGCTGGCAGGTGGTGGAGAAGCGCCCCATCGCTATGCCCGAAATGCCCGAAGGCACCTATGCGCTCGATTGCGAGGCAGAGGGCGACTTGCTGATCCGCGTCAGCGGTTGGCAAACGCCCGGCGAATTGTGGATGACGAACCCGGTCGCGGGCACCGCCGAAAAATTGTTCGCTGCAAACTATGCCGGCCTTGATCCCGAACGCCTCATCCGCCCGCAGGTCGTGCGCTATCCTGCACGCGATGGGGTGGAATTGCAGGGCCTGCTTTATCTTCCCGAAGGAGCCGGTACGGGCGACGACGCGCCGCCGGTGGTCTTCTCCGTTCACGGCGGACCCTCGGGCCAGTCGCAGGCAAGCTTCGACCCGATTGCGCAGTACCACGTCGCAAGAGGCGTTGCGGTGTTCGAGCCTAATGTGCGCGGCAGCACCGGACTTGGGCGCACCTATGCGACGCTCGACGACCGGGAGAACCGCTTGAACTCGATCAGCGACCTTGTCGACCTCAAGAATGCGCTTGCCGCCGATGGCCTGATTGACGGTGGTCGAGCTGCGGTGATGGGCGGATCATACGGCGGCTATGCCGTGAACGCCGTGCTGGCCGAATATCCGGGCGAATTTGCTGCAGGGGTGTCGCTGTTCGGTGTCGCCGACTGGATCACCGCGCTAGAGGTCGCTTCGCCCGCGCTCAAGGCGTCTGACCGGATCGAATATGGCGACATCACCGAAGACCGCTGGCGCGAGTTCTACCGCGTCAACTCACCGATCCGCAAAGCCGACCAGATACGCGTGCCGGTGCTCTATTCGCACGGCGTGATGGACCCGCGCATCGACATCTACGAAACCGAGGTGATGGTGAAGACCCTTCGCGAGAACGGCGTCGAGGCACCCTTCGTGCGCATTCCCGACGAAGGGCACGGCTGGCGCAAACTGTCGAACCAGCTGTTCTACTATCGCAAGCAGGCGGAATTCATCGAAGAGCAGCTGGGTCTGGCCGAGGCCGAATAGGGTTACGTGATTTGAACATCTCCGTCCCCGCGATCCTCGTCGCAGCGCGTGCGCATGGGGAGACGGCGGTTATTGCCCGGCTGATGACTGAGGAACACGGCCTCGTCGCCGCCTATGTCGCCGGTGGGCGAGGGCGGCAGCTGCGCCCCGTGGTCATTCCCGGCAATTCTGTTGAAGCGGAGATCCGATCAAAGTCGGACAACCAGCTGCCATTTGCGCGGATTGAGCTTTCGACCAGCCGCGCGGCGTGGATGACCGAGCCGCTTCCTGCGGCGGCGATCGGATGGGCCTGTGCCCTGACCGCATCGACACTGGCCGAGCGCAATCCATACCCTTCGCTCTATTCCGCGCTCGAAGCGCTGCTGGAGGCGATCTGCCATGCGCCCAGCGCGCGCGGCTGGCTCGCCGCGATGGTGGCGTTCGAGGCGATGCTGCTGCGCGAGCTTGGCTATGGCGGCGAGAAGCCCGATATGGCCGCCGATCTGGATACCCAGTTCGAAGCCTTCCGCCAGCTTCATCGCCCCATCCGCGACTACCTTCTTGCGGGAAACCCCCGCGATGTTATGGCCGCCAGGAATGCGCTGGGGGAGCGCCTGAAGCGCATGATCGAGTGAGGGCGAGGTTATGAAGATCGCAATTCTGCCGGGCGACGGTATCGGCCCCGAAGTTACCCGCGAGGCGGTGAAAGTGCTTGAGGCAGTGAACCTGCCGGGCCTGACCCTGTTCGAAGGCGACGTCGGCGGTATCGCCTACAAACGCCACGGCCATCCGCTCCCGCCCGAAACGCTGACGATTGCCAAGTCCTGCGATGCCGTGCTGTTCGGCGCTGTCGGCGATCCCGATTGCGACAGGCTCGACCGGCATCTGCGGCCGGAACAGGCGATCCTAGGGCTTCGCAAGGAGCTGGACCTGTTCGCCAATCTGCGCCCGGCCAAGGTTTACGAGGGGCTGGAGCACCTCTCTCCCCTGAAGCCGGAGATCGCGGGTCAGCTTGACATGATGATCGTGCGCGAACTCACCGGCGACGTATATTTCGGCGACAAGGGCGAACGCGTGGCTATCGACGGCACGCGCGAGGGGTGGGACATGATGTCCTATTCCGAAAGCGAGGTCAGCCGCATTGCTCGCGTCGCGTTCCGGACGGCGCGCGCAGGCGATGACAAATACCGTGTGACCAGCGTCGACAAGGCAAACGTGCTCGAAACCAGCCAAGTGTGGCGCGACACGGTCAACGCGGCGGCGGGCGCTCATCCCGATATCGAGCTTGCCCACATGTATGTCGACAATGCCGCGATGCAGATCATCAGCAATCCGGGCAGCTTCGGCGTGATCCTGACCGGCAACCTGTTCGGCGATATCCTGTCCGATCTGGCCAGCGCGGCGGTCGGGTCGATCGGTCTGCTCGCCAGCGCCTCGATGGGCGAGCGCCGCACCGAGTACGGCATATTCGGCCTCTACGAACCGATCCACGGCAGCGCGCCCGACATTGCGGGCAAGGGCATCGCCAACCCGATGGCGACCATCCTTTCAGCGGCGATGATGCTGCGCCATTCCTTCGGCCTTGAAGGCGAGGCGGCGCGCATTGAGGCGGCGGTTGAAAAAGCGCTTTCCGACGGTTTTCTCGGCGGCGATCTGGGCGGCGAACACGGGACGCAGGCCATTGGCGACGCGGTGAGGGAGCGGCTTTAGCCAGCACTTGCGCAATGAGCCTTGAGCTTGCGATCATCCTTCCCACGCTCAACGAGCGCGGCAACCTTGCGCCCCTGGTCGAACGCATCGAGGCGGCGCTTGACAGTGTCGCTGGAGACGGGGGCTGGGAAGTCCTCATCGTCGATGATGACAGCAAGGACGGCACCGCCGACGAAGGCCGCGACCTCGCACGCAGCGACCACCGCGTAAGGGTCATCCAGCGTATCGGCAGGCGCGGCCTTGCAAGCGCGGCGATAGAGGGGTTCTGCGCCACTGCCGCACCGTTCGCGGCGGTGATGGACGCCGATCATCAGCACGACCCTGCGCTGCTTGCCGGGATGCTGGCGGCATTGAAAGCAGGCGAGGCTGACATTTGCGTCGCCAGCCGTTTTGCCGAAGGGGCAAGCACTGCCGACTGGCAGCAGCCCGAGCGCGAGAGGCTGTCAACCTTCGCCAATCGCATTGCGCGAGGCATCACCGGGGTCGATCTGACCGATCCGATGAGCGGCTATTTCATGCTCCCCACCGCCACTGCGCGCGCACTCGTGCCGCGATTGTCGGGCATCGGTTTCAAGATTTTGCTGGACCTGCTTGCGACCTCGGATGCGCCGATGAGAGTGAAGGAATTCCCGCTGAAATTCGCCAAACGCCGCGAAGGTGAAAGCAAGCTCGACCGTGCCATTGCCTTCGACTTTCTCGCAGGGCTCTATGACAAGACGCTGGGCCGTGTGATCCCCACGCGCTTTGCGCTGTTTGGCACCGTGGGGGGCCTCGGCGTGATCGTGCATTACGCCGTGCTCGCCACGCTTTTCCCGCACATGACCGCGACTTTCTGGAAGGCGCAACTGGGCGCAGTCCTTGTCGCGATGAGCTTCAACTTCTGGCTCAACAACTGGCTGACCTATCGCGACCGGCGGTTGAAGGGTTGGGGAGAGTTTCTGCGGGGTTGGGCGGGCTTTTGCCTGACATGCGCGGTCGGCGGGTTTGCCAATGTCGCGGTGGCGACTTTGTTGCAATCGCAAGGCTTGTTCTGGGCGCTCGCAGCGCTGGCGGGGATCCTGATCGGTTCGGTGTGGAACTATGCGCTATCCAGCCGTTTCGTGTGGGGCCGGTTTTAGCCTAGACGGCTGCGGAGCCAAGCAGGCCGGATGGCCTGCGCCCGGCGTCTGAGTGCGCAAAAAAACTTACCTCCAGCCTGCGATCCAGGTCCAGTCGGCAAAGCTCATCGGGCCGTCCAGAGGCGCGGCGGTCAGGATCTTGTAGAACACCGCGAACACGGCAACGCTCGCCGCGATCACACCATAAGCGGACCTGCTCCAGCCCGCCTGCCTCACATCGCTGAGCGACAGGGCGAGCGCGCCGAGCAGGAACATGCTGGGCATCACGTAATGGTAGTAGAACTGGACCGGCTTGGGCGCGATCAGCCACAGGCCGAGGCTGACGCCGTAACCCACGACCATCGCGATCTTCGCCCAGTCGCTGCGATAAAGCCCGGCGACAAAGCACCACACGATCGCGGGCAGGCCAAGCAGCATGGTGAGCGGATTGCCGATCAACAGCACCCCGCGCTGCGCTTCGTCGACGAATTCGTAAAGATACCAGATACCGCGCGTGTTCATCACCCATTGCGGCCAGTTGCTCTGATAGGAATGCGGCGCGAGCACCTGCTGTTGAAGAGCGAGCATATCGCCGTGCAATCCGATCAGGCCAAGCTCCGTGAGCGGCGAAGGGCGAAGCTCGCTGCCCAGCCAGTGCCCCGGCATGAAGGTGAGTGCATAGACCGCAATTGGCAGAATGCCGAGCCAGACGAACGCTTCGACAAGGCTGATCCCCGGTACCGGCACACCCCGCCGGCTCGTCAACAAACGGCGGCGGCCGGCAGACAAACGCGCTGCAAAGAAGGTGAGGCCCGGCACCATCGCCAGCGGCACCGCGTTCCATTTGCTTCCCAGCGCGCAGCCGATTGCAATGCCGGTCACGATCAGGCGCTGGCGGCCCGTTTCCGGCTCACGGATGGCGGCGGCAAACTGCCATGCAGCGATAGACAGAAATGCCGCCATGAAGATGTCGAGCATCGCAATGCGCGCATGGATGAGCAGGTGAAAGCCGGTGACCAGCAGGATGCCGAAAGCGACGGTTGCAAACCGGTCCTCGCTCGTATGCCACATCGCCCGCATGCTCGCGCCCACGGCCACGATCCCGGCGATGAGCGACATGATCCGCCAGCCAAACGGGTTGTCGCCAAACACATACATGCCCAGCGCAATCAGCTCCTTGCCGAGCAGCGGATGTTCGCGGTTCACATACTCGCCGGTCACGCCCGCCCATGCGTTGAGAAATTCGCGCGCGGCGGGAAGGTAGTGAACCTCGTCGAAATAGGGTGCGGAAGGGGTGGTCAGCCTGAAGCCCGCGATCAGCGCGAAGATCGCAGGGATCAGAAGGCACCAGCCCCACGGATCGGCTGAATGCTCCGGCGCGCTTTCATGAGCGCGATGAAGCGACTCTGGTGCGTTTTGGACAGGCTGTGCTTGGGCCTCGCTCATGAGGCTGAGCGCTTAGGCAAGCGCTCAGGCCCCTGCAAGCGTGTTAGGCATTTATGATCAGGCGGTTGGCGTGCCTGCCTGCGCGCGTTCGAGATAGAACAGTCGCGCGCACATGGCGAGAAGTCCGATGCTAGCAGTCGGCAGAACGAGAAGCGCCCAGAGCCACAGATTCATGTCAACGGCGCGAGCGCGCGGTGCGATAAAGAAGAAAGCGATCACCACGAGCATGGCGAGATCCCACCACACTTGAATACCAGTCAGGTTTTGCGAATGGTTGGTGAAGAACATCACCACGCCCTCCTGCGCGATCTGGACCGCCGTATATGCGGAGAACATCGCGCATAGCAGCGCCGCTGCGAGGGGGTTGCCTCGCTCGGGCTTGGCGATGAGAATATAGGCGCCCGCGATGGTGGCGCCGCCCAGAAGAAGGAAGAAGAGAGTTTGGAGAAAGTCCATCATGCCGCCTTTCATGTAGCAGTTGCTACGCACCCTTCTAATCGAATGTAGCATTCGCTACAAGCGGAAAGATCATGCCTTCCACAAAACCTCAAATGTCGAAAGAAATGCTGCTCCCGCCGCTCGCCTCGCATGTGCTGCAGCACGGCTTGGGCGGGGCGAGCCTCAGGCCGTTGGCCAAAGCGGCGGGGACCAGCGACCGGATGCTGATCTACCATTTCGGCAACAAGGAAGCGCTGGTGCGCGAGCTGCTGAGCTATGTCGCGGGCGTCTATGCCAACGCGCTCGAGATGGCGCTCGCCGCGCAGCATGGTGAGGGACGCCCCCAATCGCGTCAGCAGTGTTTTGCGCGCATCTTGGCGCAGGGACGTCAGCCGGGAATGCAGTCGTTTATGGTGCTATGGTGGGAGATCGTGGCAGGCAGCGCGCGCGGGCTTCCCGGATATGCCGAAGCGGCCGAAGCGATGATTACCGACCAGCTCGCATGGCTGGAAGGGCAGATGCCCGAGGACGACCCTGATCCTGCAGGAGGAGCGCGCTATCTGCTGACCCTCCTTGAAGGAACGTTGATGCTAGGCGTTGTCGGCCACGCACGCACGGCCCGCGAAGGCCTGCTTGCGAGCGACCTTGCGGGCGACCCCTCCGACGACTAATCGGTAGCGCGATGAAGAAGAGCACCGGAATGGATCGCGCGACGACGCGCAAATGGCGACCCGCGACACAGGCCGTGCGCGGCGGGACGTGGCGCAGCGAACATGGCGAGACGAGCGAGGCGCTGTTCCTCACCTCGGGCTACACCTATGACGATGCGCAGACTGTGGCCGATCGTTTTGCGGGCGAGGCCGAGGGCATGACCTATTCGCGCCTTCAGAACCCGACCGTCGCGATGCTGGAAGAACGGATCGCGCTGCTTGAAGGGGCCGAAGCCTGCCGCGCCCAGGCGAGCGGAATGGCGGCGATGACGGCGGCGCTCCTGTGCCAGCTTTCGGCAGGCGATCACGTGGTTGCCGCGCGCGCGGCGTTCGGATCGTGCCGCTGGCTGGTCGATAATCTCCTGCCCAAGTTCGGCATTGAAACCAGCGTAATCGACAGCGGCGATAACGACGCATGGGAAAAGGCGGTGCGCCCCAACACCAAGGTGTTTTTCTTCGAAACGCCCGCGAACCCGACGCTCGATATCGTCGACCTGCAATTCGTGTGCGACCTTGCGCGCGGGTGCGGCATTACCACCGTGGTCGACAACGCCTTCGCCTCGCCCGCGCTGCAACGCCCGATGGAGTTCGGCGCGGATGTCGTGGCTTACAGCGCGACCAAGCTGATGGACGGTCAGGGCAGGGTGCTGGCCGGGGCCATTTGCGCAAGTGAGGAGTGGGTGAATGAAACGCTCATGCCTTTCCAGCGCAACACCGGCCCTACCATATCGCCGTTCAACGCATGGGTCGTGCACAAGGGGCTGGAGACCCTCGACCTGCGCGCTCATCGCCAGAGCGAGAATGCGGTAAAACTGGGCGAGTTCATGCGGGATCGTATTCGTGCAGCGGGCGGCGAAATGCGCCATCCGGGTCTGCCGTGTCATCCGCGCCACGCACTCGCGCTCGACCAGATGGACGCAACCGGGCCAATCTTCGCCTTCGACGTCGGCAGCCGCGAGCGCGCCTTCCAGATCCTCGATGCGCTTGAGTTGATCGACATATCGAACAATATCGGCGACGCGCGCAGCCTCTTGTGTCACCCGGCCAGCACCACGCACGCCAATATGGGCGAAGAGGCGCGCGAGGAAATGGGCGTGACCGAGGGCCTCTTGCGGATCAATGTCGGCCTTGAAGACATTGCCGACATAACCGAAGACATGGACCGCGCCCTGTCAGCGGCGGGGATTTAGCGTCACGATGCAAAAGCCGGGGCGCTGCGTACAACGCACCACCCCGGCTCCTAAGCACATCCGCTGCGATCGATTGGTCTCTTGCGCAGCGGTTGGAACGACTTTTCGTGTGGCCTTCGCCATGCCCCGGCGTGCCGTTAAGCCTACCGGGACGCTGACCCTGCTGAACCAGAGCCTCCTAACAATTCAGGTGCGAACGACGCTAACGCCGATTTAACCACGCACTTGAGCGCGCGCTGTTGTGCAATGCAGCATGATTGCCTATGGGGCGCGGATACATTTCCAGTCCGGGCTTTTTCTCTCCACCTGTCCGGCTCACAATCATTCCCGGATAGATCCGACCATGACCCAGACCCGCTCTTTCGCGGAAAACTTCCGCCGTGACTGGTTCGCTCAGCCGCGCGCGGACATTCTCGCCGGCATCGTTGTTGCGCTCGCTTTGATCCCCGAAGCCATCGGCTTTGCGCTGATCGCGGGCGTCGATCCCAGCGTTGGCCTCTATGCGAGTGTCGCGATTGCCATGGTGATCGCCTTTACTGGCGGGCGACCCGGCATGATCTCAGCCGCCACGGCTGCGGTTGCGGTTGTGGTGATCCCGCTGGTGCGCGATTACGGGGTCGATTACCTCTTCGCCGCAACGATCCTGATGGGCATTTTTCAGGGTATCGCGGCGGTCCTGCGGCTCGACCTGCTGATGCAGTTCGTCTCGCGCAGTGTCATCACCGGGTTCGTCAACGCGCTCGCGATCCTCATCTTCATGGCGCAGATCCCGCAGCTGATGCCGGGTAATGAGGGCGTGGGCCCGTGGACATGGGCGATGGTCGCGGTCGGCCTTGGCATCATCTACGGCTTTCCGCGCATCACCAAGTCGGTGCCAAGCCCGCTTGTCGCCATCGTCTTGCTGACCGCTGCGGCGATCTATTGGGGCTTGCCGGTGAACAATGTCGCGGGCGAGGGCACACTGCCTGACGGCCTGCCGACCTTCGCGCTGCCCGACGTGCCGCTGACGTGGGAGACGTTGCAGATCATCGCACCGTATTCGCTGACCATGGCTGCGGTCGGATTGCTGGAAAGCCTGCTCACCGCGCAGATCGTCGACGACATGACCCACACCGAAAGCGACAAGCGCCGCGAAAGCGCAGGGCAGGGCATCGCCAATGTGGTTGCGGCATGTTTCGGCGGCATGGGCGGCTGCGCCATGATCGGCCAGTCTGTCATCAACGTGACTTCGGGCGGGCGTGGGCGACTGTCGACCTTCACGGCCGGCGCTTTCCTGCTGTTTCTCCTCACCGTGCTCGGCTCTTGGGTCGGGCAGGTGCCAATGCCTGCGCTTGTCGCGGTGATGATCATGGTCAGCATCGGCACGTTCAGCTGGAATTCGATCCCCAATCTGCGCCGCCACCCGCCGACCAGCTCGATCGTGATGATCGCGACGGTTGTCACGGTTGTGTGGACCCACGATCTGGCGCTTGGCGTGCTTGTCGGCGTGCTGCTGTCGGGCATCTTCTTCGCGCAGAAGGTGAAGAACATGTTCACTGTCGAGCGTGTGCGCCGACCGCACTCTGCAGTCTACCACGTGAGGGGCGAGATCTTTTTCGCCAGCGTCGATCGCTTCGTCGAACTGCTCGGGCCGGAAAGCCAGTTCGAGGACGCGGCACATCACGTGGTGATCGACGTCAGCCAGGCGCATTTCTGGGACATCTCTGCCATCGGTGCGCTTGAGAAAGTGATTGAACGCATGCGTCGCAATGGCCGTCACACGCGTGTCGTCGGCCTGAACACCGCAAGCGCAGACCTGTTCGACCGCTTCGCTCTCGAAGACAGGACCGGGGTTGAGCTGGGACTGTCACCGACGGGTTGAGCGAAGCCTTGTCGCGGGCTGCACGGCGTAACGCGCGGGGCGCATCGACGTCATTGACGTCGCAAGCGCGACCGCGCGCCGTCGCTTATACGGCGAAGCCAAGCGGCCCGCATGGGCCGCGCCCGGCGTCTGAGGGCGCCAAAAATACTACGTCTGAAAAACAGACTTGAAACGTTCGCCGCGTCGTGCGAGCCATTGGGAAAGCTTCTTCAGGAGAGTTCCCATGGCAAGCCGCGTCGAGCTGATCTTCGATTTCGTCAGTCCCAATGCCTACATGATCTGGTGGCCGCTACGCGATCTGATCAAGCGTACGGGTGCCGAACTCGACGTGACGCCCGTTTTTCTGGGTGGAATGCACAAGCTGACCGGCAATGCTCCCCCGATGATCCGCGATGCGGACGTGAAGGGCAAGGTCGAGTATTCGATGCTGGAGATGCGGCGCTTCATCGAAAAGCATCAGCTGACCAAATACAGGCTGCATCCCAAATTCCCCTTCAACTCGATCACGCTCCAGCGGATGCTGTTTGCAGCCGATCAGGACGGACGCGGCGTTCAGTTTGTCGAGAGCCTGCTCCCCGCGATCTGGGAAGAGGGTATCGATATCACCGACCCGCAGGCTCTCGGCGCAGCGGTCGCGGCGGCTGGCTTCGATGCGCAGGACCTGTTCGAGCGGGCTCAGACCGACGAAGTGAAACAGGGCCTTGTCGCCAACACTGACAGGGCGGTCGAACGCGGCGCGTTTGGCATTCCCACGCTGTTTGTCGGGCCAAAGGATGGGCCGCAGGAAATGTTCTTTGGCAAAGAGCGGCTCGACCAGATTGAGGATGAGCTTGAGAAGGGGTGATTGCTAGGTCGCCAGCCTTCCCGATTTGCGCAGCCTTTTGAGCGCCCTTCGCGCCGCAAGTTCGGTTCGGATGTGGAGATCCTTGCCCCGATACTCGGTTCCGATCGCGTGGTCCTGCTCTTCACCCACGGCAGTTCCCTGAAGCACCTCGCCAACAACTGTCACGTATCCTTGCGCGCCGACCTCCACCGCACGGGCAAAGACGGTGTGCAGGTTGTCGTCTGACTGCAAGGATGCCTGGCCGGTGAAGAACACCCTGCCGCCATCGACCGCAGAAGTGCATTCGTGGACGGTTGCCCCGACCATGTCCGGCCGCTCATCGAGGATCGGCCACATAGCGCAGCTCACCCCGCGATAATGCGGCGAGATCCCGGTGTGCATGTTGAGCGCTATATCGCCGGCGCTCTCCAGCACGTTGTCGGGGATCATGCCGGTGCCATAAATCGCGAGCACGTGTGGTTGCAGGGCTTGAACCGCCTTGAAAAGGCCGCCAGCCTTGGGCTTACCGACCCGCTGCACGATATCTGCGCGCTCAAACCGCTCGGACGTATCCCCCAGCACCCGCGCAAGGCTCGCCTCGCGCGCTTCCCTGTCGCGCGTGATCTTGAGGAAGACACCGCGCAGCGCCTTGCCCAGGAACTGTTCGGGATTGCGTTTGAGCACTTTCTTCCACGACCTCTTGGCCGGCGGATCGCAGACCAGGATCGCGGCAACGTCATAAGCCTTGCAAAGCGCATTGGTCACGTATTTGTGCTCGCGCCCGTCGCCCGTGATGATGACCAGCCGCTTCATCCCAGCACCGCTTTTCGGGCTGAGCGCAGATGCTGTTTGATCTGAAGTTCCATGGCCAATTCACGATTAGACTGGTTCGTCAGCGAGCGGCGATACCAGACGTCCTTTGCCGGGCGCAGCCAGTTGGCGCGGGCATGCACGAGGAAGATCGCCTCATGCCCACTTTCGCGCGCATGGCGATGCACTTCGTCGGTCAGATCGAGCTCGTGTCCGTAGGGTATCGAGAGCGAGCGCACGCGGCTTTGCGACAGCTCTTCCAGCAATGCCTTTGAGCCCGCGATCTCTTCCTGCATCTCGTCTGCGGACAGGCTGCGGCAGTGCACATGGGTCTTCGTATGATTGCCGATCTCGATCCCGAGAGAGACGAGTTCCTTGAGGTCATCTCCCGACAACAGCCGGGCGCGCTGGTCAAGGTCCACGGGGCCGAACTTAGCGATCAGCTCGGCAACGACGCCCTGACGCTCGGCAGAGCCAAGCTTTGCCATGTCGTTCACAATCACCGAATGAACCGCATCGCAGCGAGGCAGGCCAAGCGCCTTGCAGACCTCACCGATCCCGAACGTGTTCACCGCATAGGCCAGCATGGAATCGAGCGAGATCGCGCCCTCTTCCACCATGCCGGGATTGATGAAGTAGACGGCTGGAATCCCGCGCGGGCTCAGCACATCGCGGGCGATGCCAAGGACCGAGTGCCACGCATCGTCAAATGTCAGCAGCAGGGGCTTTTTCGGCAGATCGCCGCTCAACACCTGATCGAGCGAGACGAATTCGTATCGCTCACCCAGCCAAGCCAGATGCCGTTCGAACGCCTCTCGCGAACTGGTCAGGCCCAGCCCTTTCTCAAAGGCGCCTTCCTGCCCGATATGATGGTGCAGCACGCAGGTGAGGTGGGGCATGATCGGGTTTGCTGGCTCGTTGGATGATCGAAGTGCGTCGGCGAACGGTGCATCCGCCACGCCTCGCAGTCGGCAATCACCTAGCGCAGTCGCCGCGCGCGCGGCAAGGGCATGGCTTTGCCAAAGGCCCTCAAAACTCCGCTTGGTCGGAACCGGTGAAGTGCGCAGACGTTCGTTTATCGTGCATTGTGCCGGCCTGTCGTACAGGGATTGCGTGTTTCGCAGGTGAATAAGAGCTATCCCGCTCTTGAGGCCTCAACGAGAATTGCTACGTATAGATTCGTATGAAGGAACTTTTCCAACACGCCGCCATCACCGAGGGCATTACCGTGCGCGTCGCGGTCAACTTCCTGCCCGAGCAATCGCACCCCGACGCGGGCAAGTGGTTCTGGGTCTATCACATCCGCATCGAGAACGGATCGCACGAAGCGATTCAGCTTCAGACCCGTCACTGGCGGATCACCGATGCGCGCGGGATGGTGAACCATGTCGATGGCGAAGGGGTCGTGGGCGAACAACCCGTCCTCGCTCCGGGAGAGAGCCACGATTACGTCTCCGGCTGTCCGCTGACGACCACCCATGGCTCGATGGAAGGGTTCTACACCTTTCACCGCGCTGACGGCACCCCGCTCGAAGTGCGCATCCCGTTCTTCCCGCTCGCCGCGCCCGAAACCGCCGACGGTCGGTAGTCCAGCCGCCTGATAGAAGGCGTTTCAGGACCACAACCTGCATTGATCTTGCGATAGCGTGCGCTCGCTTCTAAGCGAGCCATCGTGAAACGCACGCACCTCCCCTTGAACGCCCTGCGCGTCTATGACGCCGCCGCGCGCCACCTGTCGTTCACCCGCGCAGCTGACGAGCTTGCGGTGACGCCTGCCGCCGTCGGTCAGCAGATCCGCGCGCTTGAGGATCACCTCGGCGTGGTCCTGTTTCGCCGCACGTCCAAGGGGCTGGAGCTCACGCCCGAGGGCGAGGCCGGTCTCGATCCCTTGCGCGAAGGCTTCCTGCGCTTCGAGGAGAGCGTGGCCGCGATGCAGGCGGGCCAATCCAGCGACCGCTACACCATCGCTGCCCCGCGCGAATTCTATGCCGAGTGGCTCAGCCCGCGCCTTGCCGAATTCCAGGCGGGCACCCCCGGCGTCGTCTACACCATCCTCGCCGATGAGGGCGCCGACTTCACCGAAGCCAATCTCGACCTCGCAATCCGGCTGGTCGACGGGCCGGGAGAGCTCGAAGGCACCCAGCTGGCCGAGGCCCGCCGCGTCACGGTCGAAGCTCCCAAGGCGCGCGATTCCTGGATCGACTGGCCCGGAGCCGCTTTGCCCGAAGGCGTTCGCCCGTGCATCAAGGCGGGCTCTGCCGGACAGGCATTGGCGAGCGCGCTTGCCGGCATGGGCCGCACCGTCCTCCCGCTGCCGCTGGTCGCGGGCGCGATCGAGCGCGGGCAGCTGACCGCGCTGGACGAGCCGGTGGAGAGCCGCCGCGCTTACTGGCTGGTCGCCCCGGTCCCGCAATGGCGCTCCAAGAAGGTCAAGGCGCTCGTCGAGTACCTCACTTCCTGACTGACGCACCCCATCCGGGGTGCGGTGTCCTCGCTCACACGACCTGAAGGTCGCGTCGCTGCGGGCGCCCGGTCGGGCTTGCACTCGGCTTCGCCTCGCGTATCAGCGCGAGGGATGAGAGCCGTCCAAACCCTCACCACGCCCCGCTTCACCCTGCGCCCGCTCCGGCGCGAGGATGCAGCCGCGCTCTTCCCGACCATGTCGGACGACGATGTCAGCCTCTACCTCACCCGGCCCGCATTCACCTCTGAGGAGGAGCTGTGGGGCTGGTTCGCCGATCCCGACTGGAACGGGCGCACCTGGATCGCCGAGGATGCGGGCGGAGACGTCGCAGGCCGCTTCGTCGCTTTTCCCGCGCATGAGAAGGGCGTCGAGGAGGTCGGCTACATCACCGCCACCCACCGCACCCGCGAAGGCGTCGCGCGCGAATGCATGGAGGCGCTGATCCGCCACCTGTTCACCGCCGCAATCGAGGACGCAGGCGCGCGCAAGCTCACCGCCGAAGTCGACACCCGCAACGCCGCCTCGGTCCGCCTGCTCGAAGCGCTCGGCTTCACCCGCGAGGGCCACTTGCGCGAGCACGAGAGCACCCATGCGGGCCTGTGCGACATCTACCTCTACGGCCTGCTCAGGAGCGAGTGGCAGACCCCCTCGTAACCCGCAGAAAACCGAGAAGTGGACCGCATGTTACACGGTCCTAGCGATAATTCGCGAGCCAGCGCGAATGCGAGCGCAAAACCGCCTCATTCGCCTCCCGCCGAGCCGCTACTTCGGGAGGGCAGGGCGGGTTGTTCCCAATCGTCCCAGCATCAAGATGCGCCGCCCAGCCACCATTATGCGCATGCTGATCCGTATCCCCACGAGGCTGCCACCCGGCATCCGGGCGACCGGGCGGAAGGGGCTTCGTGGGATCGTAGGGAGGGGTTTTCATCGCGCGGTCCTTTTGTGGAGAGGAAAGGACCAGGGGATTTGGCAGGTTTTGGGCGTGTAGGAAAATGGGCAGCACAGGCCGTGCCTTTGACTTCTGCGAACGCTGTGGAAAGCGTTGAATCAAGGCTTGCGTTTAATTTCTTGCACCTCCAATGATGGAGAAATTGTTAAACGGCAGGAAATCCCTATGACCTCGTTCGCCACGCAAATTATCGAAACTGAACAAGAGGTCGACGCACGCCTGCACGATTTCGGATTGGTTCGCGGCCAGATACTCGCAATCGCGGACGTAGCTAAGGCGCAGGCAGAAGACGCGAGCCCCCTTATGCCTAAGAATGCGCCGGGCACCTTGGCTTACGTGTATGGCGTGAATGAATTGCGCAACCAACTCTTGGACGGGATATGGAGCGTTGATCGCACGCAAAATATTGAGTCTGTCATTAATCGTGAATTGGGCCTCAGAATCGGTTTTCAAAACGTTGACCATGCATGTGACGTGACCTTCCCACCAATGCCACGGTCGGCGAAAGGTACAGCTGCTGAAGGGATGAGTGGGCCAACTCTTTTTGATTACTCTGGGGTTGAGATGGGAACTCCTACCGGAGCCCTAACCGACGGTGTCCCCACGTATTATGTTATGGTCGGTGAGGATGGCTCAGTAGAACTATCGCATCCTATCATCTCGGACGGGGCCTACACCGATTTCATCGAACGTATTCTCATTCGTGGAGTTGGAGGTGATTGGTCCGAAGAGATCGATCCCGAGACAGGTCCGATCTCTGAATTCGACGTACCGGTCAGTTTGAAGAAGTAGGCCATGCATTTTTCAGGTGAGAGGTTGAGGGTCGCTCGACAAAGGCGAAAACTCACGGGGAAGGAGCTGGCGAAAAAGTCCGGCCTTACATCTGTGACGGTATCGAAGGCCGAGAACGGTCATCAAGTCGAAGAGGACACAGCGAGAGCGCTCGCAAGCGCTTTAGGCTTTCCGTTCGAATTTTTTTGGTTGGAGCCACCACAAGTCATCAATGCAGAGAGCGTAAGTTTTCGGAGCCTCTCAAAGATGGGTGCTGCCGAGCGTGACGCCGCACTTGCAGCGGGGTCTTTAGGGGTCGAGCTATACGAATGGGTTGAGCACCGATTCAACTTGCCCTCCCCGAATCTAATTGACCTTAATAAAGAACGGAATCGGCCAGATACAGCTGCGCGTCTTTTGAGGCAGCATTGGGGGCTAGGCGATCGTCCGATTGGTAATATGCTCGCCTTACTGGAATCTAACGGCGTTCGAGTGTTATCGCTTTCTGAAAACACTGCGAATGTAGATGCCTATTCTTTTTGGAAGGCGGACAACCCGTACATTTTTCTCAATCAGAGAAAGACGCCTGAGCGTTCGATTTTCGATAGTGCTCACGAACTGGGTCACTTAGTCATGCATCACCATGCAGGGGCCAAGAATGACAAAGGAGCCGAATACCAGGCAGATGCGTTCGCTTCCGCATTTCTAATGCCAGAAGCGGACATTAAGGGGCAGATTTCTGGCATTTCGACCGCGGCACAGGTAATACGAAAGAAAGATCGCTGGAGAGTTTCGGCAATGGCTCTTGCCTATCGCCTTCACAAGCTTCGGCTGATTAGCGATTGGGTTTACCGATCAATTTGTATCGACCTCGGCAAGCAAGGATATCGGAGTGGCGAGCCAGTTGGCGTGGAGCGAGAAAAATCGGTCGTGTGGGAGAAAGTACTAATAGCTCTTTGGTCTGAGCGAATGACTAAAGCAGATATCGCAAATGGCTTAAAGATTCCGCTCGAGGAACTCGAAAACTTCATCTTCGATTTAGCAGGTCGGAGCCCCTCGCCATTCACCGGGGCTAGCCTTAAGCTCGTAGTTTGACTTGAATTGGTTCATTTGCCCCGCAACCCCCACCAAACCTCTCACCCAAAAGCCGCGAACACCTCTGCCATGCCGGGTGGGTCGCATTCGGCTTTCAGCCTGGCGAGGGCGGTTTTTACGTCGAGTACGAATTCCAGCGTCCCTCGGTCGTGGCCCTTGATCTTGCCGCCTAGCGAGCGGGTGAAGTCCAGCGCGCTCGCATTGTCGGCCAGCATGTTGACCTCGAACTCGGCGATGCCTTCGTCTATCGCGTCGAGCAGGATCGTTGCGGTCAACAGCTTGCCAAGGCCAAGGCCGTGATACTCGTCAAGCACGGCAACGGAGAACTCCGCGCAATCGTCATCCTCGTGGTCGCGAAAGGCGTGGACCGCGCCGATGGCGGGCTGGTCGTCCTTGCCCGTGTCGATTGCGCCCCATGCGATATGGTCGTGCCCGTCGGCTGCGATCAGCCGCTCTATCACCCAATCGGGTGCGGTGCGCGCGCCGGAAAAGAAGCGCAGATAGCGCGACCGGTCGGACATCTGCGCGATGCCAGCGCGCATCAGCTCGCGGTCGTCCTCGCGTATGGTGCGAATGCAAACGGGGTTGCCGTTTTCCAGCCGGGTGTGGATCTCGATGGGAGAGGCGGGCTTGCTGGGCATGGCGGGCAGGCTATATCATGGACGGGCACGCGGGGCAGCGCGAAAATCGGCTGCGTTCGGGTTGACCTTCTGGCCATCCTCGCTTAAGTGCGCGCCCATCCGAAGACCGGCTTGCCATGCGCCTGTCCCGAGTCTTCGAACAATAGAGCTGAACATTGCCGGTTCGTCCTGCAGGTCTCGCTTCGAAATGAGTGAGGCCTTTTCTATTGGGCTCGCGCGTACCTTTTGACGGGGAAGCGCGGGTGTGGGGCGGTCCGACAAAGTAACCCGGTGGCCGAGTGGCCGATTTGGGTGGAGCGTTTTCAGCTTGTGCTTTCCTTGCGAGATCGCCGCGATCGCGGCGTTCGTCTCGCAAGCAGCCCGCGAAATGGCGGGCAGGGCACGAGCAGCACTCCACGCACAATCGTCCGCAAGTCGCCACCATTCATAATTGATCCATCCGGGCGCAAAACCGGTGCCCACTTTTGCTGATGGGTCAAGACAACGGTGAAGAGTAACTTATGCCGACGATCAACCAGCTGGTCCGCAAGGGCCGCACCCCGCAGAAGGCCAAGTCGAAGGTCCCTGCGATGGAGCAGAACCCGCAGAAGCGCGGTGTCTGCACGCGCGTCTATACGACGACGCCGAAGAAGCCGAACTCCGCTCTGCGTAAGGTCGCCAAGGTGCGCCTGACGAACCAGCGCGAAGTCATCTCCTACATTCCGGGCGAAGGCCACAACCTGCAGGAGCACTCCGTTGTGCTCATCCGCGGCGGCCGTGTTCGCGACCTTCCCGGCGTTCGCTACCACGTCCTTCGCGGCGTGCTCGATACGCAGGGTGTGAAGGACCGCAAGCAGTCCCGCTCGAAGTACGGCGCCAAGCGTCCGAAGTAATTGAGACGCGGTGACGGGCCTCTCCCCCGCCGTTCCACCCATACGGATACAATCCGGGTGGAAGGGCGGGGGAGAGGGCCGGCGCCGCCAAGACGCTCGCGGATGCGAGCGGCTCTCCAAAGGAGTTTTGAACATGTCACGTCGTCGTCGTCCCGAAAAGCGGGTCATCCTGCCCGATCCCCGTTTTGGTGATCAGGTTCTCTCGAAGTTCATGAACAACCTCATGCTTGACGGTAAGAAGGCCGTTGCTGAAGGTATCGTCTACTCGGCGCTCGAAACGGTTGAGGCGAAAGCCAAGGCCGATCCGGTGCAGCTGTTCCACGATGCGCTCAACAACGTGAAGCCGCAGGTCGAGGTCCGCAGCCGCCGTGTTGGTGGTGCGACCTATCAGGTGCCGGTCGAGGTTCGCCCCGAGCGTGCCCAGGCTCTCGCGATCCGCTGGCTGATCGGTGCGGCTCGTGGTCGCCCCGAAACCACCATGAGCGCCCGTCTGTCGGGTGAGCTGATGGACGCCGCCAACAACCGCGGCAACGCCGTCAAGAAGCGCGAAGACACGCACCGCATGGCGGACGCGAACCGCGCCTTCTCACATTACCGGTGGTAAACCGGTGAATCAGTCACGCCGCTGGTAAAGGTTGTGGGGAGGCGAGGGCTCACGTCTTTCGCCTGTCACAATCGTCACTATATGGGGGCCGACCCGTCATTGGCGGCCCCCACGAGACCCTAAGGAAGATATTATGGCCCGCGATTATCCGCTGGAGCGCTATCGCAATATCGGCATCATGGCACACATCGATGCCGGCAAGACCACCACGACCGAGCGTATCCTCTACTACACTGGCAAGTCTTACAAGATCGGCGAAGTGCACGATGGCGCTGCGACGATGGACTGGATGGAGCAGGAGCAGGAGCGTGGCATCACGATCACCTCGGCTGCGACCACGTGTTTCTGGAACCCGGAAGACCCCGACATGGATCCGATGTCGGATCCCAAGGCGCTGCGCGAAAACACACCCAAGCACCGCATCAACATCATCGACACCCCCGGCCACGTCGACTTCACGATTGAAGTCGAGCGTTCGCTGCGCGTGCTCGACGGTGCGGTTGCCTGCTTTGACGGCGTTGCCGGTGTTGAGCCGCAGTCCGAGACTGTCTGGCGTCAGGCCGACAAGTACAAGGTTCCGCGGATGTGCTTCATCAACAAGCTCGACCGCACCGGCGCCGACTTCAAGTACTGCGTGCAGTCGATCATCGACCGCCTCGGTGCGACCCCGGCTGTCCTGTACCTGCCGATCGGCATTGAATCGAGCCTCGAAGGCCTCGTCGACCTCGTCAACCAGCGCGCGATCACCTGGAAGAACGAAGACCTCGGCGCGGAATATTCGTTCGGCCCGATCCCTGACGACATGGCTGACGAAGCGGCAGAATACCGCGAGAAGCTGATCGAGCTTGCCGTTGAGCAGGACGATGACGTCATGGAAGCCTATCTCGAAGGCAACGAGCCTGACGTTCAGACGCTCAAGCGCCTGATCCGCAAGGGCACGCTTGAGCAGAAATTCGTCCCCGTCCTGTGTGGTTCGGCGTTCAAGAACAAGGGTGTTCAGCCGCTTCTCGATGCGGTCATCGACTACATGCCGTCGCCGCTCGACGTTCCCGCGATTAAGGGCGTCCTGCCCGACAGCGACGAAGAAGCATCGCGTCCGTCATCGGACGATGCGCCTTTCAGCGCGCTGGCGTTCAAGATCATGAACGACCCGTTCGTAGGCAGCCTCACCTTCACCCGGATCTATTCGGGCAAGCTCGAAAAGGGCTCGGTCCTGAACTCGGTGAAGGACAAGAAGGAAAAGATCGGCCGTATGTTGCTGATGCACTCCAACGAGCGTGAAGACATTGATGAGGCGTTTGCCGGCGACATCGTTGCACTGGCAGGCATGAAGGAAACGACCACGGGCGACACCCTGTGCGATCCTTCCAAGCCGATCATCCTTGAGCGGATGGAATTCCCCGATCCCGTGATCGAGCTTTCCGTCGAACCCAAGACCAAGGCCGACCAGGAAAAGATGGGCGTTGCGCTCAATCGTCTGGCTGCTGAGGATCCCTCGTTCCGCGTCACGACCGATCACGAATCGGGCCAGACGATCATCAAAGGCATGGGCGAGCTTCACCTCGACATTCTCGTCGATCGCATGAAGCGCGAATTCAAGGTCGAAGCCAATGTCGGTGCGCCGCAGGTGGCTTACCGTGAATATCTCGCTCGTCCTGTCGACGTGGATTACACCCACAAGAAGCAGTCGGGTGGTTCGGGTCAGTTTGGCCGCGTCAAGATCAAGGTCACCCCGGGTGAGCGCGGTCAGGGCTTCGTGTTCGAAGATGAGATCAAGGGCGGTAACATTCCGAAGGAATATATCCCCGCGATTGAAAAGGGCTTCCGCGAGCAGGCCGAAAGCGGTCACCTCGTCGGCTTCCCGATCATCGACTTCACCGTTAACCTGTATGATGGCGCGTATCACGACGTCGACTCGAGCGCGATCGCGTTCGAAATCGCCGCTCGCGGTGCAATGCGTGAAGTGGCCGAGAAGTCGGGCATCAAGCTGCTTGAGCCGATCATGAAGGTTGAAGTCGTGACCCCCGAGGATTACCTCGGCGACGTCATCGGCGACCTCAACAGCCGTCGTGGCCAGATTCAAGGCACCGACACGCGCGGCAACGCCCAGGCGGTCGAAGCCAACGTGCCGCTCGCCAACATGTTCGGTTACGTCAACGAGCTGCGTTCGTTCACTCAGGGCCGTGCCCAGTACTCGATGCAGTTCAGCCACTACGACGAAGTGCCGCAGGCTGTGGCGCAAGAGGTTAAGGAGAAGCTTGCGTAAGCAGGCGCTAAACGCTAGGGGCGGCGCCTGATTCAGCGGGCCCGCCCTTTCTCCCGCGAAGCAATCAATTTCAAAAAGAAGGTTATTAGAGAAATGGCGAAGGAAAAGTTTGAGCGTAACAAGCCGCACGTCAACGTCGGCACCATCGGTCACGTTGACCACGGTAAGACCACGCTGACCGCAGCAATCACCAAGGTCCAGGGTTCGGCCGTCGATTTCGCAAACATCGACAAGGCTCCTGAAGAGCGGGAGCGCGGCATCACCATCTCGACCGCACACGTCGAATACGAAACCGACAACCGTCACTACGCTCACGTCGACTGCCCGGGTCACGCTGACTACGTGAAGAACATGATCACCGGTGCAGCGCAGATGGACGGCGCTATCCTGGTTGTGAACGCAGCTGACGGCCCGATGCCGCAGACCCGCGAGCACATCCTGCTTGCCCGTCAGGTCGGCGTTCCTCAGCTGGTCGTCTACATGAACAAGGTTGACCAGGTTGACGACGAGGAAATCCTCGAGCTCGTCGAGCTGGAAATCCGCGAACTCCTCAGCGAGTACGGTTTCGACGGCGACGATATTCCGATCGTGAAGGGTTCGGCTTTGGCCGCTCTCGAAGGTCGTGATCCGGAAATCGGCGAAAACTCGATCAAGGCTCTGATGGAAGCTGTCGACAGCTACATCCCGCAGCCCGACCGTCCGGTCGACAAGGACTTCCTGATGCCGATCGAAGACGTGTTCTCGATCTCGGGTCGCGGTACGGTTGTTACCGGCCGTGTCGAAACCGGCGTTGTGAACGTTGGCGACGAAGTCGAAATCGTCGGCATCAAGGACACCACCAAGACGACCGTCACCGGCGTTGAAATGTTCCGCAAGCTGCTCGATCGCGGTGAAGCTGGCGATAACATCGGTGCCCTGATCCGCGGCGTTGGCCGTGAAGAAGTCGAGCGTGGCCAGGTCCTCGCGAAGCCCGGTTCGGTTACGCCGCACACTGAGTTCAGCGCAGAAGTCTACGTCCTCTCGAAGGACGAAGGTGGCCGTCACACGCCGTTCTTCGCTAACTACCGTCCGCAGTTCTACTTCCGCACCACCGACGTGACCGGCGAAGTGATCCTTCCCGAAGGCACCGAAATGGTGATGCCGGGCGACAACGTGACGATCAACGTCAAGCTGATCGCTCCGATCGCCATGGACGAAGGTCTGCGCTTCGCAATCCGCGAAGGCGGCCGCACCGTCGGCTCGGGCGTGGTTGCAAAGATCACCAAGTAAGCCGTTGCTCCTCACGGAGCGCGACAAATTCGGGGGCCGGTTCACTATAGGTGAGCCGGCCCTCAGTTTATGTAGGGTATGGTCGACACATCCGTGCCGACCTCGGTGCCAGCCCGTCTCCCCCTCCCAACCACCCGATACCGTATCGGATAATCATCGGGCGGTTGGGAGGGGGAGACGGGCTGGCACAGCAAGGGAAGGGCGGATGCCCTGACCGCACTCGACGCGTGCGCGTACTTTTCGTGACACTTATGGGTTGCCAGAATCCGGCTCACCCGATATACGCGCGCCAACCGCAGCGGAGATTCGTTTCCGTTGTAACGAAATTAGGTAAGGCCGCCCGCAGAACGGCAACGAGAAGCGGGGCTGGCCTTTTGTTTTTGAGGGCGTCGCCCACCACAGTGGCGTTCTTCGGCTCTTTCGCATTGGTATAGGTAATGGAAGCACAGAATATCCGTATTCGCCTCAAGGCATTTGACCACCGCGTTCTCGACCAGGCGACTGGCGAAATCGCTGACACGGCGCGTCGTACGGGTGCTCTTATTCGTGGCCCCATTCCCATGCCGACGCGTATCGAGAAGTTCACCGTGAACCGCGGCCCGCACATCGACAAGAAGTCGCGCGAGCAGTTCGAGGTGCGCACCTATAAGCGGTTGCTCGACATCGTGCAGCCCAACGCCCAGACGGTCGACGCTCTGATGAAGCTGGACCTCGCTGCTGGCGTGAACGTCGAAATCAAACTCGCCTAAGTCGCGTTCGATTTCACCGTCCTTCGACCGGGACGTTAAACGGATCGAGAATTTGGGCCTCCGATGGCCCCGCAGGTCGGAAACGACCCGCAAGACATCTGGATACCGCCGGGCGTTTCTTCGGAAACATCATTGCTCGGGCTGCGTCCTCCGTCTCGCCAAACCGGCGCCATAAAGGCGAGGGGAGGCATAAGCCCGGACGGGGCTCGCAGCATAAACAAATTGGGCAACTGGAATGCCAAGGAAACGAGGCATTCCGCACGCACCTTTGGGATGGTCCCTTGGGTGCCTCTGTAAGGAGTATAGACGATGCGCACAGGCGTGATCGCAAAGAAGGTTGGGATGACCCGCCTCTTCCAGGAGGACGGACGGCACGTGCCCGTAACCGTGCTCGCACTGGAAGATTGCCAGGTCGTCTCGCACCGCACCGCAGACAATGACGGCTACTTCGCCGTCCAGCTGGGTGCAGGCGAAGCGAAACAGAAGAACGTTGCGAAGCCGCAGCGTGAGCATTTCGGCAAGGCAGGCGTTGGCCTCAAGCAGCGCGTTGCCGAATTCCGCGTTGAGAGCGAAGACGGCCTCGTGCCCGTCGGTTCGCTGATCAGCGCCGATCATTTCGTTGCCGGCCAGAAGGTCGACATCACGGGTCACACCCAGGGTAAGGGCTTTGCCGGCGCTATGAAGCGCTGGGGCTTCGGCGGTCTTCGCGCCACCCACGGTGTTTCGATCTCGCACCGTTCGCACGGTTCGACGGGTAACCGTCAGGATCCGGGCCGCGTGTTCAAGGGCAAGAAGATGGCCGGTCACATGGGTGATCGCCAGCGTACCCAAATGAACCTCGAAGTGGTTCGCACCGACGCGACCCGCGGTCTCCTCTTCATCAAGGGTTCGGTCCCGGGTTCGAAGAATGGCTGGCTGTTGGTTCGCGACGCGATCAAGCTTCCGATGCCTGAAGACCTGCCGTTCCCCGGCGCAGTCGTAGAGACTGCCAAGCCGCAGGACGAAGCCGTAGCTCCCGAGCAGGACGCCACCGATGTGGCAAGCCAGGCTGAAGAAGCCGCTGCCGAAGACAACGCTCCCGCAACCGAAGTTCCGGCTGCGGAAGAGAAGAAGGAAGACTAAGCCATGAAGGTGAAGGTCCAGAAAATCGACGGGAAGGCGTCGGGCGATATCGAACTGTCGGATGACGTGTTCGGTGTTGAGCCTCGCGCTGACATCCTGCACCGGGTCGTGACCTGGCAGCTCGAGAACCGCCGCGGAACCGCTCGTCCCACGCGTGAGCGTTCGGACGTGGCGCGCACCGGCGCAAAGTTCGGCCGTCAGAAGGGTTCGGGCGGCGCTCGCCACGGCGATCGCGGCGCTCCGATCTTTATCGGCGGTGGTAAGGCTCACGGTGCTCGCAAGCGTGACTTCAACCCGTCGCTGAACAAGAAGATCCGTGCTCTCGGTCTCAAGATGGCTCTTTCGACCAAGGCGAAAGACGGCCTCGTCGTTCTCGACAGCCTTGAGCTGAAGGATGCGAAGACCCAGGCTCTCAAGGGTCACTTCGACAAGCACGGTTTTGCCGGCAAGGTCCTCGTGATCGACGGTGACGCTGTGAATGACGGCTTCAAGCAGGCTGCAGGCAACCTCAAGGGCGTCAACGTGATGCCTGCCGCGGGCGCCAACGTCTACGACATCCTCAACCACGACACGCTGATCCTCACCAAGGACGCGGTCGAAAAGCTGGAGGCGCGCTTCAATGGCTAAGAAGGACAGCATCGACGCGCGGCACTATGACGTGATCCTCGCACCTCACATCACCGAGAAGTCGACCATGGCGTCGGAATCGAATGCGGTGGTGTTCAAGGTGGCGAATGACGCGACCAAGCCGCAGATCAAGGAAGCGGTGGAAGCCATCTACGACAAGAAAGTCGTATCGGTGAACACCATCCTGACCAAAGGCAAGACCAAGCGCTGGAAGGGCAAGCCCTACAAGCGCTCGGATTTCAAAAAGGCTGTTGTACGTCTCGCTGATGGCGAGATGATCGACATCACCAGCGGTATCTGAGGCGGATCATGGCACTCAAGAACTACAAACCGACAAGCCCCGCACGTCGCGGCCTTATCCTGATCGACAAGTCGGGCCTCCACAAAGGTGGTCCGGTCAAGTCGCTCACCGAAGGCAAGCGCAAGACCGGTGGCCGTAACAACAAGGGTCACGTGACTTCGCGCGGTATCGCGGGCGGTCACAAGCAGAAGTATCGTTTCATCGACTTCAAGCGTCGCAAGTGGGATGTCCCCGCGACCGTCGAGCGGATCGAATACGACCCCAACCGCACCGCTTTCATCGCGCTTCTGAAGTACGAAGACGGCGAACTGGCCTACATCATCGCTCCGCAGCGTCTCGCCGTGGGTGACACGGTTGTCGCTGGCGAAAAGACCGACACGAAGCCTGGCAACGCCATGCTTCTGGGTCAGATGCCGGTCGGAACGATCTGTCACAACGTCGAGATGAAGCCGGGCAAGGGCGGTCAGATCGCTCGCAGCGCAGGCGCCTATGTCCAGCTCGTCGGTCGTGACCGCGGCATGGTCATCGTTCGCCTGAACTCGGGCGAGCAGCGTTACCTGCGTTCCGATTGCATGGGAACGGTTGGCGCGGTTTCGAACCCCGACAACCAGAACCAGAACTTCGGCAAGGCCGGTCGTACCCGTTGGAAGGGCCGTCGCCCGCTCACTCGCGGTGTCGCCAAGAACCCGGTCGATCACCCGCACGGTGGTGGTGAAGGCCGCACCAGCGGTGGCCGTCACCCGGTTACTCCGTGGGGCAAGCCGACCAAGGGCGCCCGTACCCGCAAGAACAAGCAGACGGACAAGATGATCATCCGTTCGCGGCACGCGAAGAAGAAGAGGTAAGCAGACATGGCACGTTCCGTCTGGAAAGGTCCGTTCGTGGAACTCAGCCTTCTCAAGAAGGCCGAGGACGCACAGGAAGCGAGCAGCAACAAGCCGATCAAGACCTGGTCGCGTCGCTCCACCATCCTGCCACAGTTCGTTGGGCTCACGTTCAACGTCTACAACGGTCAGAAGTTCATCCCGGTTTCCGTTTCGGAAGAAATGGTTGGCCACAAGCTTGGCGAGTTCGCTCCGACGCGCAACTTCCCGGGTCACGCGGCTGACAAGAAGGGTAAGCGATAATGGGCAAGGCAAAGTCCCCCCGCCGCGTTGCAGAGAATGAGGCGCTTGCCGTCGGCACCACGATCCGTGGTTCGGCGCAGAAGCTCAACCTCGTTGCCGAGCTGATCCGTGGCAAGAAGGCCGAAGAGGCCATGAACATCCTCTCCTTCTCCAAGAAGGCGATGGCGAAAGACGCCAGCAAGGTGCTCGCATCCGCGATCGCCAATGCGGAAAACAACCACGATCTCGACGTCGATGCTCTCGTCGTTGCCGAGGCTTCGGTTGGCAAGTCGATCACGATGAAGCGTTTCCACACCCGTGGCCGCGGCAAGTCGACTCGCATTCTGAAGCCTTTCAGCAAGCTGCGCATCGTCGTTCGCGAAGTAGAGGAGGCCTAAACCATGGGTCAGAAGAGTAACCCAATCGGTCTGCGTCTCCAGATCAACCGCACGTGGGACAGCCGCTGGTACGCCGAAGGGCGTGACTATGCCGGCCTGCTCGCGGAAGACATCAAGATGCGCAAGTACATCCTCGAGAACCTGCCCCAGGCAGCGATCTCGAAGGTTGTGATCGAGCGTCCGGCCAAGCTGTGCCGCGTTTCGATCTATGCTGCGCGTCCGGGCGTCATCATCGGCAAGAAGGGCGCAGACATCGAAAAGCTGCGCACCAAGCTGTCGACCATGACTTCGAGCGAAGTGAAGCTGAACATCGTCGAGATCCGCAAGCCGGAAATCGACGCCAAGCTCGTCGCTCAGGGCGTGGCTGACCAGCTGGTTCGCCGTGTCGCTTTCCGTCGCGCGATGAAGCGTGCGGTTCAGTCGGCCCTGCGTCTTGGCGCTGAAGGTATCAAGATCGTGTGTGGTGGCCGTCTCGGCGGCGCTGAAATCGCCCGCGTCGAATGGTACCGCGAAGGCCGCGTGCCGCTTCACACCCTGCGTGCGAACATCGACTACGCCGAAACCGAAGCGCTTACCGCTTACGGGATCATCGGAATCAAGGTCTGGATCTTCAAGGGCGAGATTATGGCCCACGATCCGACCGCGCAGGACCGTCTCATGATGGAAGCTCAGACTTCCGGCGTGCGTCCGGCCCGCTGATTGCAGATATAGGAAAGAACCATGCTGCAACCGAAGAAAACCAAGTATCGCAAGGCCTTCAAGGGCAAGATCAAGGGCGAGGCCAAAGGCGGCACGTCACTGAACTTCGGCTCCTACGGCCTCAAGGCTCTTGAGCCTGAGCGTATCACCGCGCGCCAGATCGAAGCGGCTCGCCGTGCGATCACCCGCGCCATGAAGCGTCAGGGTCGCCTGTGGATCCGCGTCTTCCCCGACGTGCCTGTTTCGAAGAAGCCGGCTGAAGTTCGTCAGGGTAAGGGCAAGGGCTCGGTCGAATACTGGGCAGCTCGCGTGAAGCCGGGCCGCATCCTGTTCGAACTCGATGGCGTTCCCGGCCCCGTCGCCGCGCTCGCTTTCGAACGCGCCGCGATGAAGCTTCCGATCAAGACCAAGGTCGTTGCCCGCTTTGGCGACACCTCGCACCTGGGAGGCGAATAATGGCTAACACCGAAGACCTTCGCACCAAGACCGACGATCAACTGACCGCCGAGCTGACCGAGCTCAAGCGCGAGCAGTTCAACCTGCGGTTCCAGGCTGCGACCAACCAGCTCGAGAAGCCTTCGCGCATCCGCGAAGTGCGTCGCACGATCGCTCAGATCAAGACGCTGCAGAACGAGCGGGCCGCAGCTGCGGCTAAGGCGTAAGGAGTAGACAATGCCGAAACGTATCCTCGTCGGGACTGTCACCTCCGACAAGACCGACAAAACCGTGACCGTACTGGTCGAGCGCAAGGTGAAGCACCCGCTTTACGGGAAGATCATCCGCCGCTCGAAGAAGTATCACGCTCACGACGAGAAGAACGAGTACACCCTGGGTGACGTCGTTCGTATCGAAGAGACGAAGCCGATCTCCAAGACCAAGACCTGGGCCGTCAAGGACCGCGTTGTGGCCGGCGGAGTGCAGGCAATCGAAGCCGATCTGGACGTCGCTGAAGCGACCCCGACCGGCGCAGAGTAAGACGTAGCAAGGAACTGCCAGGCCCCGGTTACTGTCGGGTGACTTGGCAAGCCAAGAGAAGGAACCGGATCAATGATCCAGATGCAATCCAATCTCGACGTCGCGGATAATAGCGGCGCGAAACGCGTCCAGTGCATTAAGGTGCTGGGCGGGTCGAAGCGTCGTTTTGCCTCCGTTGGCGACGTGATCGTGGTTTCCGTCAAGGAAGCCCAGCCGCGCGCAAAGGTGAAGAAGGGCGACGTTCACCGCGCCGTCATCGTGCGCACCCGCAAGGATGTGCGCCGCCCCGATGGCAGCGTTATCCGCTTCGACAGCAACTCCGCTGTCCTGGTCAACAAGTCGAACGAGCCGATCGGCACCCGTATTTTCGGGCCGGTGGTTCGTGAACTTCGCGGCCGCGGCTTCATGAAGATTATCTCGCTCGCTCCGGAGGTGCTCTAAGATGGGTGCTGCAAAGATCAAGAAGGGTGACGAAGTCGTCGTACTCTCGGGCAAGGACAAGGGCCGTACCGGCAAAGTCCAGCAGGTCCTGCCGAAAGAAGGCAAGATCATCGTCGAGGGTATCAACATCGCGACCCGTCACCGCAAGCCGAGCCAGCTGAACCCGCAAGGTGGCATCGACCGTACTCCGGCTCCGATGCACATTGCCAAGGTCGCGCTGGCTGATCCCAAGGATGGCAAGCCCACCCGCGTCCGTTTCGAAGAAAAGGACGGCAAGAAGGTGCGCGTTGCCGTGAAGAGTGGGGAGACCATCGATGGTTGATTCCAGCTACACTCCGCGCCTCAAGGCCAAGTTCGACGAAGAGATCGTCAAGGCGATGACCGAAAAGTTCGGTTACAAGAACCGCCTTGAAGTTCCCAAGATCGAGAAGATCACGCTCAACATGGGCGTGGGCGAGGCGAGCCAGGACAAGAAGAAGGTCGCGACCGCGGCTGAGGAAATGGCCCTGATCGCTGGTCAGAAGCCGGTCATCACCAAGGCGAAGAAGTCGATCGCACAGTTCAAGCTGCGCGACGGCATGCCGATCGGCTGCAAGGTCAACCTGCGCCGTGACCGCATGTACGAATTCCTCGACCGCCTGGTGACCATCGCGATGCCCCGCATCCGTGACTTCCGCGGCCTCAATCCGAAGTCGTTCGATGGCCGTGGCAACTACGCCATGGGCATCAAGGAACAGATCATTTTCCCGGAGATCTCGTACGACAAGATCGAGAAGGTCCGGGGCATGGACATCATCATCACCACCACCGCCAAGACCGATGAAGAAGCCCGCGAGCTTCTGCGTCTGTTCGGCTTCCCCTTCCAGGGCGAAGCAGGCGAAGAGAAGAAGGCCGCCTGAGGGCGTGCCTTGGACAAGACACTAGGAAAGAGAGCTTAAGTCCAATGGCGAAACTGAGTTCGATCAACAAGAACGAGCGCCGCAAGCAGCTCGTTAAGAAGTACGCAGCGAAGTACGAAAAGCTGAAGGCTATCGCTGACGATGAATCGCTTGATGAAAGCGAGCGTCTGATTGCGCGCCTGAAGATGGCCGAGATTCCGCGCAATGCGAATCCGACCCGCGTGCGCAACCGCTGCGCCACCACCGGCCGCCCGCGCGGCTATTACCGCAAGTTCGGCATCAACCGCATCGAACTGCGTCAACTCGGCAACCGGGGCATGATCCCGGGTCTGACCAAGTCGAGCTGGTGAGGAACTGATAGATGGCTATGACCGATCCTCTGGGTGATATGCTCACCCGCATCCGCAACGGCCAGCAGGCGAAGAAGGACAGCGTCCTTTCGCCCGCTTCCAAGCTGCGTGCAAACGTTCTCGAAGTGCTTCAGCGCGAAGGCTACATCCGTGGCTACAGCGAAGACAGCTCGGGCAAGCACGCTGCGCTGCGTATCGAACTGAAGTATTTCGAAGGCGAGCCGGCGATCAAGCACGTCGCTCGCGTCTCCAAGCCGGGCCGCCGCGTCTATTCGGGTTCGAAGGGACTTCCGAACGTTCGCAACGGCCTTGGCATCACCATCGTCTCGACCCCGCGCGGTGTCCTTTCGGACGCTGAAGCGCGTGAGAACAATGTCGGCGGCGAAGTGCTCGCGGAGGTGTTCTGATGAGCCGCATTGGTAAAAAGGCAGTCCCGATCCCGGGCGGTGTGACGGCCAACATCGAAGGCGACACGCTGACGGTAAAGGGCCCGAAGGGCACGCTGACCATGGGTCTTTCCGACCTCATCGACTACAAGGTCGAGGGTGACGAGATCCAGGTAAACCCGGCCAATGACACCAAGCAGGCGCGCTCCTTTTGGGGCATGCAGCGCACGCTGGTTGCCAACCTGGTTGAAGGTGTGACCGACGGTTTCTCCAAGACGCTCGAAATTTCGGGTGTTGGTTATCGTGCAAACGCGCAGGGCAAGAAGCTTAAGCTCGAGCTTGGTTTCAGCCACGACGTGATGCTCGACGTGCCCGAAGGTCTTGAAGTGAAGACCCCGGACCAGACCACCGTTGAAATCAGCGGTATCGACAAGCAGGCCGTTGGCCAGTTTGCCGCCGAGATCCGCGAATATCGCAAGCCTGAGCCGTACAAGGGCAAGGGTATCAAGTATCGCGGCGAGTATATCTTCCGCAAGGAAGGAAAGAAGAAGTAAGATGGCAAAACTTTCCCTCTTTGAACGTCGCCGTCGCCGTGTGCGCACCGCTCTGCGGTCGCGTGCTGGTGGCAAGCCGCGTCTTTCGGTGCACCGCACCGGCCGGCACATCTACGCCCAGATCATCGACGATGCACAAGGCAAGACCGTTGCCGCCGCATCGACGCTTGGTGCCAAGGCGTCGGGTGCGAATGTCGATGCCGCCGTTCAGGTCGGCAAGGACATCGCAGCTGCTGCCAAGAAGGCCGGCGTGACCACTGTCGTGTTCGATCGCGGCGGGTTCCTGTTCCATGGCCGCGTCAAGGCGCTGGCCGATGCCGCTCGCGAAGGCGGGCTGGAGTTCTGATGATGCCAGAGAACAATAACACCGAAAACAACAACGAAACTCCTGAAGTGACGGAAACTTCCGAAGCAGCAGCTGCAAAGGCCAGCGCTGAAGTTCCTGCTGTTGCAGAAACGCCTTCGGAAGCTGCCGACAACCAGAGCCCGGCACAAGAGCCCAGCGCTCAGCCGACCGAACAGCCCAAGGGTGACGAACGCCAGGGTCGCGGTCGTGGCCGTGGTGGTCGCGATGGCGGCGGTCGTGGTCGTGGTGGCCGCGACAACCGTCGTGGCAAGCGCGAAGAAGAAGATGATGGTATCATCGAGAAGCTGGTGCACATCAACCGCGTCTCCAAGACGGTCAAGGGTGGTAAGCGCTTCGGCTTTGCAGCTCTCGTCGTTGTCGGTGACGGTCAGGGCCGCGTTGGCTTTGGTCACGGCAAGGCACGCGAGGTGCCTGAGGCCATCACCAAGGCAACCGCCGCTGCTCGCAAGAAGATGATCCGCGTCCCGCTCAAGGAAGGCCGCACGCTTCACCACGACGGCAATGGCCGTTTCGGTGCAGGCAAGGTCACCGTTCGCACCGCGCCTCCGGGTACCGGCATCATCGCCGGTGGTCCGATGCGTGCCGTGTTCGAAAGCCTCGGCGTTGCTGACGTTGTCACCAAGTCGGTCGGCACTTCGAACCCCTACAACATGATCCGCGCCACCTTCGACGCGCTGCAGGAACAGACTTCGCCGAAGTCGGTTGCCCAGCGTCGCGGGAAGAAGGTTGCCGACCTCCTGGGTCGTGGCGGTGCCAGCGCAGCCGAGGCGGAAGCCGATGCTGCGGCTATTGTGGAGTAACCTCTGATGGCTACCATCAAGATCAAGCAGATCGGATCGCCGATCCGTCGTCCCGAAAGCCAGCGCAAGATCCTTATCGGTCTTGGGCTCAACAAGATGCACAAGGTCGTGGAGCGTCAGGATACCCCTGAAGTTCGCGGCGCGGTCGCCAAGATTCCGCATCTTGTAGAGATCGTGGACTAAACCAACCTCATGTGGCCTCGCATGGTGCGGGGCCTCATCCTTTAAGCGCGAACAAAAGCGAAAGCGAGTGCACTCATGAAACTCAACGACATCCGTGACAATGAAGGCGCCCGCAAGGGTCGCATGCGTGTGGGCCGTGGTATCGGCTCGGGCAAGGGCAAGACTGCCGCACGCGGTCAGAAGGGCCAGAAGAGCCGTTCGGGCGTAGCGATCAAGGGCTTTGAAGGCGGCCAGATGCCGCTTCACATGCGTCTTCCCAAGCGCGGCTTCAACAACCCATTCGGCAAGGATTACGCCGAAGTGAACATCGGCATGGTCCAGAAGTTCATCGACACGAAGAAGCTCGACGGCAAGAAGGACATCACCGAAGAAGCTCTGCGCGAGGCTGGCCTTGCGCGCGGTGGCAAGGATGGTGTGCGCCTGCTCGGCAAGGGCGAGCTTAAGGCCAAGGTCAAGTTCGTCGTCACCGGCGCGACCAAGGGCGCAGTGGCAGCAGTCGAAAAGGCTGGCGGCAGCGTCGAAGTGACTGCCAAAGCTCCCAAGGCTGAAGGCGCCGACGCCGAATAATCGGTAACATTCATCGGCCCGGAGCATCGCCAGGATGTTCCGGGCTGACGAAAAGTGGCCCAAAAACTGGCGGCAGGGTTCGACAAGTCGCGTGCCCGTTCCTATTTAGGCCCGCATGACCGGAACAGGGCAGGGATCGCCGGGGCCGGAAATTGTTAGGATCGACATAGAAACATGGCTTCACGCGCCGACAATATCGCCAGCAACCTGAACCTTGGCAACTTTGCCCAGGCAACAGAATTGCGCCAGCGCATCTGGTTCACGATCGGCGCGCTGATCGTTTTCCGCTTCCTCAGCTTCGTGCCGCTGCCGGGTATCAACCCGCTCGCGCTCGACCTGCTGGCTCAGCAGAACCAGGGCACCATCCTTGACATGTTCAACATGTTCACCGGCGGTGCGCTTGCGAATATGAGCCTCGTCGCGCTGGGCGTGATGCCGTACATCACCGCGTCTATCGTGGTTCAGATGGCATCGGCGCTCCACCCGACGCTCGCCGCTCTCAAGAAAGAGGGCGCGTCCGGGCGTCAGAAGCTTAACCAGTACACTCGCTACGGCACGGTCTTCCTGTGCGCGATCCAGGGCTATTTCCTTGCAACCGGCCTTGAAAGCTATGCCAGTGCGCAGGGCATCGAGGCGGTGATCAATCCCGGTTACGGTTTCCGCATCGGCGCCGTGATCAGCCTTGTCGGCGGCACCATGTTCCTGCTGTGGCTGGGTGAGCAGATCACCAGCCGCGGGATCGGTAACGGCGTCTCGCTCATTATCATGGCTGGTATTGTCGCCCAGTTCCCGACCTTCGCGATGAACATGTTCGAAGGCGGCCGCACCGGCTCGATCGCTCCGACGATCATCATCGGCTTCCTGCTCATGGTCGTGGTGCTCATCCTTCTCATCAGCTTCGTCGAGCGCGCACAGCGCCGCCTGCTGATCCAGTATCCCAAGCGCGCGACACAGCGCGGCATGATGCAGGCGGATCGTTCGCACCTTCCGCTCAAGCTCAACACCGCCGGCGTTATTCCGCCGATCTTCGCCAGCTCGCTGCTGCTGCTGCCACTCACGATCAGTTCGTTCGCGGGCAATTCGGTCGATACCACCAGCGGCTTTGGTTCGACCATCGTGTGGCTCAACCAGTATCTCGCGCATGGTCAGCCAATCTACATGGCGCTCTATGCGCTCGGCATCATCTTCTTCTGTTTCTTCTACACCGCGGTCGTGTTCGACCCGGAAGAGACGGCGGACAACCTCAAGCGCAATGGCGGCTTCATTCCGGGCATCCGTCCGGGCAAGCGGACTGCCGACTATCTTGAGTATGTGCTCACCCGCATCACCGTGGTCGGCGCGATCTACCTGACGCTTGTCTGCGTTATCCCGGAATACATGATCGCCCAGACCGGCATCCCGCTGTTCCTCGGCGGCACCAGTCTGCTGATCGTGGTGAACGTGACGGTCGATACGATCAGTCAGGTCCAGTCGCACCTTCTGGCTCACCAGTACGGCGACCTAATCAAAAAAGCTAAGTTGAAAGGCCGCATGCGCTGACGCATGGTGGCGTGATCACGCGACACAAATGCGTTCGGGCGTAGTGCCCGGCGCGATAAAAGGGGATTTGCGCTCGTGAACATCATTCTTCTTGGCCCTCCGGGCGCGGGCAAGGGCACGCAGAGCGCCGGCCTTGTAGAGCGCCACGGCATGAAACAGCTGTCCACCGGCGACATGCTGCGCGCGGCGGTGAAGGCGGGCACGCCGGTCGGGCTTCAGGCGAAGGCGGTCATGGATCGCGGCGAGCTGGTTTCGGACGAGATCGTCTCGAACCTGATCGACGAGAACCTTGCCGCCATGCCCGCTGATCAGGGCGCGATCTTCGACGGCTATCCGCGCACCGCTGCGCAAGCGGGCGACCTCGACCGCATCCTTGAGAAGAATGGCCGCAGCCTCGACCGCGTGATCGAGCTTGAAGTGAACGTCGACGCTTTGGTCGAACGCATCACGGGCCGCTTCTCCTGCGCAAATTGCGGCGCGCTCTATCACGACACCGCGAACCCGCCTGCGAAAGAGGGTGTGTGCGACGTGTGCCACTCAACCGAGTTCAAGCGCCGCCCTGACGATAACGAGGAAACCGTGCGCACCCGCATGGAGGAATACCGCGCCAAGACCGCGCCGATCCTTCCGGGCTATGAAGAGCGCGGCATCGTCTCGCGCGTCGACGGCATGGCGGATATCGCTGAAGTGGCAAGCGCTATCGACGCAATCCTTGCCTGATCCGCGCTTCGCACTTCCCACAAGCCAAAGCTCGCTTTAAACCTTGCATCCCTTGAGGGAGGATTTTTCGTGCGCACTGTTCTGAAAACCGTAGGCGGGCTGGCGCTTGCAGCCGGGCTTGCTGCTCCGGCTGTCGCCGAGGTGGTCGAGGCCAAGGAAGATCACTTCGTGACCCGCAATCAGGCGGTGGTCGAAGCCGATCCCAAGGCGACGTGGCTCGCCCTCATCAGCCCGGCGCGCTGGTGGTCGGGTGAGCACACCTGGTCCGCCGATGCCGCAAACCTCACGCTGAGGCCGCAGGCGGGCGGCTGCTTCTGCGAGAAGATCCCCGAGGTCGAAGACGCCGAACGCATCACGCTTGAAGGCAGCGTTGAACATATGCGCGTGATCCAGGCCTACCCGGAAGTCGCGCTTCGCATGGTGGGCGCACTCGGCCCGCTGCAGAGCGAACCGGTGACCGGCATCCTGACCATCGCGATCAGCGAGGTCGATGAGGGCACGCGGATCGTGTGGGAATACAATGTCGGCGGCAAGATGCGCTATCCGCTCGACGTGATCGCGCCTGCGGTTGACGGTGTGATGACGCTCCAGCTGACCCGGCTCGCCGATATGCTCGGCACGGTGAGCGCGCCTACGCAAGCGGGCGCATTGCCTGAACCATCACCCGAACCCGATACCGATGGGGACGCTCCAACCACGATCGATCCCGAAGTCGTCATCGAAGGGGACGAGCCCGAAGGCCCCAGCGCAGTCGATGAGGCGTTCGACGATCTGAGTGCTACCCCGAATGCGCCGGATATGTCGTAAACGTCCAATCCTGATTTGAGCGCGTGTTTAGTTTAACCCTTGGGGGGGAAACTATGATGCGCGTTCGATCGATTGGCTTTTCGGCTCTCGCGGCATGTGCTGCGGCACTGCCCTTATTTGTCGCTGGCGGGCAGACGCCGGACAATGGTTCTCCTGTAACCTGTGCGCAAGCTCTCGAATTTGTGAATGAGCAAGCCGAAGCGGGCGTGGATTTGCTCTCCATTTACGAGAAAGACGAGGTCGAGTGGGCGCGCGATACGACGCTTTCCGGCGTCCAGAACTGTCGTCCGGTGCCAGCGAATCTGGTCGCGCGATATCGTGGATTGCCGCCCGTAAACATGGCTCACAAACGGATGAATTGCCACCTGGCGGTTGATGCGCTGTACAACCGCTTCGGCAACGACATGGACGCGATGCCTGGCGATACCGGCGATTTCTTCTACGAATATGTCGACGCTCTGCGACGCGGTCAGTCCTGTCCGAAAGTGACGCCCGATGCTCACCTGTTTGCCAAGGGTCATAACCTGACCGGTGCTGACGAGATGTTCTGGACCGCTGGCGAGGCAGGCGACAGCGATGCCGTCCTCGAGATCGCGCTTTACCGGCTTCAGAACGGGGAGCCGCAAGCCGGGTTTGACAACCTCTCCTTCGCATCCACGCTGGGCAATCCCTGGGCCAACCTCGAAATTGCCGAGCTTTACCGTGCCGGAGCGGGGGTCGCCGAAGACCCCGCTGAAAGCCATCGTTACACGCTGCTCGCGGCACAAACCGGTCTGAACTGGGCCATGGTGTCGGCCGGACGGAATTTCGAGCTGGGATACGGCACGCAGCGCAATCCCGCCGAAGCCATCAAGTGGTATCGGAAAGCGGCGGAGCAGGGGCACCTCGCAGCTCTTCCGCTCGCGGCCCTGCTGATCGAGAAAGGCGACGGGGTGCGCCGCGACCGCGAAAGAGCTTACGAATTGCTGCGCACCGCTGCCGGCGCTGGTGACACCCATGCGATGTCGATCCTCGGCTTCCTGCTTCTGAAGCGCAATGACGGCGATGTCTCGGAAGAAGGGATCGCGTGGATCGACAAGGCGCTTGCGCGGGGGCATCCCACCACCGTTGCGTGGCAGAAAGAGAATGGCGAGCAGACCCGCCGTCACTTTGCCAACCTGTCAGAACGTCAAAAACAGCGGCGAGAGCAGATCCGGTCCGACCGCGCGAAGCGGTGCACCAACACGGTCAATCATTGTGTGACATATGTCTCGACATCGAATTACTCATCGCAGCGCATCTGCAATACGGGTATCGATTACTGGAACTGCTGAGGATAGTGGGGACGCCGTGCTTTGCAGCTTTTGACCATGCGCACCGGAGAGTGTAGCATCCACTTGAAACGACGTCACAGCGACCCATATGGGCCGCTCGATTGACGCCTGCGCGTTTGCCCGGTTGACGTATCCCTCGAATCACCGTAAGCGCGCCGTTCATTCGACAGGTTCGAGTCCAGTCCGGCGGGCACCATGGCTTTGGTGCACCAACCGGACTTTTGCTGTTTGAGCAGGGTTCGAAGCCTCCGGGTGAATTGAGCGTTGAGATAGGGGCAGCGGCCCAAGGTTCGCAAACCCCTGTGGAGCATGGAGAATTAAGTGGCTCGTATTGCCGGGGTAAACATCCCCACAAACAAGCGCGTAATCATTGCGCTGACCTACATTCACGGAATTGGCCGCACGACGGCTGTTCAGATCGCAGACAAGCTTGGCATTGCGCACAGCGCCCGTGTGCAGGACCTCACCGATGAGGAAGTGCTGCGCATTCGCGAAACGATCGACGAAGACCATACAGTCGAAGGTGACCTTCGTCGCAACACCGCGATGAACATCAAGCGCCTGATGGACCTGCGTTCGTATCGCGGCCTGCGCCATCGTAACCAGCTGCCCGTTCGCGGTCAGCGTACGCACACCAACGCCCGCACCCGCAAGGGCAAGGCCAAGCCGATCGCCGGCAAGAAGAAGTAAGCTGCCTGGCCAAGTCGTAATGGCTTCCAGCACGCTTTTTCCTTCTCCCGAGACACAAGGATAACCGAACAATGGCACGCGAACCCGGCAAAGTAAGGCGCCGCGACAGAAAGAACATCACGAGCGGCGTTGCGCACATCAACGCCAGCTTCAACAACACCATGATCACCATCACCGATGCGCAGGGCAATGCGATCAGCTGGTCCAGCGCCGGCATGATGGGTTTCAAGGGCAGCCGCAAGTCGACCCCGTATGCAGCACAGGTTGCTGCAGACGATGCGGGCAAGAAGGCTGCCGAACACGGTGTTCGCACTCTCGAAGTTGAAGTGAAGGGTCCGGGTTCGGGCCGTGAAAGCGCGCTTCGCGGTCTCGCCGCAGTGGGCTTCAACATCACTTCGATCCGTGACGTGACGCCGATCCCGCACAACGGTGTGCGTCCTTCCAAGCGCCGCCGCGTTTGATCCGAATTTGGTCGGCGGCGGTCCTTTTTCGGATCGCCGCCGACCATCCGGGTCTGGTCCGCTGACGAGCGTTTCAGGCCCGCCTCACAATTCCAAAACCCGCTTACGTAAGCGAATTAGGGGAAATCCATGTCCGTCAACATGAAGAACTGGCAGGAACTAAAGAAACCCAACGCTCTCGAAATCAAGGAAGGCGGCGACAAACAGCGCAAGACCACCTTCGTGGCAGAACCGCTCGAACGCGGTTTTGGCTTGACCCTCGGCAATGCGCTGCGCCGGGTGCTGCTTAGCTCGCTTCAGGGCGCAGCGATCACCTCGATCAAGATTGAAAACGTCCTTCACGAATTCTCGTCGCTTGCCGGCGTTCGCGAAGACGTGACCGACATCGTTCTCAACGTGAAGCAGATCGCGCTCAAGATGGAAGGCGAGGGGCCCAAGCGCCTGCAGCTTTCGATGACCGGTCCTGCCGAAGTCACCGCAGGCGACATCGCTGTCACCGGCGATATCGAAGTCATGAACAAGGACCTCGTCCTGTGCCACCTCGATGAAGGCGCGACGCTCAACATGGAGCTGACCGCTGACGTGGGCAAGGGCTACTCGCCCGCCGTTCAGAACCGCCCGGCCGACGCGCCGATCGGCCTGATCCCGGTCGACTCGCTTTATTCGCCTGTCCGTCAGGTGAGCTACAAGGTCGAGAACGCCCGTGTTGGTCAGGAGCTTGACTATGACAAGCTTTCGCTGACTGTCGAGACCGATGGCACCGTCACCCCGGAAGACGCCGTGGCTTACGCTGCGCGCATCCTTCAGGACCAACTGACGCTGTTCGTCCATTTCGAAGACGGTATCCCGCAGCCGCAGTCGGCCATGATCGGTCAGGCTGCAACGCCGCAGGAAGACGACGCCAACCAGCTCAACCGTTACCTTCTCAAGAAGGTCGACGAACTGGAGCTTTCGGTGCGTTCGGCCAACTGCCTCAAGAACGACAACATCATCTATATCGGCGATCTGGTTCAGAAGACCGAAGCCGAGATGCTGCGCACGCCGAATTTCGGCCGCAAGTCCTTGAACGAGATCAAGGAAGTTCTCTCCAGCATGGGCCTGCGCCTTGGCATGGACATCCCCGGATGGCCGCCTGAGAACATCGAAGAAATGGCCAAGAAGCTCGAACAAGAGCTGCTCGGCTAACCAGGTTCCGGCGGCGCACCTTAAGCGCCGCCAGCACTGGGCTACCTCACACGGGCCCTTTTCAAACCGCTGATCCCTTCAGGGAAAGTGGGAACCGGTTTCCCCCCCGGAAGGGTCAGCAAACGAAGGAAGTACAAATGCGTCACGGAATTTCACAGCGTAAGCTTTCGCGCAAGTCGGGCCACCGTACGGCTCTGTTCCGCAACATGGCTGCGGCCCTGATCAAGCACGAACAGATCGTCACCACGCTGCCCAAGGCGAAGGAACTGCGTCCCTACGTCGAAAAGCTGGTCACTCTGGCAAAGCGTGGCGGTCTTTCGAACCGTCGTCTCGCAATGAGCCGCCTGCAGGACGAAACGCAGCTCAAGAAGCTGTTCGACACCCTGGCCGAGCGTTATTCCGACCGTGATGGCGGCTACACCCGCATCATCAAGGCCGGCTACCGCGCCAGCGACTCAGCCGCGATGGCGATCATCGAATTCGTCGACCGCGACGAAGACGCACGCGGTCAGGACTCCGGTCCAGCCATGAACGAGCAGGACGAATACGCCGACGCGTAGGTCCTATCACAAGAGACAACAGAGGGGCGGGCGGAGCGATCCGCTGGCCCTTTTCTTTTGGGCGCGCACGGCTAGGCTCCGTGGGTATGAGAAAACTCGCCCTTGCCGCCGCCGCGACCGTCGCCCTTTCCTCGCCAAGCATCGCTCAAAGCCCGCAGGAACGGCTCGACGCGCTCTACGACCGCGCACTGGCCGCTGGATACAAGGCGCTGTTCCTGTGCAGCGCGATTTCTCATGCGGAGGCGAACGGAACCACCCGGTCGCCTGAAAGTTTGCACAGGTGGGAGCTGACAGGCATTCAGGCGCCCCTCGACGATATCGTGCGCGAACTGCCATACGAGATCCTGCGGCACGCCAACGGTACGATTGAGCGTGTGCAGGTCAGCTGGGATGACGAGCAGGAGCCGCGCTACGCCGTGCATCTCGACAATGACAAGGGCTGCGCGATCAACCCGATTGGCGGCGCGTTCGAAATGTACGGGCGACCCGCAAATCCCGTTGCCAGCCGCAGACGTACCGATCCGCCCGTGGTCGAAGCATCTGGCGCGCTGGCAAGCTCCTTCGACAAGGCCTTCGACGGCAGCTTCGGAGAAGGCTCGCGAACGACCGCAGTGCTGGTCCGAAGCGGCGGCGAGGTCATCGGCGAACGCTACGTCGAGGGTTTCGACCCGATGACTCCGCAGCGCACGTGGTCGGTCGCAAAAAGCCTCGCCGCGACGCTGGTCGGTGCGGCGGTTCAGCGCGGCGATGCGGACGTGAACGCGTCTGCGGGGCTGGGTTACAGCAGAGGCGATCCGCGCCGCGCGATAACTCTCGACCATGCGCTGCGAATGTCGACGGGGCGATACTCGGACACGCCGGGCAACCGGACCGATCCGATCTATTGGGGCGGCGCCGGGGTGCGCGAGCGAGCGCTTCAATGGCCGCTTATCGCAAAGCCGGGCACCGTTTATCGCTATGCCAATAATGACACGCTGGTCGCGGTTCAGGCCGTCTCCGCCAGCTTGCAGGACCATCCGCCCGCTCAGCTTTTCGCCAAGCTCGGCATGAATCACACAGTCGCCGAGATCGATTGGCGCGGGCAATATGTGCTCTCCAGCCAGGCCTGGACGACCGCACGCGATCTCGGGCGATTGGGCCAACTCTACCTTCAGGATGGTATGTGGGAGGGTGAACGCATCCTTCCCGAAGGCTGGACCGACTATGTTTCAAGCCCATCCGGACCCCAGCCCGAAGGCAGCGCATTCGGCTATGGCGCGGGTTGGTGGTTGATGAACGCCACCGATGGCGTTCCAAGCGATACCTTCGCAGCGTTTGGCAATCGCGGGCAGTATGTCGTCGTCGTCCCCAGTCGCGATGTCGTGATCGTGCGGCGGGGCGAGGACATGGTGGGCACGCGTTTCGACATTGCCGGCTTCACGCGCGACGTGCTGGCGGCCTTGGAGGATTAAGACGTCCATTCAGGTTAGACGACATTTATCTGAACGCTTCCTGCAAGCCTCGCTCAGAATCGCCTCAGTTACGTTCATCTACTCCGGGATCACAGTGAACGGAAATTCCTCCGTCGCTGGAAACCCGAGGATGAGACCCCATGATCGATCTTACCAAGACCATCACCAAGGGCGCGCTCGGGACTGTCGCGGCTGGCGCGATGGCCCTTGCGTCCGCAACTCCGGCCGCCGCCAGTGATCGCCACCGCGATCGCGGGATCAGCGCCGGAGACGTAATTGCCGGAGCCGTCGTGATCGGCGGTATTGCTGCGCTGGCCGGTGCCTTTGATGGCGACCGCGACCGCGACCGCCGTTGGCGCGATCGCAGGCATGGCGGCTGGCACGACGGTTATCGCGGGCGTGGCGGCGGCCAGCGCGCGATTGAGCGTTGCGTGCGCACCGCAGAACGCCAGGCCCGCCGTTTCGGAGGTTACCGCTTTGCCGATGTGACCCAGATCCGCGACGTTGATCGCACCCGCTATGGCTGGCGTATCCGTGGCCGGATGGAAGTCGAGGGCAATCGCGGCTGGAATGGTCGCAACTTCGATCGCGGACGCTTCACCTGCTATCTCGAAGGTCGCGGACGTCCGCAGATCGATTTCGACGGCATTCGCGGCCTTCGCTAACTCATAAACCAACGCTGCTCGGACGGGGCAGTGTCCACCAAGGGCGGTTCAGGCTTGCGCAAGCCTGGGCCGCCTAACTATGGGTTATCTATGAGCGATTGGTGGCCGCTCGCCTCTCACCATTGGTGACAACAAACAGGAGGGAGCTTCCATGGCTCAAAACACTAAGGCATTTCGCATCGGCGCGCTGACCGGCATGGTCGCGGCCGTATCCATGGCGGCATCGCCCGCTCACGCTGCCGAAATGCCGCTGGCTTCGAGCGAGGCAGGCGGAAGCGCGTTCGGCCTCGTCTTTTCCGAAGAGGGCGCGGTGAGCGGCGACTGGTACGCGCCGGGCGCGGAGCAGCTTGAATATCACCGCTGGCGCCGTGGCTGGGGCCGCGGATGGCGCGGAGGCTGGCGTGGCAGGCGCGGCATTCGCGGGGGCGATGTGCTTGCAGGCGTGCTGGTACTCGGCGGGATTGCTGCCATTGCAAGCGCTGCCAGCAACAACCGTCGCCGTGATCGCGATGTCGTGATCGTCGAGCGTGATCGCGTGCGCGACCGCGACGACCGGCGCTATGACGATCGCCGATCAAACCCGCGTGCGTCGACAGGTTCGGGCCTCGATAATGCGGTTTCCATCTGCCTCGACGAAATCGAACGCGACGTTCGCGTGGACTCGGTCGACAATGCAAGCCGCACTCCCAGTGGCTGGGTGGTCAGCGGTACGCTCTTCAACGGCGCGCCGTTCAACTGCCGCATCGACAACAATGGCCGCGTCTCTGGCGTGGACTACTCCGATTTTCGCGGCGTCAACTTTGAGAGCGGTGAGACGGTTCAGCCTGCCGAAGGCCAGTGGTCCGATGATCGCTATCGCGAAGCGCGGGCGCAGACCGGTGATCTGACCCCAAATGCCACGGCGACCCTCGCTTATGCTGACGAGGTGGAAACCAACCGCCAGCCTCTGAACGCGGCGAGCGCGAATGAGCCGCAGCCGGCCTATCCCGGTGGCCCGCTTCCCGGTGAAGAGGGTTATCCGGAGGATTGATCTTGCGATGATGGGGCGGGCCTTTTGTCCGCCCTTGCTTCTTTTGGTGCCGAGCGGCCATAGCTTGGCAGCCCCCATTCGAAATGAATGGCGGCCGCGCGCAGGATGAAGCCTGCCAGAAACGCAAATGCCCATGCCCATTGGGTCGGCAGACCGATCAGAGCCGCCGCAATCGCTCCCCCCACGGTCAGCGTCGCGCTGAGCGCGGCTGCGGTGACGTAAAGCTCCGGCTGCATGATGATCGACGGACGCCCGGCTACCACGTCGCGGATGATCCCGCCGACACAGCCCGTAATGATCCCCATCAGCGCGGCAGGCACGGGCGGGATGCCGTAAGCCATCGCCTTGGCAGCGCCCAGGACGGCATAAGCGGCAAGGCCCAGCGCATCGGCATAGTCGAGCAGTTTGCCTTCCCACATGCGCATCGGGGTGAACCACGCGAACAAGGCTGTGCCAAGGCACACCACCGCCACCCACGGATCGGTAATCCAGAAGACCGGCGCCTCGATCAGGAGATCGCGCACGGTTCCCCCGCCGACGCCGGTGACCAGCGCGAAGAACGCCATCGTGACGAATGTCTGCCGCTCGCGCGCGGCCACCAAAGCGCCCGACAGCGCAAAGACCGCGATGCCTGCAATGTCGAGCAGGTCGAGGATCGGGGTTAGGACGGTCTCGTTCATGCCACCTTCCTCAAGCTGATGCGGTCCTGACGCGTGCCTTGCGGCGGCGGAACATGAGGATGCAGCCGAAGATTGCGCCGATCAGCGACAGCGCTGCAAAGCCGATCAGGATCGGGTGGCTGGTGTCCTCACGTTCGGATAGGTCCATGATGTGCAGTCCCCACATGAAATCGAACCAACGCCACCAACGCGTGCGCACCGCCTCGATCCGGCCTGTGTCACGCCCGACATAGACATGCGTCCCGTCTTCGAGCGCGATTTGCCAGACGGGCAGGGGGCGGCGAAAGTCGAAGGGAACCTCATCAGCTTCGAAGAGGTTCGCGCTGACGACATCGTCCCCGCCAACGATCTGTGATGCCACGACCACGCGCGCCTCGGCCTCGTCAAGCGGGGCGATCCGATCGCCGCTTACCGCGTCGAAGCGTTCGATCCGGCCATCCATATACGTAACGCGGGTGATCGCCCGGCCCGACTCCATCTGCGTTTCGAACGAACGGACAGGCGGCGCACCGGTAAGCTGGAAGTCAATCGGAACGGGGTTGCCCGGCGGCAGGGCAGCTTCCTCTGTCGATAGGCGCAGATGGTTGCCGCGCACTTCCTCAATCGGTTTTGCCACCATGAAGAGGCCCGTCGCGGTCCACATCACGATAGGAACGCCCACCAGCCAGCCGAGCCAGATATGCCACTTCGCGAGGCGGCGCATGATCGATGTTTTCGCCATAGTCCCGCGCCCTTGGCGAAGGAGGGTCAGCTGTGCAAGATTTTCCCGATCTCGCCGGCCGCATAAATGCAATCGAGATCACTCATGAACCGCCCCATCACCTGCATTCCGCAAGGGAGCTGCGAGCCTTCGTACATCCCGCTTCCGACCGGTACGATGGTGGAGGGGAGGTTGGGGAATGTCGCGATCCCCGCCCAGGCAAGGGCGCTTGCTCCGGGGATGTCCTGACCGTTCACGCGAATGGTCGAATCGAACACGCGCTCTTCGCTGTGCGGCACTGCGAGAACCGGCGCAGGAGGGGCGAGGACGAAGTCGTAGGTGGCCAGCAGGTTCTCCCACTCGGCCATATTGGCTGCCTGCGCGTCGAGCAGATCGAACCAGTCCGTTGCCGTTGCCCGTTTCCCGCTTGGTGCAGGTGCGCCGCGCGCCATCGCGGTGTTGAGCATGCGCATGTAATGGCCCTGCTGCGCCTCCAGATCGGGGATCAGAGTGCTGGCGCGATCTATCGTGATACCGGCGGCTTGCAGCGTCTCGATCGCTCCCTCGATCGGTTCTGTGACAGAGGCATCGACCGGCGCGCCGGGATATTCGGTGATCGCAAGCACCCGGCAATCCCTGAGCGGTTTGCCCGTCCGCGTGAGCGCGTATTGGCTGGCGACCGCGACTAACGCTGCAAGGTCTTCGGCGCTTCTCGCCAGCGGTCCTGCCACTGACAGCGCGCCGTCATGGGCGGCCACAAATCCCTTGCGCCGCGCCATCTGCGGATGGTCATGACCGCGCTTCGAGATCAGGCCCCAGCTTGGCTTGTGGCCATAGACCCCGCAGAAATGCGCAGGCACCCGGACAGAGCCGCCGATGTCGGTTCCGAACTCGCAAGGAACCATGCCGCTTGCGACTGCTGCGGCGCTTCCTCCCGACGATCCGCCGGGGGACCGGGCGGTGTCATGCGGGTTGTTGGTGCGGCCATAGACCGGGTTGAAGCTTTGCCAGTCGGTGAGGTCGGTCGGCACGTTGGTCTTACCAAGGATCACCGCGCCCGCCGCCTTCAACCTTCGCACGAGCTCACTGTCGCGCGGGGCGATGTAGTCGGTCAGGCGCTTGTGCCCCCAGCAGCTTTGTAGCCCCTCGACGTCGAAGCTTTCCTTGACCGTCATCGGCACGCCGAACAGCGGCTGATCCTCCCTGGGCCCAGCCTTGTCGAGGGCCATCGCGGCTTCGTGAGCACGCTCGAAATCGGGGACGGCCAGCGCGTCGATCTCGGCATCGAGATGTTCGATCCGCGTGATCGCTGCATCGACCGCTTCGGAAACGCTCATCTCGCCCGCCCGGATCGAGGCTGCGGTTTCGAGCGCGCCGGGTTTGTCGGTCAATTTCGGATAGGCCATGGTCTGTCTTCCCCTCGGGTGAGGGGGTTAAGCCAGCAAACTGCGCAGGGCAATGTTGAGCGCGCTCATTCCTTGGTTGCAGGCATTTCGCGACCACCTTGAAACAGCGTGAGGCCCGTAATCGTGCCGCTGTCATCGCGGTTGAAGCGGACCTGCGCATCGACGACTTCGAGGAAGAACATGTCTCCCTCCTCGCGGAAAATCTCGTTCGCGCCTTGCCCGGTCGCCTGCGCCATCAGCTTTCCATCCTCGACGAAGGTGGTGATCTTGACGGTCGGGGCGAGGGCATAGACGCCCACATACTCGGCCAGCGCTTCGACCGGGACGGCAACGGCCACGCGTTCAGCCGGAGGAGCCACTTCGCCGCCCTGCGCGAGCGTCATCAGCTTGCGGCCGATATTCTCAGCCGATCCGCCATTAAGGTTGGCGAGTACGGCTACCGTCATGTTCTTTGCACGGTCATAGCCGAGCCAGGCATTGAACCCCTGAATGCCGCCGCCATGCCAGATGAACGGGCCGTTTTCGCCGTCGCTGACCACCACGCCATGCGCGTATTTCGCTTCGCCAATCGCGTCGTGCGGAGCGGGTTCTAAGAACTCGGCGACGCTTTCGGGCGAGAGGATTGCTCCGGAATACAGCGCGCGGTTCCAGCGATGCAGGTCACTGACGGTCGAATAGAGCGCGCCTGCGCCGGTGGGGATGCCCATATAGACATAGCCCGCATTCACCCGGCCATCTTCGCTGGGCGAATATCCCGCAGCGCGTTTGGGCAGGATTTTAGCGCTTACGTCAAAGCCGCTGTTTTCCATGCCGAGCGGCGAGAAGAAATGCTCATCGAAATATGCGGCGATATCCTGTTCGCTCACTCGCTCTACGATGCGCGAGAGCAGGACATAGCCCGAGTTTGAATAAGACCACTTGCTGCCCGGCTCGAATTCGAGCGGGAGGTCGCGGAAGAACGCGATGAGGTCGTCCTGAGAGGTTTCAAGGCGGCTGAGATTGCCAAACCCGTCGAGCGAGGTGACATTGGGAATGCCGGATGTGTGACGCATCAGGTTGCGCACGGTGATCGCGCTCCAGCTGTCGGGCGTTTCTTCGAGATAGGTCGAAATCGGCGCGTCGAGGTCGATCTTGCCCTGTTCGGCCAGCTTCATGATCGCGACCGAGGTGAATTGTTTGGTCACCGATCCGATGCGGAATTTGGTGTCGGGCGTGTTGGCGATGTCCCATTCGAGGTTGGCCGAACCCCATGCGCGCTCAAGCAGCACCGCATCGTCATTCGCGACGATAACCGCTCCCATGAATGCGCCCGATTCCGCCTCTGCCGAAGCGATCTCGACCATGCGCTCGGTATCTTGCGCCGCGGCTGGCGCGGCGAGAGCGATGGCGAATGAGGCAAAGGCAAGCGCAAAGCGGCGCGAGGTGAGCATGTGAATTCCTCCCGATCGTGTATTATGCGAGTAATACACGGACACGCGCGCGGTGCAAGCTGTGATACGAGGCAGGTTCCTCAGAGCGATGCGAAAAAGCGGTCTTCGGCTTCGTAGTCGAACATGTCCCAAGGGTAGGCCGCAAGCTGCGGGAAAGCTTCGCGCCAGTCGGCGGGGTTCAGGTCGATGAGCCATTGCGCGCTGCTCAAAAGCTCGGATGCAACGCAGAAATACGCAGCCTTGTCGGCCTTGGCGTTCGAGACGACGAAGGGTTCAGGCACTGACCAAGGCGTGCGGCCTACGCTGCCTTGGGGAGGCCCGTCCATCAGGTGAAATTCGGCTTGGTAGCCGAGCCATTCGGCCAACACGCGTCCGATCTCGGCGACCGTTCGTGCGGGATCATCCGCCATGTTGAAGACACCGCCCGCGCCGTCGGCAGCCATCTTCTGCGCATTCGAGCCAAGGCAGAACGAACTGGTCGTGCTGAACTGGCTTCGCCCGCCAAATGCCAGCGGGATGCGGCTGCGCCCGTCGAGCAGCCGTTTGACGAACCACAACTCGCGCGGATGGCGGCTGTATTTGCCGAACAGCGCGCAGGGCCGCAGGATCGTGGCTCGATTCCCGAACAGGTCGAGCGCCTTGTTCTCCATGCGGACCTTGCGGGTGGAGTACGTATCCGGGCCCGGCACGACGGTGGACTGTTTTTCGGTGATCGGGCCGTCGAATTCGGGAAAGCCGTTGGTGGCTGCTTCGTCCAGAGTGCGGCCTTTGTCGTCGCAATACACGCTCGCCGATGAGATCGCGATCAGCCTGCCGACCGCGTCCGGATCAAAGGGGGCAACGTCCTCTTCATCGAACGCGATAGTGTCGAGGACCACATCGGCATGCGGGGCAGGGTCTTCGCCTGCGATGTATGGGACGAAGCTCTCGCGTTCGCCCAATGCCCACGCTGGGCGGGTGCGCGAGTGGATGCGCACGTCCCAGCCGTGGAAGGCGAAATTGTAGGCTGCGGCGTAACCGATCTGGCCTGCACCGATTATCGCGACTGAACGGGCCATCGCGATTGCTCCCGATCACATATGGATCGGCTTGCCCTGAACTGCCATCGCCGCTTCCTTGAAGGCTTCGGCGTGGGTCGGGTGCGCGTGGCAGGTGTAGGCGATGTCTTCGCTCGTCGCGCCGAATTCCATCGCCTGCGCGGCCTGTGCGATCATCGTGCCCGCAAGGCTGTTGATCATCCAGACGCCCAGAACGCGGTCGGTTTTGGCGTCGGCGATCACCTTGACGAAGCCGTCGGTGTCGCGGTTCGCCTTGGCGCGGCTGTTCGCCATCATCGGAAACTTGCCGACTTTGATCGCGGACTTGTCGCCGCCTGCCTTCTCGATCGCCTGTTCCTGCGTGAGGCCGACGCCCGCGATTTCGGGAGTGGTGTACACGACGTTCGGGATGACATCGTGGTTCACGATGCCGGTTTGCCCTGCGATGTTTTCTGCCACCGCAACGCCTTCATCCTCGGCCTTGTGCGCGAGCATCGGGCCGGGGACCACATCGCCGATAGCCCACACGCCTTCGACGCCGGTGCGGAATTCGTGATCGATTTCGATCTGGCCGCGATTGTTGACCTGAAGCCCTGCCTTTTCGAGCGCGAGGCCGTCGGTGTTGGGGCGGCGGCCAATCGACACGAGCACGTGGCTGGCGTCCAGCTTCTGCTCGTCGCCGCCATCAGCCTTTTCGATGGTTAGCGTCACGGTCTTGCCCCTGACCTCAGCGCCGGTGACCTTGTGGCCGAGCATCATCTCGATGCCCTGCTTCTTGAAGATCTTGTTCGATTCCTTGCGCACTTCCTCATCCATGCCGGGGAGGATCTGCGGCAGGAATTCGACCACGGTGACTTTCGCGCCAAGGCGGCGCCACACGCTGCCAAGCTCAAGACCGATCACGCCGCCGCCGATGACGACGAGGTGCTCGGGCACTTCTTCGAGTTCAAGCGCGCCGGTGGAATCGACGATCCGCTTGGCCGCGTTGTCGACCTCTACTCCGGGGAGCGGGGTTACGCTCGAACCGGTCGCGATCACGATATCCTTGGCGGTGACGGTTTCATCGCCAACCTTGACCGTGTGCGCATCTTCGAATGCGCCGTGACCCTTGAGCCAGGTGACCTTGTTTTTCTTGAACAGGAATTCGATCCCCTTGGTGAGATCGCCGACCGCGCTGGTCTTCTCCGCCATCATCTTGGAAAGGTCGAACGTCGCATTGGCTTCGATGCCCCAGGTGGCGAAATGGCCGCCTTCGGCTTCCTCGAAAAGCTCAGATGCGTGAAGCAACGCCTTCGACGGAATGCAGCCGACATTGAGGCAGGTGCCACCCAGCGTTTCGCGCGATTCGATGCAGGCGGTCTTGAGGCCAAGTTGCGCTGCGCGAATGGCGGCGACATAGCCGCCGGGGCCTGCGCCAATAACAAGGCAATCGTAGTCGTATGGGTGGTCAGCCATGTTTCGAATGATCCCGTTCAGTCTGACGTTTGAGGGTGTTGAGGTCCATCTAGTGGCTTGGGTGCACTTGTGCCATGCAAAGTTTGCACTGGTTCATCAATACGACCTTCGGCCCATGCGACCATGCGTCCGTGATGGCCGGTATTGATGCCCGTCTTGACGATCTTCGCCGGGTTTCCCGCCACCATCGATCGGTCGGGCACATGGCCGTTGACGATGCTTCCCGCAGCAATGACGCAGTGATCGCCGATGGTCACGCCCGCAGTCACGACCGCATTCGCGCCGATGAAGCAGCATTTGCCGATGCGCGTGTCATCGTGGTGTGCGCCGACAAAATCATGCGTGAAAATCCGTGCACCCGGTGTGACGATCGTGTGATCGCCGATATGGATACCCTTGGGGTGGGTGTAATCGAGAAACGCCTTGCCCGAAATCAGCACGCCCTTTCCAATATCCATGCCCCAAACCGTGCGCAGGTACAGGCGGCGGATTGCGGCGAAGGCGAAGTAAAGGCGTTTGCGGATCGCAGTCAGCATGGCTTTACCCTTAGCCTCCGGTTCGGCGCGAAACCAAAGTGCCGCGTCGCGGCGTCAGGTTGCGGGCGGTGTTTCCGCAGGCGTGCTCTCGGCCCCGTCCGCAGGTGCGCTCTCGGCTCCGCCGCTGGCGCTCGCGCTGCAAGTGCGCAGGAGGTCCTCGATCCTCTCACGATTTATGTCCAGCGAACCGTCCGAGGCATCTTCTGCCAGATTGTCGGCAGCGCATTCGCAAGCGGGCGTGACGTTCTCGGACGTGATCCCGTTATCCTGAGCGATCTGCTCGCACTGAGCGACGAATTCGGTGCGGATCTGGTCCTTGATCGCATTGCCCGCCATTTCGGTTGCCGCATCGCACGCGGTCAGGGCGAGAGCCGCAAAGGGAAGCGATATGAGGGTAAGCGCGCGCATGGGCAGGTTCCTTGGTGGGGGTGGGGCTGACTTAAAGGTCGATCAGCATCCGGGTCGGATCTTCGATCGCTTCCTTGATGATCTTGAGCGCGGTCACCGCCTCGCGCCCGTCGATCAGGCGGTGGTCGTAGGAAAGCGCGATATACATCATCGGGCGGATCTTGACCTCGCCATTGATCGCAACCGGACGGTCCTCGATGCGGTGAAGGCCAAGAACGGCGCTTTGCGGCGGGTTGATGATCGGGGTCGACATGAGCGAGCCGAATACGCCGCCATTGGAAATTGTGAAGGTGCCGCCGGTCATGTCGGCCATGGTGAGCGTGCCGTCCTTGGCGCGCTTGCCATAGTCGGCGATGTCCTTTTCGATTTGCGCAAAGCTCTTCTTGTCGCAGTCGCGCACGACCGGAACGACAAGGCCGTTGGGAGCCGAGACCGCAACCGAGATGTCGACATAATCGTGGTACACGATCTCGTCGCCCTCGATATAGGCGTTGACGCTCGGCACGTCCTTCAATGCGAGACAGGCGGCTTTCGCGAAGAAGCCCATGAAGCCAAGGCGGATGTCGTGCTTCTTGGCGAAGAGGTCCTTGTACTTGGTGCGCGCTTCGATGACGGCACTCATGTCGACATCGTTGAAGGTGGTGAGCAGCGCGGCGGTGTCCTGCGCGCCCTTCAGACGCTTGGCGATGGTCTGGCGCATGCGGGTCATCTTGACCCGTTCCTCGTTGCGGCCTTCACCGGTGGCTGTCGCGGTCGGTGCCGGAGCAGGGCTGGGCGTAGGCGAAGGCGCGGGACTGTCGCCCTTCGCCTTGGCGGCGGCGATGACGTCTTCCTTGGTCAGGCGGCCATCCTTGCCGGTGCCCTTGATGGTCGAGGGATCGACGCCGTGTTCGAGCACGGCGCGGCGAACGGCTGGCGAAAGCGTCTGGGTGACCTCTTGGTCCCCATCGCCTTTGGCCCGCTTGTCTTCGCCTTCCTCGCGCATTTCCTGAGCGCGCGCAGGCTCTTCACCCTTGGTCGCAGCGCCGGTCGCGCCTTCCTCGATCACCGCGATGACAGCGCCAACTTCAACCGTATCGCCAACCTCGGCGCGGTGCTCGGACAGCACTCCAGCCACAGGCGAGGGCACGTCGACCGCGACCTTGTCGGTTTCGAGGCTCGCAATCGGTTCATCGACGGCAACCGCGTCGCCGGGCTGCTTGAGCCATTCGCCGATCGAACCTTCGGTAACTGATTCGCCGAGCTGCGGGACAGTGATTTCAGTGGCCATTTCTCGTTATCCTCGAGTGTTTCAGTTGGCGTATTAGTTCGACAGGCCGAGCGCGTCGGCGACCAGCCTCTCTTGTTGTTCGACGTGCCGCTTGGCGAGGCCGGTGGCGGGCGATGCCGCCGCGTCGCGTCCGGCATATTGCGGGCGCTTGCCCTTGTGGCCGGCGGCGGTGAGCGCGTCCTCGATCTGGTTTTGCACGAAGAACCACGAACCGTTGTTCTTGGGCTCTTCCTGACACCAGATGACGTCCTTGAGGTTGGTCATGCGCTTCAGACGCACGGCCAGCGGGTCGCCGGGGAAGGGGTAGAGCTGTTCGATCCGCACGATCGAGACGTCTTTCAGCTCTTCCGCATTGCGCTTTTCATGGAGGTCGTAATAAACCTTGCCCGAACACAGTACGAGCCGCTTGATCTTCTCGTCGGCGATATCGGTGATGTCCGACTTGATCCGCTTGAACTGCCAATCGCCCAAGAATTCCTCGCGCGGGCTCTTTGCCATCGGGTGACGCAGCAGCGACTTGGGGCTCATGATGACGAGCGGCTTGCGGAACGAGCGAAGCATCTGGCGGCGAAGCACGTGGAAGTAGTTCGACGGCGTCGTGATGTTGCAGACCTGAATGTTGTCGTTCGCGCATAGCTGCAGGAAACGTTCGAGGCGCGCAGACGAGTGCTCCGGCCCCTGTCCCTCATATCCGTGCGGCAACAGCATCACGAGGCCGTTGGCGCGCAGCCACTTGACCTCGCCCGACGCGATATACTGGTCGATCATGATCTGCGCGCCGTTGGCAAAGTCGCCAAACTGCGCTTCCCAAAGCGTGAGCGTCTTGGGATCGGCCATCGCATAGCCATATTCGAAACCGAGCACGCCATATTCGGAAAGCGTGGAATCGTGCACTTCGAACTTGCCGTGCGGCAGCGTGTTCAGCGGCACATATTTGTCTTCGGTCTTCTGGTCGACCCAGACGGCGTGGCGCTGAGAGAAGGTGCCGCGCCCGGAATCCTGACCCGAAAGGCGCACATTGTAGCCTTCCATCACGAGGCTGCCGAAAGCGAGCGCTTCGGCGGTGGCCCAGTCGAAGCCTTCGCCGGTTTCGAACATCTGGCCCTTCGCCTTGAGCACGCGGCCCAGCGTGCGGTGGATGTTCACGTCATCGGGCACTTCGGTCAGAGTGCGGCCCAAAGAATCGAACATCTTGCGCTCGATCGCAGTGTCGACATTGCGCCGCGCGGTCTCGTCATCGGCAGGGCGGTGCAGACCCGCCCAGCGACCGCCGAACCAGTCGGCCTCGTTGGGCTTGTAGCTCTTTGCCGCTTCGAACTCGTCTTCGAGGTGAGCGACGAATTCATCCGCGATCTGCTTGCGATCGCCTTCGTCGATGACGCCCTCGGAAATCAGGCGCTCTGCATAGACGCGGCTGACCTTGGGGTGCTTGGAGATCACGTCATACATGATCGGCTGGGTGAACTTGGGCTCGTCGCCTTCGTTGTGGCCAAAGCGGCGATAGCACCACATGTCGATCACAACGTCGCGGTGGAAGCGCTGGCGGTACTCGACCGCGAGCTTGCAAGCGAAAGTCACCGCCTCGGGATCGTCGCCGTTGACGTGCAGGATCGGCGCCATCACGCCCTTCGCCACGTCGCTCGGATAAGGCGAGGAACGCGCGAACATCGGCGAAGTGGTGAAGCCGATCTGGTTGTTGATGATGAAGTGCAGGCAGCCGCCCGTGTCGTAGCCCGGCACGCCCGAAAGCGAGAGGCTTTCCCAGACAACGCCTTGCCCTGCGAAGGCCGCATCGCCGTGGATCAGGACGGGGAGCACCTGCTCCTTCTTCGACAGATCGTCGCGGATCGCCTGCTGCGCGCGGGTCTTGCCGAGCACGACCGGGTTCACCGTTTCGAGGTGCGAGGGGTTGGGGACCAGGCTCATGTGAACGCTGATGCCGTCAAATTCGCGGTCGGTGCTCGTCCCAAGGTGGTACTTCACATCGCCCGATCCGCCGACATCTTCGGGGTTGGCCGATCCGCCGGAGAATTCGTGGAAGATCACCTTGTAAGGCTTTTCCATCACGTTCGCGAGGACGTTCAATCGCCCACGGTGCGCCATGCCGTAGATGATCTCGCGCACGCCCGCGCTGCCGCCATGCTTGATGACCGCTTCCAGCGCCGGGATCATCGATTCGCCGCCATCAAGGCCAAAGCGCTTGGTGCCGACATATTTCTTGCCGAGGAATTCCTCATATTGCTCGCCGCGAAGAACGGCGGCGAGGATCGCCTTTTTGCCCTCGGGCGAGAACTGGATCGTGTCGCCCGGGCTTTCGAACTTGTCCTGAAGGAAGCGCCGCTCTTCGGTGTCGGCGATATGCATGTATTCAAGGCCGACCTTGCCGCAATAAACAACGCGCAGCCGCTCATACAGAGCGCCCACGGTTGTCCATTCCAGGCCCAGCACGCCGCCGACATAGACTTCCTCGTTCTCCTTGCCCGAAAGGCCATGGAATTCGAGCGTAAGGTCAGGCGGGGTCTCGCTGCGCTTCGAAGACGTGCCCAGCGGGTCGAGATTGGCAGCGAGGTGTCCGCGAACACGGTAGAGCCGCACAAGCGTCATCGCCGCGATCGAAAGGCTGGCCGCCTTTTCAATCGTCTTGGGATCAGCCGCCTTGCCAGCCGCCTGCGCAGCCTTGCCGACCGCCTCCTTCGCCCCGAGCAGCATCTGGGTCGGGTCCATGGCGCTCGCCAGGTCCGCGTCTGCGTCGGCGACTTCGGCAAGCCACTTGGGATTGCCCCAGGAAGGGCCCGGCTGCGGGCCTTCCTGGTCGGTCATTTCGGGGAGAAAGTTTAGCGGTTCGTCGCCCATCAGGGTTCTCCGGGGGAGGGTAGGGTTACGCCAGTTCTTCGAGCCCTCGCGCTTATGCGAGTTCTTTCAGCATAGCGTCGAGAGTGGTGCCGAGTTCCGAAGGCGAGGGCGAAACACGGATGCCCGCATCTTCCATCGCCGCGATCTTGTCGTCAGCGCCGCCCTGACCGCCCGAGACGATGGCGCCAGCGTGGCCCATGCGGCGGCCCGGAGGCGCGGTGCGGCCTGCGATGAAGCCGACGGTCGGCTTCGAACGGCCTTTGGCGGCTTCCTGCTTGATGAATTCTGCGGCTTCTTCTTCAGCCGATCCGCCGATTTCGCCGATCATGATGATCGACTTGGTTTCCGGATCGTCGAGGAAGAGGTCGAGCACGTCGATGAAGTTCGTGCCGTTGACCGGGTCACCGCCAATGCCGACCGCAGTGGTCTGGCCGAGGCCAACCTGCGTGGTCTGGTGCACGGCTTCGTAAGTCAGCGTGCCCGAGCGCGAGACAACGCCGACGCTACCCTTCTTGAAGATGGAGCCGGGCATGATGCCGATCTTACATTCTTCCGGCGTCAGCACACCGGGGCAGTTCGGGCCGATCAGGCGCGATTTCGAGCCTTCAAGCGCGGCCTTGGCGCGCACCATGTCGAGCACCGGAATGCCCTCGGTGATGCAGATGATGAGCTCCATCTCGGCATCGATGGCTTCGCAAATCGCATCAGCGGCAAAGGGCGGGGGCACGTAGATGCACGAAGCGGTCGCGCCAGTTTCGGCCTTAGCCTCGCGCACGGTATTGAACTGCGGCAGACCGATATGTTCCGTGCCGCCTTTGCCCGGCGTGACGCCCGCAACCATCTGCGTCCCATAATCGAGCGCCTGTTGCGTGTGGAAAGTGCCGGTGTTGCCGGTCATCCCCTGAGTGATGACCTTGGTGTCTTTGTTTACGAGGATGGGCATTTTAGTCCTTCGCTTTGCCGAAGAGTTTCGAGAAGAATGACGGTGGTTTAGGTAAGTCGGGAAGGGGGGCGTCCGGAAATACAATGTGTCGCCCGAGGCGGCCGTCATCTGACATCATATCGTAGATGCCCAGCTGGAGCTCCTTGGCTTTCGCAAAACCAATTCTCTCGCCAGCCTCGCGATCACTGTGACCGCGAGGCATCCCCCAATGTATGGCGCCGGGCATAAGGTGGTAGTCTATGCCCAACGGATCGTCGGTGTCGGTCCGTATGAAGTCGGGAAATTGCTCAGTCATTGCATCATACCAACGCCGCAGTTGCGGGCTGAGCCGTTCTAGCTCTCCTTCCTCGGGAAAGTCGGTTTCCGAAAGCCTGTGATACCAATCGCGAAAAGCATTGCCATCCCGCGGAGCAACGGCTGGATCGAAGACGACCAGGTCGACGCTCATTTAAGGCTCTCGTCCAGCCCCTTGCAGGCCTCAAGCAGCTCCTCAACTGCGTCGGTGCTGACTTTGAGGTTGCTCTTTTCCTCGTCCGACAGTTCGATCTCGATCACTTCTTCGGTGCCGCCCGCGCCGATCACGGTCGGGACGCCAACATACAGCCCGTCGAGGCCGTACTTGCCTTCGACATAGGAAGCGCAAGGCAGGATGCGCTTCTGGTCGCCCAGATAGGCTTCGGCCATGCTGATCGCGCTGGTGGCGGGGGCGTAATAGGCCGAGCCGTTGCCGAGCAGGCCGACGATCTCGCCGCCGCCTTTGCGGGTGCGGTCGACGATTTCGTCGATGCGTTCAGCCGATACGCCCTTGATCTTGGCGTAGTCGTCAACCGGGATACCGTTGATCGTGGTGTAGCTCTTGACCGGGACCATCGTGTCGCCGTGGCCGCCGAGGACGAATGCGTTGACGTCCTTGACCGAGCAACCGAACTCCCATGCGAGGAAGGTCGCAAAGCGCGCGCTGTCGAGCACGCCGGCCATGCCGACCACCTTGTTGTGGGGAAGGCCGGAAAACTCGCGAAGCGCCCAGACCATAGCGTCGAGCGGGTTTGTGATGCAGATTACGAAAGCGTCGGGGCAGTTGTTCTTGATGCCTTCGCCGACGGCCTTCATGACCTTGAGGTTGATGCCGAGCAGGTCGTCGCGGCTCATGCCCGGCTTGCGCGGGACGCCTGCGGTGACGATCACGACGTCGGAACCGGCAATGTCAGCATAGTCGTTCGAGCCGGTGATCTTCGCATCGAAGCCTTCGATCGGGCCGCACTGGCTAAGGTCCAGCGCCTTGCCCTGTGGCATACCCTCGGCGATGTCGAACAGGACGATGTCGCCCATTTCCTTTTTCGCAGCGAGGTGGGCGAGCGTGCCGCCAATCATGCCGGAGCCGATAAGCGCGATCTTCTTGCGGGCCATGTGTATCCTTCCCAAAATCTTCGGGACGAATAATCCAAGCGAGGCTTAATAGCCCGGCTTTCGTCCCAAATGGCCGGGCACCCGCTTCTGGCGGCGGGGTAGGCCCCGAATTGGGCGATTGCAACCGTCAAAAGGTCTGATATGCCAACTATCTTCGCAAATAGTTCGCAATTGCATTAAGCTGAGAAGCGCGAGTTTCCTGCGCTCCCAACGACTGGGCGTGAATTAGGCTCGGTTCATGAAAAGCAAAGCGTTCGGTGAACGCTTCGGATCAGGCAGACGCCCGGCGGCCGTCCTGCTCGCGTTCCTGTGCCAGCAGCATCGCGGCGAGGTAGTCCGGCACCGCGCGGCTGAAATAATAGCCCTGGCCAAGATTGCAGCCCGCATCGCGGACAACCTGGACCTGGTCGATCGTCTCGAGACCCTCGGCGACGATGTCCATGCCGAGCGTCGTTCCCATTTCGGCCACGGCGCGGATGATCGCATCGCTCTTGCGTCCGACCTGCGCGCCCGAGACGAAGGACCGGTCGACCTTGATCTTCGAGAACGGGAAGGTGTTGATATAGCCGAGCGAGGAATACCCCGTTCCGAAGTCGTCGAGAGCAAAGCGCACGCCGATATCCGACAGTTCCTCGATAAAGGCAGCGGTTGCGTGGTTGTCTTCGATGAAGAGGCTCTCGGTGACTTCAAGTTCAAGGCGCCTCGGGTCGAGCCCGGCTTCACGAAGCGCGCTCTTGATTCCCAATGCCGCACCCGGAGCGCGGATCTGGAGCGGTGAGAGATTGACCGCGACGGTCACGTCATCGGGCCATGTCGCGGCAACGCGAGCGGCCTGCGCGGTGATCCAGTTGCCGAGCGTCACAATAACGCCGGTTTCCTCTGCCACCGGAATGAACTCGTCAGGCCGCAGCTCGCCCTTGTGCGGGTGGAACCAGCGAACCAGCGCTTCGAAAGTCTTGATGCGGCCTGTTTCCAGATCGACGATCGGCTGGAAGTAGATCGAAAGCTCGTCGCGCTGGATTGCGGCGCGAAGCTCGTCCTCGATCTCGCGGCGGCGGGCAAGGTCGCGCGACATGGAAGAATCGTAGAAACATGTCCGGCTGCGCCCGCCAACCTTGGCATGGTACAGCGCAAGGTCAGCGCTCTGCATGAGCGTGTCGGCATCGTTGCCGTTTTCCGGAAGCAGCGAAACGCCCAGCGAAGCGCGCACTTCGAGGCGTTCTCCGTCGATGCGGAACGGGCGCATGATCTCCGCATGGATTTCACTTGCAAGGCGTTCTGCGTCCTGGCGATTGTTGATCGGGCAGAAGATGATGAATTCATCGCCGCCGAAACGCGCCACGGTCGACCCTTCCGGCGACACTTCGCGCAGCCGCTTGGCAACGCCGTTGAGCACGCGGTCCCCGACCGGATGGCCGAGCAGGTCGTTCACTTCCTTGAACCGGTCAAGGTCGACCCAGATCAGTGCGAGACGGCTCTTCTCATCGACGCCCATCATGGTTTCGACCATCGCGTGATTAAGCCCTGCGCGGTTGGCAAGGCCGGTCACGACGTCGGTGCGTGCAAGCACCTGCATCTTGTCGGCCAGACGCGCGCTGGTTTCGGCAGAGGCTATCGAATCGCGCAGGACGGTGAAGATGTTGCCGCAGATCGAGATCATCGCCGGGATCAGCAGCAAGATGGTGACGCCCAGCGTAATGAAGCCCGGCTTTGCCGTCCAGAAACAGGCAATCGCAATCGGGACACAGGTGAGACACAGTTGGCCCATGGCGATAGTCAGGCGCCCTGCGTTACGAGCGCTTACGCCGATCCCGTAGCCCACGGCATTGCACACCATCAGCACTTCGACCTGCGTGCTGCTGCCGTCGATGATCACGAAAGCGGCGGTGCAGCCAAGCGCCAGTGCGAAACTGAATGCGCCGATTTCGTAAACCAGTTCGAGCGTTGCGGTGCTGTTGCCCTCGGCCTCCGCGTCGAGCGCCAGTGCCGCTGCAACGCGGGCGGTCGCGATAACGGTGAGCACGGCTGCTGCGACATACAATTCGGGCATGTCCGCAATCCACGCGGACACCGAAGCCGCGCAGATTATGCACAGCGCGCCGATGGCGAGGCTGGAAGGTTGAGCGTAAAGTGTCGTAACCAGCAGACGGCGCACGCGTTCGGACAATTGGTCCGACGACTGCCGCTTGTCGAACCGCCCTCTCAGGCGGCTTAATGCACTGGTCACTCCCATAACGGTCCGGGCCTACGCAAAACAGGTCAAGGGGTGGTTAACGCGGCCACGGCTTATTGCGCATCGATTGAAGGCAAAGCCTGTCATCCCGTTTGAAATGGTCGTTTACCAACGCCGGAATTCGTGCCGACCCGAGCGATCAGGAGCGGCAAACGCGATGCGAATGTAACGGCGCTGCGAGGCGTTAACTGGCTGCGCCCTCAGGCCCGAGATTTGCAGCTTCTGCGGCGAGCCTGCGATCAAGGGTGCGCGTAATCCCAAGCCACCAGTCATACGCCTGACGGTCACCCTCGAAGAAGGCTTTTTCGGCCTGGGCGCGTGCCTGACGCGCGGCGCCAAGGCCGTGCTGGGCAAAGTGCCTTAGCGCTGCACGAAGCATATGATCATTTGCAGGCTTGTTCTGGCCCGCATCTGCGCGCTTCACAGGCCCCTTGGTTCCCGTTTTCGGGTTGTTGTCGTTGGCAACACGCTCCTGCGCTCGCACAGCAAGAGCCCTTGCGATCGGAGTGCAGGCGGGGGAGTGACCGGGGCGATTGGCAGGGGCAAAGCGAAGGGACATGAGGCGGTTTGGTCTCTCGTCTTGGCGCGGGCCGTGCAATTCGCTGCCGCCAGGGGGTGCGGCGTTGCAGTCAAGCGCGAAAAAGGATTTCAGCGATGTCAGCGGGTTAGGGCATGACGCGCTAAGGCTTGGTGTGGAGCTAAGGTTGAGATCGCGTTAACCCCTCGGTCCGACGATCCCGATTTCACCGCTGTGGAGAAGGCGGTGAGCCGGTGGTCTGCCCCGCTAACGATCGCTCATCACGTTCAAGAGCGGCGCGCGCGGCATCGCTTTTCCATTGTCCGGCGCTGGCATAATTCTCGCGAACCTGACCTACGCCGGCATAAGCAGGATCGGCGAGGACCGGTTGCGGAGCGCCGCCTGCTGCCGGCTGCGAGGAAGGCTGCGCCGCGATGCGCGAAACTGCTGCGGGTCCGGCTGCCGGGCTGGCTTGCGGTACGAATGTTTCGACCGGCTCAGCGCCAGCGCCGCGCCCTCTTTGAGCAACCCCCGGTTCGACACCGGTATAGCGTGCGGTGAACGCGCTGCCCTCGCCAGACGAGCCGCGAGTGCGGTAGAAACGGTGCGCTCCGATAGTGCCGACATGGTCGAGGCTGGGAGCCCAGTAGGGATTGACCCAGAGCGTATGGTAATGCGTCGCGTGGCCGACCGGCGCGTAGACGCTTCCGGCGAGCGCTTCGTCGGCGATCCGTTTTGCGCGCTCCCATGACCGCCCGCTGGCGCGGCGCGAAAGGCTGCCATCGCAGGTGAAGGTGAACTGGCAGCCGGTCCTGCGCTCGGACCCCTGATAGACGACGCCGCACACGCTTCCCGGCCAGCTGCGATGGGAAACACGGTTCAGCACGACCTGCGCGACGGCGCGCTGGCCCGCTTCGCTTTCGCTGGCCGCTTCGTACCAGATGGCTTGGGCGAGGCATTCTGCCGCGCGCAGGTGGTTCGATCCGCCCGCACTGAAAAAGGGCCTTGCAGCCGGGCCGGTGTCGATCACCTGTCCCAGTTCGCGCCCGGCTTCTGCACCGGTGTCGAAAGCGTCGGTCGTCGGCAGCGCGATCAGCCCATCGCCGGGTGAGGGCGCTGCAAGAAAGAAGAAGGCAGAGCCGGGAAAGCTTTGACCCGGCCTTTCGAACGGCATCGCAGGATTGGCCTTGAGCTGTGCTGAAAGTTTCGCGTTTACCAGTTCTGCTTCGGTCGGCGCGTTGCCCGCAAGTGCGCCGAATTCGCCGGGTGCGGCCATGGCGGGCACTGCGATCGCGGCGAGCAGGACCATGAGGCGCGAGCGCATCGTGTGCTTTTGGATGCCGCCCTGCGCGCGCGGTTGAGGCGCAGCGGCATCGCCTGCAGGCAGGTGGATGACCGGCTCAGGGCCGGATTTTGCCTTGAAGGCTGAAAGGTTGCGGAGGAAGTTCATAGCGCGCCTCAAGCGCGTACCAAGACAAACCCCAATCGACGAGCGCGCCGTAGGGAGGCGTCCCGAAAGGCTACACGCACCATCAAATCGTTAACGCTCGCCAAGCGCGCTTGTGGTCGGCCCCTCGCGGCCTTATCGGCTGGCAGGGATGGGATTCATGGCGATCAGACGGGCAGCCAAAGGGTTGGCGATGGCGTGCGTAGTCGCTTCGCTTGCCGCTTGCGGAACCGACAGGGCGGTGCGGTCGGACGAGATCGGCGCCACCTTCGTCAGCCTCAATCCGTGCCTCGATGCGATTCTCGTGGAGGTCGCCGATCCTGACCAGATCCTCGCGCTTTCGCATTACAGCCGCGACCCGGCGGCCAGCTCGATGGATGTCGCCACGGCCCGGCAATACGGCGTCACTGGCGGCACAGCCGAAGAGGTGATCGCGCTTCAGCCGGATATTGTTCTCGCGAGCACCTTCATCGCCCCTGCGACCAAAGCTGCTCTTGAACGAAGCGGGCTGCGGGTGGAGACGTTCGACAGTCCGCGCACTGCCAGCGAAAGCGCACTGCAGGTCAGCCGCCTTGGCGACCTGACCGGCAACGAAGTCATCGCTGACAATCTCGCGCGCGCCATCACGACGCCGTTATGGCCGCCGCAGAACCCGCCCGAACCCGGACCCATGTGGCAACCTGAACCCGATCCTTCCGTCGTGCTTTGGCAGGCAGGACAGATCGTGGCGGGCAATGAGACCCTGATCGCCGATTTGCTGCGCGAAGAAGGTTTCGTCAGTCACAGCGCGGCGTTGGGCATGGGGCAGGCTGACCATCTTGGCCTTGAACAGATATTGGCCGACCCTCCCGACGTCCTGCTTGTCGCAGGCGACAGCGCCGGGCAGCGCCACCCCGCATTGCTGCGCCTCAAGGACACGTGGGTCCGCGAGTTCGACCCCGCGCTGTTCTATTGCGGCGGGCCGAGCATCCTGAAAGCGCGCGAAGAGCTTCATGGATTGCGGCTGAGCGTTGCGGGACAGCGCGGATGAACCGTGCCAGTCTGATATTCGCAGCGGCCCTCATGGTCCTGCTCCCGCTTTCGCTTCTCGCGGGGCGCGTGTGGATCGACCCGCTCGACATGAGCGGCCCTGAAAACGCCGCGCTGATCCTGATGGAATTGCGCCTGCCGCGCGCTGTCCTCGCCGTCGTGATCGGAGCAGGGCTGGGCGCGGCGGGCGCGGCGATGCAGGGGTACCTGCGCAACCCGCTTGCCGATCCGGGACTGTTCGGCATCGCTCCGATGGCGGCGCTTGGCGCGGTGGCAAGTTTCTGGGTCGGACAGACATGGGCACTTCCGGTCTTCGCTCTTGCCGGAGCCGCGCTTGCCATGGCGCTGCTGGCCGCGATTGCCGGAAGAAGCGTGTCGGATGGCCGCGCGGGAGCGGGGGGAGGGATTGCGCTCTTCACGCTCGCCGGATTGATGATCGCAAGCCTTGCAGGCGCGCTCACCGCGCTCGCGATCACCATGGCGCCCAGTGCTTTCGCGATGAGCCAGATCGTCATGTGGCTCAATGGCGCGATCACCGACAGGTCGTGGGCGGAGGTCTGGATCGCAGCGCCGCTTACGCTTGCCGGGATCGCGGTGCTGATGCTGGCAGCGCGCAGCCTCGATGCGTTGACGCTTGGCGAAGAGGCGGCGCGTTCGCTCGGGGTCAATCCACGAGCGCTGCTCTTCCTGCTGGTCGTGGGAACGGCGCTGACCGTCGGGTCGGGTGTCGCGGTGGCCGGGATCATCGGGTTTGTCGGCCTGATCGTCCCGCATCTCGTGCGGCCGCTCACCGATCGCCTGCCATCCTCGCTGCTAATGCCCAGCGCGCTGGCCGGGGCCTGCCTCGTGCTGGTCGCTGATAGCGCGGTGCGCATCCTGCCGCTGGTGACCGAGCTGCGGCTGGGCATCGCGCTTTCGCTGATCGGAGCGCCGTTCTTCCTGTGGCTGCTGATCCGCATGCGAAGGGGGCGGCTGTAATGCTCAAGGCAGACGACCTTTCTATCGAGCGCGGCGGTCGCGCGGTGCTGAACGGCATAAGCGCCCGGTTTGCTGCCGGTGAAATCACCGCCATCGTAGGGCCGAACGGGGCGGGCAAGTCGAGCCTCATCCTCGCGCTTGCCGGGTTGCTCGATCCGGTTGCCGGTTGCGTGACGCTCGATGAAAGGTCAGTCCATGCGCTGCCGCCGCGAGAGCGGGCCCGCACGATCGGATATCTCCCGCAGGACACCGACATCGCCTGGGACGTCGCGGTCGAGCAGCTGGTCGCCCTGGGCCGCCTCCCGCATGGAGACCGAGGGCGCGGAGAAGTCGACGCGGCGATTGCGATGCTTTCGCTCGAAGACCTGCGCCATCGCCCGGCAAGCCGACTGTCGGGTGGTGAGAAAGCGCGCGTGTTGCTGGCGCGCGTGCTTGCCGGAACCCCTCGCTGGGTGCTTGCCGATGAACCGCTCGCCGCGCTCGACCTTGCGCATGGTCAGGCGCTGACCGGCCACCTGCGCGAAATAGCGGCGAGCGGATCTGGCGTCGTCATCGTAGTGCACGATCTCACCATCGCGATGAACCATGCGGACCGGGTTGTCGTGCTGAGCGAGGGGCAATGCGTTGCGACGGGCGCTCCGGCTGAGGCTCTTACGCGTGAGACGATCAAACGCGTGTGGGGAGTGGACGCCGATTGGTTGGGTAAGCCGGGCCAGCATGCACTGGTCATTCGCCGTCCTTAGCGACAGGTGCAGTGTCGCCGAATACCACAGGAGACCTGAGCATACCGACCCGGAGCGGCGGGTTAGGGTGCGCCGCATCTCAATGTTTGTTGCAATCTTTAAACCCAAGGTGCGACCCGAAGGGCGGAAGTGCAAAGACCTACAAAGAGGATCATTTCATCAACAATTCCCGCCATTTTGGCGACTTCATATTTTCTGTACCCCCGCGAAATTCCCTGATTTCTGCGGGTTTGGAGCGAAAAAAAGAGTTTCGCTGGAACCAGATTACCTGCCCGACTAAGCCTTTTTAATGGCCACTTCCGACCAGATTCTCACCGATTCCCGCTGGCTCCCGCACGCACTCGATCCGGCAGCGGGGACTGTCGTCTTCATCAGGCTGGACCGTGAACGGCTCGCCGCTTCGCGCTTTCTGGCAGATGCGGGCGGCGAGGACGGGCGCGAGATTGCGAGCGTGCCGCTGTCCGAAATCGCACAGGCCGACATCCCGCAGGCTCCGCTTCACTTCATCTTCCACACCGCTTTTTGCCGCTCGACCCTGCTCGCAAGGGCGCTTGAGCGACCGGGTATGTCTGCGGGTCTCAGCGAACCGGGCATCATCGCGAGCCTCGTCAATGCAGGGCCGCGGGCAAGCGGTGCGATCAGGCCGATCATGGCGCTGCTCGCCCGCAACTGGGGTGAGGGGGAGGCAGTGTTCGTCAAGCCTACCAACCACGCCAACGCCATCGCGCCTGCCCTGATGGAAGCGGTGCCCGATGCAAAAGCGGTAATAATGACAAATCCGCTCCCCTCCTTTCTGGCTGCCGTAGTGCGAAAGGGAATGCTGGGCCGCCGCTGGGCGCGTCAGCTCTATCTCGAGATGATGGGATATGCCGGGATGGACCTTGGCATGGACGAGCGCGAGCAATTTGCCATGACCGACCTTCAGGCAGGCGCGCTCGCATGGTTTCTGGGCCAGCGTTTCATGGCCGGGATGGAGAGCCGCTTTGGCGAGCGGATAAGGGTGCTCGATGGCGACAGGTTCGGCGATGAGCCTGCGAAGACGCTCGAAGCCATCGGACGGTTTACGGGGGTGGCGATCAGCCCGGACCAAGCCGCTGCTATCGCAAGCGGCCCTGTCTTTACCAGCGATGCCAAAACCGGCGAGGACTACGCGACCAAATCCGCCCGCGATGCAAAGGCCACAAGCAGCGCCGTGGTAGAGGATGAAATCGCGAAGCTCGAAGAATGGATCGCGATGATCGCGGATCAGGCGGGCATCACGGTCCCGATCAGACAAACCCTTTTCTAGCGGACACGAAAAATGGTGCCGGGCTCCAAAGGGAATTGAGACGCCCGGCACCATAGGGTGGGTGAGCACTTTGCTGAAGAGGGCTCACCCGGAACATTTATGTGCGGTTACCGCACGGCAAAGCGGATCACGCGTGCCTCGCTGCCTGCGAGACGGGTGGCCGAGAAGTTGGCGATGGCAAGGTCACGCGACGGTTTTGCCGCTTCCATCGTTTCGCGCTGGCAATCGCGCACGTTTGCATCGAGGCTCGGGCGGTTCTGGATACGGCCGCAGACCTGTTCGATCGCGCTTTCGATGCGGCGGTCGAAGATGTCCTGTCCGGCCTTGCCCGACAGATCGAGGTCTGCGTAGCTCACGCTGGCGGTCTTGCCGTCGGTCAGGGCTTGAGCAGCAAGGGCCGGGGTGGCGGCCAATGCGATGGTGGCGGCGGCGATCTTCATAAGGGTATTCATGTCTGTTCTCCTTCGTTAAGTCCTGCCGCCTCCCGGTCCCCCTCCCGTTAGTGGAGGCGCTTTCGAGCGATGCGGCGTGTCATGTGCCGTTCGACTGAGGCGTTTTTCATCGATGCGATGTGCCTGCTGAACGAGATGGAGAATGAAGGGTGCGCGCTTATGGCGCTGCGCAGAAACGCTGAAATTCCAGTGATTTTGCGCTTATGAAAAGCTTATTTCGCAGCTCAGACGGTGACATTGGCGCAGGATAATGCATGAATCGGGCTGACGGATCGGGAATCACTTCGGTCAGGACGTCGGGGGGAGCGCTAAGCGCGTGAACAAGCCACTTGATACAAGCGATGAAGAGCTCGACATGCGTGCGCGCCGTATCGACCTTGCGCATGAGCCTGACTTCGCGCTGGGCCCGGTGCGCGTGCAGCCGAGCCTGCGAAAGATATGGGGTCCCGACGGTGAATTGATGCTCGAGCCCAAGGTGATGCAGGTGCTGGTCGCGCTTGCGACGCCGCAGGGCGGCATCCTGTCCCGCGATGATCTGATCGAACGGTGCTGGGAAGGGCGCGTTGTCGGCGACACCTCGATCAACCGGGTGATCTCCCTGCTGCGCTCCGGCTTCAAGAATGTCGCGGGCGATGCGGTCATTGTCGAGAACGTGCCCAAGGTCGGCTATCGGCTGATGGTTTCCGGCGCAGACGCGGTGGAGACGCCGCAAGAGGATGCAAGGCCCGATCCCGCGATTGAGCATCCGTCCCGGCTCAATTCTTTCGGCTGGAAGAAACTCGCGGCTGCCGCTGCGATTATGCTGGCGGTGGTCGCTGCAAGCTTTGCACTGTGGCCGAGCGCACCGGAGGCGCCAGTACGCCCGCTGCGCATCGCAATGCTGCCGATGACAGTCGGCGAGGAAGTCGACCCTCTCTATGCCAAGGGCTTCGAAGCGGAGTTGCGCACCCAATTGGCGCGCGTCGGCAAGATGGAAGTCACAAGCAGCGAAACCGCGCGTCAATTGTTCGAAGAGGGATTAAGCGCCGCCGAGATTTGCCGCCGGCTTGGTGCCGATTTCGCATGGATGGGCTCGCTCAAGGTCGGGGCAGAGCGCGTCTCGCTTTCCGCTCGCCTGATTGACGCCGCGAACAAGCAGACCACGTTTCAGGAGGATTTCACCAGCGCGCCTGAATCGGCTCAATACCTGCCCATCCGCACTGCGCGCGCGATATCCTCCTCGCTCGGTCGCCCGGTCTCGGGTCGGATGCCCGAAAGCGATGTATCGGCGAGCGACTTCAGTCTCTATCTCACGGCTCTGGGCCTCATAAAGAGCCGGGGCATGCAGGAGCGCATCGCGGCTCACTCGATCCTCGAACAGGTCACGCAGGGCAGTCCGGATTTTGCCGATGGCTGGGCCGGGTTGGCCAAGGCGAATTACCTCTATCCCTGGAGCGAGCGCAGCGACTTGGAGGCTTCACGCAAGAAGGCGCTTGAGATCGCTCGCCACGCGCTTTCGCTCGACCCGGATGCGCTCGACGCGCTCAAGGTCGCAGGGATGCTTGACGATGATCCGGATAAACGGCTGGCCCTGCTAAACCGCGCCGTAGAGGTTGATCCCGGTGATTCCGAAGCCTGGTTCTGGCTTAGCATCACGAGGCGCGATTTCCTGCTCAAGGCGCAAGATCCATTGGAAGCTGCCACCCGCATGGCCCAGCTCGATCCGCTGTGGCCCGCAAGCTGGCGTGCGGCCGACCTTGCCGCCGAATTCGGGGACATGGACAAGGCTTACGAGATTGAGCGGACAATCCGCTCGGCAGCCGTTTCGCCGTCGCAGCAACTCCTGTCCGACGCGCGTACAGCGCGAATGAAGGGCGATTTTTCGCAGTTCGTGGTGCTGTCGAACAGAGCAGCATCAACCCAGACCGCTGCTGAACGTCGCTATGGTGCGACTCTGCAAAAGAGGATCATGCGAATAATTCTGGGTCTTCCCCCGGTCGACGAAGAAATCGCAGCGCGGGAATCTCCGCCCGCGCTTTTGAAGAGCGTTCTTCTGGGCCAATTGCCGACACGTGCCCAGATGGAAGCAGAGGGAATGGATGCCGAACGTTTCTGGCGCTCACCGACTTTCCTGATCCCTGCATTGCCGCTGTTCTTCTCGCTCGGGCGCGAAGATGAGCTGCTGGAACTCTATGATGAAGAGTTCGCGAACCACCGCGCGTTTACTAAGCTGGGCGAGGACATCGGCCAGTCTGATGAGATTGTTCCGGCGCTCTCTCCCTTCATTGCCCTGGCGTTGCGCAATGCGGGCCGTGAAAGCGAGGCGCAGGAGCATTTGCGCGACGCGGAAGACTGGCTCGCAAGGTGGAAGGCGGCAGATACTGATTGGTTGATGCCCGTGATCTGGGACCTGCATCTGGCGGCGGTCAAAAAGGACAATCAGAGAGCCATCGCCGCAGTCCGAAAGCTGCCTGAATATGGGTGGCCCTACATGATGGGTCACATCGATGCCCTGTCGGTAGGGTTGGTGTCGGGAAATCCGATACTGGACGAGGTCCGAAAGCTTCCCGAGGTTCGCGAAGTCCTCGACCCGATCCGCGCAAATCTCGATCGCGAGAGGCGCGAAGTCCTCGCCCTCGAAACCTAGCCGCTACGCTTCGCGCGGGTCTGAATAGTCGGCGTTGAGGAATATGTTGGTGCGCCGTTCACTGCGATAGACGAGGCCCTTGGCAACCCGGCTTGCCGCGTGGTGATATGCCAGCTCCTCGGCGATCTTGTCGTAATCGCCCGCTTCGATCGCAGCGTTGAGTTTGGGACTTTTGTCGGGGCCGACCGTCCCGATGCCGACATTGAACACAAGGTCGACCAGCGCGTCGAATTCGTTCTGGTTCACTGGCAGGTCGCCGACCAGTTTGCGCACGCCTTTCTCCGCCTTGCCCAGATCCTGTTCAAGCAGCGTGATCGCGCGTTCATGCGAGATCATGTCGCCAACCTTGAGCTTGTCCTTGGGCAGGACGAGGTGGCCGACGCCGACCGTGGGATAGCCCGCAACGTCGCGGTAGACGTCATATCGCACGCCCTCTTCCTCGATCATCGCTTCGATCAAACGGTCGCTGACGCTCAGTTTCCTCGCATCGCGGCGTTCGGATGGATCGACGAGTTCAAATTCGTTCGCGTGCCCGAATTCGCCCAGCATGTTTCCCGCAGCAATTGGATCGGCGGAAAAGGCAAGGTTAGACGTGCCCGATAGCCCCAGCGCGCTGACGCCCAGCGCGAACGCGGTACGCTTGCGGCGCTTGCCACGAACGCGCGCGTTCTGAAGCGGTGTGAATGTGCTGAAGCGCCGCGCCCTGCTGCGCTCGCGCCGGTCGTTCCACCGCTTGCGAAAGGACTTGGCAAAATTGCGCCGGGCTGCCTTTCTGACGGTCGAAATGTCCGCAGCCTGCGTGACCGGCGGCCTGTCAGGCGAAGTCAGCCGCGACCCCTTGTCGCCGCCCGACGCGGCGTTGATCGAAAAGGCAGGTGTGCGGTTGTAAGGGCCAGAGGCGAGGAGAGGATTGCGTGTCGAGCTAAAGATAAGGCTGTCCTTTCGAATGAAGGACCGGGCGCGCATGAGATGCAGCGAAATTAGTGCGAGCGAATGCTGCGTGCCGAGCAGCATGCCGCATGTCCTTCAAGAATATGTCTGTGCGGACCCCGGCGCCAATGGTCAGCGCCTGTTGAGATCCGGGCCGCGAGTGCGTTCACCTAACCTACAAACGGAATTGCCGCTTCGATCCACGGTTCAGCGCGCGTGAGGCACGGGATGGGGGGAGCAGAAGCTTGCTTTGGAAGAGCCACCGCAGGATAGAGAGGGCATGGCTGTGGAGATCACATCGAGGGAGGAGCTTGCGGCGTGGCTAGAGGACAAGCCGCGTGAATGGGCGCAGGTGATCGCACTTCGAGCGGCTCTGCGTGTCTTGCCCGTTGCAATAAATCGCGACAATTGGGCCTTCTCTCATACAGACAAGCGGAATACTTTGGCGCTTTTTCGGGCCTTATCGCTATGCTTCGGTTATGATGAAGATACGAGGACGTGGATCAGTTTGCCTTCTGCTCGTGACAGTATTTCCATCGATAGAAGATCAATTGCTCGCGGAGTTGTGAAGGCCGTTAATTTGTCCGCTGTTCGCGCGCTTGAGGCAACGATGGCGACTAGCCCTAGAGTTTCGTCAGCCCAATCCGTGTGGCACGGATCAGTTGTTGCAGAGCACTTCGATGGCGAGAACCTCAAAGCTTGGAAACAACACTGGTCAGACTTTGCAATGCTCGATTCTGGGCTGGAGGTCGCACAAGTCAAGGCAGAACCTGTTTGGCAGGAACGACCAGATTGGCTGGAAAGAAACTGGACAAACGCATCACGTTGGCTTTCCCGGCCAGAGGACGGCTTCGAAATCTGGCGCGAATGGTACTATGGTCGCCTTGAAGGCCTACCCCACGCTTTCGCCAGATTTGATGCCGCTGCCGACGATGCATTCTACCGCTGGATCGTGGAGCAGGACGACGAATGGTGGTCCCGAGAACCAGCCGAAGTCAACGCGGACATCAAGGAATTCGTCGACTCCCTCCGCACACCAAAACCCGACGACAAGCCGCGCGTCGACTTCTTCGTCTCCTACGCCTCCCCCGACGAAGCCGCAGCGCGCGAGGTTGCGGCGGTCCTGGACCAGATCGGCAAGTCCTACATCGTCCAGTATCGCGACTTTCCGCAGGCCAATTTCGTCAACGCAATGAATGACGCGATGGACCGCGCCGACCGGCTCATCCCGCTTTATTCCAGCAGTTACGTTGCCTCCGATCACTGCAATGCTGAGTGGAATTACTACTATCATCGCGACCCGTCCTCGGTTGAGCGGCGCATTGTCGGTTTCAAACTCGACCGGGGCGATCTCAAGCCGCTCATGCAGACGGTCAATCACCGCGACCTGACCCGATACCCAAGTGCCGAGCGCGAGGAGGCCATTCGCGAGTGGATCGAGTGGGAGCCTCCAACCGCGACGCGAAAGAGCGTGGCGGATTCGGTTGAACGCCTGCTCAGCCCGCAGATCGCGCCTAGCGATGATGGAAAGCTTGACACCCGGCCCAATCCCCTGATCGACGTGCCCGTGCGCGAAAGCGCGCTGGACAAGGCTGTGCGTGAACTCTTGTTGGTGCTCGATATCATCTTCGCATCCCAACACAATCTGCCCGGCAGCATGCAGCGCGCGCTCGAACGCTATGACGAGGAGGTCCGCACCCACGGCGCGAAATCGGCGTGGGGCGGGCTCAACCGACTGGTGAACATCGTGACCGGCGGGCTCTCGACCATGTCGAGCGCGGAGTTTGCAGACGGACAACGCGAAACGCTCGAAGAACTGGTCGGTGCGCACAACCATTGCATGTCTGCTCTGCCCAGCCTCGATCTCGAAAAGCGCGCATTGTCGCAGGTTCCGGTCCAGGACGCCGATCAGGAGGCCGTGCGCGATATCACGCAAAAACTGCGCGCCATGCATGAACCGCTTCGCGAAGCGGGGCACACCACGAAAGCGCTCGATACGCTGATCGACGACGTGATCGAGGAAGGGCGGGACGTCGCCCATGCCGCGAGCGCCCCCGACGCCGACACGAGGGAGCAGGGCAGCAAGCGGCGCTACCTCATGTACGTCGGCGGGATCGGCTTTGCGGTCATAAACGCGCTGGGTGCCATGGCCACGATCGCGGATTCGCCCGCAGCGGTTCAGGCGATGCTGTCAGCGAGAGAGCTGGTCGAGGCGTTCTTCAAGGCGCTCAGCCTTTAGCGGCGCACGATTACCCCCCACAATACCGCCAATCCCCGTCCCGGCACCGTCGCACCGCATCGCGCCATTCGCGCATGCGGCGTTCGTATTCGGCGCGCTCGCGCTCATAATCGGCCATGTCGTAGGCGTGGCGGTCATAGGCTTCCCAGCCGCGCGCATATTCTGCATCGCGGCGCTCGACATAACGTAGCTGCTCGCGATTGAGGCGGCGGATTTCGGCGCGGTCACGGGCCAGTTCCTCGCGGGAGAGGCCCTTGCAATCATCCGGGTCGGAGCAGGCGAGAGCGGGGGCAGGCGCGCTTGCGGCCAGCGCGGCCATCATGAGAGCGGCGATTGCGGCCAGAGGGGCGGGGAGGGCAGTGGCGGGGCGCATGGTGGATTCCTTCAGAACAAGACACGTTCAAACTGTTGTTTTTCCACCAGCCTCCATCCTAGCGCGATTGCCGCAAAAAGCTGTACCCGAAAGCCTCGGATCGCCGCCGCTGAGCCTCAACCTGTCGATGACTGTTGCCGATGTTGCAAGGCGGCACCAAGTCGCGCCTCGGGCGTTGTAATCGGTAAGCCTCGTCGCCACCTCACACCCAAGCGGGCGCAGCCCTCTGCGCGCCCCTTTACATCAGCGAACATTTGCGGAACAAACGCCCCTTATGAGCCTTACGAAAATTCAGAAGCATTGGGCTGCCACATGCTGACAAAAATAAGCGTCCGTGGTGCCCGTGAGCACAACCTCAAAGGCGTCGATATCGACCTGCCGCGCGATAGCCTGATCGTGGTGACGGGGCTGTCGGGCTCGGGCAAGTCGAGCCTAGCCTTCGACACGATCTATGCCGAAGGGCAGCGGCGTTATGTCGAGAGCCTTTCGGCCTATGCGCGCCAGTTCCTCGAGATGATGCAGAAGCCCGATGTCGAGCATATTGACGGGCTCTCTCCTGCAATCTCGATCGAGCAGAAGACGACCAGCCGCAACCCGCGCTCGACCGTGGCAACCGTGACCGAGATTTACGATTACATGCGGCTGCTTTGGGCGAGGGTGGGCGTGCCGTATTCGCCTGCGACCGGAAAGCCGATCACTGCGCAGAGCGTGTCGCAGATGGTGGACCGGGTCATGGACCTGCCCGAGGGCACGCGGCTCTATCTGCTCGCGCCGGTGGTTCGCGGGCGCAAGGGTGAGTACCGCAAGGAGCTCGCCGAATGGCAGAAGGCCGGCTTCACCCGCGTGCGGATCGACGGGGAGCTTTACCCGATCGAGGAAGCGCCTGCGCTCGACAAGAAGTTCAAACACGACATCGAAGTGGTGGTCGACCGGCTCGCGGTGAAGGAAGGGCTGGAGACGCGGCTGGCGGACTCGTTCGAAACAGCGCTGAAGCTTGCGGACGGCCTCGCCTATGTTGACCTCGCCGATGGCGTTGTGCCCGGGCGCGAGGATGAGGCGGATCAGGGCGGCGCGATGAAGGGCGCGGGGCTCGCTGCCAACCGCATTGTGTTCAGCGAAAAGTTCGCATGCCCGGTCAGCGGCTTCACCATCGAGGAAATCGAACCGCGCCTGTTCTCGTTCAACTCCCCCCAGGGCGCGTGCCCGACCTGCGACGGGATCGGCGAGAAGCAGCTGTTCGACGAGCAGCTGGTGGTCCCTAACGAGGAACTGACTCTCAAACAGGGCGCCATCGCGCCGTGGGCCAAGTCAAACCCGCCTTCGCCCTATTATATGCAGGTGCTCACCAGCCTTGCAAAGGCGTATGATTTCACGATTACGACGCCGTGGAAGGACCTTGAGCCTGACCAGCGCATGATCATCCTTCACGGCACGGGCGGCATGCCGGTTGCGCTCACCTTCAAGGACGGGCGCAAGCAGTACACCGTCAACAAGGCGTTCGAAGGCGTCATCGGCAATCTCAACCGCCGCTTGATGCAGACCGAAAGCGCGTGGATGCAGGAGGAGCTGGGCAAGTTCCAGACCGCCCAGCCGTGTGAGACCTGCGGGGGCAAGCGCCTCAATGAAAAGGCGCTCGCGGTGAAGATACCGAGCGGCGTCGGCAAAGACGGTGGCGGCCCGACCGACATTGCCGAGCCGACCAAGATGAGCGTCGCCGATGCCAAGGCGTTCTTCCTCGACCTCGACAATCACCTGACCGAGCAGCAGAGCCAGATCGCCCGCCCGATCCTGAAAGAGATCAACGAGCGGCTGGGCTTTCTCGACAATGTCGGGCTCGACTACCTCAACCTCGACCGCACCAGCGGCACGCTTTCAGGCGGGGAGAGCCAGCGCATCCGGCTCGCCTCTCAGATCGGCAGCGGCCTGTCAGGCGTGCTCTACGTCCTCGACGAGCCCTCCATCGGCCTCCACCAGCGCGACAACGATAGGCTGCTCGAAACGCTCAAGCGGCTGCGCGATCTCGGCAATACGGTGATCGTGGTCGAGCATGACGAGGACGCCATTCGCACCGCCGACCATATCGTCGACCTTGGCCCGGGCGCAGGGGTGCGCGGGGGCGAGGTGGTCGCGCAAGGCACGCTCAAGCAGATCATGCGCGCGAAAAACTCGCTCACCGCCGATTACCTCACCGGCAGGCGCGAGATCGCGGTCCCGCAGACCCGGCGCAAGGGCAACGGGCACATGCTCACCGTCCACGGGGCAAAGGCGAACAACCTGAAGGACGTGACCGCCGCCATCCCGCTTGGCACCTTCACCTGCATCACGGGGGTCAGCGGGTCGGGCAAGTCGTCCTTCACCATCGACACGCTCTACGCCTCCGCCGCGCGCACATTGAACGGCGCGCGCGTCATCGCGGGCAAGCACGACAAGGTCACCGGCCTCGAATATTGCGACAAGGTCATCGAGATCGACCAGTCCCCCATCGGCCGCACCCCGCGCTCCAACCCGGCGACCTACACCGGCGCCTTCACCCAGATCCGCGACTGGTTCGCCGGCCTCCCGGAAAGCCAGGCGCGCGGGTACAAGCCGGGCCGCTTCTCCTTCAACGTCAAGGGCGGGCGCTGCGAGCAATGCACCGGCGACGGCCTCATCAAGATCGAGATGCACTTCCTCCCCGACGTCTACGTCACCTGCGAGACCTGCGGCGGCAAGCGCTACAATCGCGAGACGCTGGAGGTGAAGTTCAAGGGGCATTCCATCGCCGACGTGCTCGACATGACGATCGAGGATGCGGAGGAGTTCTTCAAGGCGGTCCCCCCGATCCGCGACAAGATGCGGATGCTGAACGAGGTTGGGCTTGGCTACGTCAAGGTCGGCCAGCAGGCGACGACGTTGTCAGGTGGCGAAGCGCAGCGCGTGAAGCTCGCCAAGGAGCTTGCCAAGCGATCCACCGGACAGACGCTCTACATTCTGGACGAGCCGACCACCGGCCTCCATTTCGAGGACGTGCGCAAGTTGTTGGAGGTGCTGCACCGGCTGGTGGAGCAGGGCAATTCGGTGGTGGTGATCGAGCACAACCTCGACGTTATCAAAACCGCCGACTGGATCGTAGACCTCGGCCCGGACGGCGGCGTGCGCGGCGGCGAGATCGTGGCGGAGGGCACGCCGGAGGATGTGGCGCAGGTGGAGCGGTCGTTTACTGGGGCTTATCTCGCGCCGATGCTCAAGCGCCAGCAGGAAGCGGCGGAGTGATGCGATAATTCAATCGAAATGAAATGCCGATTGGCGTATTGTATAAACGGTATTGTATGTGGAACAGTAACGTTGCTCCCTTTACAAATCCATAACGTTGCCATTAGCCATTGTGCATGGACTTTGCCCTTTCTCTGAGCGTCGCCGGGACACTGGCATCAGCTCTAGGCTTTCTGGTCACAATTGTTCAACTGAGGCGAACTGCCACGGCCACGCAAAATGCGGCAAATGCGATTGGTGCACTGAAGAATAGGATGGCTAAACACGACCTTCTGTCCGAATGTTTAATAGCTACGAAGTCTCTTCAACATGCTGCACGCGCATTGAATAATAAGCAGTGGGATGAAGCAGTTGGTACGCTACTCGATGCGCAGACATCGATTAATCGAATATCGGTTTCACCCCAAGCGGCGGAGCAGTTACAGGAAGAGGCTGCCCAAACCTCAGAAGGGCTCATCATCGCAATCTCCGATATTGAGGACTGCATTGAAAGCGAAACTCAATATGAGGCAAAAGAACTGATCATGCGTGTTCGAAAGTTTGCAAGTAAATTGGATGCAAAGGTTTCATCTTCGAATCAGGATATATTGGAATGAATACTCTCAACGAAACACGCAGGCGCGTTCTTGATTTGGTATTTAAAAAGGACTCCGAGGACAAGATTTCTTGGACCTTTAAGGAGGATGAAAAATCTGCGCAGGGCAAGTTTGATAAATTTGAAGTGCATTTTGACAGAAAATCTTCTACATCTGGCGATGCATTTCGAGTATTTGTAATTGGTCAGGGCGAAGAGGTCTTGGATGACTTCTTGGTTAGATCTTCAACATTCAATAAGCCGACCGAGCTGGCGGACTATCTTGAAAAAATCGCGAAGCTTTATAGCAGAGAATTGGAAAAAATTAAGATCGATACGCTCGCGCCATTTCTTAAGAGATTGAATGAGTTGTAATCAGCGCGTTGGGTCAATTCGGACTGAATCACTAACAATGAGTCGATCTTCCTGAAGATCAATTCGAATGCATTTGGATGTGTAATTTCACATCCTAAATCATAGCCGCCAGCCAATCGAAGACCTCGCACCTTCCGCCCATCTCGCCTTCACGGTACCGCCACACTCATCGCGATGCGCTCGATCATCAGCGCGAGTGGCCGCGGCATTACGGTGCCGGGCACATCGATAAGCGCCCTCCGACCGATCCAAAGATCGTCGCCCAGCGCGCTCGCAATGAGTTTGTCGTCCTCGGCGAGTATCGCGTCCCGGTCTGGTGATCTAAGGAACCGCTTCTTTGGATGGACATTTGTCCAGATCTTCGCATATTGCCTGCGCAAGGCGGTCCATCCAGCGAAGCGCTCTACCGATGCGCCGCGCAGCAGCCTTGATCTGATCCCACATACCCGCTTCGCCGAAGGCTTTGTTGAGAAAGTCTGTAAGCCATTCGGGAATGCCGATATTCAGATTGTCCGCCATTTCGAACACATCATCGGGGCCGACGCCACCCGAGAGGACTTTGATTGAACGAAGAGCAAGCTTGACGAGCGCAATGCAGCGTGCGCAAACGTCGCTCGGCAACGCCCGTTCTATCAGCCCGATGAAGACGCGCATCAGTCGTCCTGGCTTTTTCCTGACACGCGCGCCGACGGCTTCGGCATGAGGCTGAACCTCATAAACGAAGGACTGCGCTCGCCATTCGGGTGCATCGCCAAATGGTACTGAATTGTAGAATTCGGTTCCGTTCTTGCCAAAGGAGATCGTGGCTTGCGCCTCGAACCCGGGACCCTCTCCAGTTTCACCCGCGGTCACATCCTCGAAAACGACGACAAACTGGCGATCATCTTCGGGGTCTAACTCGACGGGCAGACTTTCCTCCCATTCAGTTTGGTCGGCGGGAATTTCATACCATTCTGCAATCATCGACAATACTCCTCTGGCTTCGCTACAAGCATGAGCGGATGACTAAAAAAATTATTGAATGCGATCGACTGTAGGAAATGAAATGAAAGGTGTTGGATCTTCTCTTTTTCTATTTAGAGACCTGTCCTACACGCGCGTTTGGGTATAAATAAGCCGGTTCCCTTCCTCTCCTACAAGGTGAACAATGCACGTCCCCACCCAAATCATCGAACACCTCCACTTCACAGACACCACCGCCACCTCCGCGCAAAATCACCACACCGTCCTCACCGCCAACCGACAGGCTGTGTTCCTCAAGTCGCTCCAGCTCTTCGGCAATATCAGGCTGGCGTGCCGCTCGGCGTGTGTTTCGGCTCAGACGGCTTATCACACCGCCCAACGACCACCACCCAGTTTACCCCCAGGACCGTGTAACATGCGGTCCACTTCTCCGGTTTCTGCGGGGTTGGGGAGGGTGGTGCGGACCCGGGCTGGCTCGAAGCTCGGCGGGTGCTCTTGCTGCCATGGGCGCTATCATAATCCCTGCAATGATGTAGGGCGGGTGATGGCTTTCAAATCGAACCCTTGTCGCCCGGACGCGCGCGTCCTTGCTCTATCGCCTCGCCGGGCTGTCTGCATGGCGCTTGGCGCGGGGGTGCTGATGCTTGCTGCCGGGTGCAGCGACCTTGCCGATCCGCGCGATTACGGGGGCGGGGCCGAGGGGCGGATCTTCGCCCAGTGCGTCACCCGGACAGAGACAGACAACCCCTCGATCACGCGCGAACAGGCGGAGAGCCTGTGCACCTGCCTCGACGAACGCATCGCGCAGGGGACCGAAAGGCCGATCGCCAATGGCACCGTCGCGCGCTCCGAAACGCAGCGGGCCCTGCTGCGCTGCGCCGCCGACCTCGGGATCGAGGCCGGCTGAACGCAAGACGCTAAGGCGCGCCACAAGGGCGCCTCGCTACCCCGGCAGGATCACGGTCGAGGCATAGGACTTCAAGAGCTCGGTCATGCCCGCCATCTGCGGACCGACGCGCGACTTGGCGATGTAGCCTGCGACGCCAAATTCGTAGGCGCGGTCGCGGTCTTCCTCGGCCTCGGAGGTGGTGAACATGAAGACGACGTGGTTGCGCAGTTCGGGCGTCTCGCGGATGGCCTCAAGGAACTCGAAGCCGTTCATTCGCGGCATGTTGATGTCGAGCAGGATCACCAGCGGCTTGCTGCACGGATTGGCGGCGCGTCCGGTGAGCACCTCGATGCCCTCCTGACCGTCCTCGGCGGCGACGACGCTGATATCGGGCGCGGCCTTGCGCAGGGCGCGCTCGACCAGCTCGGAATAGATGTCGTCATCATCGATGATGAGGATCTTGGGCTCGCGCGTCTGGATGTGAGCGCGGTCGGGCTGGAAAGCGGTGTCAGGCATTGAGGTCGGTCCTTGTGAAACGGGGCCAGGTCAGGCGGAAGGTGGTGCCCCGCTCGGTGATGGAAGGGACGAGGTCGAGCGCGCCGCCATGGCCGGTCGCAAGCCTCTGGGCGACGGCAAGGCCAAGGCCGGATGAGCCGCGCTCCGATGCCTTGAGTGTCTGGAACAGACGGAACACCCGCTCGCGCGCGTTCTCGGGGATGCCGGGGCCGTCGTCGGCGATGTCGATCTGGCATTCGTGCTTACGCATCTGGGCGGTCACGGTGACGGTGCCTTTGTCCCTGTCATGGTGCTTGATCGCGTTGGAGATGAGGTTGCGCAGCACTGTGGTGAGCGGGGTGCGCGCGGCGTCGAAGGGTTCGTCCGAAGCCTCGACCTTGACCGCGAAGCCGTCCGGGATGTCCTCGATCGCGATGATGTCGGAAAGGATTTCGGAAAGGGTGGTGGGTTCAAGCTGCACCGCGCGGTTGCCGGCGCGGGCATAGGTGAGCAGGTCGTCGATGAGTTTCTCGACCGAGTGGACGCGGGCTTCCATGCGGTCGATGTTCTTGAGGACCCCGTCGAGCTGGCCGTCCTCGAAATCCTCGCGGATAAACTCAATGAGATTGGAGATGCCGCGAATGGGAGAGCGCAGGTCGTGCGAGGCGACATAGGTGAACTCTTCGAGCTGCGCGTTGACTTCGCGCAGGCGGCGCTCGGTGCGCTGGCGTTCGGTGATGTCGACGATAGCCGCGCAGGTCATGGGGCCCTCGCTGGTCTCGAACGGGGTGAGGCCGATTTCGAGCGGGAACTCGACCCCATCCTTGCGAAGGCCGGTGAGGTCGCGGCCATGGCCCATGACGCGAGCAGACGGGGCCGCATTGAAGCTCCCGCGCTGGCGGACGTGCTGTTCGCGGTATCGTGCGGGAAGAAGCTGGTCGATGCTGGTGCCGATCAGCTCGGCCTTGTCATAGCCGAATAGTCTCACAGCCATATCGTTGACAGCGGTGATCTGGCCGTCCTCACCTATGATGATCTTGCCGTAGGGCGAATTGTTGAAGATGAGCGTAAACGCCTCGTTCTCCTGGCCTGAGCCCGGAGCAAGCTCGCTCGGCACGACGCTGGGGGGTGGGAAGTGCTGGTTCATGGTGGCTGATTCGCGATCGGCTAAAGTGGGTCGTCCGAGAGGGACGCAATACTCCCGCAATCTCAAAGCAAGCGTGGCAGCGGGGCCACGCAGGAACACTTAAGGCACGCGTTCATGCAGCGGGGAATTGCCCGCGATGGTTTCACCGCCGACCCTTGCGCCTTTGAGACGAAGGGCAAGCAGCATTTTCCTACTCACGCATTTGTGTGTAGCTGGTCTGGCTCCGCTTCAAGGAGCACCAGAAATGTCAGCACAAACCCCGCGCCCCTTCATCCCCGCAGCCGAGGCGCTGCCCGCCCTCATCGAGATGTTGCCTCCCGACAGCGACTTTTCGGGCCAGTTGCGTTTTGCCCGCAAGCGGCAGGCGGGCTTCCTGCGCAAGCTCGCCGATTGCGGAGAGGTTCGCGCGGCGGCGAAAGCTTCGGCGGTCTCACACCAGACCGTTTACCGAATGCGCCGCGCATCGCCCGTTTTTCGCGCGGCGATGGACGCAGCGTTCCTGATCGCGCGCGAACTGGCCGAGGATCTGCTTGCAAGCCGCGCAATGAACGGGATTGAGGAGGAGGTCTATTATCACGGCGAGGTCGTAGCCACGCGGCGGCGTTATTCGGACCGGCTGCTGCTCGCGCATCTCGCGCGGCTCGACCGCCTGGCAGAGCGCGAGGATGTCGCCGTGGTCGCAGGCTCATTTGACGATCTGATCGAGGCATTCGAAACCGCCGAGGACGAGAGCGAGGATGCGTTTGGTCAGTTTGTGCCTGGACCGTGTAACATGCGGTCCACTTCTGATCGCGCGCTCGATCAAGAGGGCGCGGATGATGTCGGAGAAGACATGGAGGAAGAGGCGTATTGCTCCCCCGACATCGAAAGCCTTGAGGAACGCCTTTGCGCGATGGACGATGCGCGGCCCGATGATGCACCGTTGCCAAGCGCACTGGCGAGCAAACCGGAGGAGATCGACGAGATCGAGGCGCTGCAACTCGCCGCCTTCGAGGCGGGCGACACCGCATGGTGGAAGGTCACCGGAGCGGATGCCAAAAAGCCCGGTAACGGCGCAGAGGCCGGTGGCAAATCCGGCTTCCACGACTCAGAAAAGAGGCGTATTTTGAAGGCTCCTTAGTGAAGGAGAGAGAGACGATGGGACTGATGCATAAACCGGGTATCACGCTCGTTTGCGGCGCAGGTTTGTTGGGGGCGAGCATTGTGGCGGCGCCTGCCGCTCTTGCCGACGAACATCTTCACGCGCTCGGAGCCTCGCTGTTCGGGGCCAACGAGGTTGGCCATCAGGGCGCGGGGGAGGATGCGAGCGGCGATTTCTCAGGCGAGATCGACATGGAGACGGGCACCTTGTGCTACTACCTCGAAGTCGAAGAGCTGGACGGGTTCACCGCGGCGCACATCCACAAGGGCAAGGAAGGCAAGAACGGCCCGCCCGTGGTCGTCCTTGAACTGACCGGCGAGGATGGCGAGGAGACCTGCGCGCAAGTCGATGGCGAGGTGCTGGCCGCAATCGCGAGCGATCACGAGGACTACTACGTCAACGTGCACACGTCCGAATTTCCGGCGGGTGCCATACGCGGACAGTTGGGAAGCTGAGGGCGAGCGGCCGACAGGCGCTGGGGCGCTCAGGGCGCCAGCAGCTCCATCTCAACGCTTGCGTGCCCGCGTGAGAGCATGCCGATCTCTTGCGCTGCTGCGCGGCTGAGGTCGATTGTGCGCCCACGGATAAAGGGGCCGCGGTCGTTGATGCGAACGGTCACGCTCTTGCCGTTACGGGTGTTGGTGACGCGCACAAGGCTGCCGAAGGGCAGGGTCTTATGTGCGGCCGTCATCGCACCCATATCGAAGCGTTCGCCATTGGCGGTGCGGCGGCCATGGAAGCGGCGACCGTAATAGGACGCCACCCCGCTGCCGAGGCTGCGAAGGATCGTGGGACCGCGTGGCGGCTCGAACGTGTCGAGGTCGACTGCGTCTGGCGGAACCATGAGGTCGAGGTTCTGAAGGTCCGGGCCAAGCGGCTCGATCAAGTCGGTGAACTGGGCCGCGAAGGGGACGATCTCGGCACCCTCTTCGAAGCTTTGTCCGGTGCCGGGACTGGCCTGGAAAGAGAGCGTCTCCTGCGCGCTTGACGCGCCAAGCGGAAGGCTGGCGAGGCACATGGCGAGCACGAAACGCGAAGCTGCGCGCGGGGTGCGCGCCCGTCGGTGGTGCGGGTCCAGGAGGCGATCTGACTGTCTCATGGGAGCCGGCAGATACACGAGAGGAGCTGGAAAAGGCAAATCTGCGCCATTCCGAGCGGCGCTTGCCGGCCTCCGCCTGGCGCGATCCGGGGCGCATTTGCGGCGAGCCGAAGGGTGCTCGACGTGGCCTGCATCGCAGGATCAGTGCGGCGTGGAAGGTGAGGAGCGGAAGGGGCGAATCGGTAGGCGAAGATACAAGAAGCAGGGCGAAATGGCGGGGGCGGAAGGGGCAAAAGCAAATGGGGCCGGCATTGCTGCCGACCCCACTCTTACCAGCGCGTGGTCGCATCGGTTTTGCGTCCGGTTTGGCGAACCTCGCCTTCTGCATCCGTTTGCGCGCTTGGCGCCCGGTTTCTCATCCGCGTCCGGCTGTGCTGTTCCTTCAGAACCCTTGCGGGTTCTTCCGTTCTTGCACCGCCTTGCTTCGCGGTTCGTCACCGGCGCTCGCACCGGCATCCGACCTTGCTTCGTGACTGCTGCGATCTGGATCCGGCCGAAGCCTTCCCCTTGCGCTAACAGCCCCTTGACGAAGGCCGTGACTGCAATCCCTTGGTGGCGGGCGGTTCAAACACTGTCGGTCCCTGCTCGAAAGCGCTTTCCTACAGCTATCGCCTGCCGGTATTGCAGCCTTAACGATGACAACGCTTTCGCACTTTCCTCAAACAAGCCGGTTTGCTTCCTGCGTGAGCATTCTGCATACCGCCTCTAAGACAGCGCGTGGACAGCAGCCACCGTATCTTCGCAACTCAAATTGCTCTGGTTTTCAGTGCCTTGCGGCGCTTCAATCAGTGCCTTCCATGTTCCGAAGACAAGTTGAAACTGCGCTCGAATCGCTCGGTTCGCAAGCCGGGCAAGAGCGGGTTATCCACTTTTCACCAGATCAGCTGTGGAGGGCGGTGGACAAGTCAACGGTTCATCGTATTTGACACTGCTCGCCGGGAACCAGCGGATGATTGAGACGTTGCGATTGCAGCAAGGCGCAAGCGCAGCTTTTCGAATGTTACGCTTCTGTGAAACGGCTGCGCACGCGACTCACGGCGACTCGCGGCGAAAGCGGATCGCTGCAATCCAAAGGCTCAATCTCGCTTGCGATCCCGACCGGCGAGCAGCTTCAGGCGCAGCGCGTTGAGCTTGATGAAGCCTTCCGCATCGTGCTGATCGTAGGCGCCGGCATCGTCCTCGAAAGTGACGTGTGCCTCGGAATAGAGCGAATGCGGCGATTTGCGGCCCACGACGCTTGCCTGACCCTTGTAAAGCTTGAGCCGGACGGTGCCGGTCACCTTCTCCTGGCTAAGGTCGATCGCCGCCTGCAGCATCTCGCGCTCGGGCGCAAACCAGAAGCCGTTATAAATGAGCTCGGCATATTTGGGCATGAGCTCGTCCTTGAGATGAGCCGCGCCCCGGTCGAGAGTGATCTGCTCGATACCGCGATGAGCGCGGGCGTAGATCTCGCCGCCCGGCGTCTCGTACATGCCGCGCGACTTCATGCCGACAAAGCGGTTCTCGACAAGGTCGAGCCGGCCGATACCATGCCTGCGACCAAGGTCGTTGAGAGCGGAGAGAAGGGTGGCAGGGCTCATCGCTTGGCCGTTCAGCGTTACGCCGTCACCGCGCTCGAACCCGATCTCGATGTACTCGGGAGTGTCGGGCGCGTTCTCTGGGTGGTCGGTGCGCGAATAGACGTAGTCCGGGGTCTCCTCCCACGGGTCCTCCAGCACTTTGCCCTCGGACGAGGTGTGCAACAGGTTGGCGTCAGTGGAGAAGGGGGCTTCGCCGCGCTTGTCCTTGGGTACGGCGATCTGGTGCGCTTCGGCCCATGCGATGAGCGCGGTGCGGCTGGTCAGATCCCATTCGCGCCACGGGGCGATCACCTTGATGCTGGGGTCGAGCGCATAGGCGGAGAGTTCAAAGCGGACCTGGTCGTTCCCCTTGCCGGTCGCGCCGTGAGCGACCGCATCGGCGCCCGTCTCATGCGCGATCTCGACAAGGCGCTTGGAAATGAGGGGGCGGGCGATGCTGGTGCCGAGCAGGTAGTCACCTTCGTACCGAGCGTTGGCGCGCATCATCGGGAAGACGAAGTCGCGAACGAACTCTTCGCGCAGGTCTTCGATGAAGATGTGTTCGTCCGGAATGCCCATCGCGCGGGCCTTGTCGCGCGCAGGCTCGATCTCTTCGCCTTGCCCCAGGTCGGCGGTAAAAGTGACGACCTCCAGCCCGCGCTCGACGCTCAGCCACTTGGCGATGACGGATGTGTCGAGGCCGCCGGAATAGGCGAGGACTACGCGTTTGATCTCGGACATGGTCGGATTACTCGAATGTGCGACGCTGGGGCTCGCGGGTTGGCAGGAATGGCGCGCTGTACCGAGGGCGGGCCGTTGAGGCAATGCGATCTGGCGAGACCTCCAGATCGCCGGACTGACGTGTTAGCGCGGCGCGACATACGGGGTGACAAGCAATTTGGACAAGTGTATCGGACAGGCGGGATCACGGATTGGAGACAAGCGATGAAACACCTTCTTGCTGCCGTTGCCCTTACTGCCTTCGCCACCAGCGGAGCTTTCGCCCACGAAATCCTGCACGCCGATCACTCAGACCACGCGCACGGGGCCGATTGCGGTCATGACGCGATCGAGCATGACGGCCATGTTGACTACCTCCACGACATGCACCTGCATCACAAGCACTCCGACCATGTCGATGAGCACAAGATCGCGGTCAGTTCGACCAATCCCGCCTCGCATGAACTTTCCGCCTCGGTCAGCGACGACCACCCGCATGGGCATGACGGCGAAGAACACGCCATGGTTCAGCACGGCTCACATATGGACTTCGTCCACGCAGGCCGCCTCCACCACATGCACGGCGACCACTTCGACGATCACGGCCCGGTCAAGATGGTCAGCAAAGAGCAGCTCGCCCGCCGTTGACCATTGCGAGCGGCGGAGTGCTACTCCGCCGCTTCCTTAAGCTGAGGATCGAAGCGCCAGCTCGGGATTTCGCCGATCTCGCGCAGGCGCTCGCTTTCGCGCTCCATATATTCGCGTGTCATCGGGATGGCGCTCCTGTCCTTCACATATTGCAGCTGCCAGTTGACCATCGTCCCGTTGCGGAAGCTCTGCTCTGCGCCTGCGAGGTAGAACAGCCACATGCGGTAGAACACCTCGTCATACATCTCGGTGATCTCTGCCTGATGCATGACAGTGCGCGCGTACCATTCCTGAAGCGTGTGGCTGTAATGGAAGCGCATCGCTTCGACATCCATCACCTGCCAGCCGTTCTTCTCGCTCTCGGTCACAAGCTCGCTCAGCGCAGGGATGTAACCGCCGGGGAAGATGTACTTGCGGGTCCAGGCATCGGTATAACCCGGCGCGCCCGATCGACCGCAGCAATGCGAGATCATCACCCCGTCTTTCTTGAGCAGACGGTTCGTGTGCTCGAAGAATTGCGGGTAGTGGATCGTTCCGACATGCTCGAGCAGGCCGACGCTCGAGATACGGTCGAATTCGCCGGTCACGTCGCGATAATCCATCAGCTCAAACTTGACGTGCTCGTCGACGCCCAGCTCTTTAGCCCGCTCGTTCGAGAAAGCGATCTGGTCGGGCGCCAGCGCAACGCCGAGCACCTCGCAATCGTACATCTTGTGCAGGTACAGCGCGAAACCGCCCCAGCCGCAGCCAATGTCCAGTACGCGCATCCGCTTGCCGCCATTGTCCTCCGGCCGCTTGAGATAGAGCTTGGAGGCAAGGTGCGCCTTCTTGTCCATCTGCGCCTGTTCAAGGCTGGTGCGAGTCGGATCGTCCTCGCGGTAATAGGCCATCGTGTATTGGCGATCCTCGTCGAGGAAACGCTCATACAGCTGGCGGGTGAGGTTGTAGGTGTGTTCGGCATTGGCCCGTGCCGAACTGCGCAGGTTTATCCCGTCGACCGCAGCCTTGACCTTCTGCACCGCCTTGCGGACCGGCCCCTTCGCCTTGAGCGATGACGCACCAAGCCGCTTTGCGTTCATCGTCACCAGCAGGATCATGTCGCGAATGTCGTGCGGCTCCTCGACCACCAGCCAGCCCCACATGAACGCTTCGCCAGCGCCCATCTGCGGATAGCGCACGATGTGGTTCGCCGCCTTCTTGTTGGTCAACCTGATGCGGATTGGCCCAGGACGACCACCTACCAGCGGGTCGTATTCTCCGCCGGGCCCGTAAGTGTATTCCTTGCCATCGTGGTTCGTCACGATCAGCTTGCCGAGCTTGATCGCCTTGGTCAGGAACTTGTCGAGTAGCCACATATGTCTGATTGATCCCCCGAAACTGACTTCATGTTACTTCGGCGACAGGTTTGGCGGGCTTTGTGTTATGCTGTCAATGTAGAGTAGGAAAGTGTCGTCAGGGGAGACGGGGATGAGCGAAGCCAAGACACAAGTGACAGACGTGCCGGTGGAAGACTTCATCGCCACGGTTGAGCCACCTTCGAAGCAGGACGATGCGCGGGTTTTGCTGCACCTGTTCGAGAGGGTGACAGGCGAGAAAGGCCGCATGTGGGGCGACAGCATCATCGGCTTTGGCGAATACAGAACGACCTATGCAAGCGGGCGCGATGTACACTGGATGCGGTCAGGGTTCTCACCCCGAAAGGCGAAGCATTCGCTCTATCTGATGGGGCGGTATTGCGATGAAGCAACAGGCCAACGCGTCGATGCACTGCTGGACAAGATGGGCAAGCACAAAACCGGGGCAAGCTGCGTCTATGTCAACAAGGTTGCCGATATCGATCTCGACGTGCTCGAAGAGGTGGTCGATATCTGCTGGGACGCGATGAACCGCAAATATCCCGACTAGCGCTCGTCAGATGCCAGCATACCACTGGTAATCGCCGACATCTTCCCAAAAGCCGCCTTTGCCTCCGTGGATGTCATCGAAGCTGGCGACCGCTTCGATGCCGGTCAGGTATTTGGCGTGCTTGTATCCCAGCTGTCGCTCGATCCGCATTCTTAGCGGTGCGCCGTTCTTCTCAGGGATGGGTTCGCCGTTGAGTTCGTGCGCGATGATGGTCTGCGGGTGGTAGGCATCGACCATATCGACGCTCTCGTAATAGGCGCGGCCATAAAGCGTGTCGGCGCAGCGGAAGACGATGAAGTTGGCTTCTTCGCGGACCCCTGCTTCGTCGAGCAGGCGGGAAAGCTGCGGTCCGGTCCATTCGGCAATCGCGCTCCAGCCTTCGACGCAATCGTGGCGCGTGATCTGGGTACGCTGCGGCAGGGCCTTGAGATCGGCGAGGCTCAGGCTCAGCGGATTTGCAACCAGCCCGCCGACTTCGAGCCGCCAGTCGGCAAAGCCGTTCGCCAGTTGCTCGCGATATTCGGGCGTGTCGACCGTAAGCGATCCGTTGCCGCGAATGTCGGGGGAGCGCTCGTCCGGTGCATATTCCGGGGCGAGCGCCTGCCGACTGGCAAGCGCGCGGTGCGCGGCCCGGTGCCAGTCCTCGGCAGCGTCAAACAGGTCGCCCGCAGGCCCTGTTTCAGCAAGCTCGGTGCAGGCGGCGGCGGGAAGCGCAGCCATTCCGGCAAGCATTGCGCGGCGGGTGGTGTCAGCCATGTCGGCTCTCCTTCTTGCCCCCGGTGATCATTGCACCAAGCTCCTTCCACTGGCTTGGCAAGAGAGCGAGGAGGATGTGGAGGACCGCGAAGCCCGCCAGCGCCCATGCGGCGAGGAAGTGCAGGCTGCGCGCGCTCTGACGACCGCCGAGCAGGTCGACCAGCCACGGCGCGATGGGCTCGAAACCGGGGCTCATGGCAAGGCCGGTGAAGACCATCAGTGGCAAGAGGATGCCGAGGACCACGCCATACATGATGCGTTGCAGCGGGTTGAACTTGGCTGGTTTTTCGTGATCGCCCGAAATGTGCGATTTAATGACTTCAAGCCAGCGGCGCGGCGACCAGTCTCCGGGACTGGTCGCGACATCGCGCCAGAAGTGGCGGTTGATGAGGCTTGCGATCCACATGAAGAGCAGCGCGAGCGCGAAGATCCATGCCGACAAATTGTGCCAGTCGCGCGCCTCGGCAAGGTCATAACGCTGCGGGATCGTCATCCATGAAGGGAAGCGCATGACTGCCAGCCAAGCATCGGCAGGATCGAAGCCATAGTCGCCCCAATAGAGGTAGCGGTGCGCGTTCGAGATGGTGAGGCCGGACCCGAACAGAACGATGAAGGCAACCGCGTTGATCCAGTGCCAGATCCGCGTCGAGAGCGCGTGGCGCTTCATGCCCTGTCCCTCCGCCGCATCGCCTCTTCACGAGCGAGGTAGATGACGTCGCGCGGCTGGTCCATCAGGTGCTGACCGCTGTCAATGAAGAGCGTCGTGCCACTTTTCGCAGTGCCGGTCGCAAGGAAGATCGCGGCATCGACTATCTCTTGCGGCGATGTCTTGCGCTCGAGCAGGTTGAGGCGGTGCGAAAGCTCGGTTTCATCCTCGCTCTGATCATGGCTTGCAAGGATCGCTCCGGGCGCGATGCCATAGACCCGCGCATCTTCTGCTGCGCTCATCGCCATCATAGGGATCGTGGATGCGAGCGCGTGCTTTGACATGGTGTAGCTGAAGAAGTCGGGGTTGGGGTTCTCGATCTTCATGTCGGTGACATTGATGACGCAGCGCGGGCCGGGGCCTTGCGCATGTGCCAGGAAGGCTTGCGCCATTCGGGCCGGGGTGAGGGCGTTGACTTGCATCGCCTCTCTATTCGTTGCGGGATCGAGTTTGGTTGCATCGTCATAGCGAAAGATCGACGCGGAGTTGACGAGACAGCGCAGGCCGGGGAGGCGCGCTGCCACCTGTTCGATCATCGCGGCTGCTGCTGCGTCGTCGCTGAGGTCGCATTGCACCACCTGCGCACTTGGCAGTTCGGAGGCCAGCGCCTGCGCCTGTTCGCCCGAGCTCAGGTAATGGATGACGACGTGCCAGCCCCTGCCAGCGAAGCCGCGCGCGATCTCGGCGCCGATCCGCGTGGCGCCGCCTGTTATGAGGATGGCGGGGAGGGGTGCGTCATCTGCCATGACCCTAGCCCCTATCAGCGCTCACGCGCTTTGCACACAGCAAAGCGCCGCCCGCTGGGACTTGCGGACGGCGCTATTTGTGTGGCTGGTTAAGCGCTTAGCGGCAGCGTGCGTCGCCGCGGTCGATCTCGCGGCCAAGGACTGCGCCCAGCGCTCCGCCGAGCAGCGTACCGACCGTACGGTCGCCGCGCGTGTCGATCGTGCGGCCAAGCAGGGCACCGACGCCGGCACCGATCACCAGACCGGTCGTGCCGTTTCCACGTTCGCAGTAGTAGCGACCATCACGACCCCGCCAGACGCGGTCCCCGCGGCGCAGTCGGCGCGGTTCGTGGTAGCGGCCACGGCGGTCATAGATGCGATCGTCGTAATGCCCGCGACCCCGGCGATAGCGGCGGTCGTCATCGTCCCAGTCGTCATCGTCATCATCGTAATAGCGATAGTCGCGGTCGCGATGGCGGCGACCCCAGGCCCGAGCATGGCGGGGCGGATCGCCGTAAGCGGCGACCTGGTCGAGCCCCGTGTCGAATGAGAACACGGCGTCCGCGACCGGGGTGGGAGCGATATCGGCGGCCTGTGCGGGGGCGCTGATGGCGGCGAGGGAGCCTGTTGCGGCAAGCAGTGCGATCATTTTCATCGTCGTTTTCCTTTGCGGCCTTGTTCGTGAAGGCACGCCCTATTTCGTTCATCTTCACCGAACGCTGGATGAACGAAATGTTGGATTACGAGTCAGGAAGATGAACTGCGGTCCTGCTGCGATGAGTTGATCGACCTTACCCCAGCTTCGAACGCGCCCTTTCCCGCAGCTTGGGCGCGAGCGGTTCCAGTTCGGCAAGCTCTTCAAGCTCATCCCGAGTGGCTTTTCCCGCGACCAGCGCGGCGAAGGTTCGCTCGACAGTCCAATCGCTCGCGCCTGTTCCGACTCGCTCCAACATATCGCCAGCGCACGCTTCCCCGATTTCGAGCACGCGAAAGTACCAGCCAGAGCGTCCGCTTTCGATGATGGTCTTCACCATGCCCTTGGCATCACAATGCTCGCCAAAGCGGTGCTCGATCTTCCAGCATGGCTGGCGCGGCTGGCTCACTTCGATCAGCGCACTGCCAAGCCGGAAGCAGTCGCCGATATGCACGTCTTTCTCAGTGAGATCGCTGACCGCAAGGTTCGATCCGAACGCGCCGGGATGGTCGAGCAGGTCGATATCGCCAAGCGTCTCTCGCCAGAAGGCATGGTGGTCGAGCGGATAGAGATGCAGCGCCATTTCCGGCCCGCCATGAACGCGCCGGTCGGCCTGTTCGTCCGGCGCGAATCCTTCTTCGAGGATCTGCACTGCGCCCTCGCGCGGATACTTGGCAAAAGCGCTGAATTCCGCGCCGTTGAAGGGGCGCGCCGTCCCGGTGCAGATCGCTTCGAGCGTGCGTTTCATGGCTGTTCCTTCTGGGGCGACGCATGAGAAGTGGACCGCATGTTACACGGTCCAAAAGCAAAAACCGCGCGCTCTGAAACCGGCGCGAAATAGCGCGTTTGAAAATGGGGTGGGGCGACGATTTTCATACCAGCCTTGCAGCACATTGCGCGCCAGTAGGAAAGTGTAACGCCCGTCAATCGGGACGCCTGACGGTGATCGCCAGCCAGTCGCGCATGGTTCCATCCGTCCCTTTCCCGGCAAAGACGTCTTCATTGAAGATATCGAACCCGGCCTCCTGGTATCGAGCGCGAAGCCAATCGGCGGTCGGGAAGTTGTGCAACCGCCCGAGGAGGTCGCGGCCCTCGCCATCGCCGAGCTTGTAGCTGGCATAGTGGAACCCACCGGGGCGAAGCGCTGTCTGGATGCGGTTGAGCACGCCGGGAAGCTCGGCGCGCGGACAATGGAGCAGGCACGCATGTGCCCAAATCGCATCGTAGGCTTGTTCGGCAGACAGCTCATCGAAACGCATAAGACGTGCGCCGATATTATGCCGCTCATTCGCCTTGACCAGCATTGCGGGGATGCCGTCTGTCGCATCGAGATCGAAGCCGCGTTCGATCATGCGCGCTGAATCCCGGCCTGTGCCGCAGCCCAGTTCAAGGATGCACGCGCCCGGTTTGAGCCGGTCGAGAAACGCGTCAAGATGGCGGCTTGGCCCGCAGCCCGCGCTCGACGTGTAGAACGGAACGCGCTTCTGGTAGAATTCGAATGTGGCCGGGTCGATCATGGCTTTTGTGCTTGTGGTCAGAGTAAAGCTGTCTCGCAACTCTCCCCTGACAGCATTAGAGCAGGGGTCGCACAAGCGCTTTGAACAGGGAGTTTCGTGATGCGCCTTGATCTTGTCGATGTTTTCGGTGCCTCGGCAATGGCCGGCAATCCCCTTGCGGTGGTGCATGGCGGCGCAGGGCTGTCAGACGATCAGATGTTGCGGCTGACCCAGTGGCTCGGTTTTTCCGAAACCACATTCCTGTTGCCTCCCGATGACGAGAGAGCCGATTACAAGGTACGGATTTTCTACCCTGCGGGCGAGCTGCCATTTGCCGGGCACCCCACGCTTGGCACCTGTCATGCGTGGCTGGCTGAAGGGGGCAAGGCGCGCGAAGATGGCGTGATCGTCCAGCAATGCGGTGTCGGATTGGTAAAGGTGCGGCGCGACGACAACAGGCTCGCATTCGAAGCGCCTGCCCTGATGAGGAGCGGACCCTTGAGCGAAAGCGAACTTGCCCAGGCCGTGGCCGTGACCGGTGTCGATCCTGCCAGTGTCGTCGAAGCCGTCCATGTTGCGAACGGGCCCAACTGGCAGCTTCTGCGCTTGAAGAGCGCCGAGGACGTGCTTGCGGCAAAGCCTGCGGCAAGGGCGGCAATCGGGACCGATATTGGGCTTGCAGGCCCGTGTGCGCAGGGAGCCGGTTCTGATTGGGAATTGCGCGCTTTCTTCAGCAACCAGCATGGCCAGCTTGTCGAAGACCCCGTAACCGGGAGCTTCAATGCCGGCGTTGCCCGGCACCTGATCGAGAACGGTCTGGTTCCGCCTACTTATCTGGCAACGCAGGGTCGCTGCACCGGGGCCGATGGCCAGGTCTATGTGAGCAGGGATGCACAAGGAGCGATCTGGATCGGCGGGCTGTGCCGGACGATTGCGCGCGGCGGCGCTCTTTCGCTTTAGCTTGAAGTCTCGGCTTCTGCTGCAGCCGCTTCCGCTGCCTCGCGGTCCCTTTGGGCGCGACTTTTCTTTTCAGCGGCGGTCTTGAGCTGCCCGCAGGCCGCGTCAATATCTCGGCCGCGCGGGGTGCGCACCGGCGCGCTGATGCCGCCTTCGAACACGATGTTGGAAAACGCCCTGATCCGTTCAGGCGTCGAACATTCGTATTCAGCGCCCGGCCAGGGGTTGAACGGAATGAGGTTCACCTTCGCGGGCAGGTCGAACTTTTTGAGCAGGCGGACGAGCTCGCGCGCCTCTTCGTCCGAATCGTTTTTGTCCTTGAGCATCACATATTCAAACGTGATGCGCCGCGCGTTGGAAGCGCCCGGATAATCGGCGCAGGCCTGAAGCAGCTCCTCGATGCCGTATTTCTTGTTGAGCGGCACGATCTCGTCGCGCACATCTTTGGTCACCGCGTGGAGCGAAACCGCGAGATTGACGCCGATCTCCTCGCCGCAGCGTTCCATCGCCGGAATGACGCCGCTGGTGGAAAGCGTGATGCGTCGCTTCGATAGGGCAAGCCCGTCGCCGTCCATCACGAGGTTGAGCGCATCGCGCACATGGTCGAAATTGTAGAGCGGTTCGCCCATGCCCATCATCACGATGTTGGTGAGCAGGCGGCCATCGGCGGTGTAGTGGCCCACCGGATCTTTGGCGTCTTCTGCATCGTCCAAACCGTCCATCACGCCTTTGGGCCATTCGCCCAGCGCATCGCGCGCGAGCATGACCTGACCGACGATCTCCCCCGGAGTGAGGTTGCGCACGAGCCGCATCGTGCCGGTGTGGCAGAAGGTGCAGTTCAATGTGCAGCCGACCTGCGACGATACGCAAAGGGTGCCGCGATCGGCGTCCGGGATGAAGACCATCTCGAAATCGTGGCCGTCATCGGTCTGAAGCAGCCATTTGCGCGTGCCGTCAGACGAATGCTGCGCTTCCACGATGTTGGGACGACCGATCACAAACCGCTCGGCCAGCCACGGGCGCATGGTTTTCGAAATATCGGTCATCGCCTCGAAATCGGTGACGCCTCGGTGATAGAGCCAGTGGAACACCTGTTTCGCGCGCAGCTTCGCCTGCCGTTCGTCGAGACCGGCTTCGGCGAACAACTCGCGGATGCGCGGGCGGGGGAGGCCGATGAGGTCGATACGACCATCGGCGCGCGGCGTGATGTCACGCGCGACGGGAACCGGGTCCACCTGCCCGGGGATGGTCATGAGGGTCGTGTCTGCCATGATTGAGCGCGCATATAATGCGGCTTGCGCCACAAATCAAAGCACAAGCGGGGCGGCTGGTCGCAATCGCAGATTTGGCCATGGACGCCGCTGCGCTTCGGCTCACCCGGCACTCACGTCAATTGAGCGTCGATGATCGATGACCGTCAACGGATTGGCGCTGATGGGACACGACTTGGCGTAACTATGTTACTCAAGAACAACAGATTCATGTTGTCTGACGTTAATGAAACAATTCCCATCCCGGATGCGTTGTCCCCCTATCGCGATCTCATGATCGTGTGAACCCAACGGAGTTATGTAATGAAAACCAAGACTATCCTTCTGTCCGCAGCCTCGGTCGCGTTGCTCTCTACCCCAGCATTTGCGCAGGACGCCGACGACAACTTCACCGGCTTCCGTCTTGAGGGCGTTGGCGGCTACGATACCAGCCGGGCAGGCAGCAGCGTCGACGATGACGCCAACCAGGACAACGACCAGTCGATCGACGGTCTCGTCTATGGTGCCGCCGTCGGTTACGACTTCAACGCAGGCGGCGTGGTGCTGGGCGTCGAGGCCGAACTGACCGACTCGACCGCAGACACCGAGTTCGCCGATGGCGACTTCGAAGGCTTCGGCCTCGGCAATGTCGAAACCGGACGCGACATCTATCTCGGCGCCCGTATCGGCACGACGATCGGCGATACCACGCTGCTCTATGCCAAGGGCGGCTACACCAACGCGCGCTACAACATCAAAGGCTCGTTCGACGGTGAGGACTACAACAGCTCGATCGACACCGACGGCTACCGCGTGGGCGCAGGGATCGAGCAGATGATCGGCAACAACGCTTATGCCAAGCTCGAGTATCGCTATTCGAACTATTCCGAAGCTGAGCTCGATTTCGAAGATGGCGATATCCCCGACGTCGACCTTGGCGAGATCGACACCGACCGTCACCAGGTGATGGCGGGCGTGGGCTGGCGCTTCTAAGCTCCGGCGAAGACCGCAAAAGGGGCCGGGCGCACGAGGGTGCGTCCGGCCTTTTTGCTTAGGCGCAACCGACCACCGCAGCGTCAATCGCGGTCGCAACACCTGCAAGATCGTATCGGTCGGTAAAGCGCCGCCCGCGTTCGTCGAGCGCGCTGACGCTCATGCGGGTGGCCGCGCGCAGGGCGGCGACCACGCTTGCATCCATGCGGGCATCCTGCGCCCATGCGTTGCGGCCATTGGCGGCGAGAGTGAAGCGTTCAGAGCCAATGGTGAGGCGCACGTCGCTGCCATCGCGCGCTGGGCGTGAAAGCTGGATGTGGAGTTGCGTGCGGATGTTCTGCCGGGGCCAGCTGGCGATGCTCGCGAAGGGACCGGCCTCGCGACCGCGCATGGGCTTGGCAATGGCGTAGCAGCGCGCGGGGCTGTCGTCGCGAAACGCGGCCCAGCTGGAATAGACGCCGAGGCTGTCTTTCGCATCGAGAGGCGAGGCGATGAGGCCGATGGCCAGCAGGGGGAGGGCAAGCCTAGTCATAGTCGATGGTCATGACTTCCCATTCCTTGAGCCCGCCGGGAAGCTTCACAATGCGCAAATCCCCGACAGATGCACCTTTCAAGGCCTTCGCGATGGGTGAAGACCACCCCACCAACCCCTTGCCGGCGTCCTGTTCGTCATCGCCCACGATTGTCACGCTGCGGCGCTCGTCGTCCTCATCGGCAAGCTCGACCCGCGCGCCGAAGAACACGCGGCTGCGGTCCGGTTGGTTCGACGGGTCGACCACGCGGCACGCTTTCATCCGGCGCGAGAGGTAGCCAAGCTCGCGGTCGATCTCGCGCATGCGCTTGCGGCCGTAGATGTAGTCGCCGTTTTCCGACCGGTCGCCATTGCCCGCCGCCCAGCTGACGATCTCGACGATCTCAGGGCGCTCTTTGCCAAGCAGGTGGTCGTAGCGCGCTTTCAGCGCCGCCATGCCAGCGGGCGTGATCGGAGGACCGGGTTTTGTTGCCATGATGGCAAGCCTAGCGCGAATGCTTCACGGAAGAAAAGTGTCTACCGTGCGCGGACGTCCTGCCTGTTCTGGATACATGTGCGAATAGCTCACCGCATTTCCAATTACGCGCATTACGTAATAGCGCGTCTCGAAATTGGCGGGGATCTTCTCGATCCATTCGACCCAGTCGATCTCGCCCCGGCGCGGGTCGCCATTCAGCGCGAGCCACTGACGTACGCGCCCCGGCCCTGCATTGTAGGACGCAATCGCAAGCGGATAAGCGCCGCCATACAGGTCCATCCGGCGGGCAAAGTGCGCATCGCCAAGGCGGATATTGTATTGCGGATCCTCGGTCAGGTTCGCGCTCATATACTGGATGCCCAGAATGCCCGCTTCCTCGCGCGCGGTGCTGCGAAGGAGCTGCATCATACCGATGGCGTTGGCGTGGCTAGTACGGGTCCGGTCGAACTCGCTTTCCTGACGGGCGATGGCGTGAACCATGGTCCAGTCGTTGACGCGCGGGGTGGGGACGGTCGGGAACCCGACCCGTTCGAAGCCCGAAAGCCCGTTCGCGCCTGCTTCCATGCCGACGACGACGGCCATTTCCTCAAGCCCCGTTTCCGATGCGAGCTGGTTGACCATCAGGAGCTCTTCGGGCGTCTTTGCGCTTTCGCCAATAGCCTGGAAGAACCGGCGTTCAGTGCGCCAGTCGCGGCGGTTGCCTGCGATGGTGCGGATCGCGCGGACCAGCGGGCGCGCTTCAAACTCGGCGCGGGTGGCCGCGTCGATCTGCAACTGCGGAAGCTGTGCAAACTGCGGCATCGGGCGGCCAAGCGCCTGAAGCGAGAGCTGACCGTAATAATAATGCGGATATTCGGCGGCCATCTCGAAATAGCGCGCCGCATCTTCGGAAAGGCCCGCCTGACGCGCGGCGCGGCCTGCCCAGTAAAAGCCCTTGGCGCGGGTCAGCGGCGTGCGAGCCGCCTCGCCATAGCGCAGGAACAGCGGAGCAGCTGCTGCGCCATTGCCAAGCTGCCAAAGCGCATTCGTGCCGCCAAGCCACATGAGGTCGGTGTACCGGTCACGCAGTGAGAAAGAGCCTTGCGAGATGTCCTCGCCCTCTTCGAACAGATCGTCGGTCTTGCTCGCGATACGCACCGAACTCGTCGCTCCCGCCGCCTTGGCAATGGCGAGCATGTCGCCAACGAATTCCGCCGAATCGAAAGCAGGTGCGTTGAAGTCGGGGCGGTTCGAGAGGAGATTGATCGCCGCATCGGTCATCCGGCGCGTGCGATAGTAATTCACGAGGTTGAAGACATAGCCTGCATCGCGCTGAGCGTCGGCGGGAACGGGGATGCCCGCTTCGGAAGGCAAGGTGCCCCGAACAAGGGCGATGCGCGCGGTCGCAAGATCGCGCTGAGGCGCTGCGAGATTGACGATGTGACGCTCGGCAGCCTCGGCATCCCCCTGCCAGAGCAGAGCGTCCATGCGCGCCGCGTGATCTTCATCGGAAAATTGCGAGCCGAACAGGCCGAAGATGTAGGCTTCGGCAGTCGCACTCATATCGCCGCCGCGCCATGCTTCGCGCGCCATGTCGAAAGCTTCGTCGCGGTTCGCGGCTACCAGCGTCAGCGCATAAAGCGCACGGCCATGATTGGTGAGCGGTGGGTAAGCGTCGAAGAATGCAAGCGCATCGCCCTGTTCCGGCACTTCGTCGTCGAGCGTGCCCTCGGCGCGGGAGCGGATCATCTCCATACGCGGAAATTCGGGATAACGCAGCGCAAAGCCCGCATAATCGGCGAAGGAATAGTCGCCATTGCCAGTGAGCCGCTCCCATTGCGAGATAGCAGCCCCGATTTCACCCGGAGCGCGCGCGACAAGGTTGCTGCGCTCGGGAGCGTTGCTCGCTTGCGGGGCTTCCATCATGGCCGAGCCAGGGGTCGAAAGCGCTCCCGCAGAAGCTGCGGCGAGGGCCGCAAGGGCAATAGGGCGGGATAGCAAATTTCTGACCATGCTGGACATAGTGCGGATTGGCTCCTTATCAGGCGCTTAACAGGATTACTCGGGTGATGAAGATTGCCCCAGCTTTTAAGTTATTGTGTCATACAGGAAGATTACAATGTTCAGCGGCTCCATTCCGGCTCTGGCGACTCCTTTTCGCGACGGATCGTTTGATGAAAGCGCGTTTCGCAAACTGGTTGACTGGCAAATAGAAAACGGCAGCTCGGGACTTGTTCCCTGCGGCACGACCGGAGAGGCCTCGACGCTATCCAATGCAGAGCACCACCGCGTGATCGAGGTGTGCATAGAACAGGCCGCTGGGCGCGTTCCGGTGATTGCCGGCTGCGGATCGAACGACACGCGCAACGCCGCGCTTCACATGAACTTTGCGAAGAAAGCGGGCGCGGCAGCGGGCCTGTGCGTGGCGCCTTACTATAACCGGCCAAGCCAGGCGGGGCTCATCGCGCATTTCAGCTACCTTGCCGAAAATTGCGACCTTCCGATCGTGCTCTACAACGTGCCGAGCCGGACGGTGACGGACATCGAGGACGAAACGGTCGTCGAACTGGTCAGAATGTTCCCCGAACAGATCATCGCGATCAAGGACGCATCAGGCGACTTATCGCGGGTTGCCGATCATCGCATGGGGATCGGGCGCGAGTTTTGCCAGCTTTCGGGCAATGACGAATTGTGGCTGCCTCATTCGGCCGCCGGGGGCAGGGGGGCGATTTCGGTGACGGCCAATGTTGCACCTGCGCTGTGTTCGGAATTCCACGCAGCGATTGCCGCGAACGACCTCAAGAAAGCGCGTGAGCTGAATGACCGCCTGTTCCCGCTCCACTATGCGATGTTCTCAGACGCATCGCCTGCTCCCGTAAAGTACGCACTGAGCCGCGTGCATGACTGGTTTTCGCCCTCCGTGCGCCTGCCCATCGTCGAGGCTAGCGAGGCATCGCGCAAAGCGGTGGACGCGGCGCTTGAGCATGCGGGATTGATCTAAAGCACTTCGTCCTCGTCCAGCAGCGTTTCGGCAAAGCCTTCGGGTTCGCTGGCATAGATCGCATCGGCGAGGCCTTCGATCCGGGCGCCGACGCGTTCGGGGTGATCGACATGGGCGATATGAAACAGAGCATCGCCCTGATGAACGACAGGGAGCGTCGCGTGGCCGATAATGATGCCGTCGGTGGGGCTCAGGATTTCCAGCGGCTCTTCCCCGAACAGACCCGCGACGGCTGCGAGCAGATCGCCTTTCTTCACGGCATCGCCCGACTTGCGCATCCGGTGCGTCACTCCCCCGCGCGGGGAGCGGACCCATTGCGTCTTGTTCGAGCGGGCGGGGATTGCAACTTCGGTAAGGCCGTCGTCGGCTTCGATCATCCCGAGATGCGCGAGCACCCGGATGATGCCTGCAACGCCGGTCTCCATGGAAAAGCGATCGAAGCGAAGCGCCTCTCCCGTTTCCATCAGGAGCATTTGCACGTTCTCCCTGGCGGCGAGCGCGCGCAGCGAACCGTCGCGCAGAGGGCTCTCGATAATGACCGGCGGGCCAAAGGCCATGGCAAGCTCGACCAGCTTCTTGTCCCCCGCAGCAATGCGGATCTGGGGCAGGTTGTAGCGATGGACGGCCGCGGTATGGATGTCGATGCCGAGCGAGGCGCGGCTCACGACTTCGCTGAAGAACACGTTGGCGACCTGCCCCGCGAGCGAGCCGTTGGCGTTGCCCGGAAACGAGCGATTGAGATCGCGCCGGTCGGGCAAATAGCGCGTGTGGGTGAGAAAGCCGTAGATATTCGCAACCGGCACCAGCATCAGCGTGCCGGATAACTTCTCTGGCGAAAGCTGGTTGGCGATCCGCTGGATGATTGCCGTGCCGACAATCTCGTCGCCGTGGATCGCCGCACTGAGGAAAACAGTCGGCCCCGGCTTGGCCCCATGCAGAACGCGCACCGCAAGCTGCGAGGAATAGCCGGTCGCCATCGTCGTGATGGGCAGGCCGATATCTGCCTCGGTCCCCGGCGCGATGGTCTCTCCGCCGAGTTCGAAAGCTTTCACTTCAGATGTGTCCATTGTCTGACCTGCCCCTCGATCCGCCTGATGCGCCGGAAAACCTGCGCTTGGCAAGCGCAAGTTGCGCGCCTATCTCGCCTGCCACCATGGCACGGCTCAAACCAAAGACTTTCGACAAACAGAGAACCGTCGCGGAAAACCGCCGCGCGCGCTTCGACTATGCAATCGAGGACAAGTTCGAAGCCGGCCTTGCGTTGCAGGGGACCGAGGTAAAGGCCCTGCGCGCGGGCGAGGCGACGATTGCCGAAAGCTATGCCGAGGTGCGCGATGGAGAGGTTTGGCTGATCAATTCGAACATTCCGGAATACAGCCACGGCAACCGCTTGAACCACGAACCGCGCCGCCCGCGAAAATTGCTGCTCAACGGACGCGAGATCAACAAGCTGTTCGGTGCGGTCGAGAGGAAAGGCATGACGCTCGTCCCGCTGTCGATCTATTTTAATGCACATGGGCGCGCGAAGGTTGAGCTCGCTCTTGCCAAGGGCAAGCAGGCGCATGACAAGCGTGCGACCATCAAGGAGCGCGACTGGAAGCGCGACAAGGCAAGGATCATGCGCGACCGCACGTGATTGCCGCCGAACGCGCAGCGGCCCGGTTAATTACCGATTGCACCAGTTCACCCATTGGTCAGACGCCTGTTGCTACCCATATGGCGATCATGGTGGCTAATCTGCACTTGAGCGAAGGGCGCTTGCACTGCGTGAAAACGCAGGCCAAGGCGCGCCCATCGTCATGAGCAGTCAGCGAACCTCCTCCCCCAGCTTCTTCCAGCGCCCGTTTCGCTGGATAGGGCACACGCTTGCGCGCTACATGCCAAGCCGCGAGGAAATGGCGCGTAGCAGATATCTTGCCCCCATCGCGCCTCGTTTCCTGTCGCCGGAACTGTGGCGTTTTACTAGGCGGTCGGTTCCCCGCGGGGTGGCGCTGGGGCTGTTCAGCGCATTCATTCTGCCGGTCGGGCAGATCTTCCTCGCCGCGTTTCTCGCTCTGCCTGCAAGGGCCAATGTGCCGCTCGCAGCGGCGGTGACCTTCGTCACCAACCCGTTCACCATCGCGTTTTGGGCGGTGGTCGCGAATCGTGTGGGCACGTTCGTGCTCAAGATCGACGCCGCCGCAGCGCAAGTGGCGAGCGCAAAGGGTTCGACCTGGTGGGCGTCCTTCGTCGACTTTTTCGAACTTGCCGGAGTGACCGTTGCAGGCTTTGTCGTGCTCGCCGTTGTTTCATCGGCGATCGGTTATCTCATCTCCGGCGCTATCTGGCGATTTATCGTTGCACGCAAGCGGGCAAAACGGCTGAAAGTGATGGCGGGCGGCTCGACCTGAGCGCTGACGCAAACTAGGCTGGAAAGCCGATTGAAACGGGCGTTTCGCGCCCACTTTGCAGCCGACAATCTACGAAGAGCCGTACCAAGCGTGAAATCCCCCAGCACCGACATTGCGTCAAAATCCTCGCCATCGCTTCTGCTTGCAGGAGTGGGCGCAGGGCTGTTCCTGAGCGCGCTTGCGGTGTTCCTCGTCAGCGGGGACTGGGTCGTCGGCACTGCATATGCGGCGGGCCTGATCGTGCTTCTGGCCGCCGCCTTTGCCTTCGAACGCTACTCGTCGGAACCGTCAAAGACCGAGATATCTGCGCCGGACTGGTCGGTAACCGTCGCGGCGATAGAGGCAAGCGGCGGCGCAGTGGACGAACGCGCGTCTGAAGCCATCGCGATCACCGACAGGGCAAACCGGCTAGTCTGCGCCAACAGCGCCTTTACCAACGCCTTTGGCGGAGAAAGCGCCCCGCCGGCGCTCCCGCTGGACCGGCCCGAACTCGAAGCCATGAGCAAGCTCGCGCGCGAGGCATGGCGCGATGGCAATGCTGTTTTGGCGTCGCTTGATAGTCAGGACGGCAGGGAATTTTCGGTCACTGCGGTGCGAGCCGGGCGGGGCGATGATCATCTTATCTGGCGCTTTGTCCCGATCATCGCTGCGACAAACGATCCGCTTGCCCAGATCGACCTCGCCGGGCCGTTTGGCGCCATGCTCAGCCGCGCCGGGATCGAGGCCGCGATCACCGGTCCCGACGGCATCATCCGTTCGGTCAGCGCCGGGTTCGCAGAGCGCGCTTCGGGTGACGATGCCGCCACGCTTGCCGGTCAGGAGTTCGTCGCATTGCTCCGCGCCGACGAACGCGATCGCATCTTTTTTGCGCGCGAGGGTCGCAGCGGTACACCGCAGACCCTGATCGACGTGCCGCTGAGCGAGCCGGGACTTGCAGGGATTACGCCTGGACCGGACGAGGGGCTTTCGATGATGCTGCTTGTCGATAGCGGCGTTGGCATCGGAACCGGCTGGGACGGCGCGTCACAGGCAGGCGTCGCTCAGCTTGAAGCGCTGCTTTCGCAATTGCCGCTCGGCCTCGCGATGGCCGACCGCGACGGGCGCTTCCTGTTCGGGAACGAGGCTTTCCTGCGCTCGGTCAATCGAGAGGGGCGGGGTCTTCCGCCGTTCCCGACCGATCTCGTGGTGCGAGAGGACAAGGGCGCGCTTTCGGACGCCGTGCGCCGCCACGGACGCGGCCCAGCGGCCAGCGGCGACATGGCCGTGCGTCTGACTTCCAGCCCTGAAGAGCCGGTGTCCATGGGCCTTGCCGGAGTGCGCGGGCTGGGCGAGGCGGCGGTGCTGCTCAGCCTTGCCGATTCGAGCGAGGAGAACCAGCTCAAGCGACAGGTTGCGCAGGCGACCAAGATGCAGGCGGTGGGCCAGCTTGCAGGCGGTGTCGCACACGATTTCAACAACGTGCTGACCGCGATCATCGGCACCTGCGACCTCATGCTGCTGCGCCACACGCCGGGCGACAGCGATTATGACGACATCCAGCAGATCCGCGCCAACTCCAACCGCGCCGCATCGCTGACACGGCAATTGCTCGCCTTCTCGCGCCAGCAGACCCTGCGTCCGGAAATCCTGCAACTGCCCGACGTGGTGAGCGAGGTAAGCCCCCTTATCAAGCGGCTGCTTGGCGAGAAGATCGACTATTACGTTCAGCACGACCGCAACCTTGGCGCGGTGCGCGCAGACCCTCAGCAGCTTGAGCAGGTCATCATGAACCTTGCGGTCAATGCGCGCGATGCGATCAATTCCAATATTGCTCAAGGGCGCGCATTGGGCGGAAAGCGTCAGGGTCGAATTGCGCTTCTGACCCGCAGCCTCGAATCCAACCAGGTCGTGAAGCTGGGTTCTGAGATTTTGCCGCCTGCCGATTACACCGTGCTTATAGTCGAGGATAATGGCGGCGGCATCCCGACCGAAGTTCTGCCCAAACTGTTCGAGCCGTTCTTCACCACGAAGGAGCAGGGCAAGGGCACGGGCCTTGGCCTTTCCACGGTCTATGGGATCGTCAAGCAATCGGGCGGCTTCATCTTCGCAGACAACGCGACCGACGCCGCCGGCAGGCCAAAGGGAGCGCGTTTCACGATCTATTTCCCCGTCCACAAGGGCGAGGTACCGCGCAAGCCGATCGCTCCTGTCAGCGAGGCGTCCTCGGAATGGTCGGTCGGCGGCAAAATCCTGCTGGTCGAGGATGAGGACATGGTCCGCGTGGTCGCGGAACGCGCATTGTCCCGCGCCGGATTTCAGGTCACACCGTGCGCAGGCGGGGAAGAGGGGCTCGCCGCAATCGAGGGCGAGGACGGTTTCGACCTTGTCGTCAGCGATGTGGTGATGCCTGGAATGGACGGACCTGCGATGGTGCGCGAAATCAGGAAGGCGCGTCCTGATATCCCTGTGCTTTTCATGTCCGGCTATGCGGAGGAATCGCTGCGCAAGGATATCGACATTCCCAACATGCACTTCATCCCAAAGCCGTTCAGCGTGGCCGCGATCAGCGACAAGGTCGGCGAAGTCATGAGGGCGGCCAAGGCAGCGCAGGACGCCTGATTTCCTGTCCGTTCGCGGGGTGGTGGAAAAAAGTTCTGTTCCACTCTTGTTCTTATGGAACAAACCGTATACATCCACTCCAACAGGGGACGCTCAATGGGCATCTCCAACCGGCTGGTTAAAACTCGCTAATCGGCCCTAGGCAAGCGAAGGAGTGCATGCGATGGCTACCAATCTTAAGCTCGTAGAGAAGGAAAAAGACGTGGACCGTCAAAAGGCGCTCGACGCCGCTCTTGCACAAATCGATCGCGCATTCGGCAAGGGTTCGGCGATGAAGCTGGGCTCGAAAGAGGCTATGCAGGTTGAATCGATTTCGACCGGATCGCTTGGCCTCGATATTGCTCTTGGCATTGGCGGCCTGCCCAAAGGCCGCGTGATCGAAGTCTATGGCCCGGAAAGCTCGGGCAAGACGACGCTCGCACTGCACTGCATTGCCGAGGCACAGAAAGCTGGCGGTACGGCGGCCTTCGTCGATGCCGAGCACGCGCTTGACCCGGTCTATGCGAAGAAGCTGGGCGTCGATATCGACGAACTGATCGTCTCGCAGCCCGACACCGGCGAACAGGCACTCGAAATTACCGACACGCTGGTCCGCTCGAACGCGGTTGACGTGCTGGTGGTCGACTCGGTCGCGGCGCTTGTCCCGCGCGCAGAAATCGAAGGCGAAATGGGCGATTCCCACGTCGGCCTGCAAGCGCGCCTGATGTCCCAATCGCTGCGCAAGCTGACCGGGTCGATCAACCGTTCCAAGTGCATGGTGATCTTCATCAATCAGCTGCGCATGAAGATCGGCGTGATGTACGGCAACCCTGAGACGACGACGGGCGGTAACGCGCTCAAGTTCTACGCCTCGGTCCGCCTCGACATTCGCCGCACAGGCCAGATCAAGGACCGCGATGAGGTGATCGGCAACTCGACCCGCGTGAAAGTGGTCAAGAACAAGGTCGCCCCGCCGTTCAAGCAGGTTGAGTTCGACATCATGTATGGCGAAGGCATCTCGAAGATCGGCGAAATTCTCGATCTTGGTGTGAAGGCCGGCATCGTCGAGAAATCGGGCAGCTGGTATTCCTATGACAGCGTTCGCATCGGCCAGGGCCGAGAGAATGCGAAGGTCTACCTCAAGGAAAACCCTGAAGTTTGCGACAAGTTGGAAGCCGCCATCCGCGGTAAAACCGACGAGGTTGCCGAGGAAATGATGACGGGCCCGGACGCGGATACCGACAGCTGATCCTCAAGCGGGCGCCCTGTTGAAAACCTCGGCTTTCACGAGGGAGGGGCGGATCAAAGTGCGGGCAGATGGTCCCGCCGCCCGGAGAAACGGAATACCGGCGCGTGCCTTGCTCCTGATCATCAGGAGCGACAGGTCCGCGCCGGTTTTTCGTTGTGCAGCATCTCACCGCCCTTTCCCGACTTTCTCGCAGGATGGGCGGTGCTGCAACAGGGATGACCCGAATGGGGAATGAAGCGCTCCTTTCGCTTGTCGCTTCGGCAAGCATTGCCTAACTGCCAGTGCATGACTTCGACCAACGATATTCGCCGCTCCTTTCTCGACTTCTTCGCGAATGAAGATCACGTCGAGGTGCAAAGCGCGCCGCTCGTCCCGCATAACGATCCGACGCTCATGTTCGTCAATGCGGGTATGGTTCCGTTCAAGAACGTCTTCACCGGTCTGGAGACACCTCCGGGGCCACGCGCAACATCCTCGCAGAAGTGCGTGCGCGCGGGCGGCAAGCACAACGATCTCGACAATGTCGGCTATACCGCTCGCCACCACACCTTCTTTGAGATGCTCGGCAACTTCTCGTTTGGCGACTATTTCAAGGAACAGGCTATTCTCAACGCCTGGACCCTGCTGACGAAAGAATGGGGACTTGCGCCTGAGAAGCTGACCGCGACGATCTATCACACCGATGACGAAGCCTTCGACCTTTGGCGCAAGATTTCCGGCCTCCCGGAAGAGCGCATCATCCGCATCGCAACCGCCGATAATTTCTGGTCGATGGGCGATACCGGCCCCTGCGGTCCTTGCTCAGAGATCTTCTACGATCATGGCGACCACATTCCCGGCGGCCCTCCCGGCAGCCCTGATGAAGACGGCGACCGCTTCATCGAAATCTGGAACCTGGTCTTCATGCAGTTCGAACAGGCCGCCGACGGCACGCGCCGCGACCTGCCAAGCCCCTCGATCGACACCGGCATGGGTCTGGAACGCATCGCCGCCGTCATGCAGGGCGTTCACGACAACTACGACACCGACACATTCAAGGCGCTCATCGCGGCATCGGAGAACCTGACCGAGGTTCCCGCGACCGGCGAGAACACCGCCTCGCACCGCGTGATTGCCGATCATCTTCGTTCGACCTCGTTCCTGATGGCCGACGGCGTGCTGCCGTCAAACGAGGGGCGCGGATATGTGCTGCGCCGGATTATGCGCCGCGCGATGCGCCACGCCCACCTGCTGGGCGCAAGCGAGCCCTTGATGCATCGCCTCGTGCCCTCGCTCGTCTCCGAGATGGGTCAGGCCTATCCCGGTCTTCAGCGCGGGCAAGCCCTGATCGAAGAGGTTCTGCTGCGCGAAGAAACGCAGTTCCGCAAAACGCTCGACAAGGGGTTGAAGCTCCTCGACGAGGCGACTGGATCGATGTCCGATGGCGGTGAGCTAGACGGCGAGACAGCGTTCAAGCTCTACGACACATTCGGCTTCCCGTACGATCTCACCGAAGACGCGCTGCGCGCGCGGGGAATCAGCGTCGACCGCGAAGGCTTCGAAAGTGCCATGGCCCGTCAGAAAGCGGCCGCGCGCGCTGCATGGAAAGGGTCGGGCGAAGCGGCCTCGGACGAAATCTGGTTCGACATTGCAGAGCGCGAAGGCGCGACCGAATTTATAGGGTACGCCGCAACCTCGGGCGAGGGCACGGTCGTCGCGCTCGTCAAGGATGGTGCGGAAGTCGAACGCGCGTCTGCGGGTGAAGAGGTCGTCGTCCTGACCAATCAGACAGCCTTTTATGGCGAAAGCGGTGGCCAGACGGGCGACACCGGTTCGATCAGCACGCCCGGTGGGCTGGCGGCTGAAGTCATCGAAACCAACAAGCCGCTTGGCCGGTTGCACGCACACCGCACGAAAATCACCGCTGGCGAGATTGCCGTGGGTGACAATGTGCAGCTTGATGTCGACGCCGAGCGCCGCACGCAAATCCGTGCCAACCACTCAGCAACACACCTCGTCCACGCGGCGCTTCGCAACCAGCTCGGCGATCACGTGACGCAGAAGGGTTCGCTTGTCTCGCAAGAGCGCCTGCGTTTCGATTTCTCACACCCCAAGCCGCTGTCAGCTGAAGACATTGCCGCGATCGAGGATGAGGTGAACGCCGAAATTCTCGCGAATGAGCCCGTGGCGACACGCCTTATGAGCCCCGACGATGCGGTCGAGGCAGGTGCACTCGCCCTGTTCGGTGAGAAGTATGGCGACGAAGTCCGCGTTCTGTCGATGGGCCGCGCGGGCGGCAGCGGCCGCAATTACTCGGTCGAGCTGTGCGGCGGCACGCACGTGAACGCGACAGGCGATATCGGCCTTTTCCGGATCGTGTCAGAAGGGGCGGTTTCCTCGGGAGTGCGCCGGATCGAGGCGCTCACCGGCGATGCTGCGCGCAGCTGGCTGGTCGCGCGCGAGGAAGCGCTGAAGTCCGCAGCTAGCGCAATTCGCGCAACGCCCGAGGAAGTCCCGGCGCGCGTCGCGGCCTTGCTCGATGAGCGCAAGCGGCTTGAGAGGGAGCTGGCCGAAGCGAAGAAGGCACTTGCCCTTGGTGGCGGTGGATCGGGAAGCGGCGGTGCTGCGTCGACTGATGAACAAGTTGCTGGCGTTGCCTTCAGTGGGCAGGTTCTCGACGGCCTCAATCCCAAGGAACTGCGCCCGCTTCTCGATAAGGCCAAGGCGAGGTTGGGCACCGGCGTTGCTGCGATTGTCGCCGTGAACGATGGTAAGGCAAGCATCGCAGCCGCCGTCACCGATGATCTGACCGAAAGGTTCAGCGCGGTCGACTTGGTGCGCGCAGGCGTGGAAGCGCTTGGCGGGAAGGGCGGCGGCGGTCGTCCGGACATGGCGCAAGGCGGAGGCCCCGACGGCTCAAAAGCCGCCGAGGCCATCGCCTCGGTCAAATCCATGCTGGAAAGCGCGTAAGCGTTACGCGGCGGGCGTTTGCTTCGTCACGCCGCTGCTGCCCTGTTCGACATCGTTCCCGCCGGTATCACCGGGGTGGCCGCGTCCCTGATCGGTCGGTGCCCGATCCTTCAAGGGGTCCTGTACATTTTGCGGCTTGAACTTTTCATCGTTTGGCGTGGGCTTGGTGGGGTCGACGTCCTTGGTCATCATATTTCTCCTGTATCTATATCAGATACCCCCGAGCCGCCCGCTTGGTTCAATTTTCGACTGTCGAAGTCCTTAGCTTCGGCGGGGATTTGAGCCCCCCGTCCACTTCGAGCTGCTCGCGAAACTCATCGCGCTTTTCGTGGATGGACGCGATCACCGGACCCATGGCGACGCCGATATCGACCAGCACGGCTTCGGAGAGTTGCAGCGAGCTTTCGAGGTTTTCGGGCACCGCATGGCTTGCCCCGGCACGGTAAAGCTGGGCTGCGTGGTCGGTGTCGCGGGCGCGCACCACGATCAGCAATTCGGCATGATCGGCGCGCAGTCTGGCGACAAGACGCTGTGCGAGGACCGGTTCGTCCATCGTGAACACCAGAGCTGGCGCACGGTCTATGCCGACGCGGGCGAGCACGTCGCCGCGGGCCGCGTCGCCGAACATGACCCGGTATCCTTTGCGCTTTGCCGCATCGACCACGTCCGGGTCGGAATCGATCAGCACATGGGCTTGGTCGTGGGCGCTCATCATATCGGCGATGAGCCTTCCCACGCGTCCTGCACCAACAATGATGGTGCGCGGCTCGCCATCGTCATCGTCGGGCAGGTCGGGGACGGCCTCGACCCGGCGCGCGATGGCCCGGCCAAGCTTGGCAAGGAGCGGGGTGATCGTGAGACCGATTGCCGTCACGATCTGCCAGAATTGTGCGGTCTCTGCATCGACGACAAGGGCGCTGGTCGCCGCAGCGAGAACGATCAGGGTCGTTTCCGAAGGGCTCGCCATCAGCACGCCTGTCTCAGCGGCGGTCGAACGCCGCGCGCCCATCATGCGCAAAAGCGCGCCGGTGACCACTGCCTTGAACACCAGCACACCGACAACCGCGCCCATGATCGTGCCAAAGTCGGCCCAGATTACGCGCAGGTCGATGCTCATGCCGATGGTGATGAGGAACACGCCAAGCGCGAGGCCCTTGAACGGCTCCATGATGCTTTCGACTTCGCCGTGATATTCGGTCTCCGCGATCAGCAGGCCTGCGATCAGCGCGCCGACGATGGGCGATAGACCGGTGGCGGCGGTGGCAAGGCTTGCGCCAATGACGACCAGCATGGATGCGGCGAGAAACAGCTCCGGGCTTTTCGTCCGCGCGGCCTGACTGAACAGGCTGGGGAGGGCGAAACGGCCCACGACCAGCAGCACGAGGATGACGATCCCGCCCTGGATCAGGGTGTTGGTGAGATCCCCTACACTGTCGCCGGAGGCCGTCGGAGCAAGGGCTCCGAGGATGAAGATGATCGGGACGATCATGATGTCCTCGAACAAAAGCATCGAGAGCGCCGCGCGTCCCACCGGGCTTTTCGTGCCAGAAATCGGCAGCACGATAGCGGTCGAAGAGAAGGCGAGCGCAAAGCCCAGCGCGAGCGCGGCCTCGGTGGCCATGCCGCTCGCATAGCCGAAGAAGCCCGCCGAAATGCTGCCGATGATGAGCAGTTCTAGGCTGCCGAGCCCGAAGACAAGCTTGCGCAATTGCCACAGGCGGTTGAACGAAAGCTCCAGCCCGATGGCGAACAGCAACAGGATTATGCCGAAATCGGCGAAGGGCGTTAATCGGTCCGGGTCGGAGATCGAGACGTATCGAAGCCACTCAAACTGATCGACCAGCGACCCGAGCCCATATGGACCCACCAGGATGCCGATCAGGATGAACCCGATGATCGGCGTGATCCGGAAGCGGGCGAAAACGGGTATGACGATGCCTGCCGATCCGAGGATCACCAGCGCATCCTGCATCACCGGGGACATGGTAAGTTCGCCTGCCATGTCTAGAACTTACCCGCGTCGAGGGAGGCTGTCATCCGCCACCGTGCCCTCTTGACCCGCTCGCAGAAGCGGCAGGCGCATCGACTTTTTCGCCAAGTGGATCGGAAATATTGCCAACGCGCTTGTCCCACTCGATCCGGTAGAGGTCGAAACGCCGGTCAGCGAGGTTCTGCACCGTGCCCTCTGCGCGGGCCCATTGCAGGTCTGAGAGATTGACGTCGCTGATGGTTAGCGTCTCCACGTTCTCCGATGCCTCGGCTGCGATACCATCGCGGGCGAAGGGGAAGTCGCAAGGCGTGAGAATACAGCTTTGCGCGTACTGGATGTCCATATTGGCGACGTTGGGCAGGTTGCCGACATTGCCGCTCATGACGACATAGCACTGGTTCTCGATAGCGCGGGCCTGCGCGCAATAGCGCACCCGCATGTAGCCTTGGCGTGAGTCGGTGCAGAACGGCACGAAAATGATCCGCGCCCCTTCATCGACAAGGCGGCGGGCAAGCTCTGGAAACTCGCTGTCGTAACAGATGAGGACGCCGATAGGACCGCAATCGGTGGGGATTGCATCGATGCTGTCGCCACCCTTGATGTTCCACCAGTACGCCTCGTTAGGCGTGGGGTGAATCTTCTCCTGCGCGTAGATCGACCCGTCGCGAAGGCACACATAGGCGACGTTGTGAATATCGCCATCGGGCATGCGCGTGGGATGCGATCCACCGATGATGTTGATGTTGTAAGCGAGCGCCATCTCGGAAAGCTTGGTACGGATTTTCGGCGTGTATTCCGACAGGCACTCGATCGCTTCCAAGGGGCTGAGTTCGTCCTCCTCGGCGCTGAGAAGCATCAGCGTGAACAGTTCGGGAAAGACGATGAAGTCGCTTTCGTAGTCGGCGGCGACGTCGACGAAATATTCCACCTGCTTCATGAACTCGTCGAAATCGGCGACGGCGCGCGCCTGAAGCTGGCAGGTCGCGATGCGCACGCCCTCTACATCGCGGGGCAGGCGGTGCTTCTTGGGCGCGTCGGCATCGACGTAAGGATTGCGCCAGACCATGCGAACCGCATTGCCGCGGCTTGCCTTGTCCTCGGGCAGGTACTTGGGAAGGATGCCGGCAGGTTCGAACCCGTTTGCGAGCTGGAAGCGCAGGACAGGATCGTGGACCTTCCCTTCGAGGATCAGGTCGAGATATTCCTGCGGGTTCTCCGCCCGGTTGGTCTTGCGACGCTTGGCCCGCGCATATCCCGGCATACGCCCGCCAAACACGATGCCAGTGAGGTCGAGCCGCTCGGCAAGCGCGCGCCGTTCTTCGTAAAGCCTGCGTCCAAGACGGCTCCCGCGAACATTGGGATCGACGCACAACTCGTAACCATAGAGCCAGTCGCCGGTGGGATCGTGGCGCGATCCAAAGCCGTTGCCGGTGACCTCGTCCCATGTGTGATCGGAGAGAGCGACCTTCTCGTCGAGCCGCATCGAGGCGCAGTAGCCCACGATCTCACCATCGAGTTTCGCGACGAAGCAGCCTTCGGCGTAATTGTTGATCTGCCCGCGAATCTCGCCCTGCGTGTAAGCGGGCAGGTCGTCATAGGCGCGGCGCACAAGATCACCGATGGCGCGCACGTCCTTAAGCTTGGCCTGCCGGACTTCAAGCCGGGCCTTACTGCGGGTCTGGGTCATTTAGGCTTGTCTCCAAATGCACAAAGGGCGGCCTGCTCCAAAAGAGAGGCCGCCCTGATGCTACGCCGCAATGCGGGCGTTGTTCCAGTGGTGGACGCGGATCAGGCCCAGCTCTGCATTTCCTTTTCGAGGTTCTGCACGATTGCCTCGAAGAACTGCTCGGTGGTGAGCCAGTTCTGGCTCGGACCAATGAGCAGAGCGAGGTCCTTGGTCATCTGGCCGTTCTCGACCGTTTCGATGCACACGCGCTCAAGCGTTTCGGCAAAGCGCACCACGTCGGGGGTATCGTCGAACTTGCCGCGATACATAAGGCCGCGGGTCCAGGCGAAGATCGATGCAATCGGGTTGGTCGAGGTTGCCTTGCCTTGCTGGTGCTGGCGATAGTGGCGGGTGACGGTGCCGTGTGCGGCTTCCGCTTCGACAGTCTTGCCATCGGGCGTCATCAGGACCGAAGTCATCAGGCCGAGCGATCCGAACCCTTGCGCAACGGTGTCGGACTGAACGTCGCCGTCGTAGTTCTTGCAGGCCCAGACGAACTTGCCCGACCACTTCAGCGCCGATGCGACCATGTCGTCGATCAGGCGGTGTTCGTAGGTGATGCCGGCTTCCTTGAACTTGTCGGCGAATTCGGCGTCGAACACTTCCTGGAACAGATCCTTGAAGCGGCCATCATAGGCTTTCATGATCGTGTTCTTGGTCGACAGGTAGACCGGCCATTTGCGGTCGAGGCCGTAATTCATCGAAGCGCGCGCAAAGTCGCGGATCGAATCGTCGAGGTTGTACATCGACATGGCAATGCCGGCGCTCGGGAAGTCGAAGACGTTGAGGTCGATCTCGGTCCCGTCATCGCCGTGATAGACCATGCGCAGCTTGCCCGGTCCGGGGATTAGCGTGTCGGTCGCGCGGTACTGGTCGCCAAATGCGTGACGGCCGACGACGATCGGGTGAGTCCAGCCCGGTACGAGGCGCGGGACGTTGTCGATCACGATCGGTTCACGGAACACCACGCCGCCAAGGATGTTGCGGATCGTGCCGTTGGGCGACTTCCACATTTTCTTGAGGTCAAATTCTTCAACGCGCGCTTCGTCAGGGGTGATCGTGGCGCATTTCACGCCAACGCCATATTCCTTGATCGCGTTGGCTGCATCGATGGTGATCTGGTCGTCGGTCTCGTCGCGCTTTTCGACCGAGAGGTCGTAATACTTCAGGTCAACGTCGAGATAGGGCAGGATCAGCCTTTCGCGGATCCACTGCCAGATGATCTTCGTCATCTCGTCGCCGTCGAGTTCGACAACCGGGTTTTTGACCTGAATTTTCTGCATGGCTAGCGCCTCATCCTTGTGGAATGTCTGTGAGCGTTAGGATGTCTGATGTGATCCCTTGCGAGCGCTCTAGCAGAGGCTGCGCAGGGCGCAAGGTGTCGAAGGTCTAATGCGACCCGACTTGTTGCAATCGACATGCAAAAGCGGAAACGGGAGTTGGGTGGCGCGCATCAACAGCGCGCCGGCTCAGAACGGCCAGAGTTCCTCGATGAGGGCTGGCGGTGTCTCAAGCTTCACATCTTCCTTGCGCGCGATGAAGGGACGCTCACGGACGTGTTTGTCCTCAAGCGCGCATTCGAGCATGAATTGCGCAAGGTCGGGGCGCCTGGTGCGCAGTGTATTCCGGGGCATGTCATCCAACGAAACCTCGAAGTCGCCCGTGAGCTTGCGGTTGAGCAGCCATCCGGGTCGCACTGCCGTCCAGTCGATATCGTCGCACACCCGCAGGACGCGCTCCATCTCGCCCATCTGGCGGAATATGCGATCAAGCGCAGCCGTCGCGCCTTTGAACCAGAGCGGCACGGTGGCTTTCGGATCGGCAAAGGCTGCGGAGATGACGACAAGGCGCTTCTTGCCGGTCTTGCGCATGGCCTCCACCATGTTGACCGCGCCTTCGGTGTAAAGGGGGGGAGGGTTGATCAACGTCTGCGGATCGCGGCCCAAGCCGACAGCGGAAATGACGACGTCGATGCCGTCCATCAGATGCGCGAGGTCGCCATCCAGCAGATCGGCTTCGCGTTTCTCGAAACGCTCATGCTCGATGAAACCGCGCGGCCAGTCGCGTTCAGCGCCGCGTACTGTGTGGCCTGCGTCCAATGCTTGTTCAAGGAGGGGGGTACCGGTGTCGCCGGTCGATCCGAATAGAAGTATGTTGCTCATGCCCTTGCCAATTCACAAGAGCGCAAAAAGTGCCAAGAAACTTGGCATTTGGAAGGTTTTCGGATCAGAAGAGGAAGATGGTGGGCGTAGGAAGAGTTGAACTTCCGACCCCTGCGATGTCAACACAGTGCTCTACCACTGAGCTATACGCCCGAACCATCATCTTGACCCCGATCCGGCCGAAGCCGGTGCGGGAAGCGGCGCATTAGCGAGAGCGCGTCGCCAGTGCAAGCGATTCGCGCAGCGCTCATGCAAATAATGTCAGACTTGGGCCTGCGCCTGCTCTTCAAACACGCGCTCAACCTCCAGAACGAGGTCGCGCAGGTGGAACGGCTTTGAAAGAACCTTCGCATGCGGCTGTTCGCGGCTCGCGCGCAGGGAAACGGCGGCAAAGCCGGTAATGAACATCACCTTGGTGCGCGGGCTAACTTCGGCGCAACGTTGGGCGAGCTCGATGCCATCCATTTCAGGCATCACGATGTCGGAAAGAAGGAGGTCGAACTCTCCGTCTTCGAGCAATGGCAGTGCCTCGGTACCACGATCGACGCTGGTGACCTCATAACCGGCCTTGGTGAGGGCGCGCTCAAGATAGGTGCGCATGGCCTCTTCGTCTTCAGCAAGGAGGATTCGTGGAGCAAGATTCGATGTCATGGCGAGGCCCTCTACCCCATTTCGCTTAAGAAGTCCTTGGCGCGATTGCCGCGTGCCCTCATTTGAGACGGGTGACCTTATGGGGTTACCACACAGGCTTAACGTGCAAGTCACGCGCTTCGGGTGCGCGCCCAGGCAAACGAGACTTTGACTCAATTGTCCAAATTGGGCAGCACCCAAGCCCGATGACGCCGTTTTCCCAAAAGACCCCGTCGCGCCCTGTTTCGGCTGGGTCAAGCGGTCGCACCACCACCACCAGCGGTGGAGCGATTGCGCCTGTGCCAGAGGGGGCCAACGGCCCGGATGGTTCGGAAAGCGACGCGACTAACGCGGCTTACGTCCATGTACGTCCGCGGGCGATGCCCTTGCCGGTCCTGATCGCGGTTCCACATGCGGGCCGGGTCTATCCCGGCGATGTGCTTGCGACGATGCGCGATGCAGGGCTGAGCCAGCTGCGCCTTGAAGATCGGTATGTTGACGCTGTTGGTGTCGAGGTCGCGAAGGCCACGGGTACCGGGCTTCTGGTCGCGCAGGCGCCGCGAGCGATGCTGGACCTCAACCGTTCAGCCGACGATATCGACTGGGAGATGATTGTCGGCGCGCCTGAGGAAATGCGTTCCTCGTCGCGTTCGCACCGGCGCGGTCGGGCAATGCCGAATTCTCGCGCGCGAAGCGGGCTGGGTCTGGTCCCGCGCCGACTTCCCGGCTTCGGCGAGATCTGGCGGGAGCGTCTTCCCGCACGCGAGCTTGCGCGGCGGATTGATCGCATCCATCGCCCCTATCACGAATTTCTCGGCAAGGAGCTTGAGCGTATTCGCGATGCCTGGGGGGCGGCGCTGCTCATCGACCTGCATTCGATGCCGCCCCTTCGCAGACCGAGCGGGGAAGAGCGCGCGCCTCAAATCGTACTGGGCGATCGGTTCGGCGCCTCGTGCCACCACACGCTGGCGGCTCGTGCGCTGAGCTATCTTGATCGCCATGGGTGCGCTGCTGCGCATAATCGCCCTTATTCGGGAGGCTACGTGCTGGACCGCCACGCGGCGCCTGCGCGCGGCATTCACGGAATTCAGATTGAGCTTTGCCGCTCTACCTATCTCGATGCGACGATGTCGCAGACGACGGCGGCGGTGAAGCCGCTTGCGAACATGATTGCGGGATTGGTGCGCGAGTTGGGAGCGGAGACAGCTGGCCTTGGTGCGGGCGGTCAGGCAGCTCAGGCGGCGGAGTAGGTTTGCCTCTCAACCTCCTGTAGAACCTGAAGAAAAAGACCGCCTCGTGCTTGTAAGGGGGGGTACACGAGGCGGCCAGGTTCAGGGAGGAAAACGCCCTCGAAAGGGCGTATCCCGGACGGCTAATGAGGGGGTACCGTCCGTAGGTTTAAAATAAGAATTGGGGGCCCCGCGTTCAAGACGTGGAGCCCCCAAAAAAGATCGCATTTGGTGATACCGCGAGCGCCACAAGACGCCCGAAGCCTCATCGTGATTACATGGTGCCGCCGGCAGGAACGGCAGGTGTGCCGCCTTCAGGCATCGGCACCTTGCCCTGCGCGCTCTGACGTTCGAACAGGGTGCGCATCAGGTTCATCGAGAACAGGTGCGCGTGCATCAGCATCAGCATGCCGTTCTTGTTGAGACCGTCGAGCACGTCCTTGTCGAGCTCACGCAGCTTCTCTTCGTTCACCATCTGGAAACCGGTGTACACGAACGGCTTGTTAGGCATATCGTTGCGGGTGATATCGATCCGGCCTTCCATCAGCACGTCGAGCTTCTTGAGCTCTTCGAGGAAAGCGCGGGTGCGCTGGCCCGACTGTTCGAAACGGCGGCAGAATTCGAGAACGCCGTCGGTGTATTCGGTGGGCTTGCGCGGTTCGTCGCCTTCGCCCGGCTGGAACAGCGCCTGGCCTTCGTCGCTTGCGCCGACAACGCCCGACTGCGGGTCGAAGCACAGCGACATGTCATCGCTGTCCTTGTTGAGCTTGGCGAGCATGAAGGGATAGCGACGCACATAAGCGGGCACGTAAACGCCGCCTTCGAGCTTGCCATCTTCGCCGATATAGGTGTTGACGCCGTCATTGAGGCCCATGAGCGCGATCGGCAGCGGGTTTTCGCCGGCGGTGAACACGATCGGGAAGTGGCGCTGCGCATCGACGAATTCGTCGACGGTCAGCGGGATCGCGTGCGTGTTCGCCAGGAACGATGCATCCTTGAACGGGCTGACTTTCCAGTCGCCGTGATCGCGGCTGTTGAGTGGAAGCAGGTCTTTGTAAAACAGCGGAAGTTGCGGCTGCGGCGCGGTCGCCATGAAATACTCTCCGAGAAGCTATTGGAAATCTGTTCGCGGCTAAAAGCGGAAAAGTGGCCCCTCCCACAAGGCCGCGATTGCGGCGCTTTAGGCGTTCACGTGGACAGGCGCAAGCGCGAGGGGCTCAATTACTCCTGGGCGGGATGAGTTTGCCCGGATTAAGCAGGTTTTGCGGGTCCAATGCCTGTTTGACGCTGCGCATCATCGCCAGCGCGACCGGATCGCCAAGCCTGCCAAGTTCGCCCACTTTCATCTGACCGATGCCGTGCTCGGCGCTGATCGAACCGCCCCATTGCGTAACAAGATCATAGACTTGCGCGCTTACCTCCTTGCCCTGCGTTTCTTCCCACACGCCGGGCTCTGCGCCCTTGGGGGCAAGGACGTGAAAGTGCACATTGCCATCGCCCAGATGCCCGAATGCAATCGCCGATGCGCCCGGATGGGCCGCTTCGATTGCGGGCGATGCGGCGAGGATAAACTCCGGCATTCGCTCAACAGGGACCGAGATATCGTGCTGCATCGCTGGGCCAAGTGCGCGCTCCGCCGCCGAGATCGAATCGCGAAGGGTCCAGAAATCCTCTGCCTGCCTCTCATTCGAAGCGATTACGGCATCGTCCAAAAGCTCAGCTTCGGCTGCATCCGCTAGCGCCTGTTCAAGCCTTTCCCGAAGCGCGAAATCATCGCCGTCGAGCGCGACGCATTCGACCAGCGCGTTCCACGCATGACGGTGCTGCAATGGTGAGCGCGCGTCTGGGAGGTGAGCCAGCACGCTGTCGAGGCAGTGGGCCGGAACCACTTCAAAGCCTTCAAGCGTGTCGCCAAGCGCCCGATCAACCCGCCTTAGCAGGGTACGCGCATCGGTGATCGAGGACAGGCCGACCCACGCGGTCGCGCGCGCTTGCGGGGCGGGGAGCAAACGCAAGGTCGCACCGGTCACGATACCCAGCGTCCCTTCCGATCCGATCAGCAATTGCTTGAGATCGAAGCCGCGATTGTCCTTCTTGAGCACGGTCAGCGCATCGAGGATGCTGCCATCTGCAAGGACAGCCTCGATCCCGAGCACCTGCGCGCGCATCGTGCCGTGGCGCAGCACCTGCGTACCGCCGGCATTGGTCGAAATGAGTCCGCCGATTGTCGCCGAACCCTTGCCACCCAATGTCAGGGGGAACCGCAGGCCCTCTGCCTCTGCCGCCTCGTGGAAGGTTTGCAGGATGACCCCAGCATCACAGACCGCGTGGCCTGCTCCCGCGTCGATGGAGCGGATCTTGTTCATACGCCTCAGTGACAGCAGGATGGACGCGCCGCTCTTGTCGGGGGTGGCCCCGCCAGCCATCCCGCTGTTCCCGCCTTGCGGCACGATGGGAACACCGTGGCTGGCGCATAGTTTGACGAGCGCTGATACCTCAGCGGTGGAAGCCGGAGAGGCAAGCGCCAGCGCGCTGCCGGTGTATCGTCCGCGCCAGTCGGTCTCCCAAGGCTCAATATCTTCAGCGACCCGTGTCAGCCCCTTGGGCCCGAGCAATTCAGCCGCTTCGGTTAAAAAGGTTTCTTTTGTCTGTGTCACTGTCGTCATTGTGGCGACTATGCCACACTCGGCTGCGATTGTACCAGTGCCTTACACTGCGCCGTATGCTTAGTTAAGCCAGCGTTCAATCGCTCATGCTAGTGCCACATTCGGATCGCGTCAGAGGCCGACGACAAGGATCAAGCGGCCCTCGAATATTGGAGGAACTCCCGAAAACCCATGCCGAGCATGCTCGCAATTGCAGCGCCATTTGCGCTGATATTGCCCATTTTGGGGCAGGGGTTGTTGCAGGCTGAAAGCGGGGCGATTGATCGGGAAGGTGATGCAATCGCTCAGTCGGCGGCTCCCGATTTTGAAGAGAAGCCCGAGGCCCCGTACTCGCCTGCAAACGCCGCTGTATCGCCGCTCGATGCGTTTTATGGCGGGCAGGTCGCACGGCAGGTCAGGATCGACAGGCGAGTGACCATCCGCATCACGCCGCGCCGTGAAGGTCCCCGTAACAGCTTGTTGGCGCGTCTGCCTCAGCGCGGGATGAGCCTCGCCTACGAAGAACGCGATACCGAACGCTGCGTGCCGATGGCGGGCATTTCGGGGGTGCAGACGGGGACTGGCAATCGCTTGCTCCTGTTCTTGCGCGACAACCGCATCTTCAGCGTCAATCTGGAACGCGCCTGCCGTGCGCGCGATTTCTACGCCGGTTTCTACATCGAGCGGAGCGAGGACGGACAGCTTTGTGTCGAGCGCGACGAGTTGCAATCGCGCAGCGGAGCCAAGTGCGAAGTCGAGGCGATGCGGCAATTGGTTGTCGTCCAGGAATAGCCGCCGGGCAGCGATAATGGTCCGCCTCGTGCCAATACGCGCGACAACCTGCCCCTTTTCTTGACTTTTGTGGCCTTTTTCGCCAATCGCAGCGGCGCTGTTGAAGGTGAACCTTCAGTGCAGCAATCAATCCGGCAGCCTGGCTGCCCGCTATCCGGACATTTTGAACCGCATGACTTTTGCCGATCTCGGCCTATCTCCTGAATTGCTAAAAGCCGTCGAGGACGCCGGCTATACAGAGCCGACCGCGATTCAGGCCGAAGCAATCCCCGCCGTGTTGATGATGAAAGACATCATCGGCATCGCGCAAACCGGGACGGGGAAAACCGCCAGCTTCGTGCTTCCGATGATCGATGTGATGGCCGCTGGCCGCAGGCGCGCGCTGATGCCGCGCTCGCTCATCCTTGAACCGACGCGCGAACTTGCTGCGCAGGTTGCCGAGAATTTCGAGAAGTACGGCGCGAACCACGATCTCAAGATGGCGCTGCTGATCGGCGGCGTGCAGATGGGCGATCAGCTCAAGACACTCGACGAAGGCGTCGATGTCCTTATCGCGACGCCGGGTCGCCTGATGGACCTGTTCGAGCGGGGCAAGATCCTGCTCAACGGTTGCGAATTGCTCGTCATCGACGAGGCAGACCGGATGCTCGACATGGGCTTCATCCCGGACATCGAATTCATCTGCGACAAGCTGCCCGAAACGCGCCAGACCATGCTTTTCTCGGCAACCATGCCTGCGCCGATCGAGAAGCTGGCGAAGAAATTCCTGAGCAATCCCAAGCGTATCGAGACGACGCGCGCAGCTACCACGAATAAAGACATCACTGCGTTCAAGGTGCCGGTTAAGGCGCGCCAGAAACGCGATACGCTCGAATGGCTGCTGGCGAACGACCAGGTCGAAACGGCGATCATCTTTGCGAACCGCAAGACCACTGTTCGAGAGCTTAACAAGCATTTGCAGCGCCGCGGCTTTGCCAGCGGCGAAATCCATGGCGACATGGATCAAAGCTCGCGCCTCAAGGAGCTTGACCGGTTCAAGTCCGGCGATGTGAACATCCTTGTCGCGTCGGACGTCGCAGCGCGCGGGCTCGACATCAAGGGTGTCAGCCATGTGTTCAATTTCGATACGCCATGGCACCCTGACGATTATGTCCACCGCATCGGTCGCACAGGCCGCGCCGGGGCAAAGGGCCGCGCGTTCACGCTGGTCGCGGATGAAGACGCCGAAGCGATCTCCAACGTCGAGAAGCTGACTGGCGCCAAGATCAAGGTTTTCGGCAAGGAAGACGTTCGCGTCGAGCTGGCAGATGGTTCGGCCAAGAGCACCAGCGACGCAGACGAGGCGAAGGACGAAAAGCCCGCCGAGAAGAAAAGCCGTTCGCGCAGTCGCAAGCGTGATGACGAAGGCGAAGCGCCTCGCAAACCGCGCCGCGAGCGCAGCGAGGAAAAGCCCGAGCGCAAAAGCCGCTCCCGCCGCCGCGATGATGAGAGCGACGATCCGGTCCCTGCGGGCGAATGGAACGGGCCCAAGCCCGGCTTCCTCGACGTAGGCGCGACCTGAGATAGCCTTCCTGCTGCGTCACGCGCGCGGCGTGGCAATCAGACTGAGAACTGCGGACATGCCCGCCTTCGGGCAGTGACAAATCCGGCCCCTTTCGCCAATCGAGCCGATCGCCTAAAGGCTCCGCAACCCCGTTTGATATACCTTTTGGAGAATACCCTTGGCCTGGCAAGACACCCTCAACGCGCGTGGATGGAAAATCCCGTTCGTGGGCAAGTCGCTGTTCCAGATCGGCAAGGAACTGCGCCCCAAGATCGACGCGATCATCATGGAAAATTCGAAGATTCCTGATGCGGCGATTCAGGACAAATCGTTCTGGCCGTGGATCGAGAAGCTCGAATCGCGCTGGGAAGATATCCGTGACGAGGCGGTGCGCATTCGCGCGCAGGACATCCCTTCGCTGGGTGAGATTTCGTTCGACCATGGCCGGATCGGCAAGGATCCACGCTGGCGCGCATTCTTCCTCAAAGGTTACGGCTACACGATGGAACCGAACGCCGTGCGTGCGCCGATCACGTCGAAGCTGCTCGACGAGGTGCCGGGGCTGGTCACGGCCAACTTCTCGGTTCTCGAAGCAGGCGGTCATATCCCTCGTCATTGGGGCATGACCAAGGGGATGCTGACCTATCACCTCGCATTGAAGTCACCTGCGGAGACGGAAAAGTGCCGCATGCACCTTGAGGAAGGCGAAACCACGCATGTCCTCAACTGGCGCGATGGCGAAAGCTTCGTTTTCGACGACATGTTCAATCACGAGGTATGGAACGAGACGGACGAGGATCGCTACATCCTCCTCATCCAGATCAAGCGTCCGTGCCGCTGGAAGGGTAACGCGATCCAGAACCTGTTTCTGTTCGGCGTGCGCAATTCGCGCTTCGTGCAGGATATCAAGAAAGCGATTGAGAACGCGGCGACAAAAGACAGTTCGGCGGCCTGAGCTGCTCGACTACTGGTCCGGACCTGGCGCGCGGCATTCGATGTATCCGAGCAAAACCGCACAAGAGCGCTTTGCCGATGGGCTCGTCCACGGTGTGAGCCTTGCCGGGTTCGCAGTTGCCGCAGCCTTCCTCATCCGTATGAGCACGGTGGCGGGTGACATGTGGCTGACGAGCGCGGCCATTGTCTACGTTCTGGCGGGGCTGTTCTCGATACTCATTTCCTTCGCCTACCACCTTCACCCAAGGCACGAATGGCGCGCGGCATTCCGGCGCTTGGATCATGCGGCGATCTATGTCGTGATCGCAGCGACGTTCAGCCCGCTTTTGATCATTGCAGGGTCTGTGATGGCACACGCCGTTCTGGCGATCATCTGGGTGGCGGCGGCAGTCGGTGTGATCTTCAAGCTGATGGCGGACAATGGCGATTCGCGCTGGTCGCTGATCTCGTATCTGGCACTGGGCTGGACCGCGCTGATCGCCTTGCCGAGCTTCTGGAATGCGCTACCCGGATATTCGACAGCCGCAATCGCCGCCGGGGGTGTCTTCTACACGATCGGGACGCTGTTCTATCGCAACAAGATCATGCGTTTCCGCTACCCTGTCTGGCACGCGTTCGGGACATTGGGTGGCGCGTCATTCTTTGCAGCGATCTGGATGGCGATAGCGGAGCTGGTGTGATCGCTGGCTGCCGAAGCACGGCTTCGACTTAGCCCACCACCGTCACGAAACTGTCGATCACGCGCTTTTCGCCAGCTTCCTCGAAATTGATCGTCAGCTTGTTGCCCTCCTGATCAATCACGCAGCCGGTCCCGAATTTCTTGTGCTCGACCATCGCGCCGATAGCGATGTCGGAGCGTGGCTTTGCAGCGAAGCTTGCCGCTGAACGGCCCGGTTCGGCGACACGCTGTTGCCGCGTCTCATAGCCTGTCGCGACCGCTCGCTGCCATCCGGGGCCGCGGGCCTGAGCGCGATCCGGCCTGTCGCGTGCGACGTGCGCGAAGGGGTCTTCGTTCTCCGACCAGTTGGCGCGCCACAGCGAAGCTCCGCCGGTCATGGTAGTCTCCTGCTCGATATGTTCTTCGGGCAGTTCCTCGATGAAGCGCGAGGGGATCGAGCTGGTCCACTGCCCATAAATGCGCCGGTTGGCCGCGTGAAGGATCATGCAACGCCGCCGTGCACGGGTGATCGCGACGTAAGCAAGGCGGCGCTCTTCTTCGAGACTGGCAAGACCGCCTTCGTCAATCGCGCGCTGCGAGGGGAAGACGCCTTCTTCCCAACCAACGCAGAACACGTTGTCGAATTCGAGGCCCTTGGCCGCGTGGATCGTCATGATCGTGACGGTGTCTTCCTCATCGCCGCGATCATTGTCCATGACGAGGCTGACATGTTCGAGGAAGTCGCCGAGCGTTTCATACTCCTCCATCGCGCGAGCAAGTTCGGAGAGGTTTTCCGCACGTCCGGCGCTTTCTGCGGAGCGGTCGGCGGCGAGCATATCGTTGTAGCCGCTTTCATCCAGCACAAGGCGAAGAAGGTCCGAAGGCGTCATCTGCTCGGACGCCTCGCGCCAGACGAGAAAAGAGCGCATCAGCGAGCCGATCGTGTTCGCCGCGCGCTTGGGCAGTTCGTCGCTGTCAGCAAGTTCGAGCGAGGCCGCGGCGAGTGGCATGCCCACGCGGCGGGCATGTTGGTGCATCTTTTCCAGCGTCTTCGCACCAAGCCCGCGTTTCGGCTGGTTGTAGATGCGTTCGAAGGCGAGGTCATCCTGAGGCTGCGCAATCACCCGCAGATAAGCGAGCGCATCACGTATTTCGGCGCGCTCGTAGAAACGGAAACCGCCGATGATGCGATAATTGATGCCGGTCTGGATGAAGCGGTCTTCGAATTCGCGGGTCTGGTACTGCGCGCGCACGAGGATGGCGACCTGGTTCAAGGGCGCGCCTTCGCGTTCCAGTCGTTCGATTTCCTCGCTCACCCGTCGCGCTTCTTCGGGAGCGTCCCACACGCCGATCACGCGCACCTTGTCGCCGCCGTTCACCTCGGTCCACAGCGTCTTTTCATGGCGCTGCGAATTGGCGCGGATCAGGCCCGACGCTGCGCCAAGGATATGCGGGGTCGAGCGGTAATTCTGCTCCAGCCGCACGACATGCGCGCCGGGAAAGTCCTTTTCAAATCGCAAAATGTTCGCGACCTCGGCCCCGCGCCAGGAATAGATCGACTGGTCATCGTCACCGACGACACAGATGTTCTTGTGGCTTTGCGCAAGGAGCCTGAGCCACAGATACTGGACCGCATTGGTGTCCTGATATTCGTCGACGAGGATGTATTTAAAGCGCTGCTGATAATCGGCGAGCACATCGGTGTGCTTGCGGAAAATGTTCAGCATGTGGAGCATCAGGTCGCCGAAGTCGCAGGCGTTCAGTGCCTTCAGGCGATCCTGATAAAGCCGATAAAACTCCGCTCCCCGCCCGTTGACGTAAGCCTCACACTCGGCCGGATCGAGGTCTTCGGGATTGAGCCCGCGGTTCTTCCAGCGATCAATCAGCCCGGCAAGCTGGCGCGCAGGCCAGCGCTTTTCATCGACGTCGTTGTCATTGATCAACTGCTTCAAAAGCCGCAACTGATCGTCGGTGTCGATGATCGTGTAATTCTGCTCCAGCCCGACAAGCTCGGCATGGCGACGCAGCATTTTTGCGCAAATGGAATGGAACGTGCCGAGCCACGGGATGCCTTCCGCGCCCGGACCCAGATGCCCGGCCACGCGCTCGCGCATTTCGCGAGCGGCTTTGTTGGTGAAGGTCACGCACAGGATCTGGCTCGGCCACGCACGGCGCGTTGCCACCAGATGAGCCAGCCGCGAGGTCAGCGCCGCTGTCTTTCCCGTGCCGGCACCCGCGAGCATGAGCACAGGCCCTTCGGTCGTCAGAACAGCCTCACGCTGTGGCTGGTTCAGCCGCGCCGCATAGGGCGGGACAGGCCCGTCGGGGACACTGTCGTCCGGGGTGATGGGAAGGTTAGAGCTCATGACATCTTTTTCGAGGCGTTATGCGAACAGGTAGGGAACGAATGCCCGCTCGGCAAGCGCGCTTAACGCCTATCCCATCTTTTTCGGAACCATCAGGTCATCCCCTGCATTGGAATGGGCAACACGGGAACTGACAAGGGAAGACGGGAAACAACAAAGGATTACGCACGATGAAGAACCTTATCTCAGCCACGATCACCTCAATTTCGGCCGCTACCCTTTTCGCGGTGGCTCCGGTTATTGCGCAGAACGACCAGACCACCACGAATGACGGCTCGACTAAGGCCGAATCGCCGGTCGTTGTAGAGCGCAACGAAGCCGGAAAGGCGACGCAGGTGCGTATCGACGGTAAGGTTTACGACGTGTGCATGAACGACGATCAGGATGGCTGCATCAACCCGCGCGCCGCTGGTCTCAACTGGGGCAATCGCCCGCTCGATTACTGGCCCGGCAAGCCGGCAAGCTCGAAGTAAGAGCTTCGGTAAAAAGCGAATTTGAAGAAAGGCGGCGCTTCCAGCCGCCTTTTTTCATGCCCGCAGGACACAGCCCGTTATCACCTCAGCCTGTTTGCGCCACAGGTTTCGCTTACCCGTGCGCGCGCAGCGATATGGGCGTTCCCGCAGGCTTCGCGAACGCCCGAGGTCGTGCCACACAAGGTTCATCCGGATCGAAGGGGAGCACTCGTCCGGGTCGCAGAAGGGTTCGTCGCGCAACTGTGTTCGATCATCAGGAGACCACTCATGCGCAAATCCCATCTTTTCCTTGGCGCTGTTGCCGCCGTTACATTTGGCGTCGTTGCCTCAGCCCCCGGTTCGGCGCAGGACGTCGAAGAACTCGCGCCACCTGCAACGCCGGACCCGATGGCACCCGAGGCAAAGGCCGATTACGACGGATGGCCCGCTGAAAAGCAGGCCGAATACGACGCCTGGCCTCCAGAAACACAAGGCTATTACTGGACGCTCACACCCGAGCGGCAGACGATGTTCTGGCGACTGGAGGACAGCGACAAGATCGCCATCACCGCGATGACCGGCCCGGAACGAGAGGCAGCGTGGACCCAGATCGAAAACGCCTTTGCAGATCCTGGACCAAGCGAAGGCTAAACTGCCCGATCCAGGCCCACTGGCAGACCCGCGCCGTTGAGGACGCGGGTCTGCCTTCTTTTTGAGGATCTGGGGAGAAAAACGCCGGGATCGCCTTGCCCCGGTTCAATGCGCCGTTTGCGATGCCCGCATCAGGGTAAGCCGCGCCTTGCCGACCTTGCGACTTACCTCCACCGAGAGGCCTTTGACCTCCGGCTCTTCGTTAAACGCCGTTTCGAGCGCGATCCAGGTCGCTTCCCCGATCCAACCCAGACGAAGCAGTCGGTCGAACGCGACTTCGCCTGCTTCGGTGCGGTAGGGCGGATCGGCGAGGATCAGGTCATAGGGCTCTTGCGCCGCGCGCAGGCCCATGACCGATCCCGCCTCGACTTGCGTTCTGTCGCGGCATCCGAGCGCTGCGATGTTGGCGCGGATCGAGCTCAGGGCATCGCGATCCTGCTCGACGAACAGACAATGTGCCGCGCCCCTCGATAGACCTTCCAGCCCAAGCGCTCCCGATCCTGCAAAAAGGTCGGCGATGCGCAGGTCTTCAAAGCTGCCAAGGCGGCTGGTAAGCATCGAGAAAAGCGTCTCTCGCGTTCGGTCTGCGGTGGGGCGTGTCGCATCGCCCTTGGGCGCGACAAGCTTGCGTCCGCGCCATTCGCCAGCGATTACGCGCATTACTTCGCGGGCCTCTTCAATGTGCTGACAAAGCGATCGAGATCGCCCTTGCGAATGCGCACGGCCTGTCCGCGCGGCAGATCACCCAGACCGAAGGGGCCATAGGCTGTTCGGATCAGGCGGTTCACCTTGAGCCCCAGATATTCGATGACGCGGCGCACTTCGCGGTTTTTGCCTTCGGTGATGGTCATCTCGATCCACTGGTTCTTGCCGCTGGCACCGCCTCGCTCAAGATTGGCGTCGATCGAGCCATAGCGCACACCGTCGATCTCAACGCCTTCGATCAGGGCCTCGAGCTGTTCCTGGCTCACATCGCCGAAGGCGCGCGCGCGATAGGTGCGCGGGATGCCCGATGATGGAAGCTCCATCTGACGTTTCAGACCGCCATCGTTGGTCAGCAGCAAAAGCCCCTCGGTGTTGAGATCGAGCCTGCCGATGGGCATCAGGCGCGGCGTGTCCTTGGGCAGCGCGTTGCGAAGAGCGGAATAGATCGTTGCGCGCCCGGCCGGATCGCGCTCTGCCGTGATGAGGCCGGTCGGCTTGTGAAACGCGAAAAGCTGCGCCGGTTCGGGCCCGGCAACGGGTTTCCCATCGACCGACACGCCTCTCAGGCTGGTGAGGAAGGTAGCAGGCGTCTCGACCACCTTGTCGCGCAGCGTGACGCGACCATCGGCAATCATGCGCTCAATCTCACGGCGGCTCGCAACGCCGGCACGGGCGAGCAACTTTGCGATACGATCGCCCTCGGGACGGTCTTCGGATTGTTTGGGGTTGGTGGGCATTATGTTCCTTTACCCCGCGCCCCTTAGGCGTTCAGGGCTTCCTGCACAATCGCATCGAAACGCGCGATCCCGCCTTCGAGCGTGCCGAGCGTCAGTTCTTCGATCGCGCCGCTTTCAAGACCCTGCTGTCCGAGCTCTGCCGCACGAAAGTCCTCGCTCGCGAAAACGCCGCCATCGAGCAGTTTCCAAGAACGCTCCCAGTGATCGCGAGCCTTGTCGGTTTTCGGCTCCTCCGGGATCAGCATGAAGTCCTCGACCAGTGTCAGGTCATGGCGCTGAGGCATGAGCACCATCACGTTGACGTAATCGGGGCTCGGCACAATCACGGTCGCCGGCAGCAATTGGTAGGCGAAAGTGATCACGCGGCGCAAGGCCTCCATATCGGTGAGGTCGACGCCTTCCATTTCCTCCAGCCGTCCAACAGCGCTGCGCATGTGCGGACCGACGCTGTCCCCCGCCGTGACGCCATCCTTGAAGAACGGACCGATCGTATTCGCGTGAAGGCGGGTCACATGGTAGCTTTCGAGGAAGGCATCCATGATGAGCTTCCAGTTGCCTTTGACCGTATGGGTCTTGCGGCGGAACAGGTAGGCATCGCCCATTCCGAAGGCGTCGAAATCGGCGCTCACCGCCTTCGCATCGGCGAAATCCGCACCTTGCTCGGGAGCGAACCAGATAAGGCCGCCAGCCTCGAGGCTGGGTAGTTCGACCAGGCCATGCTCGCTCTTGTCGAGGCCGGGAAAGGTCTCGGGCCGGGGCAGGGCGAGGAGCTTGCCGTCGAGTTTGTAGGTCCATGCGTGATACGGGCAAACCAATCGCTTGGCGCACTGGACCTCCTGTCCCTCGACCAGGCGAGTGCCCCTGTGTCGGCACACATTCAGGAAGACATGCGCGGTCCCTTCGCTGTCGCGCGTGACAAGCAACGGGCGTCCGGTTGCATCGTGGGGGACGGCCATGCCTTCATCGGGGATCAGCGCAGAGGGAACCAGCACTTGCGGCAGTCTATCGAACAGCGCAGACTTTTCGCGCGCGAAGTGTTGGGGATCAGTGTAACGGCTCGCAGGCACCTTCTGGCCCGGCTCGCCTTCTCGCGTTACCCCCTCGGCAACAGCCTGCGCGAGGGCCAATTGACCCGGCGTCGGCTGCATCTTCGACGAATCCTTGGGTAAATCTGTTGTCGGCGCGTTCATCGCGGCTTCCCTATCGCTCTTCTCCGCGGCTAGTGTTGCACGAAATTCTTGGGAAGCAAAAGGACGACGACGACGGAATGGACTGGAGCACAGCAATTCTCTTTGGGGTCATCGCGGCCATGGTCGGCCTCGCTTACGTCGTCCCCTCTTTCGCACCCTATCGCCGAAAAATGCCATTTGTGGCGTTCCTGCTTGGAATTTCCTCCGGATTTCCGCTGACGCTCCTGCTGGGAACGATGACCTTCTGGCTCTCGAAAGTCGGCATCGAGAAGTCGACCATCGGTTTCGCCATCGGCCTGACGACACCTTACACGCTCAAGTTCCTGTGGGCGCCGTTGATCGACAAGACCCGCATTCCGATCCTGTCCGACATGCTGGGTCAGCGCCGTGCATGGCTCTACCTCGTTCAGGGAGCGCTTGTTCTTGCGCTCTGGCAACTTGGCAGCAGCAATCCGACGAACGACAACATCGGCCTCTTCGCCTTCTGGGCGATCGTCGTAGCGTTCCTTTCCGCGACGCAAGACATCGTGATCGACGCTTACCGGATCGAAATTCTGTCCGACGAAGAAATGGCGCACGGCACCGCGATGAACCAGTTCGGCTATCGCACCGGCAACCTGCTGGCAGGCGCAGGCACGATCTATCTCGCTTCAACCGAGGGTTACGACGTCGGCTGGGCGATGGCTTACGGGATCACGAGCTTCCTTATCCTGCCCGCAGCGCTGGGTGCCTTGTGGGCGGGGGCGGGGCGCTATGACCCGTCGAGCGCGCGCGCCGCGGGTCAGAAGTTCTCGACCTGGCTGATCGAAACTGTCGTCAACCCGTTCAAGGAGTTCCTGGGCCGTAAGGGCGCGGTGCTGATCCTGCTGTTCGTGCTGGTCTACAAGGTCGGCGACGCGATGGGGCAGGGTATGCTCAATCCGATGATCGTCGAGCTTGGTTTCTCCGACACCGAATTCATCACGATCAACAAGTTCGTCGGTTTCGGCGCGCTGATCGTCGGCTCTGCGCTGGGCGGTCCGTTCATCGCATGGCTCGGTATGGGCCGCGCGCTTATCGTCTCGGGCCTGTTGATGATGCTGTCGAACTTCATGTTCGTGCTGCTCGCCATCGTAGGCGATAACAACATCATGCTGGCGCTGGCTGTCGGGACCGAAAACCTAACGAGCGGGATCGGGCTGACCGTCTTCGTGACGTACCTCTCGGGCCTTTCGAACCTCGCATATACCGCGACGCAATTTGCACTGCTGTCGAGTTTTGCGGCGGTCGGGCGCACATGGTTGGCGACCCCCTCAGGTTACTTGGCTGAGAATCTCGGATGGGTCGGTTTCTGGACCTTTACCGTGATCATAGCGATCCCCGGCATGGCACTGTTGTGGATGCTCTGGCGCAAGGGCTTCGTCGTCGAGAGCGTCAGGCAGACAGGTGAGCAGGAGGTCGATGACCCGCCCGAGGCAGTCAACGCAAAGCCGCGGGTCGAGCCGGGTTAGTCCGGCACCTCGTCATTGAGCCTGAGCGCCTCGCCCGCGAGGTAGAGCGAACCTGCGATGAGGACGGGATTCCCGTCATTGGGCAGATTGAGCATTGCCTCTTCAAGGTCGGCGCGAGGAACTGCATTTGGACCGAAGGCGCTTGCGTGGTGACAATCGTGGTCGGGCACCGGAACAACTTGGAGCGTGCGGATACGGTCGCCGAGCGGCTCGATGATAGCGCGCGGATCCTTGTTGTCGAGCATGCCGATGATGAGGTGGAGCGAGCATGGCTCGTCGGCCACTGCACTTGCCAGCGCTTCTCCGGCATTTGGGTTGTGACCGCCATCGAGCCAGATGCGCCCACCGTTTCCAAGAGAAACAAGGGGCCCGCTAGCAAGCAGCTGCAGCCTTGCTGGCCAGTTGGCTAAGACAATTCCCTTTTCAAGGCTACACATTGAGAATTCAATACCCCGCTGCGCCCTGAGCATGGCCATCGCAAGACCTGCGTTTAGAACCTGATGGTCACCAAGCATGTCAGGTCGCGAGAGATATTCTGGAGCACCGTCAGTTCGGTGGTCTCGGTAATACATCCCATTCTCGGTTGGTGAGCAATCCCAGCCGTCACCCATTGAGCGGACTTGCGCTCCGGATTTGGCGGCAACGTCAGCTATCGCATTCGAAGCTTCGGGCGGATACTCGCGTCTCCCAAACGTCACCAACGGCACGCCCCTCTTCGCAATTCCCGCCTTCTCAAACGCAATCCGTGCCATCGGCTCCAGCGGAACCCCTTCCTCTGGCGCCAGCAGGAAGCGCTCATGATCCAGCCCCAGCGCCGCGATCCCGCACGCCGCGACCGCTTCCGGCTCCAGCACATTGGTCGCATCAAAACGCCCGCCAAGGCCCACTTCGACAACGCAGGCGTCGGCAGGTGTGCGGCTGAAGGCCAGGAAGGCTGCGGCAATCGTGACTTCGAAGAAGCTGGGCGAGAGATCCTCGCCTATGTCCAAGACTTCCTCAAGAAGCTCCGCCAGCGGGCCATCCTCGATCAGCTTTCCCGCTAGCCGAATGCGCTCGTTATAGCGCACGAGGTGCGGCGAGGTGGTCACGTGCACCCGCTTGCCATCCGCCTCCAGCATTGCGCGCAGGAAGGCGCAGACCGAGCCTTTGCCATTTGTTCCGGCGACATGAAATACGGGCGGCAGCGTGCGGTGCGGATTGCCGAGCCGCTCCATCAGCGCCCGGATCGTCTCCAAGCCGAGCCGCCCCTGCGGGACGCTCAGCGCCGAGAGCCGGTCAAGCTGGGCTTGGACGCGGGGGTCGTCGGACCGCCCGAAATCGAGCTGACCGGATTTCATGGAAACGCTCAGGCAGCCGCTTTGGGCTGAAGGTAGTCGAGCACCTGCGCGAGCCGGTCTTTCAACTCCTTGCGCGGGACGACCATGTCGACCATCCCGTGCTTGTGGAGGTATTCGGCTCGCTGGAAGCCCTCGGGCAGCTGCTCCCGGATCGTGTCCTGGATCACGCGCTGTCCGGCAAAGCCGATGAGTGCGCCGGGCTCCGCGATATGCACGTCACCGAGCATCGCGTAGCTTGCCGTGACGCCGCCTGTGGTCGGGTCGGTGAGGACGACAATGTACGGCAACCCGGCGGCCTTCAGACGGCGCGTCATCACGGTTGCGCGCGGCATCTGCATCAGGCTCAAGATGCCTTCCTGCATGCGCGCGCCACCAGCAGCAGTCACCACCACGAAGGCGCAGCGGCGCTCGATTGCTTTCTGCGCGGCCTGGCAGAAAGCCTCACCCACGGCCATTCCCATCGAACCGCCCATAAAACTGAAGTCCTGCACGCCGACCACCGCTGGTCGCCCGTCAATCGCACCTGATCCTGCGACAAAGGCGTCCTCGTGAGTGCTCTTTGCGCGCGCCGCCTTAATGCGGTCGGTGTACTTCTTCGAATCCTTGAACTTCAGCGGGTCTTCGGTGACCTGAGGGATCGGCAGCAGCTCAAAACCCGGATCAAGCAACAGCGCGAGGCGCGTATCGGCGTCGATGCGTCCGTGATGCTCGCATTTGGGGCAAACCGAGAGGTTGTTCTCGTATTCCTGCACGAAGAGCATTTCCTGGCAGTTCTTGCATTTGACCCACAGGTCTTTCTCGGTGCTCGTCTTTTCGGTGCCAAAGCCCAGAGAATTGCGGACGCGGGTGAACCAGTTCATTTCTCGAAAATCCCTTAGGAACGTGCGGCGCGCATGGCCGAAGTCATGGCGTTCGTCAGCTCTTGTAGCTTGGCAGGAGCCGCATCGCCAAATTCTTCGACGAGGTCGATGAAAGCAGAGCCGACGACCACGCCGTCAGCGACTTTGGCAATTTCGGCGGCCTGTTCAGGTGTCCGCACGCCAAAGCCGACTGCGACCGGCAGGTCGGTCGATTGCTTGATACGGCTGACATTGGCTTCGATCGAGTCGATTGCGGCCTGTTGCTTGCCGGTGATCCCGGCGACGCTGACGTAGTAGAGGAAGCCTTCGCTCCCGTCGATCACCGCAGGCAGCCGTGCTGCGTCGGTGGTCGGCGTGGCGAGGCGGATCGGCGCGATGCCTTTGGCTCGCAGGGCCGGGCCGAGCGCATCGTCCTCTTCGGGCGGGATATCGACGCAGATCACGCCATCAACGCCCGCGCCACGCGCGTGCTCGGCGAACCACTGCGGGCCGCGCCGGATCATCGGATTGGCATAGCCCATCAGGACCAGCGGCACGTCCGGATGCCGCGCGCGAAACTCGTTGGCGATCATCAGCACCGTTTGCGTGGTCGTGCCGTTCGCAAGGCTGCGCAGGTTGGCGCTCTGAATCGCAGGACCATCGGCCATCGGATCGGTGAAGGGCATGCCTAACTCGATCACATCCGCACCGCCCGCGACGAGCGCATCGAGATTGGCCGCGGTGTCGCCATCGCCAGCGGTGATGAAGGCGACGAATGCGGAGTGGGGCTTGGAGAATGCGTCGGCGAGCCTGCTCACATTTCCACTCCCAGCTTCTCCGCCACTGTAAAGATATCCTTGTCGCCGCGTCCGCACAGGTTCATCAGGATGATCTCGTCCTCGCGCATCTGCTTGGCACGCTCGGCCACAGCCGCGATGGCGTGCGACGGCTCAAGCGCCGGGATAATCCCTTCGGTGCGGCAGAGCAGTTGGAAGCCTTCGAGTGCTTCTTCGTCGGTAACAGCCGTGTATTCGACGCGGCCTGACTCTTTCAGCCATGCGTGTTCAGGCCCGATGCCGGGATAGTCGAGCCCGGCGCTGATGGAGTGGCCTTCGGTGATCTGGCCGTCCTCGTCCTGCAAGAGATAGGTCTTGTTGCCGTGGAGCACGCCCGGCGCGCCGCCGAGCAGGCTTGCTGCATGCTGCTCACCATCAAGGCCGTGGCCTGCGGCTTCGACGCCGAGCATCGCCACGTCGGGATCGTCGAGGAACGGGTGGAACAGCCCCAGCGCATTCGACCCGCCTCCGATGCAGGCGACCAGCAGGTCGGGCAAACGCCCGACGCGCTCGAGCATTTGCGCGCGCGCTTCGGTGCCGATGACGCTCTGGAAGTTGCGCACCATCTCCGGATAGGGGTGCGGGCCGGCGGCGGTGCCGATGATGTAGAAGGTGTCGTGAACATTCGCGACCCAGTCGCGCAGCCCTTCATTCATTGCGTCCTTGAGTGTCGCGCCGCCGCTGGTGACGGGAACAACTTCAGCCCCCAGCAGCTTCATGCGAAACACATTGGGCGACTGCCGCTTCACGTCCTCTGCGCCCATATAGATCACGCAAGGCAGGCCAAAGCGCGCGCATACCGTGGCTGTTGCAACGCCGTGCTGACCCGCTCCGGTCTCGGCGATGATTCGGGTCTTGCCCATGCGCTTCGCCAGCAGAATCTGCCCGATGCAATTGTTGATCTTGTGCGCGCCGGTGTGATTGAGCTCGTCGCGCTTGAACCATACCTGCGCGCCGCCAAGAGCCTCCGTCAGCCGTTCCGCAAAATAAAGCGGGGAGGGGCGACCGACATAATGCTTCATCAGGTCGTCGAATTCGGCGGCAAAAGCCGGGTCCGCCTGCGCAGCGCGATATTCGCGCTCCAGATCGAGGATCAGCGGCATCAGCGTCTCGGCTACATAGCGTCCACCATAGTCGCCAAAATGCCCACGCTCGTCTGGCTGGGTGCGGAAGGAATTAGGGGTGTTCTCAGTCATGGTCGAGCGCGGCTTTGCAGAAGGCGGCGATTCTGTCCACGTCCTTGACGCCGGGAGCAGCTTCGACGCCCGATGCGGTGTCCACAAGGGGGGCTCCGGTCGCGCGGATGGCATCGGCGACATTCTCCGGTGTCAGACCACCTGCTAGCCCCCATGTTACAGACTTGTCGAAGCCATCGAGCAGGGACCAGTCGAACCCCATTCCCATCCCTCCGGGCAGCGCGCCCTTGGGCGTCTTGGTATCGAACAGGATAAGGTCAGCGACTTCGGCATAGGCGCTTGCTGCATCGATATCGTTGGCGGTTTCGACGCTCAGCACTTTCCAGACCGGCAGGCCAAAGCGCGCTTTCACCTCGGCAACGCGGTCCGGCGCTTCCTTGCCGTGAAGCTGGATCGTATCGAGTGCGCTTTTTGTGACGGCTTCGGCCAGAAACGCATCCTCGGCATTCACGAACACACCGACCTTCTTCACGCTTGCAGGCGTGATCGCAGCAAGTTCAGCTGCGCGGTCCGGCGACACAAAGCGCGGTGAGGGCGGGTAGAAGTTGAACCCCAGATGGCTCGCCCCTGCATGTGCGGCGGCAAGAACGGCCTCGGCTGTCGAAATACCGCAGATCTTGATCTCAATCGTCATCAGTTGCGCTTGTCGCGGATCAGTCGTTCTGGATCAACCGAATGAGCGAACCGTCAGGATCGATGAGATAGGCAATCGTCAGACCGCTCGGATCGGGACCAGCTGGGTGATATCGCGGAATGCCCTGTCGCGCATCGGGCACGTCACTGGCCTCAATCTGCGCCATCATCCCGGCAAGGTCATCGAGCCGGATGCAGCAGCTGAACGAACTCTCGTAGGGCTCAAGGTCCGGATAGGGGAAGAATTCCAGCGTCGCATTTCCGCGCGACACGATCATCCAGCTCTCCGATCGGTAATCCTCATCAAATCCGAGCTGCGCATAGAAGGCCGCCGTAGACCCAAAATTGCGCGCCGGAAGGTTGGGCGTAGCGTAATCGGTCATCGCGCGCCTACAGCGTTGCCTCAATCGCCCGCGCTGCCGCTTCGGGGTCGTCGGCGCGGCTGATCGGACGGCCTATGACCAGCACGCTTGCACCGTCATCGCGTGCCTGGCGAGGGGTGACAGTGCGTTTCTGGTCGCCGGTCAGCGAGCCAGCCGGGCGAAGGCCTGGGACGACGAAGAAGCCGTCCTTCCATTGCTTGCGCACCTGTCCGACTTCCTGGCCGGAGCATACAATTCCATCGAGACCAGCGGAATGGGCCAGCTCGGCCAAGCGCATCACGTGATCGTGCGGCGTACCTTCGGTGCCGGTTGCGCGAAGGTCGCGTTCATCGAGGCTGGTGAGCATGGTGACGCCGACGACCTTGCAGCCTTCTGCTGCCGCCGCCTTGGCATCCTCCATCATCGCGCGTCCGCCGCTTGCATGGACGGTGAGGATAGCCGGTTCGTAGACGTGGATTGCCTGCATCGCGCCCGCAACGGTGTTGGGAATGTCGTGGAACTTGAGGTCGAGGAAGATCGGCAAGCCCATATGCGCGATCTCGTGGACGCCGTGCCCGCCATGCGCGCAGAAGAATTCAAGCCCCAGCTTGATCCCGCCGATATGCGCTTTGACCTTCGAGATGAGCGCCTTTGCTGGCTCGATCTGCGGGACGTCGAGCGCGAGGTATACCGGATTGCTCATTCGGCTGTGTCGTCTTTCTGAGCTGAACTTTGGGTGGGGGCGAATGTATCCCCAGGCTCTGCCGGGATATCCGCAGGCTTGTCCACGGTCGCATCGGGCTGGTGACGCTGCGACAAAGCGTTGGATTTGATGGAGTTTTCTAGGCTGCGGATGCGGCGGCCAAGGCTCCATTTGACGCTGCGATGATAGAGCCAGGTGGGGATAACTCCGAGCAACCAGAATACGAGGGCGATGATACCCACAGGCCAGTCGAACCCAACCGGGTCTTCCGACAGCCAGATCCGAACGCGCTGCGGCTCTCCGTAATTGAGCATAACGAAGACGACGATGAATATCGCCAGCAAGACCCACAGAATTGTACGCACGATCTGCACGTGTTCGATCCCCTTGATTTCGCGACCCGTGTTTTCCGGGCATTTTGTGTTGACGCAAACCTAGGCGATTTGGCGCACGAGTCTAGCGGTGTGACAAGTATCGCCAGTTGGCAATCGGCTTACCCGAAGACGCGAGCGAAAATCGTGTCCACATGCTTGAAGTGGTATTCGAGGTCGAACTTTTCTTCGAGCTCTTCGTTGGACAGTGCTGCGGTCACTTCATCGTCAGCTTTCAGCAGTTCGAGAAGCGACAGCGCGCCCGACGATTCCCACACTTTCATCGCGTTGCGCTGAACGAGGCGGTAGGCGTCCTCGCGGCTGACGCCAGCCTGCGTGAGCGCAAGCAGCACACGCTGGGAATGGACAAGCCCGCCCATCGAATCGAGATTGGCCTGCATGCGCTCGGGATAGACGAGCAGCTTTTCGACCACCCCGGTCAAACGCGCGAGCGCGAAGTCCAGCGTGATCGTCGCATCGGGTCCAATAAAACGCTCGACCGAGGAATGCGAAATGTCGCGTTCGTGCCACAGCGCCACGTTTTCGAGCGCGGGCAGGGCATAGGCGCGGATCATGCGCGCTTGACCGGTTAGGTTTTCGGTGAGGATCGGGTTACGCTTGTGCGGCATCGCGCTCGAACCCTTCTGGCCTTTGGAGAAGTATTCTTCTGCCTCTAGCACTTCGGTGCGCTGCAAATGGCGCACTTCGACTGCAAGCCGTTCGATGCTGCCCGCGATGACTGCGAGCGTTGAAAAATACATCGCATGGCGGTCGCGCGGGATGACCTGCGTGGAGACAGGCTCGACGCTGAGACCCAGTTGCTCAGCAACATAGGCTTCGGCTTCGGGGTCGATATTGGCGAAAGTGCCCACCGCGCCCGAGATCGCGCAGGTCGCGATTTCTTCGCGCGCAGCGATCAGGCGCTTTTTGCACCGGTCGAACTCGGCATAGGCCTGCGCGAGCTTTAGCCCGAAGGTCACTGGCTCTGCGTGAATGCCGTGGCTGCGGCCTATGGTGGGGGTGTATTTGTGCTCTTCAGCACGGTTCTTGATCGCCGCCAGCAGCGCATCGAGGTCGGCCAGAAGAATGTCCGAAGCGCGTGCCAGCTGAACCGCCAGCGTCGTGTCGAGCACATCCGAGGACGTCATGCCCTGGTGCATGAAGCGGGCCTCATCGCCCACCTGCTCTGCCACCCAGGTGAGAAACGCGATCACGTCATGTTTGGTCACAGCCTCGATCGCATCGATGGCTTCTACGTCGATCTTGGGATTGGTCGCCCACCAGTCCCACAGCGCCTTGCCCGCGCTTTCCGGTACGACACCCATCTCACCCAATTTTTGCGTCGCATGCGCCTCGATCTCGAACCAGATGCGATACTTGGCTTCCGGTTCCCACAGGGCGGACATGTCGGGGCGGGAATAGCGGGGGACCATGAGCGGAAGGCTTTCGTTCGAAAAGTGTGGAAGAGCGGCTTTCCCGGCGCGGCTATGCCGGAAGGCGCAATTTGGCAAGAGCAGCCTTCGCGGTATCACCTGTAACCGGGGACGCGTTCAGCGCGAATGACGGGCAGGAGGAACAACCATGACCAATGCATCGCCTGACAGCGTGCCGACGTCTGCTGCGCCGGTGGCTGATGCAGACAAGCTTCAGGAGGAGCGCTTTCCGCCGTTCCTGAGGGTGACGGTGCGCCGCTGGACCAAATGGTATCTTGAGGGCACGGAAACCTTCTGGCCGTTCAGCGATTTGGCCGTGCGATTCTTCATCGGCATGTGGTTCCTGCGTTCCGGTCTCGTCAAAGCTGCCGACTGGGACACCGCGCTTTATCTCGCGGCGAATGAATATCCCGTCACATGGATGAGCCCGGCGAATGCGGCCATGACGGGGCTGGCGATCGAATTGATCGGGCCGATCCTGTTTATCGCGGGCTTCTTCACCCGACCAGCTGCTCTCGCGATGGCGGCGCTGACTGTGATCAGCCAGGCCGTATATATCCCGACCACAACCAACCTCATCGTGAGCGCCATGCTGATCTGGTACGTGTTTCACGGACCGGGCGCGCTTTCTATGGACCGCGTGCTTGCATCAGGCATGAAAGCGAGCGCGCTTCCTCTTGCCCGGCCAACGGTCAATGCGTGGGAGTTATCACGCGAACACATCGCGCCAAAAGTGATGGCCGCGATCCGGGTCTGGTTCGGTGTGACCTTGCTGGTGGCCGCAGGCATTTTCGAACCTCCGGTCGCCGTGCAAACCTGGTTGCCGATCAGCATCTTCTCCGGCTTCCCTGCGTGGCTTTCGATCCTTTGGGCAGCGTTCTTCTTCACCGGGTTTGGAGCGGTGATCGTATCCTACGCGCTGTTCTTCCTGATCGCGTTTTTCATGATTGCGGGCGCGCATCCCAACATAACTCTGTTCCCGTTTCTCTTCCTCGCGATTTACGAGGCTAAGGGGGCAGGGTGGCTATCGGTTGACCGCGCTATCCTGAAATGGCTCGAAAAGAACATCCTGTTCGACCGCGACTATTCCGAGATACCCGACCGCTGGCCGCATGTGGTGGTTGTCGGCGCCGGATTTGGCGGTCTGGCAGCTGTCGAACGATTGAAGCGCCTACCGGTGCGCATCACCCTGATCGACAAGCGCAATTACCACCTGTTCCAGCCGCTTCTCTACCAAATAGCCACGGCGACGCTGAACCCGGCTGATATCGCGACGCCTATCCGCAGTCTGTTCCGGTCTGACGGGAATGTGCGCGTGATCAAAGGCGAGGTGAAGGGCGTCGACAATGTATCGCGCACGATCACCTACCGCACGAGCGAGACCGACCACGAGCAGCAACTGATATTCGACAAGCTGGTGCTCGCCACGGGCGCGACACACTCCTATTTCGGACGTGACGAATGGGGCCCGTTTGCACCTGGCCTCAAGACGATCGAAGACGGCGTCGCCGTGCGTGCCTCTATCCTGAACGCCTTTGAAGAAGCAGAAGCGTCGGGCGATCCTGAACGGATCAAGAGGTTGCTCACTTTCGTGATTGTCGGCGCGGGGCCAACCGGGGTCGAACTGGCCGGCGCCATCGCTGAACTCGCCCGCGTCAGTGTTGAGCGCGAGTTTCGCACCTGCGATCCGTCAAGCGCGCAGGTCATCCTAGTCCAGTCGGGCGACCGGGTGTTGCCCGCATTCCCCGAAGAACTCTCAGCCGAAGCGATGGCCTCGCTCGAAAAGCTTGGCGTCGAAGTGCGCCTTGGCGGGCGCGTGACCGAAATTGCGGAGCGCCATGTGCGGATCGGCGAGGACACGCTGATCGAAACCGAGACCGTTCTCTGGGCAGCGGGTGTGGAGGCGTCCCCTGCCGCCCAATGGCTCGACGCCAAGGCCGACAGGGCAGGCCGGATCGAGGTGAACCACAATTTGCGAGTGCTAGATCAGCACGGCTCGGCGATTGATGATGTCTTCGCCATCGGTGACACCGCTGGAAGCATGGCGTGGGATGGCAAGCCCGTTCCCGGTCTGGCACCGGCTGCAAAGCAGGCAGGTGTGCATGTTAGCAAGGTCATCGAGGCCGAATTGCTGGGTAAGCCATGCCCGGGACCCTTCGCTTACAAGCACCAGGGCAGTCTTGCGACCATTGGCCGAAAGTCAGCGGTCGCGGATTTCGGTCTGTTCAAACTGTCGGGCGCTCTTGCGTGGTGGCTGTGGGGCCTTGTCCATGTCGGCTTTCTCACCGGAGCGCGCAACCGCGTCACCGTAACGGTAAACTGGGCGTGGAGCTTCTTTGCCAAGCATTCGGGCGTCAGGCTCATCACCGAAAAGCAGGTCTAGATCAGCCCTTTCGCGCGCAGGCTTACATGACCTTCGCGTCCCACGATGACATGATCGTGCAGGGTCACGCCGAGCAGCCTTCCGGCCTCGGCAATCTTCTGCGTGATCTGGACATCGGCCCGGCTTGGCTCGGGACTGCCGGACGGGTGATTGTGCACGAGGATCAGCGCGCTCGCGCCCACATCCATCGCACGCCGGATCACTTCGCGCGGGTGGATGGCGGCTTCGTCGATTGAACCGTCGCCGACATGATGATCGTCGATCAGCCGGTTCTTCGCATCGAGATAAAGCACGCGTACACGCTCGACCGTGAGGTGCGCCATGTCGGTCGTGAGATAGTCGATCAGCGCTTGCCAGCTTCCTAAAAGCGGCTTCTGAATGATTTCGCTGCGGGCCATACGGCGTGAGGCGAGGGCGACGCATTTAAGCGCGGCGGCGCTGGTCTTCCCAACCCCTTTGACGCGCTGCATCGCGGCCGGATCGGCGTTCAGCACACTGGCGAGCGAACCGAAGTGCTCGATCAAGGCCTTCGCTACCGGCTTGGTGTCACCCTGTTTGATCGCGGCAAACAGAAGGTATTCGAGCACCTCGTAATCTGCGAGCGCTTCCGCACCGCCTTTCAAGAGCCTTTCTCGAAGCCTTTCGCGGTGCCCTTTGCCTGCCATCTTGCCTGCATCGGAAACTTGCGGGGGCTTTGAAGCGGAGGTCTGGCCGAAATCGAAACTGTCTTCAGGTTGAGGCAATCCGGGTCCCGTCACGTAAAAAGTTTGCGATCTGTCAAAGCCATAATTGCCTTTGCTAGCCGTGTCGCGCAAGTGAAGAGACAGATGTCCGACGCCCCTTCGCCTTTCGATTCCACAATGGAGCGCCGATCGCTTCTGAGGGGAATGTGGCCTGATCGCTGGCGTTGGCGGTTCAGCTTGCTGACGGTGATCTTTGTCATCGTGTTCGGATCGGCTGCATGGATCGAGCGGGATCGAATAGCCGCGAACCTGATCGACGACGCGCTCGAAGCGAATGGGATCGAGGCGACCTACGAAATCTCGGAGATCGGGCCGCAGCGTCAGGTCATCAAGGATGTGGTTGTGGGCGATCCCTTGTCGCCTGATCTCGTGATCGAACAGGTCAATGTCGACGTCGTGCTGACACTCGGCACACCGCAGATCGGACGGGTCGAATTGGTGCGGCCCAGGCTCTACGGCGCAATCCGTGATGGTCGGTTGAGCCTCGGCGCGCTCGATCCCGTACTCTACGCCGAAAGCGACGGGCCACCGGGGCTTCCCGCGTTCGATATCGCGATTGTCGATGGGCGTGCGCGGATCGAGAGCGACTTTGGCGTCATCGGTGCAAAGCTCGATGGGGCAGGGCGGCTCGACGGCGGGTTCGAAGGGATCATAGCGGCGACCGCGCCTGGAATCGGGACCGAGAACTGCAGCGTTGATAGCCTGACGGTCTATGGCGATGTGCTGGTCGATAGCGGCAGGCCGATCTTCGATGGCCCCGTTCGCCTGCGAGGCCTCGATTGCGAAGGCGCCTCGATGGCGAGCGCGGACATTGCGGCGCGCGTCGAATTCTCAGACACATTCGATTCTTTCGACAGCAATCTGGGCATCGCTGCAGCTGACATCGGATATGGAGGGGACGCGGCGAGCGCTCTGGATGGAAAGGTCGACCTTTTGTGGCGGTTCGGGGGTGACCGACAGGGCGCGATGGGCGATTTCAGCGCGCGCCACGATCTGGTCGCATCAGGCGTCACCAGCGCATACGCCAATATCGGTCAGTTGGGTGCCGAAGGGCAGCTTCGTTTCACCAACAGCATGTCACGCGGCGAATGGAGCGCGCGGTTCACAGGCGAGCGCGCCGAGCTCGCGCTTGATGCAAGGAGCGCCTTTGCTGACCTGCGAGAAGCAAGCGAGGGAACGTTCATCGCCAGCTTGCTTGCCAAGGCTGAGCGCGGCCTTACCAACGGGCTTCGCGACGCACGGCTTGCAGGGGACGTGACGGTTCGCACCAACCCGCAAGGGTTGCGTGTGATTGTCCCCGAAGCACGTTTGAGAAGCGCAGACGGGCAAACGCTGCTCGCCTTGTCGCGGGTAAGCTATTCGCAGTCGGACGAGGCTGGGAACTTGCTGACAGGGAACTTCTTCACCGGCGGGGCGGACCTGCCTCAGATCAACGGCCGGATGGACCGCCGCGCGAATGGTGACATCGCGGTGCGCATGGCGACGGCCGAGTTTGGTTCAGGTGATGATGCGCTCGCTGTGCCGCGGCTGACATTGCTGCAAAGCGCGGGTGGTGCAATCTCGTTTAACGGGCTGGTTCAGGCTGAAGGGGCGCTACCCGGAGGGAAGGTGGATGGGCTGCTTGTACCGTTGGAAGGCACCTATTCTGCGTCCGCTGGTCTTGCGATCGGTCGCCGCTGCACCGCTGTCGCGGTGCGCGGGCTTGAACTGTACCAGCTATCGCTCGACGAACGGCGCGTGACCGTATGCCCGCAGGCGGGAGCCTCGGCGATGGTCAGGTACCGTGATGCGCTCGACATATCGATTGCGACCCAGGCGCTCGATTTGTCAGGTGCAATCGGGGATTCGCGCGCCCGGCTGTCAGCGTCCTCAGCAGTGCTGCGTTATCCGGGGCCCTTTGAGCTCAGGGGATTTGAGGCGGTCATTGGCGACCCGGACAACGCAGTGCGCTTTGCAGCAGAGCAGCTGGAAGGGCGTTTAGGCGAAAGCATGGGCGGCACGTTCAGTGGAGCGAGCGCGGCAATGGACGTGGTCCCGCTGGACCTGTCGCAACTCTCCGGCAACTGGAGCTACCAAGACGGCGCTTTGCTGGTGGAGGATGGCGCTTTCAGGGTGAGCGACAGGGTCGACCCCGCAAACGGCGCAGACCCTCGCTTTGAACCGCTGATGGCGCGCGGCGCATCGCTTGTGCTCGAAGACAATACGATCCTTGCCGACGCCGCCCTGCGCCATCCTGAAAGCGACACGCTCATTACGAACGTCTCGATCCGGCATGACCTTTCGCAAGGGACCGGCAGGGCTGATATCGATGTGCCCGGCATCCGCTTTGGCGACGCCCTCCAGCCTGACGATCTGTCCATTCTCGCGCGCGGTGTCGTGGCGGCAGCGCAAGGCACGATCAGAGGCGATGGCGTGATCACATGGACGCCCGATGGCATCGATTCCTCCGGCATGTTCCGCACGGATGACTTCGATTTCGCCGCAGCATTCGGACCGGTGCAGCAGGTGAGCGGGGAGATTGAGTTCACCGACCTCCTCGGCCTTACGACCGCGCCGGGTCAGGTGCTCAACATCGGAACGGTCAATCCCGGTATCGAGGCCCTTGGTGGGCAGGTCGCCTATTCGCTGACCGGCGGTACCCTTGTCACCGTGGAAGAGGGGCGCTGGCCCTTCATGGGCGGCACGCTGATCCTTCGCCCGACCAAGATCAATTTCGGCGGCGGTGAAGGCCAGAGCTATGTCTTCGAACTCATCGCTCTCGATGCGGCGACCTTCGTCACGCAGATGGAGCTTTCGAACATAGGCGCGACCGGCACATTCGACGGGACGATTCCGATGTTTTTCGATGCCGACGGGAATGGCTCGATCAATGGAGGGCTGTTGATCTCGCGACCACCGGGCGGCAACGTCTCCTATGTCGGCGAACTGACCTACGAAGACCTTGGCGCGATTGCCAATTACGCGTTCAACTCGCTGCGTTCGCTCGATTACAACCAGATGGCAGTCGAACTGAACGGCGACCTTGCCGGCGAGATCGTCACGAACTTCAAGATCGACGGTGTGAGGCAGGGTGAGGGGGCGAGCCGCAACTTCATCACCCGCCAGCTTGCCGACCTGCCGATCCGGTTCAACGTCAATGTACGTTCCGAAAACTTCTACCTGCTCGCCACCATCGTTCGCGGAATTTTCGACCCGACGATCTTCGACACGCCTGCGATGCGCGAGTCTCTGGGAATCGGAGAATTTGCGCCGATCGAGACCGAACCGCAGCCCTCTCCGGGCCCCGAACTTCCTGCGCCTGTCGAGGAAATCATACCAAGGCGCGATGAATCCACAGAAGCGCTCCTGCGCGATGAATCGACCGTTCAACCTCCAGAAAGCGATAATCTGCCATGACGATGCATAAATTGACCCCGGTTCACCCGGATGCCACACCGTGCGAAAGACATGGCAAAGGGCGCAACAGGGGAAAAGATATGGCGAGGACCCGGATTTTCGGGACCGGACTGGCAGTTTCGGGCGCGTTGGCGCTTTCGGGGTGTATCAATGTTTCTGCACCCGAAGAACCCATCGTGATCGAGCTGAACGTCAATATCCGTGCTGAAGTGCTATACCGGCTGGCAGAGGATGCCAGCAACACGATTGAAGAGAACGCAGATATCTTCTGATAAGCGAACGCGCTCGATGAAGATTGGAGGAACGATAGACCCATGACCCTGATCCGCAACACCATGCTTGCTGCCGCTGCTGGCCTCATTGCCGTTACCGGCGTCGTCGCGCCTGCCTCGGCGCAGCGCGATCCCGCTTATGCCGCCGCGCGTGCTAACGGTTCCGTTGGCGAAAAAATGGACGGTTATCTGGGAGTTGTCGGCAATGCGACGCCTGCGCTTCAGCGGATGGTGGACGATATCAACATCCGTCGCCGCGCGGTCTATGCCGAAAAAGCCAAGGAAAACAACGCGACGCTTGAACAGTATGCGACCACCGCAGGGTGTCAGGCAATCGCGCGCACGGTGCCCGGTGAAAAGTACGAAGCGCCCGATGGAAGCTGGCAAACGCGCACCGATGCACCCCCGCAGCGCCTGCCTGCCTGCCCGTGATTTTCCACTCCACGCTTCAATGCGTGAGGAAAGCGCAACACCCTACCATTGACTCGGGTTTTGCCCTCTTCTAGGGGGCACACGCCCTTGGCGGGCACCTCGTTGTCGCGTGCTTCGCTTACCTCAATCCGGAAAGCAGTATGAGCGACGAGAAACCCGCCCAAGAACCCATCGCTGAGGATGCGCGGATCGACGCGCTCGAAGCGCGGCTCAAGGCCGCACGCGAGCGTGAAGATCAACGCAACCGATCGAAGGTCCAGGGGGCTGATGCGAATTATCGCAGCGGCAACCGGGTCCTTGCAGATCTGCTCGGCGGTATTCTTGGAGGCAGCGTGATCGGGTGGGCAGTCGATGCCCTGTTCGGAACGCTTCCATGGGGTCTGTTGGTTGGTCTTTTCCTCGGAATTGGCGTGGCCTTCAGGAACATTATTCGTGCGGCAAACACGGCCCCCAAGGACCCCGAATAGGTCCTCATAAAGGGGCCGCGTTTTTACAGGTATCAGGGATACAACAAGGTCGTGGCAGCCGAAGAAGGCAAAGTCGATCCGATGAAGCAATTCCAGATTGAGCCGCTGCTCGGCCAATCCTGGGAAATCGCTGGCTTCAACATCGCATTCACCAATTCCGCTCTCTGGATGGCGATCACCACGGTTCTGCTGTGGGCGTTCGTCTTTGGCGGCATGAAGCGTGAACTGGTCCCTGGTCGCTGGCAGATGGCGGTTGAGACCTTCACCGGCTTCATCGACGACATGCTGGAAGCGAACATCGGCAAGGAAGGGCGCAAGTACCTTCCTTATATCTTCAGCCTGTTCATGTTCATCCTGTTCGGCAACCTGCTTGGCCTGCTGCCGATCGGTCTTGCATTCCTCCACCCGTTCACCTTCACCAGCCACTTCACGGTGACCGGCGTGCTCGCGGTGATCAGCTTCTCGATCGTTCTGATCGTCGGCTTCTGGAAGCACGGCATCAAGTTCTTCACCCTGTTCGTGCCGCACGGTACGCCGCTGCCGATGATCCCGATCATCTTCCCGATCGAGCTGATCTCGTTCCTCGTGCGTCCGTTCAGCCTGGCGCTTCGTCTCTTCGTCGCCATGATGGCGGGCCACGTTCTGCTGAAGGTTCTGTCGAGCTTCGTCATGGACGGCATCAATGCGGGCGTCGGTTTCGGGCTGCTGGTCAGCTTCCCGAGCTTCCTGCTGATGATCGGCATCTCGGCGCTCGAAATCCTGGTCGCAGGCATTCAGGCCTACGTCTTTGCACTGCTCACGTCGCTATACATCAACGACGCCGAGCATCTTCACTGATTTTCACAACCTTCCCTTTCCAACAGATTTGATTTTCAAGGAGTTTTTACGATGGAACCTCAAGCAGCAGCACTCGTTGGCGCCGGCCTCGCAGCGATCGGTGCCGGTATGGCCGCGATCGGCGTTGGTAACGTCTTCGGTTCGTTCCTCGAAAGCGCACTGCGCAATCCGGGCGCAGCTGACGGCCAGCAGGGTCGTCTGTTCATCGGCTTCGCAGCTGCCGAACTTCTCGGCCTGCTGGCGTTCGTTGTCGCGATGATCCTGATCTTCGTCGTCGGCGCCTAAGCCTATTCGGATCGCCGGGCCGGACGGATTCGCTCCGTCCGGCCCGCATCCATCCCGATTTCTGAACCTGCGGACTAGCGCTCAATGCCCCAGATAGCCCAGCTCGCCGAGACCTATTCCAGCCAGATCTTCTGGTTGCTGGTCTTCTTCGGCCTCACATTCTTCGTCATCGGTCGCGGCATGGTGCCCAAGGTGATGGGCACCGTGGAGCTGCGCGACAAGCAGATCGCCGACGACCTTGCCGCCGCGCAGGCCGCCCGCGACGCGGCCGACGACCAGGAAGAGGCATGGCGCGAGCGTGAGAACGCCAACCGCGCCAAGGCCCAGGGCCTGATCGCCGAAGCTAAGGCCAAGGCCTCCGCTTCGTCCGAGAAGAAGCTGGCCAAGGCGCAGGAGCGTCTAGACGCTCAACTCGTCTCCGCCGAGGCCGAGATCGAGGCCGCACGCACCAGCGCCATGGCCGAGGTCGAGGACGTGGCGGCAGAGGCTACCCAGGACATCGTCGCCCGGCTCGCAGGAGCCACGGTAGACAAGCGGACTGCCAAGTCCGCCGTGCAGAAGGCTCTCGCCAATGGCTAAGCTGTTCACTCTCATCGTCGCCGCAGACGGTGCGCCGTCTGCCTTCGGTCTGCAGGACTATCAGTGGGTTTCGCTCGCGATGCTCGTCCTGATCGGGGTGGTGGTCTGGAAGAAGGTTCCCGGCGCGATTGCCGGCGGTCTCGACGCCAAGATCGCCCAGATCAAGGCGCAGCTCGACGAGGCCAAGGACCTTCGCGCCGAAGCCGAAAAGCTGCGCGACGAATATGCCGCCAAGATCGCCTCGGCCGAGAAAGACGCCGAAGCGATGATGGAAACCGCTAGCCGCGAAGCCGACGCGATCCTTGCCAAGGCCGAGGCCGACAGCGAAGCGATGGTCGCTCGCCGTCAGCGCATGGCCGAAGACAAGATCGCCGCAGCCGAACGCGAAGCAGTCGACGGCGTTCGCGCCAGCGCTGCCAACGCTGCCGCCGCTGCGTCGCGCACGATCATCGCCAGCAAGCACGACGCCGAGGCTGACAAGGCTCTGGCTGACGAGGTCATCGCCTCGCTCTAGCGGCTTTGTCCGGTACCAGATTTGAGAGGGCGGTCCAGTTGGGCCGCCCTTTCTGATTCAGGCACTTGGCTCGAACACGACTTTTCCGACCAACTCCCGCCGCGCCATCGCTTCGAAGCCCTCGCGCCAGCGGGAGAGGGGTAGGGTGCGGTCGATTGCGGGGCTGATCCGGCCAGCCTCCGCAAGCTGCGCAATCGCTGCGTTTATTGCAGCACCGCGCTCTGGAAAGCGCCGAGCGTACTCACCGGCGCGCAGGCCCACTATCGAGAAGCCCTTGATCAATGGGATGTTGGTTGCGACCTCGGCAATCCTTCCGCTTGTGAAGCCGACAACGACGAGCTTCCCACCGAAACTCACACAGCGGGTGGATTCGTCGAATATATCGCCCCCGACCGGATCGAACACGATGTCGCACAGACGGCCATCGGTGAGGCGCGCGACTTGCTCGCGAAAGCGTCCTTCAGCCAGAATGACAGAGTCCGGCGAGCAGGCGGCGTCTATTGCGTCGCGCTTGTCCACGACGCCCGTCGCGGCAATCACCTTTGCACCCAGCGCCTTGGCCAGGTCGCACGCCGCGAGGCCTACACCGCCGCTCGCTCCGTGGACCAGCACCGTCTGCCCCGCTTGCAGCCCACTCAATTCGACCAGACCCGTGTAGGCTGTCGAATAGGCCGCGCCCATCGCGGCTCCCTGTGCGTAGTCCAACCCTGCCGGAATGCGCGACAGCCCGCGCGCAGGCAGGCTGGCCAGTTCGGCAAAGGCGCCCGTCTTGTTGCCGCCCATAACCCGGTCGCCTGGCGCGAAGCCGCTGTCCGGATCCGTCTCGATCACCTCGCCCGCGCATTCGAGGCCGCTGATGAAGGGCACCTCAGGCTTGAATTGGTAATCGCCCCTGGTCATCAGCAGGTCGGGAAAGTTGAGCGAGGCGGCGCGCACGCGGACCAGAACGTCACCGGGCGCGCGCTCGGGGGAGGGCATATCGACAAGTTCGACGCCTGACAGATCGTCAGACAGCGCGTTTACGCGAAGAGCTTTCATGGGTTTGCCTCGTCAGTGCGGGGAGCGATGCGACGCGGCAATCCATGGACCACTGACATGGCTTTCGGCAATCGGTCCACGGATTGCTTCGCTTCGCTCGCAATGACGAATGGAGGTCTCAGAAACTGTCCTTGGCCGCCCTGAGCGCTGCAAAGGTCTCGTGCGGTGCATCACCACCCCAGCGCTCCATCATCGCCGGATCGTCAGCGCGCAGGAAGGGGTTGGTCTCAAGCTCGCGCTTGAGCACGGTGGGAACGGTCCATTCGCCGCGTGCGCGCTTCTCGTCGATCTCACGCGCGTATTCCTGAAGCGCCTCGTTGTCCGGGTCCGCGTGAAGCGCAAACTTCGCATTCGCCTGCGTGTATTCATGCGCGCAATAGAGCACGGTGCCGGTGGAGAGCCGCTTGATGCGCTCGAGACTGCGCCAGAATTGCTCAGGCTCCCCTTCGAACATGCGTCCGCAACCCAGCGCAAACACGCTGTCGCCGACGAAGGCCATGCCGTCCTCGACCACGTGATAGGCGATATGGCCGTTGGTATGGCCCGAGACGTCGATTACGTCGGCGCGGTGTTCACCCAAGTTGACCGTATCGCCGTGGCTCACCACGCGGTCGATCGGCGAAAGCTTCTCGACCTCCTTGGGAGCCAGCACCCGAGCGCCGGTCGCCTCCACGATCTCGACATTCCCGCCAGCATGGTCGGGGTGCCAATGGGTGTTCCAGATGTGAGTGATCGTCCAGCCCTTGGCCTCGGCCTGCTTCAGATATTCCTTTGCGTCAGGCGTATCGATTGCGGCGGTCTCGTCCGTGACCGAATTGTGCAGCAGGAAGCCGTAATTGTCGGACAGACAGGGGAACTGGTGGACTGTGAGCATGGGTGCGATCATACGCACGTCTTCGGCAGTAGGAAAGGCCCGGCGTCCTTCGTGTTACGCTCACCCATCCGGGCGAGCGTCCTCGCTAGACGTCCTTCGCTTTGCTACGGACCCGCTGCGGGCGGGCGGTCGCCCTTGCGGACCTGCGGCCCGTGCTCGGCGATCATCCCAAAGGAAAGGCCCGCTCTCCGAGTTGGAGAACGGGCCTTCCTTGATCCTGGTCACGGCAGTCAAAGGTCGACTGGCCGTCCGCAGCGGGCGCGGCTTGCCGCGCGTCTAGCGAGGAGGACCGCCCGGATGCGCGGTCCCACGCAATCAGTCGTCTGACTTCTTGAGCGCTTCGCCCAGGATGTCGCCGAGCGATGCGCCGCTGTCGGACGAGCCGAACTGCTGCACTGCTTCCTTCTCTTCGGCGATCTGACGCGCCTTGATCGAGAAGTTTGGCTTCTTCGAACGGTCGAAACCGGTGACCATCGCGTCGACCTTGCTGCCGACCTGGAAGCGGTCGGGGCGCTGTTCGTCGCGGTCGCGGCCAAGGTCGCTGCGCTTGATGAAGCCGGTTGCGCCATCGTCGCCAACCTGAACTTCGAGGCCGCCATCGCGGACTTCGAGAACGGTGACGGTGACGGTCTGGCCCTTGCGGAGCGAACCGGCTGCGGCTGCGCCTGCTTCGGTCGGAGCGCCCTTTTCAAGCTGCTTCATGCCGAGGCTGATGCGTTCCTTGTCGACATCGACGTCGAGGACCACGGCCTTCACCTGCTCGCCCTTGCGGTGGAGCGCCAGAGCGTCTTCGCCCGAAATGCCCCATGCAATGTCCGACATGTGGACCATGCCGTCGACGTCGCCGTCGAGACCGATGAACAGGCCGAATTCGGTGGCGTTCTTGACTTCGCCTTCGACTTCGGTGCCGACCGGGTGCTTCTCGGCGAACTCGTCCCACGGATTGCGCTGGGCCTGCTTGAGGCCGAGGCTGATGCGACGCTTTTCGCTATCGACTTCGAGGACCATCACTTCGACTTCCTGCGAGGTCGAGACGATCTTGCCCGGGTGGACGTTCTTCTTGGTCCAGCTCATTTCGGAGACGTGGACAAGGCCTTCGATGCCCGGCTCGAGTTCGACGAATGCGCCGTATTCGGTGATGTTGGTAACCTGGCCGGTCAGCTTCATGTCGACCGGATACTTGGCAGCAACGCCATCCCACGGATCGCTTTCAAGCTGCTTCATGCCGAGGCTGATGCGCTGCGTTTCGGCGTTGATGCGCACGATCTGCACGGTCACGGTGTCGCCGATGGCGATCACTTCGCTCGGGTGGTTGACGCGCTTGTAGCTCATGTCGGTGACGTGAAGCAGGCCGTCGATGCCGCCGAGGTCGACGAACGCACCGTAATCGGTGATGTTCTTGACCACGCCGTCGATCACCTGACCTTCTGCCAGATCGGCGATGAGTTCGCTGCGCTGTTCTGCGCGGGTCTCTTCAAGAACGGCACGGCGCGAGACGACGATATTGCCGCGGCGACGGTCCATCTTGAGGATCTGGAAGGGCTGCGGCACTTCCATGAGCGGGGTGACGTCGCGCACGGGGCGGATGTCTACCTGACTGCCCGGAAGGAACGCCACTGCGCCGTCGAGGTCGACGGTGAAGCCGCCCTTGACGCGGCCGAAGATGCGGCCTTCGACGCGCTTGCCTTCGCCAAACTCGTTTTCGAGCTTGTCCCAGGCTGCTTCGCGGCGGGCGCGGTCGCGCGACAACATGGCTTCGCCGTCAGCGTTCTCTACGCGGTCGACATAGACTTCGACTTCATCGCCGACCGACAGGCCGTGATCGTCTTCGCCTCTGCTGAATTCCTTGAGGTTGATGCGGCCTTCGCTCTTGAGGCCTACGTCGATGACGGCGTGACCGGCTTCGATTGCGGTCACGGTGCCTTTTACGACGCGGCCTTCAAAGCCACCATCGTCGGCGCCGCCGAGTTGTTCGTTGAGCAGCGCTTCGAAATCGTCGCGCGTCGGGTTAGGTGCAGTTGCCATAAGGTTGGCGTTTCCTGTTTCACGTTTGCTACCGGCCACCGGTTTTACCGGGGTCTTAAACCGCCTCCCACGCACCATTGCGCGGGCTAGCGGGGCAAGAGGCCGATCTCTCCGCGAAGCCGAATGCATCCGCAGAGGTCCCTTCAATCGGATTGATTGCGAGAACGGGCGCGCGCCTAAGCCAAAGCGGGCGCGAAAGCAAGCGATTTGCGCTGGGTGAGGGGGGTGTGCAGGTGGGGTGTGGACCGCGCAAGGGGTGGTTTTGGAAAAACGCCTTTTGGCGCGCATAAGCCTGCAAGCGCGCGTTTTCCGCGGGTTTCGAACGAAGGATCTGGCGCGAAGCCGTGTTGGATGTGTGACTTTCCAGTTTTGTCGCGGTGAGAAAGAACGTTTTCATCGCCGCGACAATGCCTCCGCTGCCCGGCTGTAGGAAAGCGCTTTCGTCCTGCCGCTATCTCGTGCGCAACGCCTCTTCGACCGCCTCCAGAACCGTCTCGAAAGCCTGCTCACGGTCGAAGGCGGTGGTGTCGATCACCAGCGCATCGGGCGCGGCCTTTAGCGGGGCGTCCTTGCGATTGATGTCGCGGGCGTCGCGGGCAACGATGTCCTTTTCAATCTCGACCAGCGGGATTTCCTCCTCGTGGTCCATCTGTTTCGAGATCATTTCCAGCCAGCGCCGTTTTGCGCGCTCCTGAACGCTGGCGGTGATGAACAGCTTCACATCGGCATCAGGCGCAATCACGGTCCCGATATCGCGCCCGTCGAGGACAGCGCCGCCCGGCTGCTCGGCAAAGGTGCGCTGGCGCTTGAACAGCGCCTCTCGCACTGCCGGATGAACCGAGACGCGGCTTGCCAACCCGCCGGTTTCCTCGGCGCGCAGAATGTCGTCATCCATCAGCTCATCGGGAAAGTCGCAGGCCGCCAGCGCATCGGCCGGCTCGTCCGGATTGCCGCCGTTGATGGCAACCTGCCGCCCGACCGCGCGATAAAGAAGCCCCGTATCGAGATGCGGCACGCCGAAATGCTCGGCAAGCCGGCGGGCAATCGTGCCTTTGCCCGATGCGGTTGGGCCATCGACGGCGATGATCATTGAGCGGATTTCCTTTTCTGAAATGCCTTTACCAGCCCGAAGATCGCGATGGCAGCCCAGAACCCTTCAAGCACCAGGCTCGGCCAGTTGGTGTGGACCAGCAGACTGATCGTCAGCAGGCCTGCGCCGGTCAGGTTGGTGCCGTGCAGGATGAAGGGGTTCGGCTTCTCGACATAGGTGAGATAGGCGTAGGCTCCGATGATGCAGGCCGTGCCGACAAAGCCGATCATCGAATAGATATCGAGCGGGGTGGTCATTGTGGGTCCCTCTGGGCGACAGCGGCTTTTTCCGCCTCGACCTTTTGCCGGAATTCGTTCGCGGCCTGCCTCTCGCGCTTGAAGCGTTTACGGCCTTCGTTCGGCGCCCAGTCCCAGCGCAGCCAGATGAAATAGCCGAGAACCGGCAGCAACAGCACCGCCAGCCACAGCCTGCCGAGCTGGATCGCCTCGCCGTGAACGAGATGGTCGTAGATGACCGACCCGAGCACGAAGATGCCGATGCCAAGCGAGTAGAGCGCGATCTTCTCCTTCATTGCGCGGCGTGTTCGAGCAGCTGAATGAAGGTGGGAAAGCTGGTCGCGATCGGGTCGGTGTCGTCGATTTCGACGCCGTCGCGGCTTGCAAGACCCGCCACCGCCATGCTCATCGCGATGCGGTGATCGAGATAGGTTTTGACCCGCGCGTTGGAGGTTCCGCGCAGCGGTTCTCCGCCCGTACCGTGGATGATGAGGCCGTCTTCCTGCTCTTCGACCCGCGCGCCTGCTGCGGTAAGGGCGGCGGCCATGACGGAGATGCGGTCGCTTTCCTTGACGCGCAGTTCTTCGAGGCCCGTTGTCCGCGTGGTCCCGTCGGCCAGAGCGGCGGCGACGAACAGCACCGGGAATTCATCGACCATGCTCGGGACGATGGCGGGGTCGACCTCAATGCCTTTGAGCGGAGCATGGCGCACGCGCAGATCGGCAACGGGCTCGCCTCCGACCTCGCGCCGGTCCAGTTCCTCGATATCTGCGCCCATCTGCTTGAGCACCGTGACAATCCCAGCGCGCGTCGGGTTGAGGCCAGCATTCTCGACCACAAGATCGCTGCCCGGAACGATGCTGGCGGCAACCAGGAAGAAGGCGGCGGACGACGGATCGCCGGGGACGGTGACGTCCATCGGCTGAAGGTCAGCCTCGCCATGGATGGCGATGACGCGTTCTCCGTCTTCTTCGCCCACTTCAAGCTTCGCGCCGAACCCGGTCAGCATTCGTTCGGTGTGATCACGGGTCGCGATAGGCTCAATGACGCGGGTTATCCCCGGCGTGTTAAGCCCTGCGAGAAGCACGGCGCTTTTCACCTGCGCGCTTGCGACGGGCAGGCGATAGGTGATCGGCACGGCGGGCGATGCGCCGCGCAGCATGCAGGGCAGGGTGCCTCCAGCGGAGGCCTCGAAACTCGCGCCCATCTGGCTCAGCGGTTCGATCACCCGGTTCATCGGACGGCCTGAAAGGCTCGCATCCCCGATGAAGGTCGCGGTAAGCCCATGGCTGGCGAGCAGGCCCATCATCAGCCGGGTCGAGGTGCCCGAATTGCCCATATCGAGCGCGGCGCGCGGCTCGATCAGGCTGCCCAGACCCGCCCCGTTCACGCGCCAGCTGCCGTCATCCTCGCGCACGATCTGCGCTCCGAGCTGGCGCATCGCGGCGGCGGTGGCGAGCACGTCTTCACCTTCGAGCAGGCCGGTGATCCGGCTCTCACCCACGGCAAGCCCTGCAAACATCAGCGCGCGGTGGCTGATCGACTTGTCGCCGGGCACGCGAAGGCGACCCTTTAGCGGCGCTGATGAGGTGAATGTGTACGATCCCATGGCGCGCAGGTCTTTGACAGCGGCTCTACCATCTGGCAAGGCGCGCCGCACTTTCGGACCGATACCTTGATAAAGAGGCGATCCGGTCCCACACAAGCTTACAAACTACCCGTGCCGCAGTCGCACTGGCGGCAAGACTAAGGACACTATCGAAATGGCGAAGCCTGAATGGGGAACCAAGCGTTCCTGCCCCGACTGCGGAACCCGCTTTTATGACCTGGGCAAGGACGATCCCGTCACCTGCATCGAATGCGGCAACACCTGGGAACCGGAACCCGTGCTGAAGTCGAAGCAGCCGATCCCGATCGACGATCCCAAGAAGAAGGATCAGGAAGCCGACAGCGATCTGAGCGGCGACGATGATGATGAACTGAAAGACATCGAAAACATCGACGACGACGACGATTCGCCCGACAACGACGTCGACCTTGGCGGCGACGATGACCTTGGCGTGGCCAAGGGCAAGGGCGACGACGAAGACGACGATACCTGATCGAAGCCTGCGCGCCCCCATCAGGGCGCGCGTCCTCGGCGCCGCTCCTCCGCTGCGCTCCGGGCGCCTGCGGGCGGGCGGTCGCCCTTGCGGTTGCAATGCAACCGAAATTACTTCTTGCCTTTGATGGGGGCGCGTCTTAATGGGGCGCTCCCTTGCGAAAGCAGGGGTGTGGCCTTACCTTTGATGAGGTCACGACATCGATGAATTGGGGCCTTAGCTCAGCTGGGAGAGCGCAACACTGGCAGTGTTGAGGTCAGCGGTTCGATCCCGCTAGGCTCCACCATCGAAAGACATACAGTGAGTTGTCCTTTGTGATGGCTCCGCACGCTGGCCGACGAGGTTTCGTCCGCCGGCGTTTTTCGCGTTTATCGGACTTCGCAGGTCCGAGAGGAGTTTGAAGACGATGTTCGACAATCTGTCCGACCGCCTTGGCGGCGTCTTCGATCGCCTCACGGGACGCGGTGCGCTCAGCGAACAGGACGTTCGCGATGCCATGCGCGAAGTACGCGTTGCGCTGCTCGAAGCTGACGTTGCTCTTCCGGTTGCGCGGCGCTTCATTGATGCCGTCACTGAAAAGGCGATCGGTCAGGAAGTCCTGAAAGCGGTCAAGCCGGGACAGCAGGTCGTCAAGATCGTCCACGACGAACTCGTCGCGATGCTTTCGGGCGAGGAAGGCGAAGAGGCGACCGAGGGGCTGAACCTCGATGCAAAGCCTCCGGTCGTCATCATGATGGTCGGGCTTCAGGGCTCGGGTAAGACGACCACCACTGCAAAGCTCGGCAAGCTGATCCGCGAACGCTACGGCAAGAAGGCCATGATGGCCTCGCTCGACGTTAACCGTCCGGCGGCGCAGGAACAGCTGGCGGTGCTGGGCGAGCAGACGCAAGTCGCGACCCTGCCGATCGTTGCAGGGCAACAGCCGGTCGATATCGCACGCCGCGCGATGGAATCGGCTCGCTTGCAGAATTTCGATGTGTTGCTCCTCGACACCGCAGGCCGCCTGCATGTCGATGAAGCGCTGATGGCCGAGATGAAGGCCGTCAGCCAAGTCTCCGCGCCGACCGAAGTGCTGCTGGTCGTTGATTCGCTGACGGGTCAGGACGCGGTCAACGTCGCGCAGAGCTTCTCCGGCGAAGTCCCGCTCACCGGCGTGGTGCTCACCCGGATGGACGGCGATGCGCGCGGCGGTGCGGCGCTTTCGATGCGCGCAGTCACGGGCAAGCCGATCAAGTTTGCAGGGACGGGCGAGAAGCTCGACGCGATCGAAACCTTCCGCCCCGGCTCTGTAGCGGACCGCATCCTCGGCATGGGCGACGTTGTCAGCCTCGTCGAAAAAGCGGCGGCGACGATCAAGGAAGAAGAGGCCGCCAAGCTCGCCGAGAATTTCGAGAAGGGCAAATTCGACCTCAACGACCTGCGCATGCAGCTGAAGCAGATGCAGAACATGGGCGGCCTCGGAATGCTCGCCGGCATGATGCCGGGCATGAAGAAGGCCAAGCAGGCGATGGCCGCGTCGAACATGGACGACAAGGTTCTGGTCCACATGGATGCGATCATCTCCTCGATGACCAACAAGGAGCGCGAGCGTCCCGAACTGATGAACGCCAAGCGCAAGAAGCGCGTCGCGGCGGGCAGCGGAACTGACGTTCAGACCGTCAACAAGCTGCTCAAGATGCACCAGGAAATGAGCCGCGCGATGAAACAGCTTCGCAAGATGGGCGGGCTCAAGGCGCTGGCCGGCATGTTCGGCGGCTCTGGCGGCCTGCCGGGCGGAATGCCCCCCGGCATGGGCGGCCCCGGCGGTGGGGGCGGATTGCCCGGCCTCGGCGGCGCTGGCGGTTTGCCACCCGGACTTCCCGGCCTTGGCGGGCCGAAGAAAAAGTAATCTCACAAAATAAACAAATTCAGATATTTAAACTCGAAAGGTAATCTACAATGGCAGTTGCAATCCGTCTGTCGCGCGGTGGCGCGAAGAAGCGTCCTTACTACCGCATCGTCGTTTCGGACTCGCGCTCCCCGCGTGACGGCAAGTATCTCGAGCAGATCGGCACCTACAACCCGCTGCTCGCCAAGGATGACGAGAACCGCGTCAAGCTGAACGAAGACCGCGCCAAGTACTGGCTCGGCGTTGGCGCCACGCCGTCCGACCGCGTCCTGCGCTTCCTCGATGCGGCTGGCATCATGGAACGTCCGGCCCGCAACAACCCGAACAAGGCAGAACCGGGCGAAAAGGCCAAGGAACGCGCCGAGGAAAAGGCTGATAAGCTGAAGGAAGCCGAAGAAGCAGCCAAGGCCGCTGAAGAAGAAGCCAAGGCAGCAGCCGAAGCTCCGGCAGAAGAAGCGCCCGCAGAAGAAGCGCCCGCTGAAGAGGCTCCTGCTGAAGAAGCAGCGACCGAAGAAGCACCGGCGGAAGAAGCTGCTGAAGACAAGGCCGAAGGCTAAGCCTCGTCTTGAAGGAAACGTCCGACACGCAAGCTGCGCCCGGTCTGGTCGAATTGGCCGCCATCACCGGCGCGCACGGCGTGGCGGGCGAGGTCCGCCTGAAGCTGTTTGGCGAGGGGCTCGATACCCTTCGCCAGCACAAGAGCTTCGACACAAAATCGGGTGAGCGCACGCTGACCCTCAAGAAAATCCGTTCGGACAACAAGGGCGGCGCAATCGCCCGCTTTGCCGAGGTGCATGGGCGCGGCGAGGCCGAAAAGCTGCGCGGCACCGTGCTCACGATTTCGCGCGGGGCGCTGCCTCAACTTGACGACGATGAGTATTACCACGCCGACCTGATCGGGCTTGCCGTCGAAACGGACGCCGGAAACGCGATCGGCAAGGTAATCGCGGTCCAGAATTTCGGCGCCACCGATATCATCGAAATCGCGCTCGACCCGCCGCCTGAAAAGGGCCTCAAGGCGATCATGGTCCCGATGACCAAGGCTGCCGTGATAGAATGGGACAGCGTCCGGCTTGTCATTTCACAGGATTTCGCCGACCAGTAGCGCTTATGAGCGCGTCCGGTCCCCCTATCGACTACGCGACTTCCACCGATCTGTGGAAGCGGCTCGATAGCTATGTGATCGGCCCGGAAACGGCCACCTTGTCCTTTCCCGCACGGCTCGCACGCGAAAACCGCTGGGAGGCCGGGTTCACCAGCCGCGTGATCTGTGAATACAAGCGCTTCTGCTACCTCGCGGTCACCGCCGGGCAGGAGGTCACGCCATCTGACGCCGTCGATCAGGCATGGCACCTGCACCTCACATACAGCCGCGACTATTGGGGCGAGTTTTGCGAGGAAATCCTGCAATGCGACATGCACCACGGTCCCACCGCCGGGGGAGCGGCGGAAAAGTCGCGGTTCTACGATCAGTACGCAGAGACGCTCGAACTCTACGAAGACGCGTTTGGCGAGCCTGCGCCGCCCGACATCTGGCCCGCCGCACAGCGCCGTTTTGGCCACGACCCCAAGGGTATTCGCGTTAATCGCGATGATGTTATGGTACTGGAAAGGCGCGTCGCTATCCTCGGCGCGTTTGGCTGGATCGCGCTCGGTGTGGGCATCGCGGTCGTAGTGGGAGTGATATTCTGATGGAGCTTTTCGCGTCTTACACCGGCGGCGATTTCCTCGTTTTCTATTGCATAATGCTCGTCACCTGCATTTTCGCAGGCCTCTGGATTCCGGCGAACCTGCGCCCCGAAGGCAGGCGCGGAGAGGTCGAGGATATGGAGGAGGTCGCTGTCCTGACCGGCGGCGCTGACCGATTGAGCGTTGCGGTGCTCTCCTCGCTCTTTGCGAAAGGCGCTCTCGATGTGGACGAGAAGAAAAGACTCGCGGTCCGGCAGACGGGGGTGGCGGAAAATGCCAGCGAACGCGCGATCCTCGCCAAAGTTGGTGGCTTTCGCGCCGCCGAGGCTGGCCGTTCGATCAAGGCGCAGGCGGCGGCGGTGGAAACGCGGTTGATCCGGCGCGGCCTGATGATGGACGAAGGCGAGCGGTGGAAGTTGCGCGCCCTGTCAGCCGCGCCCTATGCCGCGCTGATCGCCATCGGGCTTTATCGCCAACAGGCGGGTTCCGCGATTGGGGAGCCGACCGGGTTCCTCGTGGCGCTCATCATCATCACTTTGGTCCTTGGCCTGTTGCGTTTCGTGACCGGCAATCCGCGGACGATGGCGGGCAACGAGATTGTCCGCTCGCTTGAGCAGAACAGCAGCCGGTTGCGCCGCGCTCCGCAAGCAAACGAGGCGGGCTATGCCGTTGCGATCTTCGGCACAGGTGTACTGGTCGGCACGCCGTGGGAGCCGGTCCATGCCGCGCGTCAGGCCGGTACAGGCGGCGATGGCGGCGCATCCAGCGACAGCGGTGACGGCGGCAGCGGCTGCGGCGGAGGATGCGGCGGTTGCGGGGGCTAGCGCGCGCGAGTAGGGGCGGGCCATGACCAAACTGAACGTAGCGATCTGTCAGGCGGCCCCGATCCCGCTCGACTTTGATGGCGGGCTCGAAAAGGCCGCGCACCTTGCCAGGCAAGCCATTGATGCGGGCGCGCAGATGGTCGCTTTCGGAGAGACTTTTCTGGGCGGATATCCGCTGTGGCTGGACGAGGCGAGGGGCGCGGCGCTGTGGGACAATCCTGGGACCAAGGCGTGCCACCGGATCATGCTCGACAATGCGATTGTGCCGGGGGACGAGCGGTTGCTGCCCTTGCAGGAACTGTGCGACGAGAGCGGCGCGTGCATTTCCATCGGCGCGCATGAGCGGGTGCGGCAGAGCCTTTACAACAACCAGCTGCTGTTTCGCCCGGGCGAAGCGCCGCTCGACCACCGCAAGCTGGTGCCGACCCATGGCGAACGGTTGATCTGGATGCGCGGCGATGGCTCGACGCTGGGCGTGCATCAGGCCGAATGGGGCCGGGCGGGCAACCTCATCTGCTGGGAACACTGGATGCCGCTAGCCCGCGCGGCGATGCACAATTTGGGCGAAAGCGTGCATGTGGCGGCCTGGCCGACTGTGCGGGAGGAATACGGGATCGCTTCACGCCATTACGCGATGGAGGGACGCTGCTTCGTGCTGGCGGCGGGACTGGTGCAACGGCGCGGCGACCTGTTCGAGGGGCTGGAGCGGGTCGGCGGGGATGCAGACGTGAAAGCGCTGTTCGAAGCAATCGAAGGCGACATGCTCAACGGCGGCGGTTCGATGATCATCGCGCCCGATGCCCGGGTGCTAGCGCAGGCGGGTGAGGGCGAGGAAATTCTGCACGCCGAACTGGACCTGAGCGAGATCGGACAGGGCCTCGCGAGCCTCGACACCGACGGGCATTATTCGCGGCCCGATGTGTTTGAACTTCACGTTGATACGCGGGCGAAGGATGGGGTGAATTGGGGCGCGGGCGGAGAGTGATTGAGGTGCAGGCGTGATCGAAGTACTGGCTTCTTTGGCAATCGCGTTCTTTGGCTCGCGGTTTATAGCTAGGCTGCTCCTGCGACGGCAAGATGGGTTGACCACCGGGACGATTGTCGTCCTCTCGGTGATCGGGTCGATTGGTTCGCTGGTGCTGCTTTATGTCGGCAGCAGAGCGCACTGGCAGATTGAAGGCGTTGTTCCAGCGATCGCCGAAACGAGCCAGTGGGATGTTTTTCTTCTGGGTGGTGCAGCGTTGCTTTCATTCTTTTGCGCCTTTCGTTTGTGCGTGCAGAATTTGGCGCTTTGCAACGAGAGCGAAAGTGAAGTCTTCGAATGACCTTCGTCGCTACCATCCTGACGCTCTACCCCGAGATGTTTCCCGGCCCGCTCGGCACTAGCCTCGCGGGTAAGGCGCTGGAGCGCGGAGACTGGTCTTGCGCAACCGTCAACCCGCGCGATTTCGCCACGGATAAGCACCGCACCGTGGATGATACGCCCGCAGGGGGCGGGGCAGGAATGGTCCTCAAGGCGGATATCCTCGGCGCGGCGGTCGACAGCGTCGCGGATGAGCGTCCGATTCTTGCGATGACACCGCGTGGGAAACCCATCACCCAGGCCCGCATTCGCGAGATCGCAGAAGGTCCCGGCGTCACCATCATCTGCGGCCGCTTCGAGGGCTTCGATGAGCGCCTGTTCGAAGCGCGCCCGCAGATCGAGGAAGTGAGCCTCGCCGACATCGTCCTCTCGGGCGGAGAGACGGCGGCGATTGCCATACTTGACGCTTGCATTCGGCTGCTTCCCGGAGTAATGGGCGCGGCTTCTAGCGGGACCGAGGAGTCGTTTGAGGACGGCCTTCTTGAATACCCGCAATATACCCGACCTTACGAATGGGAAGGGCGCACGATCCCCGAAGTGCTGCGATCGGGGGATCATGCGAAGATCGCGGCTTGGCGAAAGTCAAAAAGCGAAGAGATCACTCGGTTACGCAGGCCGGACCTTTGGGAGCGTCATGAGGGCGCTCGGGACCAGTCTGCCTCTGGCGCGCGGCGAAAGAACAAGGATACGGACCAGTGAACCTGATCCAGCAAATCGAAGCCGAGGAAATCGGCAAGGTTGAACGTGAAATTCCCGACTTCCGCGCAGGCGACACCGTTCGCGTCGGCGTCAAGGTGGTTGAAGGCCAGCGTGAGCGTGTGCAGAACTTCGAAGGCGTCGTAATCGCGCGTTCGAACCGCGGCATGGGCTCCAACTTCACCGTCCGCAAGATCAGCTTCGGCGAAGGTGTTGAGCGTGTGTTCCCGCTTTACGCGCCAATCGTGGACAGCATCACCGTGGTCCGCCGCGGTGTCGTGCGCCGTGCGAAGCTGTACTATCTGCGTGGCCGCACCGGTAAGCGTGCGCGTATCGCCGAGCGCAAGGTCAACACGACCAAGGCGTAACGCCTCGCTGGCATAGCGAAATCATTAAAGGGCGGTCCTCGCAAGGGCCGCCCTTTTTCGTTGCGGGGTTGCAAAGATTGTCCGCGATTGCGAGAGCCTGACCCGAATGACAACGAAGGGGCTTTCCTTGAAATGCGAACTGCTTTGCTTGCTGCCGCCGCCGCAATCCTTTTGCCGACCACTGCTTTGGCAGATGCGCACATGACCGAAAGCTCTCCTGAACTCACATTCGAGCGCGTCTTTGCCTCGCCTTCGCTCAACGGGCCGACCCCGCGCGCGGTGAAGTTTTCGCCCGATGGCAAGTACCTGACCCTGCTCCGCAACCGCGAGGAGGATTCATCGCGCTACGACCTGTGGGGCTATGACTTTGCCACGCGCGAATGGCGCATGCTGGTCGACAGCGAGGCGATCGGTTCGGGTCGTGAGCTATCCGAAGACGAAAAAATGCAGCGCGAGCGCGCACGCGTTGGCAGTCTCAAGGGTATCATCTCCTACCAATGGGCGAGCGATGGCTCGGGCGTTCTCGTGCCCATCGACGGCGACCTCTATTTCGCCAAGCTTGATGGCAGCGTTCAGCGCCTGACCGATACTGAGGAAAGCGAACTCAACCCCAAGCTTTCGAGCAAGGCGGGCTACGTTTCCTTCGTGCGCGATCGCCAGCTGTGGGTCGGGGAAGTGGGAGGCGAAGCGGCTCCGATCACGCCAAAGGAAGAAGACACGATCCGCTGGGGTGAGGCCGAATTCGTCGCGCAGGAAGAAATGAGCCGTCTCACCGGATATTGGTGGGGCCCGAACGACCAGCGCATCGCCGTTCAGCGCACAGATGAAAGCCCGGTCGGCATCGTCACTCGCGCAGCTATCGGTGCAACCGGCACGCAGGTCTTCGACCAGCGCTATCCGGTCGCTGGCTCGGACAACGCGATTGTCGAACTTTATGTGATGGACCCTGATGGCGGGAACCGTGTGAAGGTGGACCTTGGTGATAACACCGACATCTACATCGCCCGCGTGAACTGGGGGCCGGACGACTATCTCTATGTCCAGCGCCAGAACCGCGAACAGACCGTGCTCGACATGCTCAAGGTCGATCCTTCGACGGGCGAGAGCGAGGTCTGGTTCACCGAAACCGCCGCGCGCGACGATTACTGGATCAACCTGTCGGACAATTACCGCTTCCTGAAAGATGGCAGCCTGCTGTGGTGGTCGGAGCGGGATGGCTTCGGCAATTTCTACCGCTTCGACGGAGAGAACTGGACGCAGCTTACGAGCCGCAAGGAGCCTGTCACCGCGCTGGTCGGAGTGGATGAGGACGGGGACAAGCTGTATTATCGTGCGGTGACCGACGTCCTGACAGAACAGGTCTACGTCTCCAGCCTGTCCGCCGAAAGCGAACCGACGCTGCTCACCGATCCCGACTACACCAACTCGGCCAGCATGGACCCGACCGGCAAGGGTCTCCTCATCAGCCGTTCGGCGACCGACCAGCCGACCCAAAGCTACATCGCGGATACGAGAGGGGAACGGCTTGTCTGGGTCGAGGAAAACGCGCTCGACGCGGATCATCCCTACACGCCGTTTCTGCTGAGCCACACGCCGCCCGAATACGGCACGATCCCCGCCGAGGACGGCACGCCGCTGCATTACATGATGCTCAAGCCTGAGATGGAGCCGGGCAAGCAGTATCCAGTGTTCTACTATCACTATTCCGGGCCGGGTCCGCAGGTCGTGGACAAGGGCTGGGGCGGCGCTCTGGCGCAGGCGGTGGTTGACAAGGGCTACATCTGGTTCGCGCTCGACAATCGCGGCTCGGCCAATCGCGGGGTCGATTTCGAACAGCCGCTTTACCGCGCCATGGGCGGGGTCGAAGTGCGCGACCAGAAAACGGGCGCCGAGTTCCTCAAGACGCTCGATTACGTCGATGGCGACAAGATCGCGATCTACGGCTGGTCCTATGGCGGCTACATGACGCTCAAGCAGTTGCAGGCCGATCCGGGGCTTTATGCAGCCGGTATCTCAGGCGCGCCCGTGACCCGCTGGGGCCTGTACGATACGCACTACACCGAACGCTTCATGGGCGACCCTCGCGAAGTGCCAGAGGCTTATGAGGCCTCGAGCGCCATTCCCAACGCGACCAAGATCAGTGATCCGCTGCTGCTGATCCACGGCATGGCGGACGACAATGTGGTGTTTGAGAACTCTTCAGAGCTGATCAGCGTGCTTCAGGAAAACAATGTCCCGTTCGAGATGATGCTTTATCCCGGCTACACCCACCGCGTTGGCGGCGAGCAGGTCAGCCCGCATCTGTGGAACACGATGTTCCGCTTTCTAGAAGGCCACGGAGTGACGCCGCCGGAGTAATTCAGGCGAGCCACTCCAGCGACTTGGCGGCCACTTCCTCAGGCGCTTCGACCTGCGGGTAATGGCCGACTGTCTCGATCAGGTGGGCCTTCGCATCCGGCACCACTTCGCGCCACTTGTCATAGGCGTGCTTGCCCGAAACCGGGTCGAGCGCGCCGTTGATGAGGCCGATCTTGCCTTGCGCTGCGACCAGAGCCGCTTCCCACCGCTCCTTATGCTCGACCCGGTCGGCGATATAGTGGAGAAGCTTGTGCGTGATGCGGTTGCCGTCCTTGTAGCTGATGAACTCCCAGAATTCGTCGAGCTCCTTTTCGCTCGGCTGGCTGTCAGGGCCGAACACTTCGGAGAAGCTCTTGCCGAACCCCTTTCGGCTCATCAGCAGGCCCAGCAGGAACCCGAATGGCGAAACGCCGAGTTTCTGCATCGGGCGAGGGCGGTGCTGGTCAGGGAAGATGCCTCCATTGAGAAACACCATCGTGCCAAGGCCCTTCGCCCCTGAGCCGTCCTGTTGCCGCGCCAGCAATTCCTGTCCGACCGATACGCCGTAATCGTGCACCAGCGCGTCAAACTCACCCACGCCAAGATCGCTCAGAAGCGCTTCCTGAAGATCGGTCTGGCGATGGATCGAATAGCCTGAGCGCGGCTTGTCAGACAGGCCGAACCCCAGCATGTCGCAAGCGATCAGATGGTGTTTCTCCGCCAGCATGTCCCACACCGGCACCCAGTCCCACGAGCATGTCGGAAACCCATGCACCAGCAGCAGCGGTCGCGCTTCGGGATCGCCGCCTGTCCAATAGGCGATCTTGTGCCCGTCAAAGTGGAATTGCTTGGCCCGGTTGTGCCAGTCTCGCGTAGTCAGCGTCACGTCTTTCCCCTTGCCAATGGGGCATAGTGTCGCCACCTCACGGCGCAAGAAACTTAATCGGAGAATGTGAATTGGGTTACCGGGTGGCTATCGTCGGCGCGACGGGCAATGTCGGACGCGAAATGATGCAGGTGCTGGCCGAGCGCGAATTCCCGATTGAGGAAATCGCGGCGGTCGCCAGCGGGCGCAGCCAGGGATCAGAGGTTGAGTTCGGCGACACCGGCAAGATGCTCAAATGCAAGAATATCGAGCATTTCGACTGGTCGGGCTGGGATATCGCGCTATTCGCCGCCGGTAGTGGCCCTGCCAAGGAATACGCGCCCAAAGCGGCGGCTGCGGGCTGCGTGGTGATCGACAATTCCTCGCTCTACCGCATGGAACCCGACGTGCCGCTGATCGTGCCGGAGGTGAACCCCGATGCGATCGACGATTACTCCAAGCGCAACATCATCGCGAATCCCAATTGCTCGACCGCGCAGCTGGTTGTGGCGCTCGCTCCCTTGCACAAGGCGGCGACGATCAAGCGCGTCGTGGTCTCGACCTATCAGTCGGTTTCCGGCGCGGGCAAGGCGGGGATGGACGAGCTGTTCGAACAATCACGCGCAATTTTCGTGGGCGATCCGGTCCAGCCGACCAAGTTCACCAAGCAGATCGCCTTCAACGTGATCCCGCATATCGACGTCTTCCTCGACGATGGCTCGACCAAGGAAGAGTGGAAGATGATGGTCGAGACCAAGAAGATCCTCGATCCAAAGATCAAGCTGAACGCAACCTGCGTGCGCGTGCCGGTCTTCGTGGGCCATTCGGAAGCCGTGAACATCGAGTTCGAGAACGAGCTTTCGGCAGAGCAGGCTCAGGATATCCTGCGCGAGGCGCCCGGCATCATGCTGGTCGATAAGCGCGAGGACGAAGGTTACGTCACGCCGGTCGAAAGCGCCGGTGACAGCGCGACCTTCATCAGCCGTGTGCGCGAGGATCCGACGGTCGAGAACGGCATCACTTTGTGGTGTGTCTCGGACAATTTGCGCAAAGGCGCGGCATTGAATGCGGTCCAGATCGCAGAGCTGCTTGGCCGACGTCATCTGAAGAAGGGCTGAGGTGATGAGAGCGCTCGTTATTGCCGCCTCCAGCCTGGCACTCGCCGCATGCGGGGACTCGGGCGTGCCCTCGCCTGCCGAACGGCTTGAGCAGCGCGATGGCGGCGCGGTCGCCGAGATCATCGATCCGGGTCAGGTGACCCTCAAGTCCGAGGGCCTCGTTGCAGGCCCCGATGCGTTCTTCTTCGCCGCCGGGCAAAGCGAGGTCGAGGCAGCGATCGCCCGCGCCATAGGCGAGCCGGGCGAAGTGATGGACATGCCTGAATGCGGAGCGGGTCCGATGGAAAGCTCAACCTATCCCGGCGGGCTGACGGTCAATTATCAGGACGGCATCTTTGTCGGCTGGCTGATTAGCGAGCCTGCCGAAAAGATCGGCGTTGAAGGGCTGCCGGTTGGCACCGCTCGCGCGCAGATCGAGGCCATGCCCGGCTTTGCGATGATGGAAGGCAGCACACTGGGAGAGGAATTCATGCTTGGCGACCGCTTGGCCGGCTTTATCGAGGATGATGCGGTGTCGATGCTATATTCCGGGACGCAGTGTTTTTTCCGATGAAGCGCGCTAAGCAGGCTTCATGACGCTTAAAGCAGACCTGTTCTTCAGCTTCCGCTCGCCCTATTCCTACCTCGCCGTGGGGCGATATCGCGACATGACGCGCGAATACGATCTCGACATCACGCTTCGCACGGTGTGGCCGATTGCCATCCGCGATCCTGATATCCTGTTTACAGGCAATCCCGCAGCGCCGCGCTACATCCTGATGGATTCGATGCGCAGCGCGCAGATGCTTGGCATCCCCTTCCGCTGGCCGCGTCCTGATCCGGTGGTGCAGAACTTGGCAACGCGAGAGATCGCGAAAGAGCAGCCGCTGATCCACCGCATCTGCCGTCTTGGGCAGGCGGCGACGCGACGGGGCAAGGGACTGGAATTCGCCGACGAGGTGTCGCGGATTATCTTCTCCGGTGAAGTCGACGATTGGCACGAAGGCGATCATCTGGCCAAAGCGACCGAGATGGCAGGGTTGAACCTCGCCGAACTCGACGCCGAAGTCCTGAGCGACGCAGCCGCTCTCGATGCCGAAATCGCCGAAAATCAGGACGCACTCGAAGCCGCCGGACACTGGGGCGTGCCCACGCTGGTGTTCGAAGGCGAACCCTTCTTCGGCCAGGACCGCATCGACATGGCGAAATGGCGCATGGAGCAGAAGGGGCTGGCGAAAAGGTGATCATACCCGCGGACGCAACAGAACAAGACGTGAGCGCACATATAGAAGCGGAGTATCTTCACGGACGCCACAAATCGGGCTGGTCTTACATTTACAGCAACCAGAATAGTCGAAGGCACCCGCAGCTTGTAACTATCGGACTAAATCCAGGCGGGGGTCGCGGTGATTTTGATTGGGGCGATGACAAGCGCCTTATTTACAAAGACACCGATAGGACTGTGAACGCCTATCTGGATCAACCTTGGGGTGACAACAGCCAGTTCACACCCCTGCAAATTCAGATACAGGCGATGAAATCGCGTCATTTCAGAGACGTCAAGCCGGACCACATGCTAAGTTTTCAGTTGGTCCCTTTCAGAAGTCCGAGTTGGGATGAGCTTGCCCATGACCAGCGCATGAGAGCGACGGAGGTCGGCTTTGGGCTGCTCGACTGGACTCTTGCCAACCTGACGACATCATCAACAGTTGTGGCATTCGGATTGGGCCAGTTCGAACAAAGGTTGGTCGGTTGGTTCCGAGGCACTGACCCGCGCACGTTTGAAGTTGGGTGGGGGCATGTCACAGCGACAGCTTGGGCAACGCCATTCGCCGCTAAACTCATTTTTCTGCCTCACTTAAGTCGATATCGAATTTTTGGCCGTCCGGAATTCACACAGGAGAGCAAAATCTTTGGCTGAGGACAGTTTCGAAAGCTTCGACGGCACGCGCCTCGCGATCCACCGAGCGGGTGAGGGGCCTCCGGTTGTGCTTCTGCACGGCCTGTTCTCCAGCGCCTTCATGAACTGGACCAAGTGGGGCCATCACACGCGGCTTGCCGATGCCGGGTTTGAAGCGATCATGATGGATTTTCGCGTTCACGGCGACAGCGATGCGCCGCATGATCCGGCCTGTTATCCCAAAGGCGTGCTGGTGCGCGATGCGGCGGCGCTGGTGGAGCATTTGGGGCTGGAGCCGGGCGGGTTCGACCTTGTCGGCTTTTCGCTTGGCGCGAGGACCGCGATCCATGCGGTTGCGCACGGGATTCTCGAGCCGCGCAAGCTGGCGATCTGCGGTATGGGCGTGGCGGGTCTGGCCGAATGGGAGCGGCGCGCGGCTCACTTCAAACGGGTGATCGACGAGTTTGACACGATCAAGCCGGGCGATCCGGCCTACACCGCGCGCACTTTCCTCAAGTCGCAGGGGGTCGACCGGGTTGCAGCGCGCCTGCTGCTGGACGCGATGGACGATTTCGACCTCGCTCGCCTCGCGAACATCACCATGCCCACCGGCGTAATCTGCGGGGATGAGGATGGTGACAACGGCTCTGCAGAAGAGCTGACCGCGATGCTTCCCAATGCGACCTATTACGAGGTTCCGGGTAACCATCTCAACTCGGTGACCAAGCCCGAGCTTGGCGAGGCTCTGGTGGAGTTCCTCTCCGCATGACCGTTTCCAGGCGCGCATTCCTGATCTGGTGGATCGGCGGGCTCGTCGCTTTCGGGATCGTTATCTGGCTGAGCAGCGGGATCACAGGGGGCGATGTCACACTTGGCATCCTCGATCATCAGGCGGCTGGAAGTGCGGCGCGCGTCGATGAGATACAACAGCAATGGCTCGCGGGAGGCGTACTGGACCTCGCTCGGATCGCCATGATCGGCGATCTTGTCTTCATCGGCATTTACGGCATCGGCTGTGTGCTGGCGGGCTATTATTACCGCTCGCGCTCGCAGATCGTGCTCAAGGCTTTCGGCCTGACTGCCCTTGTCGCAGGCGTGCTGTTTCTCGCCACCGATTATGGCGAGACCATTGCGCAGTTCATCCAGCTGATGGAATTGCAAGGCGACGACGATCTGGCCGGATTTGCCGCGACGTTGCGCCTGGTAAAGGTGTTTGCGTTTATAGCGGCGACATTGGCCGTAATCGGCGCGCTTCTGGCGGAACGCCTTTCGTCGAGAGCATCTTGATAATCGCCTCAAAGCCGCGCAATCACGCTGGCCTGAGGACATTGACTGGAAAAGACTAGAGAAGAGGGTCACTCCACCATGAAATTCACCAAACTTTCGCTCAAGGCTTCGGCCGCTGCACTGGCCGTATCGCTGGCCGCTACTTCGGTCCCCGCAATGGCAGAGGCGCATCAGGACAGCGCCGAAATGCAGGACGCTGGCACTCAGTTTCCGCTGACGCCTGAAGGCGCGGCGCAATTTGTCGCCAGCGTCGAGGATGAGATGCGCGCGTTCTCTCAGCCATACGCGCACGTCTCTTGGCTGAACGCCACGTATATCAACCACGATTCCAACGCGCTCGCATCGCAATACGGGGCGCAGCTGACCACGATGAGTGTGGGTTTCGCGAACGAAGCGGCGAAATATGCCGCCGTCGAAGGACTCGATCCCGAAGTTGAGCGCAAGCTTGGTATGCTGCGCTATTCGATCGGTCTTCCGGCCCCGGCGCGCGATGGCGCGGCAGAGGAGCTTTCTGACATCGCCACCCGCCTTCGCGCGGCTTACGGGGCAGGTCGCGGGACGTTGAATGGCGAGGAAATCGGCGGTTCTGATATCGAGGCCGAAATGGGCAATCTCGACCGCTCGCCAGAGGAACTCGCCGAAATGTGGGCCAGCTGGCACGACAATGTCGGCGCTCCGATGCGCGAGGATTACGCGCAATATGTGAGCCTCGCCAATGAAGGCGCTGCGGAGCTCGGCTTTAACGACCTGGGCACGATGTGGCGGTCGGGCTATGACATGAGCCCCGAGGAATTCGCCGCCGAGACAGAGCGTATGTGGCAGGAAGTGAAGCCGCTTTACGTCGCGCTTCACACCTATGTCCGCCGCAAGTTGAACGAGCATTACGGCGATGACGTTCAGCCCGCGACCGGCCCGATCCGCGCAGACCTGCTCGGCAATATGTGGGCGCAGGAATGGGGCAATATCTATCCGCTTGTAGCGCCGGAGGGTGCTGGAGATATCGGATATGACCTCACCGACCTGATCGTCGAAAAAGACCTCGATGCGGTTGAGATGACCCGCGTGGGTGAGCAGTTCTTCTCCTCATTGGGTTTCGAACCGCTGCCCCAGACATTCTGGGAGCGCAGCCAGTTCACCAAGCCTGCCGACCGCGAAGTCGTTTGCCATGCTTCTGCGTGGAACCTCGACAATGTCGATGATCTGCGGATCAAGATGTGCATCAAGCAGAACGCGGACGACTTCATCACGATCCACCACGAGCTTGGCCACAACTACTATCAGCGCGCCTATAACGAGAAGGACTTCCTGTACCTGACCGGCGCGAATGACGGTTTCCACGAGGCGATTGGCGACATGATCGCGCTTTCGATCACGCCCGAATATCTGGTTCAGATCGACATGCTCGATGCCGATCAGGTGCCGAGCGCCGACAAGGATATCGGCCTGTTGCTGCGACAGGCGATGGACAAGGTCGCGTTCCTGCCCTTCGGTCTTCTGATCGACCGTTATCGCTGGAGCCTGTTCGACGGCAGCGTTGCACCTGAGGACTACAACAAAGCGTGGACCGATATCCGCCTCGAATATCAGGGCATCACCCCGCCGGTTGAGCGTCCTGCCGACGGTTTCGATCCGGGCGCGAAGTACCACGTTCCGGGCAATGTCAGCTACACGCGCTACTTCCTTGCGCGCCTGCTTCAGTTCCAGTTCTTCAAGGCAGCCTGCGATCAGGCCGGTTGGGAAGGGCCGCTTCACCGCTGCTCGTTCTACGGCAATGAAGAAGTGGGTCAGAACCTCAACGCCATGCTCGAACTCGGCGCAAGCGTTCCGTGGCCCGACGCGCTCGAAGCGTTCACCGGAGAGCGTCAGATGAACGGCACGGCCATGGTCGAGTACTTCGCACCGCTCATGGCGTGGCTCGAAGAGCAGAACGAGGGGCAGGAAGAAGGCTGGTGAAATACGCAGCCGCTTTCGCAGCAATAGCGCCGCTTCTGGCCTCCTGTGCTTGGGCGCAGGAGCCGGAGGCGAGCGCACCGGTCGCATCCGATGTCACCGGCACCTTGTTTGTGGCGCAAAAGCGCGGCAACACGATCACCAAGGTCGATCTTGCCAGCGGTGAGGAAGTCCTGCGCAACGACAGCTGCACCAACCCGCACGAGCTAGCGACCTCACCCGATGGTCGGCATGTCGCTCTCGCCTGCTATGGCGGAACGACGATCGACATTTTCGACACGGACACGCTTGAGCGCACGCACAGCATTGAGCTTGGCGAGAACGCGCGCCCGCATGGCATCGTCTGGCATGAGAACGGCCACATCTACTCGACCGCCGAAGGGCGTCAGTCGATCTTCTGGATCCGCAGCCCGCTCAGCCAGATGCCCGACTTGTTCGAATATGCGACTGGCAAGCAGGGCAGTCACATGCTTGTCGTCGCTCCCGATGCGCGCACCGCGTGGACGACCGATCTGGGATCGCGCACAGTCACGCGGGTGGACCTGCTGACCCGCCGCGCCCCGCTTTCGGTGACAGTGGGTGAGGAACCGGAAGGGATCGCCTTGACCCCCGACGGCGAAACGCTGTGGGTTTCGGCGCGTGGGTCGAACGAAGCCTTTGCTCTCGATCCGGAGAGTATGGAGGTCCGCAGCACGATCGCAACGGGGGCGTTTCCGCTTCGGCTCGCGATACGGCCTCAGGGCGATGTAGCGGTCACATCGGACCTGATGGATAGCGGTCTGTCGGTGATCGACCTCGATACAGCGCAGGTCACACGGCAGATATCCGTTGATGACGCTGCGAACGCGCAGCAACGCTTTCAGGTGACAATCCTGTGGTCCGAAGATGGCGAGCGGGTGTACGTCGCTGAAACGGCAAGCAATACCGTTGCCGAGGTCGATTACGCGACCGGCGAAGTCTTGCGCCGGCTGCCCGGCGGCGAGGGCGGGGACGGGCTCGCGATCCTGCCGTGACCGGAAAAACGCCTCGCAAATTGCTGCCTGCGGTAGGTTGGCGAGAGCTGGTCGACCTGCCTGATATCGGCCTCACCGGAATTCCGGCGAAGATCGACACAGGCGCGCGCACGTCGTCGCTCCATGCCCGAGTGATCGAGCAGTTCGAGCGCGACGGTAAACCCTTCGTGCGCTTTGCCGTAGACTGGGACGATATCGCTCACGAGGGCGTGGCGGTTCAGGTTGACAGGAGGGGCATAACAAGCTCGAATGGCGAAACGCAGTACAGGTTCGTAATCAAGACTCCGTTGCGCATCGGTGAAGTCGAATTTCGCGCTGAATTCAGTCTTGCCGACCGTTCGGACATGAAGTTTCCGATGCTGATCGGGCGGACGGCCCTGCGACGACGCTTTGTAGTCGATAGCGGACATTCGTGGCTGCAATCGCCCACTCGCCCTGATAATTAGACACGCCCACGCCTTTCCAAGGAACACCCCCTTTATGAAAATTGCCATGCTGGCTCGCAATCCGAATCTCTATTCGCACAAACGTCTGAAAGAGGCAGCAGAGCAACGGGGTCACGAACTCGATATCCTAAACACCACGCGCTGCACCGTGAACATTGCCAGCCATCGGCCCACGCTGACCTATAATGGTGAGACGCTGGCAGGCTATGACGCAGTGATCCCGCGCATCGGGGCATCGATCACCAATTATGGTCTGGCGGTGTTGCGGCAGTTCGAGATGGCCGGGGTGTGGCCGCTCAACGAAAGCGTTGCGATCGGACGCAGCCGCGACAAGCTGCGCTCCATGCAGATCCTCGCCAAATACGGTCTCGGTCTGCCTCTCACCGCCTATGCCAACGATCCAAAGGCGGCAGAAGAAATCATCAAGGCGGTCAAAGGTCCGCCGGTTGTCATCAAGCTGCTCGAAGGTACGCAAGGCATCGGCGTCGTGCTTGCGGAAACCATGTCGAGCGCAAAGTCGGTGATCGAGGCGTTTCGCGGTGCGAACGTCAACATTCTGGTGCAGGAATTCATCAAGGAAGCGGGCGGCACCGACATTCGCGCGCTGGTTGTCGGCGGCAAGGTCGTCGCAGCGATGAAGCGAACCGGCGCGGCAGACGATTTCCGCTCCAACCTTCACCGCGGCGGAAGCGCTGAGGTCATCAAAATCACGCCCGAGGAACGCTCGACCGCCGTTCGGGCAGCAAAGCACATGGGGCTGCATGTGTGCGGTGTCGACATGCTGCGTTCGAACCACGGGCCCGTTATCATGGAGGTGAACTCGTCTCCGGGTCTTGAAGGCATCGAGACCGCCACAGGCAAGGATGTGGCCGGGCAGATCATCGACTTTATCCAGACCAATGCCAAGGTCGGCGCGACCAAGACCAAGGGCAGGGGCTAATTCGCGACAGCTCCCGAAGAAGTGGACGGTGGCCCTTTGCGCAGAAGCGCAAACTGGCTATCCAGCCGACATGATTATTCGCTCGCTTATCTCGACTTCGATTGCCGCGCTGGCGCTTGGCGGCGCTGTTTCAACGCCGGCAGCGGCGCAGCAGGCACCGGCCCAGCAGCAGGCACCCGCCCAGCAGCAGGCGCAATCGGCGCGGCCCGACTGGGTTGGTCGTTTCGACGACCAGCTGATGGGGATGCTTCTTCAGGATCTGCGTGCAACGTGGACGGTTGAGCAGTCTTCGGAAGGGGTTTTGACCTATCGGGCGAGCGCCGAGGGCGGGATCAACTTCGTTCTCGTGCCCCGGTCGTGTGAAGACCAGAATGGCTGCGTGGGTCTGGTGGTCATCGCCCTGTTCAACGACGTCAATGTGAACAGCGCTGCGCGGCTCGATGCGTTCATCAATGCCTTCAACGACCGGCAGCCCACGGCCAAGGTCATGCGCGATCCACAAGGCATGGTTGCGCTGCAGGCATATATCAACGCCGCCAACGGGATAACTTATCGCAATCTGCTCGCTCAGATGGTCGTGTTCGGTCAGAATATCACCACGCTGAGCCGCGAGCTGATCGCTCTCGAAAACGGCTAGGCCGAGGGCGGGCCGACCCCGAGCCCTTCGGTGAAGGTGCTGGTCGAGTGCTCCAGCTCCCTCACCGTCTGGGCCAATCCTGCGGCGGCGCGCTCCAACTGGTCGGATAGCTCGCTTGCAGCGCTGGCTCGTTTTGCGAGCGTTCTGGTTCTCTCTACCATCTGGTCTGCCTCGCCAGCGGCGCGCCTTGCGAATTGTTCGATCGTATCGGCCGATTGGGTCTGGTTGTCGACGCCGTGAAGGATGGCGGTGGCGGTCTTTCCGAGTTCGGAGACGGCTGCGTCAATTCCTGCGAAACTGCGTTCGGCGCTCAGTGTGCCATCGCGCACGCCCTGAAGGAATGAGTCGATCTGTGTCGCGGCTTCGCTCGCCTGCGAGGCGAGGGCTTTCACCTCCTGCGCAACGATGCTGAACCCGCGGCCCGATTGGCCTGCCGAGGCAGCTTCAATCGCTGCATTCAGAGAGAGCAGGTCGGTACGCTCAGCAATGCGCACGATTGCGCGGGTCGCCTCCCCGATTGTGCGAGACTGGTCCGCAAGCGAACCGATCGCCTGACCTCCGCTTTCCGAACGATTGTTGGCCTCGATTGAAAGGTCGCTTTGCTTGCGAACAAGAGCCGAGATTTCGCTGATGGCCATAGACAGCTCTGCAAGGCCTGCTGCAACGACATTGGCAGCGCGGCTCGCCCCTTCGGCGCAACTCGCCACGTTCGTCGCTTCCTCGCCAGCTTCCTGGGCAATGGTTTTCAAGTGACGCGCGCTGCTCTCCAGCATGGTCACGGTGCCTGCTACCGAATGGGTGACGGCGCTGATGGATTGTTCGAAATCAGTCGCGATCCGCTGATTTGTCCGGCGGTGCGAGGCGCCAAGCTGCTCGTATTTGTGAGTATTCGCCTTGCGCTCCTCCTCCAGTCGGTCGTGCGCAGCGGACAATTTGCTTCGCAACCCATCCACTTGCGCGGTGTGATCTTTTGCCTCCAACTCAAGACTGGCGATCCGTTCAATCGTCATTGTGAGGCGTGACGTGACCCAGCCCAAAAGGCCTGCTGTCAGGATAAAGCCCGCAATGTGAAGGGCAATTGCGAGAACACCACCAGCGCCTGCGAACGCTGTTTGAGGGCTCACAAAAGCGAGCGTCAGATGGTGAAAAGCGCCCAAAGCGCTCGCCGCCAGCACCGCGCGCGTATCGCACAGGGGTACTAGCAGTCCCAGTGCGAGCAAGACGAAGAGATGCGTGTCGAGCTGCCATATGCTGTTCTGCGTGGCGTAGACGAGCAATGCGGGCTGCAAAGCGGCAACCAGCCCCATCAGCACGCGCACCGTTTCATCCGTGCGTGCCTTGACCGTCGCCCATATCGGTATCAGGGCCACCAAGGCGCTGGCGATGGCTGCGTTGCGGGCATGTTCGCCGTGCACAACCGCCATTAGCGCAAGAGCCATGAGCACACCTGCGCTGGCAATTGCTATCAGCAATACGCCTTTGCGGCGTAGTCCCTCGATGATTTCGGACGCGGTTTCCTCGCCGGGTGAATGAGACCGTTTCGGCGGGGGCACCCGACCTTGCACCGCGTCCCTTGCCAGAAGCTCGAAGACGCTGGCGGGTTCACCCGAGCCCGTGGCGGCCGGCAAGTCAGGCATGGCAAGCGCGCTCATCTCCGGAAGCGCGTTCATGGGGTCACTCCCGCTTTCGCAGGACCGCAGCCCGGTGCGGTCGCATTGATGGCGAGGACGCCGTGGCTTCTCAGGACCTCCAAGAAGCCGGGTGTCCCCCCCTGAACGATCAAGGAGCCTTCGAGTGTGCCATGTGCGAGCAGCAGCGTCTCGGGTGCCTTGATCAATTGCGGAAGCCTGCGAGCGGCCTCGGCATTCAATGGCACCAGAGCAACGGGATCGCCACTACGCGGCAGGGCGACAAAGGCCAGCGCTGTCACACAGAGCGCGATCACAAGGACCGCAATTAGGGCTTGCTCGAACCGACCGTTTCCATGCGAAGAATGAACAGGCATGGCCGGGGATATCGCCAATTTTGGTTAGCGCATCTTCCCCGGTTCACCACGTATATGACCGCAGCGGAATGACCCTTAGGGGCTTTACCGGAAGGGCGGTTCGTTGAACGCGCGCAGCTTGCGACTGTGCAGGCGGTCGCCCTCGTCGCGGAGCCGTGCCGCCGCTTCAAGGCCGATCTGCAGGTGCGCGGCAATAGCTTCCTCGTAGAACTTGTTCGCCTGTCCCGGCAGCTTGATCTCGCCATGCAGCGGCTTGTCCGACACGCACAGAAGCGTGCCGTAAGGGACGCGGAAGCGGTAACCCTGCGCTGCAATCGTCGCGCTTTCCATTTCGACCGCGATAGCGCGGCTTTGCGAGAAGCGCTTGGCGCTCGATGCGTAGTGCAATTCCCAGTTGCGATCGTCGGTGGTGACGACCGTCCCTGTGCGCATACGCTCCTTGATGTTGGCGCCCTGAACGCCCGAAACCGCTTCTGCCGCCCCTGCGAGCGCCAGCTGGACTTCGGCAATCGGCGGGATCGGAATTTCAGGCGGCAGCACGTTGTCGAGCACGTGATCGTCGCGCAGATATGCGTGAGCCAGTACGAAATCGCCGATCTTCTGACTGGAGCGAACACCGCCGCAGTGGCCAATCATCATCCATGCGTGCGGGCGAAGCACGGCGAGGTGGTCGCAAATCGTCTTCGCGTTGGAGGGGCCGACGCCGATATTGACCAGCGTGATCCCTTTGCCGTCCTCGCGAATGAGGTGATAGGCTGGCATCTGGTGCTTGCGCCATGCCGTGTCGTTAAGCTGACCTTGCGCGTTGTCGGTGCGCTGCGAGATATCGAGACCGGCCGCGCCTTTCAGCGCGACGTAGCCGCTGCCATCGTCGTTGTCGCAGATCTGCTGCGCGCCCCAGTTCACGAATTCATCGACATAGCGATGGTAGTTCGTGAACAGGATGAAATCCTGAAAATCCTCGACCTTGGTGCCGGTATAGTGGGCGAGACGGGCGAGCGAATAATCGGTGCGCAGACCATCGAACAGCGATAGCGGCATATCAGCATTGTCATCGAACTCGATCCCGTCGGCCAGCTCGTCACCGATCAGCGAGAGGTCGGTCGATGGAAAATACTGAGCTATTTCATAGGGCGGGGTGCCCTGCATCGCAGCGCCCGCATCACCGTCTAGCACATAAGGAAAGGGAATTTCCTGACGCGAGCGGCTGACGGTCAGGTCAATTTCGTATTCCGCTGAAATCAGTTCCAGCTGTTCGGCAAGGTAAGGGCCGAACAGATCGGGCCGGGTGATCGTCGTGGTGTATGTCCCGGGCAATTCCAGCCGGCCAAATGCGCGGCTGCGATCCTGGGGATCGCCCACACCTGAATAATGCAAGGTCAGCTGAGGATAGGCGTAGCTTCCATCTTCGCGCTTTCGCTGCGGAGGGATGGTGCCGTTCTGGCCAAAAGCGATAACGTCGGCGCGAAGGGTGGCGACGGCGTCGTCAAAGTGCTGTTGCAGTTGTTTCAGGATAGTGGGGATTGGGGTCATTCAAATGTCCTCGTTGTTGTTCTTGTCTCTTAATTTAGGACCTTTGCAGGCCTTTTACAAAAAGGGCGCGAAGGTCATCGTGACCCTCGCGCCCTTTTTCGCTCGAAGAGAGAAAGCGCTTAGGCTTCGTCTTCGGCCTTGTGGTCCGTCGCTTCGATCAGAGCTTCGGTTTCGGTCACGTCTTCCGGCTTGGAGACACCGTCTTCGAAAAGCTCCTCGGGGATTTCACCCGGTTCCAGGCCAGCGTTGTCGATGCGCGTATCGGCAGCAGCTTCTTCGATCTCGCGCTGCTCTTCTTCGAACAGCTGGGCAAGAACGTCGACGCCCTGCGACTGAAGCTCAGCTTCGTCGTCCGAACGGGCGACGTTTGCCTTGACGATCACGTGCACCTCAGGGTGGAGGGCGACGGTTACGTCATGCATGCCGATGGTCTTGATGGGTGCGCCCATGATGACCTGCTTTTTGTCGATGTCGTGACCCTTCTCAGTAAGGCCAGCGACCATGTCGCGAACGTTGACCGAACCGTAAAGCTGACCGGCGTTGGAAGCGGCACGGATGAGGATAACCTCTGCACCTGCAACCTTTTCGCCAAGCTTTTCAGCTTCGCTGCGCTTTTCGGCGTTCTCTTGTTCAAGACGCTCACGGTTGGCTTCGAACACGGCCTTGTTGGCTTCGTTCGCGCGCAGGGCTTTCTTCTGCGGGAGAAGGAAGTTGCGGGCATAGCCATCCTTGACGGTGACGACATCGCCGATCGTGCCGAGCTTCTCGATACGTTCGAGGAGAATGATATCCATGTCTCTTGTCTCCTCTACTTCACGATGTACGGCAGCAGGCCGATGTGACGCGCGCGCTTGATGGCTTTGGCCAGCTCACGCTGCTTCTTTGCAGAAACGGCGGTGATGCGCGAAGGCACGATCTTGCCACGCTCGGACATGAAGCCCTGAAGCAGGCGCACGTCCTTGTAATCGATCTTGGGGGCGTCCTTGCCGCTGAACGGGCAGGACTTGCGGCGGCGGAAAAACGGGCGGGCCATCAGTCGCGCTCCTCACGGTCTGAACGGCGCTTCTTGTCGCGCTCGTTCTTGCGCATCATTACGCTGGGACCTTCTTCGTGCTCTTCGACACGGATGGTCATGTAGCGGATGACGTCTTCATTGATACGGGTCTGGCGCTCGAGCTCGGCGACGACCGAACCCGGTGCGTCAATGTTGAGCATGACGAAATGCGCCTTGCGGTTGCGGTCGATCTTGTAGGCGAGGGACTTGAGGCCCCAGGTTTCGGTCTTTGTGACCTTGCCTTCGTTCGCTTCGACGATTTCGGTCGCCGTGGCCGCCAGCGCGTCAACCTGGGCCTGTGAAAGGTCCTGACGCGCGAGGAAGATATGCTCGTAAAGAGCCATCTCGCGTTCCTTCAATTGCAATGCCGATCGCTGGCTTGTCCGCACCATTGCGGGGCCCCTCCGGCTTTCTTTAACGCCGCCTCCCGGAAGAAGCGGTTGCGCGCACATAACGGTTTTCGCCGGTAATGCAAGTCTTGTGCGCCGGGAACAGCGGGGCCAAGCGGCAGTTGGGGTAGGCATAGATAAAGGGGAACATGAATGCCATCAGGTCTGGTCGCTTTGCTCGACGACGTCGCGGTTATTGCGCGCGCTGCGGCTGCTTCAGCCGACGACATCACGGTCGCAGCCAGCAAGGCAGGCTCCAAGACCGCAGGAGTGGTGATCGACGATGCGGCGGTAACGCCAAGCTACGTCACGGGACTGTCGCCCGCGCGTGAATTGCCGATCATCTGGAAGATCACCAAGGGCAGCCTGTTCAACAAGCTGATCATCCTGCTTCCGGGCGCGATCCTGTTGTCTGAATTTCTGCCATGGCTCATCATCTACATCCTGATGTTGGGCGGCGCTTTCCTTTGTTACGAAGGCGCTGAAAAGGTGATGGAGAAGCTCGGCGGCGACAAGCACGGCAAGACCGTCGAGGACGTGATCGAGGACCCGGTCGAATTCGAAAAGCAGCGCGTGGCAGGCGCGGTGCGCACCGACCTTATTCTCTCCGCCGAAATCATGGCGATTGTTCTCAACGAGCTCGATTTGCCGACCTGGTGGGAACGCGGGCTGGCGCTTGGACTGGTTGCGGTGGCGGTGACCGTAGTGGTTTACGGTGCCGTCGCGATTATCGTGAAGCTGGACGATATCGGGCTTTCGCTCACCAGATCGGACAGCGCCGCGACTCGCAGTTTCGGTGAAGGGCTTGTCGCTTTTGTGCCAAACCTGCTCATCGCGCTTTCGTTTATCGGAACCATCGCGATGCTGTGGGTTGGTGGCGGGATTATCATCCACGGTACGCACGAGATCGGCTTCGACCTGTTCTACGACATTGCACATGGCGCAGAATATGCGGCAGCCGGCGCGCTGTCCGCGATGTCCGGCGTGGCCGGATGGGTCACATATGCCGCGGTTTCGGCAGTATTCGGACTGGCTCTGGGTTTCGTGATCGCGATCGTGCTGCACAAGGTTATCGGGTACGAGGGCGCTCACTGATGGCCGGCGGACTGACGCTTTACACCTGTGCCGGTTCGAGGGGTCTTCGCGCCACGTGGGCGGCAGAGGAGGCGGGGGTCGATCTGGACCTCAAGGTCCTGCCATTCCCGCCGCGCCACCTCGCGCCGGAATATCTCGACATCAATCCGCTCGGCACGGTTCCGATGCTGGTGGATGGCGACGCGCAGATGACCGAGAGCTGTGCCATTGCACACTATCTGGCGGTGACGAGCGGTTCGAGCGATCTCGTGATCGCACCGGGCGAAGCGGACTATGCCGAATATCTCGACTACACCTACCACGCCGATGCAACGATCACCTTCCCGCAGACGGTCTATATGCGCTTCGCCATCTTCGAGAAGGCGAAAGGGTGGGGCGATGCCGGCCTCGCCTACGCCAAGTGGTTCGAGAAGCGTCTGGTCAAGGTCGAGCGCAGGCTGGAGGGGCGCGACTATCTGTGCGCGGATCGCTTTACGGTGGCCGACATATGCGTTGGCTATGCGCTGGTCCTTGCAGGCAAGGTCGGGCTAGACGAGCGCGTGCCGGAAAGCCTCAAGACCTATCGCGAGAGATTGACGGCGAGACCCGCCTATCAGCGCGCGGTGGCGCGTGAAGAGGAAGGGCTGAAAGCGATATCGGCCTGATCAGTCTTCGGAAGGCGGGGCGAGCTGCGTCCCGCATTTTCCGCAAGTCTTTTTCGGCCACGGAACCGCGAACATGCCGCGAAAGAACAGGTTCTTGCCGCAGGTCGGGCAATTGTAGCTGAGCATTCGTCGGTTGGCGAATACGAGGCCGACAATTGCGATACCGAATGCGATGCTAGAATGGCCGAAATTTCGCTCGACCAGCATCACGAAAAGCACTGAAAGCACAAGCGCACCGGCCATGAACCATGCGTGCTGGCGCGCTTGTAGGTAGATGCTGTTCATGCGATCCGCTCGAACACGCTGCGCGCAAAGGCGCTGAGCGTGTCGTCGCGTGCGCCCATGATGACGATGCGGTCGCCGGGCTTGGCGAGTTCGACAATCCGGTCGCCGCAGGCTTCGCGTTTGGCAACATGCTCCGCCGTGCCGCCACGCTCTTCAATCAACGCGACGATCCGTTCGGTCCCTTCGCTGCGGTCGACCGTGCCGCCGAAATAGACCGGGTCGCACATGATAGTGATGTCGTCGGCGCCAAGTTCGGTCGCGAAGGTCTCGGCGAGTTCGTGTCGCATCTGCTTGAGCGGTCCGTAACCGTGCGGCTGGAAGAACGCGATCACGCGCCCCCCGGTCGCCTTGAGCGTGCGCAGGGTGGCCGCGCATTTCTCGGGATTGTGACCGAAATCGTCGATCACCGTTATGCCAGAGGCGTTCGTCCCGACCACGTCGAAACGCCTCGCAAGGCCTGCGAAATCCTTGAGCACGTAGACAGCCGAACGCACCTCTATCCCCGATGCGCTCGCCGCAGCGATGGCTGCGAGCGCGTTTGACAGGTTGTGGAGGCCCGGCATCGGCAGGATCAGGGGAAAAACCTCGCGCGTGCGATTGTCGATCACGGCCGCCCTGATGCCCAATGCGTCCTGTTCGATCGATTCCGGTTCTACCGTGATATCCGCGCTCTGGTCGTTCACAGCGAAGCTCACCACGTCCTTTGCGCGCTCAGCCAGGAAACGGGCTTCCTCGTTGTCGAAATTGACCACGGCCCGGTCGGACACCGCGACATAATCGCCGAAAAGCTGGCGCAGTTCCTCGATGCTCTTGTGGTCGAGACTGACGTTCAGAAGCACCCCGACGCTGGGCCGATAAAGCGCGATTGATCCGTCGCTTTCGTCGACTTCGCTGACAAAGCTCCTGCCCGACCCCATCCGTGCCGAGGCGAAGGGATTGGAGGCATCGGCAAAGTTCTTCATCACCGCGCCGTTCATGACCGTGGGGTCGCGCCCGGCTTCGGCCATGATCCACGCGATCATTCCGGTGACGGTCGATTTGCCCGAAGTGCCGCCGACAGCGACCGAATGCTCGGCACGGTTGAACAGGTTGGAGAGCAACTCAGCACGGCTCATCCGCTCACAGCCAAGCTCTTTGGCACGGCGGACCTCGGGCACGGTGTCCTCTACTGCGGCAGAAGCGATCAGGATCTGCGCAGGCGATGTGATGCCGCTCCCGTCCTGCGGGAACAGGGTGAAACCATTGTCAGCGAGCCAAGCGAACTTTTCGGGCGTGCGGCCCTGATCGTACGAACGGTCGGAGCCAGCGACTTCGAGGCCAAGCCCATGCGCAATCTGCGCAAGCGGGAGCATGCCCGATCCACCGATCCCACAGAAAAACAGGGGGTGCGCATCCGGCGCATCAGCGTCGAGTAATTGGGGGTCGCGATCCATGATGGTTATGGTTATGGGCTTGCAAGGTGACTGACAAGCGCCATAGGCTCAGCCCATGACGAATATCGCCATTTGCGCGCCCGCAACGCCGATCACCCGCGACCACGCCGATGCATTGAGGCAACTGGTCGCAGATGAATTTCCCGGTGTGCGGGTTACATTCCACGAACAATGCTTCGCCGAGCAAGGCCACTTTGCAGGCGATGACCTCATGCGGCTCACCGCGCTGCTTGATTGCGCGAATGATCCCCAGTTCGACGCCGTGTGGTTTGCCAAGGGTGGCTACGGCTCCAACCGCATCGCCGAAGCCGCCGTCGCTCAAATGAATGCGAGCGCGCGGCAAAAGACCTATGTGGGCTTTTCCGACTGCGGCTACCTGCTCGGCGCGCTGTACAAGGCGGGGATCGGTCAGTGCGCGCACGGCTCGATGCCGGTCAGCGCCCGCTCCGAAACGGGGCGCGAGGCGGTTCGGCGGGTCTTGCGCTGGTTTGGCGGGGACAATTCCGGGCTGGAGCCGAGCCTGGACGGGGTCACACCCGCAGCCGCCTTCAATCTCATCACGCTGGCCATGCTCGCAAAGACGCCTGCCATGCCTGACCTCACCGGCCACGTCGTCATGGTCGAGGAGGTCGCAGAACACCTCTACGCCATCGACCGCATGTTCTTCGCACTTGCTGGCAGCCTGCCGAGGATTGCCGGGATCAGGCTGGGGGCAGTCACCGCCGTGCCCGAAAACTACGTCGATTTCGGGCAGAGCGAGGAAGAAATCGCGAAATACTGGTGCGACCGAATGGGCGTGCCTTACCTTGGCCGCGCCGAGATCGGACATACGGCTGCCAACAGGGTTGTGCCCTTCGGACTTGCGGGTCCAGCGTCGGCTGGCTAGCGGCGCGGGACAAACAAGGGATAATCACAATGATTGCATTCGTTTTTCCGGGCCAGGGTAGCCAGAAGGTTGGCATGGGCACCGATCTCGCCGCTGCAAGCGCTGCCGCGCGAGCGGTTTTCGAAGAGGTCGATGATGCGCTGGGCATGAAGCTATCGGCGATCATGCGCGACGGGCCGGAAGATCAGCTGACCCTCACCGAAAACGCACAGCCTGCGATCATGGCCAACGCGATTGCGACCCTGCGCGTGCTTGAGAACGAATTCGGCGTGAAGCTTACAGAAACCGGCTCCTGCGTCGCGGGGCACTCGCTCGGCGAATACAGCGCGCTTTGCGGTGTCGGGGCTTTCGATCTTGCTACCACTGCACGCCTGTTAAAACTGCGCGGAAGCGCGATGCAGGAAGCCGTGCCCGTGGGTGAGGGCGGGATGGCCGCTTTGCTCGGCGCAGACGTCGAGAAGGCCGCTGCGCTTGCCGCCGCCGCATCGGAACAGGACGTGTGCGAAGTCGCGAACGACAACGATCCAACGCAGGTCGTGATCTCCGGCCACAAGAGCGCCATCGACCGCGCCATCGCGATGGCCAAGGACCACGGCATCAAGCGCGGCATCGCGCTGCCGGTTTCCGCACCGTTCCACTGTTCGCTGATGCAGCCCGCTGCCGACCGCATGGCGCAAGCGCTCGCCGAGACGCCTCCGGGTGCGCTCGCGCTTCCAGTTTACGCCAATGTCACTGCGGCCAAGGTTTCGGACCCGGAGGAAGAGCGCGCACTTCTGGTCGAGCAGGTCACAGGCCGAGTGCGCTGGCGTGAAAGCGTCATCGCCATGCGCGCCGACGGGGTCGAACGCTTCGTCGAACTGGGCGGCAAGGTGCTTGGTCCCATGATCGGCCGCATCGACAAGGAAGCGGCGACTGACAGCCTGATCACGATGGAAGACCTGGAGGGGTTCGCCAAGACGCTTTGAGCACGCCGGAATTCACCATCCACTGGATCACCCGGGAAAACGCGCATCTGCTCACGCGCGTCGCGCCTGGCACATTCGACCATGACATCGATCCGGACCGGCTCGCTCGGTATCTTGCAGGGCCTGCCAACTGGATGGCGGTCGCGGTTCAAGATGGGCAGGTGGTGGGCATGCTCATGGCGGTCATCCACGACCATCCCGACAAACCGACCGAACTGTTCCTTGACGAGATCGGCACAGGCGACGATTGGCGACGGAAAGGCATTGCGCGCGCCTTGATCGAAAAGCTGTTCGAACGCGCCGATGCTGAAGGCATTGAAGAGATTTGGTTGGGTACTGAAATCGATAACGTGCCCGCGCGCGGCCTTTATGAAAGCTTTGGCCACACGCGTGAGGATGCGGTGATTTACTACCTCAACCGGTGAGGAGAGAGATATGTTTAGGCTTGATGGAATGAATGCGCTGGTCACCGGCGCAAGCGGCGGCATCGGTTCGGCAATTGCGATTGCGCTGGCAAAGCAGGGCGCGCGGGTGGCGCTGTCCGGCTCGAACGGCCAGAAGCTGCGCGCCTTTCGCGAGCAGCTACACGAAGAGCATGGCGGCGAGCACGTCGAGATCACCTGCGATCTGTCGAACACCGAACAGGTCGAGGAACTGATCCCCGCAACGCTCGATACGCTGGGCGGGATCGACATCCTTGTGAACAATGCAGGCATCACGCGCGATGGCCTTGCCATGCGGATGAAGGACGATGACTGGGACCAGGTCATCTCGGTCAACCTCGAAGCGGCGTTTCGCCTGATGCGCGCCAGCGCTCGGCCCATGATGAAGGCGCGCTTTGGCCGTATCATCAACATCACCAGCGTCGTCGGCCACACGGGCAATCCGGGTCAGATGAATTATTGCGCTGCCAAGGCAGGCCTGACCGGCATGACCAAAAGCTTCGCTCAGGAAGTCGCAAGCCGCGGCATCACCGCCAACTGCGTCGCCCCCGGTTTCATCCGCACCGCGATGACCACCGCTCTCGACGAAAAGCAGACCGAGACGATCAATGCGCGCATCCCGATGGGCAAAATGGGCGCAGGCGATGATATCGGCGCAGCGGTGAGCTTCCTTGCAAGCCGCGAGGCTGGATACATTACGGGCGAGACACTGCACGTGAACGGCGGAATGGCGATGGTGGGATAAGGATTTGCCCCCTTATCCCCAAGCGAATCTGCACTCGCACAGCGACAAACTTGCCCGTGGTGACAGCCGCGCTAAGGTTTTCCGGACCAAGGGCGCTTTCGGGAGCGATTCCGCATCCGTGGGGGCCGCACACAAAACAACGATAGGTTGAAAGCTGATGAAGGCTACGATCGAACGCGCGACGCTCCTGCGTTGTCTCTCTCATGTTCAGTCGGTTGTCGAACGCCGCAACACCATTCCGATCCTGTCTAACGTCCTGATCGACGCGAGCGACGGCGGAAGCGTGAGGGTGATGGCGACTGACCTCGACCTGCAAGTGGTCGAGACGATGAGCGCATCCTCGGTCGAAAGCCCCGGCGCGATCACGGTGTCGGCGCATCTCCTGTTCGACATCGCTCGCAAGCTTCCCGACGGATCGCAGGTCAGCCTCGAGACGGCCGAGAACCGGATGGAGGTCAAGGCCGGGCGTGCGCGGTTCAAGCTGCCGACACTGCCGCGCGACGATTTCCCGGTAATTGTCGAAGGCGATCTTCCGACCAGCTTCGAAATCCCCGCGCGCACTCTGGCGCAGATGATCGACGCAACCCGCTTTGCGATCTCGACCGAAGAGACGCGCTACTACCTCAACGGCATCTTCCTGCACGTCACCGACGAGGATGAGCCCGTGCTCAAGGCGGCGGCCACCGACGGTCACCGCCTCGCGCGCTTCACGCTGGCGCGTCCTGACGGGGCGGAGGGCATGCCGGACGTGATCGTGCCGCGAAAAGCAGTCGCGGAACTGCGCAAGCTGCTCGAAGAGGCGCTCGACGGTTCTGTCCAGGTGGACCTGTCGGCCTCCAAGATCCGCTTCACGCTTAGCGGTGAGGGCGGCGTGGTCCTGACCAGCAAGCTGATCGATGGGACATTCCCCGATTACAGCCGCGTCATTCCCACGGGGAACGACAAGCTGCTGCGGGTCGATCCCAAGCTGTTTTTCGAAGGCGTCGACCGCGTGGCGACCATCGCCACGGAAAAGACCCGCGCGGTCAAGATGGGGCTTGATGCGGACAAGGTCACTCTTTCGGTCACGTCGCCCGATAACGGCAACGCTGCCGAAGAGCTGATGGCCGATTACAAGAGCGATGGGTTCGAAATCGGCTTCAACGCGAATTATCTCAAGGACATCCTCGGCCAGTTCGATTCGGAAGAGATCGAGCTTCACCTTGCGGACGCGGGCGCTCCGACCCTGATCCGTGAAAGCGATAGCAGCCCGGCGCTTTACGTTCTCATGCCGATGCGCGTGTGATGAGGGTTCTGGGGGGAATCTTTGCAGGATCGGGATTGCTGATACTGGCGAGCGCTAGCTTCGCGCAGAGCGCAGGTGAAAACACCGCCTTCACGCCCGAAGACGATCTCGATTGTGCCATGTATGTCGGTGCGCTGATGGCCGAATCCCAGGCAGAGATGACGCCAGAGAGCCGAGCGGCTCTAACCAGCGCCTTCACCTATTTCACCGGACGATACGAGGCGCTGCGCGGTACGGGCCTGACCGAGGCGTTCACCGCGCGCTACCCCGCCTATGCCGCGTCCGACCCGCAACAGATCGCGCAAACCTGTTCGGTCCGCATGCGCGCTTTTGGAGCGAGACTTGAACGGGCAGGGCGGGCCATGGCCGAAATGATGCCGAGCGAAGCCGACGCTGCGCCCGCTGACGGCCAGCCTGCCGGATAGTCGCGCGATGGGCGATTTGTCGCCGCCCGACGTTCGCATTTTCGGGACGGTGATCTCCACCTACACACGGATCGTCGAGATTACGTGCGAGGAGGCAGGGCTTTCGCACGAAACAATCGCAACCGCCGCGCAGTCTCCGCAAAACCGCCACCCATTCGGCAAGGTGCCGGTTGTCGAGGTGGACGGGCTGGAACTGATAGAAAGCGTCGCAATCTCGCACTATCTCGACAACGTCCACAATGCTGGCGCGCTTCAGCCAAGCGATCCGGCAAAGCGTGCGGTGATGGACAGATGGATCGCGCTGGCAAACAATTATCTCTTCCCGATCTTCGAGAACGGTCTCGTCATGCCGTGGATCATGCACCGGGTGGGCGGCTTTCCTCTGGACGAGGATACGATCCAGCGCGCGCTTCCCGCTGTCAGCCGCGCGCTCGGCTTTATCGAAGGTGAATTGAGCAAAGACGGTGCCTGGACATCGCTCGGGTTTACGCTCGCAGATGTCTTCCTTTACCCGATTGTGCGGTCGGTACAGCTCACCCCGCAAGGCAAGGCCGGGATTGTGCAATGCGACCGGCTGCACGGCTGGCTCGCCTCGTGCGAAAAACGCCCCTCGATCGTCGCTACACGGTGGGAAAGCGAAGTTTGATCGGTTAAGGCTTCCTCGTAAAGAGGAGACACCGACGCATGACCCTTAATCAAATCCAGGCCCGAAAAGACGCGCTGACCGATGCCGAGAATGTCGCGATCCAGCCCGGCGATCTTGCCGAAGGTGCGATCCGGCTAGAGGTTGAGAGCTTTTCGGTCACGGCGAACAACATCACCTACGCGGTCGTGGGTGACGGGTTCGGGTACTGGAATTTCTTCCCGCCTGCGGGAGCAGATGCCGATGGCAAGGGGATCGTCCCGATGTGGGGGCACGCCAAGGTGATCGAAAGCAATTCCGACGAGATCGACGTTGGCGAAAGGGTCTATGGCTACCTCCCCATGGCAACGCATCTCGATGTCATCCCGGGCAAGGTCTCAGACAGCAGTTTTATGGACATGGCCGAGCATCGCCAGCCCATGAGCCCGATCTACAACCAGTATTCGCGCCTCGCCGCCGACCCCGAGCACGATCCGGCCCGCGAGGCGGAGCGCATGATCTACGGTCCTCTGTTCAAGACCGGATTCCTGATCGAATACTTCATGCGCAAGGAAGGCTGGTTCGATGCGACCGAGGTGATCATGACCAGCGCTTCTTCGAAAACGGCCATGGGCCTCGCCAGCGTCGCCAAGCAGAATTCGCCCGACATCAAGCGCATTGGCCTTACCTCGGAAGCGAATGTCGAATTCGTCGAGGAAACCGGACTTTACGATGATGTCTACACCTACGCGGAGATCGGGACGCTCTCGCTCAATGATTGCGTGACGGTAGACTTTGCCGGCAATGCAGAGGTTCTTGGCAAGCTGCACGAACACTTCAACGCCATGCTCAAATATTCATGCCTCGTCGGTGCAACTCACATAGAGGCGCGGTCGAGCTTCAATCAGGATGGCGAGCTTCCCGGGCCAAAGCCGACCTTGTTCTTTGCGCCCGACCATGCGGTCGCGTTCTTCAAGGAGCATGGCCCTGTCGAAGGCGGCAAGCTTGTCGCTGCAACGTGGCACGCATTTCTCGACTCGGTCGAGGGAGAAGTGGAGATCGTCAAGCTCAAGGGCCTCGACGCTGCGCGGGAAACCTTTCTCGAAATGGTCGGTGGAAGCGTTGATCCGGCAAAGGGGATCGTGATCGAACCGTAGGGTTCAATCAGGCTCCACGATGGCGTAATCGAACAGGCCCGAACGCTGCGCACCGTGGCGTTCGGCCATCTTCTGCCGGGTGTTGGCTTCGGTGGGGATAATGCACCATCCGCCGCCCATGGCGAGCGTTGCGTCCACCCCATCGGCCAGCACTTCGGGACCGGGCTGAGCGCGCCAATGGTCTCCGATCTCATCCGGGCTCTGGCGCGCACCGCCAAAGCGTTCTGGCCGGGCTTGCGCGGCGTTCCAGATCTGGGTGTTGAGGATGCCGGGGCAAAGGATCGTGACGCCGATATCGTCCCCCGCAAGCTCAGCGGTCAGCGCTTCGCCAATGGCGGCAGTCATCTGCTTGGTCGTGGCGTAGAGCGTGAAGGGGCCGCTTACCGGTACGACGGAGGCAGAGCTCGCGGTGATGCCGACATGGCGCGCGCCTTTGCGGGCCTTGAGTGACGGCAACCACGCCCGCGCCGTATGCATCGGGCCCATCACGTTGACGCCCATCAACCATTCAAGCGTGCTATCCTTTGCGGAACTGACCGTATCTGCGCTCCCCACGCCTGCGTTGATCCACAGCAGCGACGGCTCGACCCCCTGGGCGATCAGTTTCTCGGCCACCCGCTGCGTCTCTTTGGCGTCCGACACATCGCAGCCATGCGCAACCGACTGATCGCCGCACAGCCGCGCCGTTTCCTCCGCCTCGTAAGCGTCGATATCGAGCGCGCAGATGTGCATGCCCTTGGCGGCGAAGTGCTGCGCGAGCCACCGGCCAATCCCGCGCCCGGCTCCGGTAATGACGGCCCAGTCGCCGGGCTGGGCCGCAAATGCGGTCATTCGGCCGCTTCCGCAAGCTCGGCGCGCTGCGGGCCTCGGATCAGGCCGCCGGGTGCCTCTCCGGTCCACTTGCCTTCCTCGAACGTGACCACGCCGTTCTTGATCGTGCAGACATAGCCATCGGCCTTTTGCAGCAGGCGCTTACCACCAGCAGGAAGGTCGAAGGCAAGCCACGGGCGGCCCAGCTTCAGGCGCTCCATGTCGATCACATTGATATCGGCGAGATAGCCCGGCGCGATGACCCCGCGATCTTCGAGACCGTAAAGCATCGCAGTATCGCGGCACTGGCGCTTGATGGCGTTTTCGAGCGTGATGCGATCACCGCGCTTGCGATCGCGCACCCAGTGTTCAAGCATGAAAGTGGGCGAGGCCGCATCGCAGATCGTTCCGCAATGCGCGCCGCCATCGGACAGCGAATTGACGGTATCGTCGGCGTGCTGGAGCGGGTGGAGGAAGTCGAGATTGCCTTCCGCGTAGTTAAGGATCGGCAGGTAGATGAAGCCGGTCCCATCCTCGCGGCACAGCATGTCGTAAGCATATTCCTGCGGGTCCACGCCAGCGGCCTTGGCGCGCGCGTTCACGCTGGCGGTTTCGTCCGGTTCGTAGTCGAAATCCGGGTCCATCTCATATTGCAGCGCCCAGCCTTGGGTGATGACCATGACGACACCGATGATGTCCATCGGCGCTTCGGAATAGTCGTTGGCTTCGGATAGCAGCTGTTTCTTAAAGGCAGGATCAAGCAGTTTTGCTTTCTGCTCTTCCCAGGGAAGTTCTGCGATGGCCTGCCAGCTGGGGCGGTAGACGAAGGGGTTCACCGTGCCCTGCCACGCCATGATGATCCCGTTTCCGCGCAGAGCGATCTGGGCAACGATGTTCGCGCCGTTGTCGTTCTCGGTCCGCATCGTCTCGATCTGTTCTTTGAGCGGCATTTCCTTGGCGATGCTTTCGAGCGCTGCAAAGGTCACCGGAATGCCTGCCTCACGGCTCAGCTTGCCCATCCATTCGAACTCGTTCCAGTCGCGCTGGAGGTCGCTTGCCATTTCGAACACCGCGTGGCCGCCCGCATCCTTGGCGCGGCCCATGGCGTGACCGATTGCGACCAGTTCTTCGGGCGTCGCGGTGGTTCCGGGGACTAGCTCTCCGTCGACAGACTTGTGCAGGACGGTTCGCGAGGTCGAAAAACCAAGAGCACCGGCGCGCACGCCTTCTTCGACGATTGCGCTCATCTTGGCGATATCTTCGGAGGTGGGAACGGCACCCGGCTGCTCGCGGTCGCCGAGCACATAGGCGCGCACCGCGCCGTGCGGGACATGCGTGCCGATATCGACCGTCCTCGGCAGCTTTTCGAGCGCGTCGAGATATTCGGGGAAGGTCTCCCAATCCCAGGTGATCCCTTCGGCAAGAGCAGTGCCGGGAATGTCCTCGACCCCTTCCATCAGACTGATCAGCCATTCGTGCCGGTCGGGCTTGGCAGGGGCAAAGCCGACGCCGCAATTGCCCATGACGACCGTCGTGACGCCATGCCAGCTCGACGGAGCCATCTCCTGATCCCAGGTCGCCTGCCCATCGTAATGCGTATGGATGTCGACAAAGCCGGGCGCGACGATCTTGCCGCTTGCGTCAATTTCACGCTCCGCATCGCCGGTGACAGTGCCAACCTGCGCGATGATGCCGTCCCTTACTGCGACGTCTCCGGTGAAGCGCTCTCGCCCGGTTCCATCGACGATGGTTCCGCCCCTGATGATGAGGTCGAATGCTGGCATGAAATGTCTCCTCTCTCGGCTGCGGAAGGTCTCACAATGAAACCTGATTGTCCAGAACGAGACAGTCATGCAAATGCAGGGCGATCTCGCTATCAGACGGATCGAAGGAGATGCCCTTGATGATTGTTTGGAAACCCCTCGTTGCCGCTCTGGCGATCGCCGCTCTCGCCCTTCCGGCCCATGGTCAGTCTGACGATGGCGGCTGGAGAATTGTGCCAGCAAACGGGCTGTCGGCGATGGTGGATTGTCACGAGGAGAACGGGCGGACCCTGATCTCGGCTCATCGCGGCGGTCCGTCGCCGGGCCTGCCGGAAAATGCGATTGAGACGATGGACGCTGTCCTCACCGCCATCCCGGCTATCATGGAAGTCGATGTCGCGCGCAGTCCTGATGGCGTGCATTACCTGATGCACGATCGCACGCTCGACCGGACCACAACCGGCACCGGCGCGGTAACAGACGTTGCGTGGAGCGAAGTCGAACAATTGCGGCTGGTCGACGAAGCTGGCTGGGTGACGCCGTACCGCGTGCCGACCCTGCGCGCTGCGCTCGAATGGGCGAAAGGTCGCACCGTGCTCCAGATCGATTTCAAGCGCACTGCCGATTATGCGGAAGTGATCGGACTTGTCCGGGAAACCGCAAGCGAGGGGAACGTGATCCTGATCGCCTACTCGCTGGACGCTGCGAACCGGATGCTCGAATTGTGGCCCGAGGCGCCGTTGTCATTATCGCTCAGTGATCTGGGCGAGCTGGACGCGGCGAGGGCCGCCGGAATCCCGGATGCAAACATCATAGCCTTCACCGGAACGCGCATTCCGCGACCCGACCTCTACTCGCAGCTGGATGGCGAAGACATCGAAGTCATTTTCGGGACCTTGGGCCGCTCTCCCAATTCGATCGACAATGTGATCGACCGCTTCGGCACTGACGAACGGTATGCCGAACTTTCGCAAGGCGGGGTGGATATCCTCGCCACCGATCGCCCGCGCGAAGCCGCTGCCGCGCTAGCCGAGGCGGGGCGGTTGCCGCAGGCCGGATCATGCGGGGTCATCCGCGGCGAAGGCTAGCTCCTGTGAACAGGTGATGATAGCGATGCGGGATGGAGAGAAAACCAAGCTGGAACCCGCCCGCAGATAGCGACATCGCCATCCGCTGGGTGGAGGCGAACGGGCTGACATTCGAAGTCGCCGAGGCGGGTGAGGGCGAACATCTGGCCCTGTGCCTGCACGGCTTTCCCGAGCTGCATTATTCGTGGCGGCACCAGATGCCGATGCTTGCTGGCAAGGGTTACCGCGTCTGGGCACCGAACCTTCGCGGCTATGGAGCGACGGATCGGCCCAAGGGGACGGACGCATACCGCCTGCGCACGCTCGCACAGGACGTGGCGGCGCTGATCGATGGAAGCGGCGCGAAGAAGGTCACGCTCATCGCGCATGACTGGGGCGCGATCATCGCGTGGTACTTTGCAATCCTGAAGGTGCGCCCTTTGACCCGCCTCATCATCCTCAACGTTCCGCATCCGCGCTGTGCGAGGCGCGAATTGAAGAAGTGGCGTCAGCAGAAGAAAAGCTGGTACATCTTCTTCTTCCAGCTGCCATGGATACCCGAATGGTTGCTCGGGCGGGGAAGGGCAGCGCCAATCGGGCGCATCTTCCGGGATTCCGCAGTCAACAAGGCACTCTTCACCCGCGAGGAAGTCGCTCCCTATCGCGAAGCGGCGGCGCAGCCCGGCGCTCTGACGGCGATGTTTAATTACTACCGCGCGCTTTTAAGGCGGCCCGATGCGCGCGACACCGGCGCGGGGCTGGTCGACGTGCCGACGCTGGTGCTTTGGGGTGAGCAGGATGTCGCGATCGACATCCACGTCCTCGACGGGATGGAGGAATATGTGAGCGACCTCACCGTGCGCCGCTATCCCCACGCCTCGCATTGGGTTCAGCAGGATATTCCCGATGAAATCAACGCCGCCATGAGCGAATGGCTACCCGACGTTTAGGCGGCGGCTGCTGCTTTTCTTTCACTATCGGCCCGGTCAAGAAACTCGCGGATCGCGTCCACGCTCTCATCCTTGTGGCTGAGCAGGAACAGGTGCCCGCCACCCAGCATGATTTTCAGCTCGCTGTTGCGAATGAGCGTGTTCAGGAACTTGCCATTCGCCAGCGGAACAATGGCGTCTTCATCGCCCATCATGATCAGCGTTTCCTGATTGAGCAGGAAAGGCAGGGCAGGCGCGCTGGTCCAGCCGATCATGCAGAGCAACTGGTACATATAGCCGCGCGGTGATGGCGGCTGAAGGCGCGACATGTGCCCCTTTTTGCCCGGACCTGCTCCCAGGCCCTCGCCATAGAGCGTCTCGAAATTCTGCATCATGTAGTCTGTGTCGACGTAGCGACGCGGGTTGGCCATCTTGGTCAGCGCCTTGGGGCTGCCCGGCATCATCAGCATGCCCGCGCTGGTGGCGATCAGGACAACGCGGCGCACGCGGCCTGCATGCTGCATCGCGAAATGCTGTGCCATGCCGCCGCCCCAGCTGATCCCCATGACATCCACATCGCCAACGCCCAGATGATCGAGCAGCTGTGCAGCCGTCCAGCTCATGGTGAAGGGATTGTAAGGCATGAGCGGGTCAGGTGAACCGCCCACTCCCGGCATGTCGAACATGATGAACGGACGCTCTGGCAAAGCCTCAGCCAGCGGGGCCACCGCCTCGATATTCGCGCCAATGCCGTTGAAGAAAAGGACCGGCAGATGGTCGGAAGGCTCATCAAGCCTCCAGCGTGCCACCCTGAGCGTCCGGCCGCCCACCTGCTCCATCGAAACGTCCGCCCCGTGCATGGGGTCGTCCCTGGTTTCGCTCACGTAAGTATCGTCCTTTTCATGCGCGCGATCCCGGCGCTTTATTGGGTGGGAGGCACGTGTCGCAGATCCCTTGCGAAACGTGCCTCCCATAAGCTCTTTGGTTGTTATCTGAAACGGGCCTTATCAGACTTCTTCGAGAACGTAGAGTCCCGGTGCGGTTTCCATCGGCGGATGCGCGTCGCTGCCCACAGTTTCGGGCGCTGCCACCTTCTTGCCCGACCGTTTCTGAATCCATTCCATCCATAGCGGCCACCAGCTGCCCTTTACCTCTTCGGTGCCCTGCAGCCACTCGTCTGCTGTAGCGGGAAGCTTGTCCTTCTTCTTTTGGACGAAATACTTGGCTTTGGGGTTGCTGGGTGGGTTGAGGATTGCCTGCATGTGGCCCGACTGCGAAAGAACGTAGGTCACGTCTTTCGAACCGAACAGCTGGGTCGAACGGTATGTTGCTTTCCATGGGGTGATGTGGTCGGTCACGCCGCCGAGGATGAACAGGTCGCTGGTGACTTTCGACAGGTCGATCTTGTGGCCGGCCATCTCGACCTCGCCCTTCTTGGTGAAAGCGAGCGTTTCGTAAATCGTCAGGAAGTCGCCCATGAGGCTCGCCGACAGGTTGGTCGCATCGGCGTTCCAGAACAGCACGTCGAATGCGGGCGGGTCCATGCCGAGCAGGTAGTTGTTGATGACGTAATTCCAGATGAGATCGTTGGGGCGCAGCCAGGCAAAGCCGCGCGCAAGATCGTCTGCTTTGATGATCCCGGCTTTTTCCGCACGCTGGCGGGCGATCTGCATACCGTTCTCGCTGACGAGCGAGCCTGCCTCGATATCGGTTGCCTTGGGGTGCAGCACGCACACCATCATCGTCAGCGTGCCGAGAATATCGTTGCCCTGCGCTGCCAGCTTCGATGCGAGCACCGCCGCCGTCTGACCGCCCGAACAGCCCGAAGACACATTGACCTTGGGCGATCCGGTGATTTCGGAAGTGACTTCCAGCGCTTTCTCGCAAGCGGCGATGTAATCGTCCATGCCCCAGTGGCCCTGTTCCTTGGACGGGTTGCGCCATGAGATAACGAAGGTCTGGATACCGTTGTCGACCTGCCACTTGATCACCGACTTCTCGGGCGAGAGGTCGTTGATATACATCTTGTTGATCTGAGGCGGGATGGTGAGTTGCGGGGTCTCGTATACTTCGTCCGTGGTCGGCGCGTACTGGATCAACTCCATGATCTCATCGCGGTAGACGACGTTGCCTTTCGAGGTCGCGACATTCTCGCCCAGCTTGAACGGGCGCTTGTCGACCTGGCTGACCATGCCCTTGTTATGGACGAGGTCGTTATAGGCGTTTTGCAGACCCTTGATTAGGCTGAGGCCGCCGGAATTGATGATCTGCTTTTGCGCCGCAGGGTTGCCGGCAAGCGTGTTGGTCGGGGCGATGCCGTCAAGAATGATGTTGGCGATGAAGTTCGCGCGGTTGCGCTCCAGCTCGTCCAGTTCAAGCTCTTTGAGCCAGTTGCTCATCCCCTTCTGGATCGCGAGATAATACTGCGCGCCAGCCCGGAAGAACGGGTTGTACTGCCACGCCGGGTCCATGAAACGCTTGTCCTTGGGGTGAGGGGCAAGGTCGCTCTGGCCGGTCATGATCTTGACCATGTCTTCGCCCATCGTGCGCGCATGGCGCATGGCGCGGCTCGGATCGGAAGCGGTCTCGCGCAGAAGCAATGCGACCGCTCCGACGAAATCTTCGCGCGCAACACCGATCAGCGGCCCCAGCGCATTGGTCGATTGTGCGGCTTCGTTCTCGAGCGTTACCTTGGCTTCCGACATCCTATTCCCCTTGTTTCCGGCAGCTTATGCTTAAGCATATAGCGCGTGTCATGCGCCTAGATGGCGTGCCTTTGGGCGAGAGGCAAGCGGGGTTGTCGCCACGAACCGGCGGATTGCGCGTTTGTCTGGGTTAGCCATTCCTTCACCAGTTCATGGTTACTGGAATTTGGTGCATTAGAAATCACGGTTAGGGAAAATGGCTTCATTGCTTTCGAAATTGGCCGGCGGTGGCGGGGCTGGATCTGCTTCAAAACAGGCTGCGCAAGAAGTGGCGCAGGAACAGGACCGGCGCGCAGACCTTCTTTCAGGTCTGGAGAAAGCCGATCTGGGCTGGTTCTGGCAGACCGACGCGTCGGGCCGTCTGACCTACATTTCACCCAAGGCGAGCTCTTCTCTGGGGCTGAATCCGGATGAACTGCTTGGCAAGGAACTGACTGATTTCATGGCAACCGACAATTCGGCTGCCACCGGGGGCACTTCGCGACCGCTCAGGTTTCGCCTGAAGTCGCGCAGTCCGATCTCGTGCCTGAATGTCGAGATTACCGCTGCGAACAAGGAAGTGTGGTGGGAAATCTCCGCCGGACCTCGGCTTGACGAGCAGGGAGAATTTCGCGGCCTGCACGGGACCGCGCGCGATGTTACCAAGGCATTGGCAGAGGCCCGCGAGGCGGAGCATGCCGCGCAATTCGATTCCCTGACCGGTCTTGCCAACCGTTCACGAATGACCCGCATGCTTGAATCCACGCTGAGCGCCTTTAAGCAGTCCAAGCGTTCGGTCGCGATCATGCTGATGGATCTCGACCGCTTCAAGAAGGTTAACGACACGCTCGGTCATCCGGCAGGCGACGAATTGCTGGTGCAGGTGGCAGAGCGGCTCAACCGCATTTTCGACCAGCGCGGCGGCGAAATCGGGCGTCTGGGCGGCGATGAGTTCCAGGTCATCCTGCCCGATGTCGACGATCGCGGTGAACTGGCCGACCTTGCGAACAAAATGGTTCAGATGATTTCGCAGCCCTATACGCTTGCAGGGACGCGCGCGATAATCGGTTGCTCGATCGGTATCGCGGTGGCTCCCTATGACGGGATCGACGCAAACGAATTGATCAAGTCTGCCGACCTGGCGCTCTATTCCGCCAAGGATTCAGGGCGCGGGCAGTTCAAGTTCTATTCCGCTGAATTGAGCGCGGACGCCGATTTTCGTCAACGCATCGAGGATGACTTGCGCGATGCGATCGCGAATGACGAACTCGCGGTTCATTATCAGCCGATCGTCGACGCCCGCACGCACAAGGTCGCGTGTCTTGAAGCGCTGCTCCGTTGGGAGCATCCACATCGTGGTTTCGTCTCACCTGCCGACTTCATCCCCGTTGCAGAAGAGCAGGGCTTGATCGGTGAGATCGGTGAATGGACGCTGCGCAAGGTGTGCGAGGATCTGGTCCATTGCCCGCCCGAGATCCGGGTTGCCGTCAACGTGTCGGCGATCCAGTTCCAGGGCGAGAATTTCGTCGGCATGGTCAAGGAGGTCATTCAGGACACCGGGGTAAAGCCGTCCCGGATCGAGCTCGAAATCACTGAAAGCGTGTTCGTGGGCGATCTCGAAGCAACCATCGCGCAGTTCAAGAAGCTGAAGCGCATCGGTATCCGACTGGCGCTCGACGATTTCGGGACAGGCTATTCGTCGCTGAGCTATTTGCAGAACGCACCGTTCGACAAACTGAAGATCGACCAGAGCTTCGTTCGCGGCTGTGCTTCCGAAGACGCGAATAACGGGATTCTCGTCGCCGCAATCGTCTCGATGGCGTCGGCAATGGGCATGGAAACCGTCGCCGAAGGTGTCGAGGCCAAGGACGAGTACCACATGGTCGTCCAGCATGGCGCGAATCTCCTTCAGGGGTATCTCTTCTCCGGCGCGCTTACGCTCGAACAGCTCATGGAGCGCTTCGAGGCGGGTGAGATCGAATTCAAGCCGCGCGGCCCGGAAAAATACCGTGCAGAGCGCCACACCGAATTCCGCAAGATCGGGCTCGTCCATGGCGATGCGCGATACAATGTTATCCTGCGCAACATTTCCAAGACGGGCGCCATGATCGACGGGCTGCTTGATGTGCCGGTCGATACGGACGTGGTCCTCGATCTTGGCGGTGGCCAGCTGGCGGTCGCGACCGTCAAGCGGTCGGACGGTTCGATCCAGGGGGTGGAATTTGAAACCCCGCTGATCAGCAACGGATCGAGCGGCCTCTGCACCCGTCACCGTGTTTCGCCATATCAGATCGAGGCGGCTGGACGCGGTTACGGAGCCATTGACGACAGAGACGTTGCAGCCGTCATGGGCGGCTCTGGCGGGTCCAAGGCCTTCCTTGAGGTCGACATTACCAAATACGGTCTCTGATCTGCGGCAGGCCGACTTTTCGCGGCGATTGTCAGGATTTTTTACACGTTAACCCATGCCATTAGTGTAATAATAACCAACCGGATTTACGGCTGAGCAAGAACGCAACGCGTCCAATGGCGGGCGTAGGGAAAGGGAAGTCACCGGGTGCCCCTCAAGGGTTTCTTGTCATCGAAACGAAGCGGCGCAGGCAGTGCTGCAAGTGCGCTGTCGGATTCAGAGAAACTTTCCATGCTCGACGAGCTTGAGAGATCCGGCCTCGGCTGGTTTTGGGCGAGCGACCAGACCGGCAAGGTGACCTATCTCAGTGCGGCCATCGCAGAACGGCTGGACCTTCCGCTCAACGACATTATCGGACAACCGCTGGCAAGCGTGTTTGTATCGGCAGAACGGGAAGGGCGCACGAAGTCGCTTTCGCTGATGCTTGGCGCGCACAAGTCGTTCAGCGGCTTTGCCGTGCGGGCAGAGAAGCGTCCGGATAGCGCTGTGCTGAGGCTTTCAGGCCAACCGACCTTTGAAGGCAAAACCTTTATCGGGTTTCGCGGCACCGGTTCCGACATCACCGATGAATATCACCGCGAGGAAGAAACCGAGCGACTGGCCAAGTACGATTCGCTCACCGGCCTTTCCAACCGCCACCGCATGAAGCACCAGATCGAGACGACGCTCACCGCGTTCAAAGCGGCGAAGCGCAATTGCGCGATACTGATGCTCGACCTCGACAAGTTCAAACACGTCAACGACACGCTGGGCCATTCGGCTGGTGATGAATTGCTGCGACAGGTGTCCGATCGCCTCCAGCGCTCGATTGAGGTCGATTGCGAGATTGGCCGGTTGGGCGGTGACGAATTCCAGATCATGATCCCCGATCAGGACGATCGCGGCGTGCTCAGCGAAATCGCGATGAAGATCATCACGATGCTCAAACAGCCCTATTCCCTCGACGAAGGCCGCGCCATCATTGGCTGTTCGGTCGGGATCGCAGTTGCCCCGCATGACGGTGTTACCTTCGACGAAATCGTCAGAAACGCTGACCTTGCTCTCTATGCTGCCAAGAATGGCGGGCGCGGTCAGTACCGCTTCTTCTCGGGCGAACTTGAGAACGAGGCGATTTTCAGGCGCCGGTTGGAAGAAAATCTCGGTCAGGCCGTCCGCGACGAGCAGCTTTTCCTCAAATACGAACCGATGGTCGATGCAGCGACAGAGACCGTGCGCGCGCTCGAAGCGCATGTCTGCTGGAACCACGAACAGCGCGGCGAGATCGACGAGATCGAATTTGCGTCCATCCTCGAAGGCTCCAGCCAGGTCGCCGAAGTGGGTCTGTGGGCCATTCGCGAGGCCTGTCAGCAAGCGAGCACATGGCCCGACAGTATTCGCGTCGCTGTAAACGTGCCGGTTGCGCTGTTCACCTCCGATGGCTTTGTAGACTCGGTATCTGAAGCGCTGGAAGAAGCCGATCTGCCGCCGCATCGCCTCGAGCTTGAAATCAGCGAAGCGGTCTTCTTTGGCGACACCGACGTTGTCGACCGCGTGCTGGCATTGCTGTTCAAGCAGGGCATCAGGCTGACGCTCGACGAATTCGGTTCCGGTTATTCGTCGCTCGCTTACCTTCGCCGTGCGCCTTTCGACACGATCAAGATCGATCAGAAACTGGTCGCCGAGGCGGAAGAGCATGACGGCCGCGAGCTTGGCCTTATCCGGGCGATTGTCGCGCTTGCCGGCGCGCTCGAAATGGACACGATCGCGAATGGGATCGAATCTGTGGCGCTGTTCGACCGTCTCAAGGCATGCGGCGTCAAATTCATGGAAGGCCCGATCTATTCCGAGCCGGTAAACCGCGATGTAGTCGAGACCGAACTGGTCGGCGAGGCATGGAAGATCGCACCAAGCGGCGACCGCACCAAGCGGGCACGCCGCCGCACGGTCTTCCGCAAGATCCAGGTCATCCACGACGACCACTCCTACGAAGTTACGTTGCGCAATCTTTCCAAGAGCGGCGCATTGATCCAGGGGCTCGCGAACGTGCCCAAGGGTACGCAATTCGTGGTTGACCTCGGTGCCGGACAGCTCGCGGTCGCGACGGTGATACGGACCAATGGCGATATTCAGGGCCTCGAATTCGAGCAGTCGCTGATCGACGATGGTTCAGGCGGGCTTTGCACCCGGTACCGCGTCAGCCCCTATGCGCTCGCTTCGGCAGGCCGGCCACTCGAAGCTTTGGCGCAGGGTGACTACAAGGCGATGCCGGGTGGCGGGATCGGCCAATCCGGCAGTATTCCGCAATTTGCATATGCACCGCCGCCTCGCAACGAAGCGGCCTGAAACACTTCGCCGATCGATTGCAATTTTCGCGAATGACATTGGGGTGACGGGTCGCTAAATGCGCATCCAAATGACTGACCTCTCCAAAATCCGCAATTTCTCGATTATCGCGCATATCGACCACGGCAAGTCCACGCTGGCTGACCGTTTGATCCAGTTCACCGGCGGCCTGACCGATCGTGAGATGTCCGAGCAGGTGCTCGACAATATGGATATCGAGCGCGAGCGCGGGATCACCATCAAGGCCCAGACCGTTCGCCTCAACTACACGGCGAAGAATGGCGAGACCTATCAGCTAAACCTGATGGATACGCCAGGTCACGTCGACTTCGCTTACGAGGTAAGCCGCAGCCTTGCCGCATGCGAAGGCGCGCTGCTGGTGGTTGACGCGGCGCAGGGCGTCGAGGCGCAGACGCTCGCCAACGTGTACCAGTCAATCGAGCACGATCACGAAATCGTCTGCATCATCAACAAGGTCGATCTTCCCGCTGCCGAGCCAGAGCGCGTGAAGGAAGAGATCGAGGAAGTCATCGGTCTCGACGCATCGGATGCGGTCCTTACGTCGGCCAAGACCGGCATCGGCATCGAAGATGTGCTCGAAGCGGTCGTCGCCAAGATCCCGCCGCCCACGGGCGAGCGTGACAAGCCGCTAAAGGCCAGCCTCGTCGATAGCTGGTACGATCCGTATCTCGGCGTCGTCATCCTCGTGCGAGTGATCGAGGGGGTTCTGACCAAGGGTCAGCAGATCAAGTTTATGCAGGGCGGGACGCAGCACCTTGTCGACCGTGTTGGCTGCATGCGGCCCAAGATCGAGCAGCTGCCTGAACTTGGACCGGGCGAAATCGGCTTTATCACCGCGCAGATCAAAGAGGTCGAACAGGCCCGCGTGGGTGACACGATCACGACGGTGAAGAACGGGGCGAGCGAAGCGCTCAAGGGCTACAAGGAAGTCCAACCCGTGGTGTTCTGCGGCCTGTTCCCGGTCGATGCCGCCGACTTTGAAAAGCTGCGCGAAAGCATCGGGAAGCTGCGTTTGAACGACGCCTCGTTCTCCTTCGAAATGGAGAGCTCGGCTGCACTGGGCTTCGGCTTCCGCTGCGGGTTCCTAGGCCTGTTGCATCTGGAGATCATTCAGGAGCGCCTTAGCCGCGAATACGATCTTGACCTCATTACCACCGCGCCGAGCGTGGTTTACCGCGTCCATCTCAACAAATCGAAGACCGAAGACGCGACCACTATCGACATCCACAACCCTGCCGACTGGCCCGATGTCACCCGCATCGCGACCATCGAGGAGCCGTGGATCAAGGCGGTGATCTATACGCCGGACGAATATCTCGGCTCTATCCTGAAGCTGTGTCAGGATCGTCGCGGCGTCCAGACGAACCTTACCTATGTCGGTGGCCGTGCGCAGGTGACCTACGAATTGCCGCTGAACGAAGTGGTGTTCGATTTTTACGACCGCCTGAAGTCGATCTCGCGCGGTTATGCGAGCTTCGATTACGAGCAGATCGGCCTTCGCGAAGGCGACCTCGTGAAGATGAACATCCTCGTCAATAACGAACCGGTCGACGCGCTTTCACTGATCGTACACCGCTCCGTCGCCGAAGAGCGCGGTCGCGGTATGTGCGAGCGGCTGAAAGACCTCATCCCGCGCCACCTTTTCAAGATCCCCATTCAGGCGGCAATCGGGGGCAAGATCATCGCCCGCGAAACCATCGCGGCCCTGCGCAAGGACGTCACCGCCAAGTGTTATGGCGGCGACATCACGCGCAAGAAGAAGCTGCTCGAAAAGCAGAAAAAGGGTAAGGCGCGCATGCGCGAATACGGCAATGTGAGCATCCCGCAGGAGGCGTTTATTGCCGCCTTGCGGATGGGTGAGGAATAACATCGCCGGCCAAGCGGCTGATTGCAGACACTTTTTTGCACCTGCGAAATAAGACAAGCCAAGACCGCTTTCTTGCGCTATGAGCGCGGCACACAGGGCCTTGCTGCACGTGCAGCGGCCTGATCGAGTCGTGCGCTCAGAACGCATTGGGCTCGTCCCTTTTCCAAGCGCGCTTCCCGTGCGCTGACATTCAAGCGAAATACCATGTCATTTGAAACACTTCCGCCCGCCATTGGCGAGGCATTGGCCGAACGCGGCTATTCCGAGCCCACTCCCGTTCAGGCCGCTGCGATGTCCCCCGATTCCGCCGGACGCGACCTGATCGTCTCGGCCCAGACCGGGTCGGGCAAGACCGTCGCATTCGGGATCGCATTGGCGCAGGACATCCTCAACGAGATCAGCGCGACGCCGCTTCAGGAAAAGCCGCTGGCACTCGTGATCGCGCCCACGCGCGAACTCGCGCTTCAGGTGAGCCGCGAGCTTGGCTGGCTCTACGCCAAGGCCGGTCTGCGGATTGCCACCTGTGTCGGCGGTATGGACGCAAGCAAGGAACGCCGCGCCCTGCGGTCTGGCCCCGCCATCGTCGTGGGCACGCCGGGCCGTCTGCGCGATCACCTCGAACGCGGTCCGCTCGACCTCTCCGGGCTCGTGGGTGTCGTTCTGGATGAAGCGGACGAAATGCTCGACATGGGCTTTCGCGAAGACCTTGAAGAAATCCTCGACGCGACGCCTGACAAGCGCCGGACGCTGCTGTTCTCGGCGACTATGCCGCAGGCCATCGTGCGGCTCGCTCAGAAATATCAGTCGGACGCGCTGCGCCTCTCGCTCGGGGGCAAGGATCGCGGCCATGGCGATATCGAATATCAGGCGATCACCGTCGCGCCGTCCGAGATCGAGAACGCTGTCGTGAACCTGCTGCGTTTCCACGAGGCGGAATCGGCGATCTGTTTCTGCGCCACGCGTGAGAGCGTGCGGCGGCTTCATTCCGCACTGCAGAACCGGGGCTTTGGCGTCGTTTCCCTGTCGGGTGAGAATTCGCAGTCCGAACGCAATCAGGCGCTGCAGGCCATGCGCGACCGCCGTGCGCGTGTCTGCGTTGCGACCGACGTTGCGGCGCGCGGGATCGACCTGCCGACGCTCAGCCTCGTCATCCATGTCGAGACGCCCCGCGATGCCGAAACGCTTCAGCACCGCTCTGGCCGAACAGGCCGCGCTGGCAAGAAGGGCACGGCGGCGATCATCGTGCCTTTCAATCGGCGCAAGCGCGTCGATTCGATGCTGCGCGGTGCGCAGATCAAGGCTCAGTGGATCGATGCTCCCACGCCCGAGGCGATCCGCAAGAAGGATCACGCGCGGCTGATGGAGAAGCTGACTCTGCCCGATGAGTACGAAGCCGACGACCGCGCGATTGCCAGCGAACTGCTTGACCGCATGTCGCCTGCCGACATTGCCGCCGCACTGGTGAAGGCACACCGGGCCAAGATGCCCGAACCCGAAGAGATGCTCGCCAACACGCCGGAAGCGCGCGACAAGGCCAAGAAGGACAGTCACCGTCCCGGCTTTGAAGACACCGTCTGGTTCAAGATGGGAATCGGACGCAGGCAGAATGCCGAACCGCGCTGGCTCCTGCCGCTTATCTGCCGTCGCGGTCACATCACCCGTAACGAAATCGGCGCGATCCGGGTTGGACAGAATGAAACCTGGTTCCAGATACCCCGTCCGATCGCTGCCAAGTTTGCAGCCACGATTGAGCAGACAGTTTCAAGCGACGACGATCAGGATGCCATCCTTATCGAGGAATCGGCGGAAGGCCCCCGGATGGAGGCTCGAAACAATCGCAAGAACAATGCGGGCAAACCCTTCGTGAAGCCGTTTAGCCGAGGCAAGAACGCCAAACCCAAGGAAAAGGGCGCAGGTTTCAAGCCAAAGCATGGCAAGCCCAGCAAGGGCGGCGGTCCCAAGAAGTCGTTCAAGCCCAAGCGATAACAATGCCGGGTATGGTGCCCGCTCGCAAAAGCCTGTTTGAAGCTGCGACCAGATCGTAAAGTCGTCGGCAAGATCATTGCGCGAGCGTCCGCCAGCGGCTTTGTTATCCTCAAGACGAGACTAACATTGGTTAGATAAGAGGGTGACAAGCTGGCGGCTTGTCGCTTTAATCCTCACCGAATCGGGGAATTCGATGGGGGCAATCATGAAATTCGAACGGCTGTTTGCTGTATTCGCGGCAATTCTGGCTTTGGGCTTTGCAGGCATTTCGCCAGCGGCAGCGCAGGACGACAATCGCCCGATTGTCGGCATCGCGCAGATGGAAGACCTGACCGGCGGCGGCAACGCAGAAAACTTTGTCGCCATGATCGAGACCGCGATCATCGGTTCGGGAAAGTTCCGCATCATCGAACGCGCGCGCCTTGCGACGCTGATGGAAGAGCAGGGACTGGCGCTCAGCGGCACGACCACCACCAATCGTCCCGGCCAGACCGGCGGTTTCGAAGGGGTGGATTACCTCGTTTACGGCACGATCTCGTCCATTTCGGCGACCAACCGTTCGGATATCGGCGGAAGCATGCTTCGCGGGCTTCTGGGCGGCAGCCGCAGCCAGCCCGACTGCTACAAAACGCGGGTCCGCATGGAAGCCGACATTCGCATCACCGACACCAATTCCGGCGAAGTGCGCTACGCAACCCGCATCAGCGAGGAACAGGATTCGGCAACGGTGTGCGGCGGGGGCAGCCAGATCGATTCAGCGGCTCTGCTGCGTTCATCGGCTGACCAGATCGCGACTGGCCTGGTCACCGCGATCTTCCCGATCCAGGTTGCAGCGGTTCAGGGCGATGGCACGGTCATCCTCAACTTTGGACAAGGCGCGGTGCAGCGCGGCGACTTCCTCATGATCTACGGCGAAGCAACCGAAATTCCGGACCCCTCGGGCACCGGCACCATCAAGATCGATGGTGAGCAATTCGGCGCGATCCAGGTCACCGATGTGCAGACCGGCTTCAGCCGCGCAGTGCAGGTGACCCAGTTCAGTCAGCCTTTGCAGGTCGGCGCTATTGCGCGCCCGACGGACAGCGACACGGTACGCGATCTCGAACGCGCACAAAGGCGTCGCCGCTGACAGACGCGCTCGGAGGCGGGCAGGATTGCCTGGCCTCGGCGCTCAAGGTGCATCCCAAAGAGGGGGGAACACGATGAAGGCTTTTCTTGCACGCATAGCGTTCGCGCTCGGATTGCTCGGCGGCTTGTTCGCCCTGACGACTACCTCGGCAAGCGCACAGGACGAGGCGCGCGTGCGCGTGGGTACGATCACGGCGGGGCAGACCTGCACCACGTGGCGCAATTATGAAGGCAGCCGCCTCACATACTCCGAAGCGGAATATGCGCGATACTGGGGTGCGGCGGCGGCGAGGCGGTATTACCTGTCGCACACCACCTGGCGCAGCTGGGTCGTGAAAGACTGCCAAGATAACTTCGCAAGCCTTCGCAGCACTGTCGAAGCCTCGCTTGCCTCGACCGGCAGGCTGACTGTCGGGCGAGGGGGCTACACGCTCGACATTCGCATCTCGAACATTTCCTCCACCCCGCCTGCAACTAGCCAGCCTGTGCGCGGCGATGCCTCGTATCGCACAAGCTGGGGTACGGCATTGGTGACGGCAGATTACATCCTGCGCGACCGCAACGGCGACAGCGTCGATGGCGGCGCGATTACCAAGCGGATCGAAATGTCGCGCACGCTCGACACCAACCGGATGAGCGTTTCCGTAAGCGAGCCCGGCGCTGCCGTGTACAACCTGATGCAGAACGAAGTCGCCCTCGCAATCGCGCGCGAAGTGACCTTCGCGATCGAACCGGCACGGGTGATTGCGGCTGAAGGTGACTGGATCGAAATCAATTATGGCCGCCCGCTGGTGGAGCTTGGCGACAGGCTCGACGTCAAGAAAACGCGCGGGATCGGATCGATCCGTTACCGCGTCGTTTCGGCGAGTGACAACGATGCCGTTGCCGAAGTCGATGGCGATAACGATACATCGGACATCGAACCGGGCAATCTCGTCACCTTCATCGAGAAAGATTCGGACGCCGCCAATTCGAGGCGTTTTCAGCGCAGGCGTTTGCCGTAGGAATATGGCCCGCGCCTGATAGACCGGCTTCAGCTCAAATTGGCACCCATCGTTTCGCTGATGAAGCTGAACACTTCTTCGAGCCTCAGTCCGAGCGACTGAAATGCAATCACTGCGGCAAGCGAGATGAGCGCTGCGATCAGCCCATATTCGATCGCGGTTGCGCCATCCTCGTCACGGGCGAGTCTATGTAGCATGGCAGCATCTTCCTTCCGCCCTATGCTATTGATATAACGGAATTAATGCAGGTTCACCCAGGCTGGTTAACTGGCTGGAAGTGATAAATCGAGGCCTGATGCCGTCGCGCCATTCCCCGTATCGGGTGGACGTTGGACCGCTTTCCTACAGGCGGGTCTTGTGCGAAGTGAAAACCATGATCGCAATTCAAACCAACCGGGCGTTTCGCCCCTGCGAACTGACCGCTTTTTCAAGTGCGCGCAGTTTCGCTCTGGACCGTGTAACATGCGGTCCACTTCTCAACTTGCACGCCTCACGGGAAAAGCCGCAGGCTTCACTTGGCGTTCACTTGCGCGCTGGCTATACGCTCCTGTCATGACCACCAAGCTCACCATGCGTAACCGCATCGCTCGCGCCGTTCTTCTCGGCGCTGGATTTGCCACTCTTGCTGCCTGTGGCGGCGGTTCTGCCAATGAAGACGTGGCCTATGTCGCGCGCGACGTCGAATCGCTTTATGCAGAGGCGCAGCGGCGGCTCGATCGCGGCAACACCACGCTTGCCGCGGCTCTGTTCGACGAGGTTGAGCGCCAACACCCCTATTCGCCGTGGGCCCGCCGCGCGCAGTTGATGAGCGCGTTCTGCTATTACATCGCGCGCGATTACAACAAGGCGATCCAGAACTCGCAGCGCTTCTTGTCGATCCACCCGGGTAACAAGGACGCGCCTTACGCCTACTACCTGATTGCGCTCTCCTATTACGAGCAGATCAGCGACGTGAACCGCGACCAATCGATCACGGAGCAGGCGCAGATCGCGCTTCGCGAAGTGAACCGCCGTTTCCCGCAGACAGAATACGCTGCCGATGCTCGCCTCAAGCTTGACCTTGTGGCCGATCACCTTGCGGGCAAGGAAATGGAGATCGGGCGTTTCTACCAGCGTTCGGGCCGCTGGCTCGCCGCGCAGCTGCGTTTCCGCAACGTCGTTGAAACCTACGAGACGACCAGCCACACGCCAGAGGCACTTTACCGCCTGACCGAAAGCAGCCTTGCGCTCGGCATCCGCGAAGAAGCGGTAAAGTATGCAGCCGTGCTCGGCGCGAACTATCCCGGCACCGAGTGGTACGACAAGGCGTTCGAACTGGTCGAAGACCACGCAAGCGGCGTCACCCCCAGCTAAGAGCTTGTCGCCTGATGACGGGCGGGTGCGATTGGGTTAGAGCGGGGCCACGATGCTGACCCGTCTGTCGATCCGAAACATCGTTCTTATCGAAGCGCTCGACCTCGATTTCGGGCGCGGGCTTGGCGTGCTTACCGGGGAGACCGGGGCGGGCAAGTCGATCCTGCTCGACGCTCTGGGGCTGGTGCTGGGCGACCGCGCCGAAACCGGGTTGGTGCGCGCCGGTGAAGCGAAGGCGAGCGTGACGGCAAGCTTCGACTTTGCAACCCTTCCCGCCCCCATCGCCGAAGCGCTCGACGATGCCGATCTTGAGCTCGAACCCGGCGAACCGCTGATCATCCGGCGGCAGGTGAAGGCCGATGGCGGTTCAAAGGCCTATGTCAACGATCAGCCAACCAGCGTCGCACTGCTGCGCGCGCTTGCTCCCTCGCTTGTCGAACTGCACGGGCAGCACGATGATCGCGGCCTGGTGAATCCGCGTGGTCATCTGGCTCTGCTGGACAGGTTCGCAGGCACCGATCTTGGCTTGCTGGAAAGGCGCTTCGCCAGCTGGGCCAAGGCGGAAGCGCAGCTGGCCGAAGCACGCGATGGGGTTGAGCAGGCCAAGGCCGATCAGGATCTGCTGATCGCGCACCTCGCTGAACTGACCGCGCTCGAACCGCAGGCGGGTGAAGAAGCAAGGCTCGCTGCAACCCGTGCCGACATGCAGAAGGGCGAGAAGCTGTCGGGCGAGCTGGAAGAGCTGCGACATATCTGGGAAGGTTCGGATTCGCCGCTTGCGTCGCTCAGGGTGGCTGCCCGCAAGCTTGACCGGATTGCCGAACAACACCCTCTTCTGGCTGAAGCGCTGGCTGCTCTCGACCGGGCGGTGATCGAGGCGGGCGAGGCGGAGGAGAGGCTCGAATCCGCAGCCGAAGCGCTGGTTCATGATCCGCAGGCACTCGACGCGGCAGAAACGCGGCTGTTCGAATTGCGAGCGCTCGCCCGCAAGCATCGCTGCGAAGTGGACGAACTGCCGGAACTGATGCGCGAGATGCGGGTCCGGCTCGACTCGATCGAGAGTGGCGAAGCGCAGCTCGACGCGCTCGAAGCGGCGGCAAAGGAAGCTCGCGAGGCTTATGGCGAGGCAGCGGGCATGGCGCACGAGGTTCGCATTGCGGCGGCCAAGCGGCTCGACAAGGCGGTCGCCGCGGAACTCGCGCCGCTGAAGCTTGATGCCGCGCGCTTCCTGACGGCCATCGGCAAACTGCCGCCGGAAAAGTGGGGCAGGCTCGGCATGGACTCCGCCGAGTTCCTTATCGCGACCAATCCCGGCGCAGACTTCGCACCGCTCACGAAGATCGCATCGGGCGGCGAATTGTCGCGCTTCATCCTCGCGCTCAAGGTCGCCCTGGCGGAAAAGGGCGGGGCAGCGACGATCATCTTCGACGAAATCGACCGCGGAGTTGGCGGGGCAGTGGCAAGCGCGATTGGCGAAAGGCTGGCCCGGCTTGCGTCGGATGAAGGTCAGCTGCTCGCCGTTACACACTCGCCTCAGGTCGCCGCGCGCGGACGGATGCATTACCTGATCGCCAAGGCGTCAAGCGGCACGGTGACCAAGACCAGCGTCGTCCTTCTGAACGAGAGCGGCCGTCAGGAAGAGATCGCCCGCATGCTTTCTGGCGCGGAAGTGACACCGGAGGCGCGCGCGCAGGCGGATCGCTTGCTGGAAGGCGTGTGATGGAAGACGGCGACGACTTCGAGAGTCTTTCATCGGGTGAAATGGCGATGGTCGCAGGGGCCGCAATCCTCTCGCTCGTCGGTACGTTGATAGGCCTCGCCGGGCTTTTGATGTGGGGCATCCGCACCTTCGAGATGATGTTCCCGCCCTCTGGCGATGGACCGCGCCTGCTGGAAGACTTCGCGCCCTACCTCACCGCGCTCCATTTCGTGCTGACACTCGTGATTACGGCATGCGGCGTGCTCAATATGATGATCGCGACGCGCGGGCGCGATTTTGTCGAGGGCGGATGGAAACGCTGGCTCATGTTCTCCGCCGTGAGCTTCGCCGCAGGCGTGCTGTTCTTCACCGTGCCCACAACCATTTGATTGATGATCAAGGAGAGCGCTGAGGTGTCAGCCAATCCCGTATCGCAGATGACCGAAGCCGATGCTGCGAACGAACTGATGCGGCTCGCCAGACAGATCGCGCGTCACGACCGGCTGTATCATGCTGACGACGATCCAGAGATATCCGATCAGGAATACGATGCGTTGGTCAGGCGCAATCGCGAAGTTGAGGAAGCGTTTCCGCATCTGGTGCGCGAGGACTCGCCGTCCAGGAGGGTAGGGCATGGCGTCGCTTCCTCGCCTTTGTCGAAGGTCACTCACGAGGTTCGTATGATGAGCCTCGACAATGCGTTCAACCGCGAAGAGGTGGAGGAATGGACTGCGCGCATCCGGCGTTATCTCAATCTGGATGCGGGCGAAGAGGTCGCGATCACGGCTGAAGACAAGATCGACGGGCTGTCCTGCTCGCTTCGCTACGAAAATGGCAAGCTGGTTCGTGCAGCCACACGCGGTGATGGGCAGGTGGGTGAGGATGTGACTCCCAATGTGCGACACATCTCCGACATCCCTGAAGAGTTGCCGGATGGCGTGCCCGAGGTCTTCGAGGTGCGCGGCGAAGTCTACATGTCCCGTGCCGACTTCGCCGCTCTCAATGCTGCACAGGAAGAAGCCGGCGGCAAACTGTTTGCCAATCCGCGTAACGCCGCGGCTGGATCGCTGCGCCAGAAGGATGCGAGCGTAACCGCCAGGCGGCCGCTGAAGTTCTGGGCCTATGGCTGGGGCGCGGCGTCCGACGTCCCCTGTGAGAGCCAGCACGACATGATGCGGATGATAGAAAGCTGGGGCTTTCCGCTCTCTCCGTTCCTCACGCGAACGCTGAGCGTGGACGGAATGATCGCGCATTATGAGGAGATCGGTCGGCAACGCCCTGACCTTGGCTATGAAATTGACGGGGTCGTCTACAAGGTCGACCGGCTCGACTGGCAGCAGCGGCTTGGCTTCGTGGCCAAGGCTCCGCGCTGGGCGCTTGCGCATAAATTCCCGGCGGAGAAGGCGCAGACGACGCTTGAAGCGATCGACATTCAGGTGGGGCGCACTGGCAAGCTAACGCCCGTTGGAAGGCTTGCCCCGGTTCTGGTCGGCGGGGTCACCGTTACCAATGTGACGCTCCACAACCGCGACGAGATCGAGCGGCTCGGCGTGAGGCCGGGTGACCGGATCGTGATCCAGCGCGCAGGCGACGTGATCCCGCAGGTTGTCGAAAACCGGACGCGCGATGAGGAGCGCGCGACATTCGATTTCCCGGATCATTGTCCTGAATGCGACAGCGAGGCCGTCGCCGAGGAAGGCGAGGTCGATGTTCGCTGCACAGGTGGTCTCATATGTCCGGCGCAACGCACTCAAAGGCTTGAGCATTTCGTCAGTCGAAAAGCGCTCGACATCGACGGGTTCGGATCGAAAACGATCGCGCAATTCTTCGCGCTGGGATGGCTCGAAAGTCCCGCTGACATCTTCCGGCTCAAGCATCGCCGTGATGACATCCTCGCGCTTGAAGGATGGCAGGGCAAGTCTGTGGATAACCTGTTGGCCTCTGTGGAGAACCGCCGTGAGCCAGACGCAGCCCGCCTGCTGTTCGGGCTAGGCGTCCGCCATGTGGGCGAGGTCACCGCGCGCGACCTGATGAAGCACGTGCACGAACTGCCCGCCCTGCGCGCAATCGCAGAGAAGGCACGCGCCGGGGATGAGGACGCCGCGAGCGAGCTCACCGCAATCGATGGCATCGGTCCAAGCGTCGTGGAAGCGTTGGGCGATTTCTTCCATGAACCGCACAATGTCGCGGTTTGGGAAGACATCCTGTCTGAAGTCACCCCGCCGCGCTACGAAGTCGAGACACTCGACAGTCCTGTTGCTGGCAAAACCGTGGTCTTCACCGGCAAGCTCGAAACGATGAGCCGCGACGAGGCCAAGGCACAGGCAGAACGCCTCGGTGCGAAGGCGGCGGGCTCTGTCAGCGCGAAAACCGATCTGCTCGTCGCGGGGCCCGGGGCGGGGTCCAAGCTGAAGAAGGCGGAGCAATTGGGTATCGAGGTCATCGACGAAGCAGCCTGGGCGCAAATTGTCGCCCAGGCGGGGTAATGATTACGAGTTTTCAACAAGTTCTTTGGAAACCTCGGCGCCTGAATTTGTAGTACCAGCATGAGCAAAACGACCGTTTTCAGCTATTTCGCGCTTTGTCTCCCGATCCTGGCGCTCGTCGTGTGGCTGGTGGCCAGCTCCCAGAAAGAAGGGCAGCCTCGCACCACGGTTGCCCTTGATGCGCCGTCTATCGCTGTCGCCGTGGCTACCCCCGAGGAGCGAGCATTCGAGCAGAAGCTTGAGGAAATCGGAGCCTCGTTAAGCGGCACGGTCGGCATCGCGGTGGAGGACGTTGATACGGGCGAGCTGTACGAATTCAACGGCGACGAAATGCTCCCGCAGCAAAGCGTGACCAAGTTATGGGTCGCTATGGCTGCGCTTTCGCAAGTCGACCAGGGTGATCTGAAGCTCACTGAAAGGGTTCGGATCGGACGTGACGATCTGACGCTGTTTCATCAGCCGATCCGAGAGATCGTCAAAGCGCGCGGAAGCTACGATACGAACTATCGCGACCTATTCGAAAGATCGATCACCCGCAGCGACAACACCGCAAACGATCGGCTTCTGCGCCGTGTCGGTGGCCCGGAAGTGGTGCAGAAATGGCTGAGCGACAATCAATTGGACGGCATTCGCTTCGGCACCGATGAGCGCTCCAAACAAAGCGCGATTGCGGGACTGAACTGGTCGCCGTTCTATTCGATCGACCGACAATTCTACGAAGCGCGCGACCGTGTGCCCGACGCCATCCGCCGCGCGGCTTTCGAAGGCTACCTTGCCGACCCTATCGACGGTGCAAGCGCAAACGCCATCGCGTCTGCCCTCGCGAAACTGGCGAGGGGCGATCTGCTGGGAGAGAACACGACCATGTTGCTGCGAAACACGCTTGAGCAGACGCGCAGCGGACCCCGGCGTTTGAAAGGCGGTGCTCCTGATGGTTGGCGGGTCGAACACAAGACCGGGACCGGACAGGTCTATGGCGATGAGCAAAGCGGCTATAACGACGTGGGCATCCTCACATCGCCCGATGGCAGAGAATATGCCGTCGCAGTCCTGATCGGCCGAACCAGCGAACCGACGCCCGTACGCATGGACATGATGCAGCAAGTGACGATTGCGATTGCCGAGTTTCATGCCGCTCGCAAGGATGCTGTGGGTGAACCGATCCTGGTGGGAGCAGAGAGTTGAGCGAGCTTGAGCGGTTTCACGAGCAAGCGCTGATTGTGGCCAAACACCTTCGTGAGCGCGGAGAGAAACTTGCAGTCGCCGATGGCGCCACAGGGGGTCTGATCGCTGCAAGCTTCCTTACCGTTTCCGGCGCTCTCGACTTCTTCGTCGGGGGAGGCGTCGTCTATTCATTCAGAGCCCGCGATGTCCTGTTCGATCTCCCGTGCGAAGCATACAAGGGTATGCGCGGGGCAAGCGAAGAGTACGCCCTGCTTCAGGCACGCGCGATCCGTGACAATTTTGGCGCGGATTGGGGCCTGGCTGAAAGCGGCTCGGTCGGCGGCAATTCAAAGCATCCCACAGGCGCAGCCGCCGGTCGCAGTGTCGCGGCGTTGGTGGGGCCTGGGGGAGAATTCACTTCAGTGCTTGAAACGCAGAGTGAAGACCGCATTGCCAACATGCACGCCTTCAACCGCAATGCTCTCGACCTGGCAATCCGCGCTTTTGGCGAGGCCTAATCGTTGGGCATGATGTAGATCTCGCGCACCGCCGCCGTTTTGGGCTGAGAGAGTGCGTAGACCACGGCGCTTGCAACATCTTCGGGCTGGATTTTGGTGGGCTTAGGCTCATCGAAGAATGCGGTGTCGACCATCCCCGGCGCGATTACGGTTGCGCGGCCACCCCATTCGCGCATTTCCTCGGCAAGGTTTTCCCCAAATCCATGCACGAAATGTTTGGTCGCTGAATAAACCGAACCCTTGAAGCTATCGCGTCCGGCCTTTGAGCCGGTGACGACGTAGTGGCCCTTGGTCTCTTTGAGATACGGCGTTGCGTAATGCGCGAGAAGGAGCGGCGCGAGGACATTGACGTGGATCATGTCATGCCATTCATCCGGATCGCCGTTTTCAATACCCGGCTTCTCGACACCGGTCCCGGCATTGGCAAAGACCGCGTCGATCTGTCCAAACTTCGCTTTCGTCTTTTCGAGCGCATCGCTTATCTCGTCGCGCTGGGTCACATCGCAGGGGATGGCAAGCGCGGCATCGCCAATCTCATGCGCCAGCTGTTCGATGTTGTCGTGCGAGCGGGCGCAAAGCGCGACGTTCCAGCCAGCTTCGGCCGCGGCTTTTGCCGTCGCGGCGCCAATGCCTGATGATGCGCCAGTGATGAGGAGGGTCTTGCTCATGGGTATTTCCTTTGGATTGTGTCTCTCTTGCAGGAACAATGAGGGGGCACATCCTCACGTTCCCAGAAAATTTTTGCGCACCTTGTCGAATCCGGCTTGCCCCCAGCGTCTCCGTGTCAGAGCCTCGCCATGGTGGCGCGGCTGACTGCGAAGAGGATGTGACATGCAATTCATGCTGCTGATTAACGAGGACGAGAGCATCTACGACGGCGACGAAGGTGCAAAGCGGATGGAAGAGACGCTCGCTGGCCACATGGCGCTCGCAAAAGCGTGGGCCGAGAAAGGCGTCGCATTTTCGGGCGAGCGGTTGAAGCTGGGATCGACGGCAACGACAATCAGGTGGGATGCCGGCACCCACACGCTTCACGATGGACCGTTTGCTGAAACGCACGAGGAGCTGGGCGGTTTTTACATTATCGACGTCGCGTCACTCGATGACGCGCTCGATTGGGCAAGACAGATCCCGGTTCCCGGCAAGGGCGCGGTCGAAGTACGCCCGATCTGGCCGATGGAAGGGTGAACCTGGCGCGAGAGATCGCGGACGCACGGCCACGGGTGATTTCCGCCCTGGCCGTGCAATTCCGCGACCTCGACCTTGCCGAAGACGCCTTTGCCGATGCAGCGATAAAGCTGATCGAACATGCTGAGCGGCCTGAAAGGGTGGCCAGCTGGTTGTTCGTCGTCGCCAGACGCAAGGTGCTGGACGCCGTGCGAAGGCAGGCGAGGCAGGGTAGGGCTCTCGAGCGAAGCGCTCCGGTCGAAGATATGGCAGATATTTTCACCATGCCAGAACCGATCGCGGATGAACGGTTGCGACTGATCTTCATCTGCTGCCATCCCGCACTTGCCATCGAAGCGCGAACGGCGCTTGCGCTCAAGGTCATTTGCGGGCTGCGGGTCGATGTGATCGCGCGCCTTTTCGTTACCAGCGAAGCGACCATGTATCAGCGCATTACCCGTGCCAAAGCCAAGGTGCGCGACGCCGGTATTGCCTTTGAGCTCCCGCCGCGAAAGGCGTGGGGAGAGCGGCTTGAGGCAGTGCTGCTTACCCTGGAGCTCGCATACACCGCTGCCTATCAGGACGCAGCGGGAGAGATCGACCCCGAATTGTCCGCCGAAGTTGCGAGGCTTGCCGCATTGATTGCCGAGCTTCTGCCAGAAGAACCCGAAGCTCTCGGACTGGCGGCGCTTGTCTGGCTTGCCCGGTCGCGGGAGGCCGCCAGACTTGATGCAAGCGGCGCGATGGTCCCCCTGTCACAGCAGGACACGCGTAACTGGGACTTCGCAGCGATAGAGACCGCGCGCAATTGGCTCGACCGCGCGGCAAAAGCGGGCTCATCGGGTCCCTATCAGGTGATGGCCGCGATCCAGCTTACCCATGCTCGCAAAGCCTTTGATGGGGCCACCGATTGGGCGGCGGTCGCGGCGATGTACGATGCGCTTATGGCGATGCGTCCGGGACCGATGATTGCCGTGAACCGGGCGGTGGCTCTGGAGAAAACCAAGGGTGCAAGCGCGGCGCTTGAGGCTCTGGACGCCATCGAACAGCCGCGAGTTCGCACGTCGCGACCTTACCTTGTGGCAAGAGCGCAAATGTATTCGCAGCTGGGCCAATCAGATGCCGCGCGCAAAGAGTTGAGCCGTGCGCTGGCACAGAACGTTCCGCGTGCCGAGCGACTGTTTCTGGAACGCAAACTCAGCGAGCTGGCTCAAAATCCGCGATCCATTTCATGACACCGCCCGGGAATGGAGACCAGACGCCAATCTTGGCACCGGCGGTGGCCAGTTGATCGCTTGTCCATTGATTGCAGGTGTTGCCGAGATGATACGTCCCGCGCGCGGTGTAGAACACGTCGTGCGTATCATAGCCGGGTAACACCTCGCGCGTTTCAGCCGGGGCGATTTGCGCGCTTATCGCCGCGGCGAGCGCCCGGTACTCGGCTGGCCGCAGGTGCATCACACGGTAATCGCTCGAAGGGGCAGGACGGACATAGTGCGCCACATGCAGCACGCCTTCTCCCCCGAACATCGCCCTGACAACCGTGACCGGATTGACGTCAAACCAGGTCGGGGTTTCCAGGAAAAACCTGCGCTCGCCCCAGCTTACGGCAACATGCGTATAGTCCCGCGATGATGCGATGATGTCGCTTGCCGGAAAGATGCCGCGCCAGTCCTGTTCGGGCGTGATGATCGGCATGGCGATTTCCGTATGGATGCCATTGGTGCCGACGAGGATTGCGATGGTACGTTCGGTCGTCGGGTCGGGCTCGGTCCAGCTTGTGTTGCGCGGAATTGAGGAGCCGATCCAGCCCGACAGCGCAAACAGGACCATGGCCGCAATCAGCAAGAGCCCTGCTACGCGCAAAACTCTCAGAACACGCTTCCCGCCTTTGCTTTTACTGGAGGCTGGCACGCCAGGTCTTACGTTTTCTGAACCACAGGATCGCCCAGTCGCCGCGCTGTGCTCTGAGGACACGGCGGAACCCTGCCCGGCGGTAGGCTCTACAAACGGCGGCTTCCTGTTCGCCGGCGAGCAGGCCTGCGAGCAAAACCGATCCTCCTTGCGCTGTAGCCGCTGCAAAGTCGGGCGCGAGCTCTACCAATGGTCCTGCAAGAATGTTCGCGATCAGGAGGTCATACGGGCCCCGCATCTGCAAAAGTTCGTTGTCCATGCCGTCTGCGATGACCATCGTCATCTCGCCGCGACCTGTGCCGAGTTCCACGCCGTTAAGTCCGGCATTCACATCCACCACATCGGCGCAAATGACATCAATGTCGGATGCGGTCGCCTTAGCGGCGGGCCAAAGTTTCATCGCTGCGAACCCAAGCAAGCCGGTTCCCGTGCCGATATCCGCAATATTGCGCGCGACAAGGCCGTGCGATTTCATGGCCGAAAGCACTTCCAGACAGCCAGCGGTGGTTTCGTGCTGCCCGGTGCCAAACGCTTGCGCTGCCGGGATGATGAAATTGACTGCTTCCAGGTCGTCGGGAAATTCGGGCGTGTGCACATGAAAGCGACCGGCGCGGATCGGCTGGGCCCCTTTTTGGCTGAGCGTGAGCCAGTCCTCATCGCCAAGCTTCTCGACCGACATTGCCGGAGCCTTACCTTCGAAAAGCGAAGCAATTGCGCGCTTTTGCGTCGGGCCCGGCTTTTCGGGATACCACGCCTCCAGCACCCATTCCTGAGGCCGATCCTCTGCGATCTCGCGTCCGGAGATGACGAGATCAAAGTCCCAGTCTTCCAGCTCGTCATGGGCAAGCAGGGCGGCTTGCACCACCGGCTTGGGCGCAAAGGCAGAGATCTTCCAGCTGGTCACTGATTAGGCCCCGCTTCGCTTTCGAGACGCGCATCGAGGTCTCTGGTTTTGCCAGCAGCAAAGTCTTCGCAAGAGATGCCATTATCGAACCTGCCCAATGCGGCGCGTTCTATCATCTTGCTGTGTGAGGGGTGCGGCGTCAGCAATATGTCGCAATCAAGCTCAGCGATGCGGGCGATGCCTTCGCGATAGGCGCGTAGATATTCCGGATGGTCCGAAAACCGGTAATCGTCCGCGCTGACCGGGCTAAGGCTGTCGGCGTAGACGATCATGAGGCATTCCTCCCCATCGCAGCTCTTCCAGTACCAGCTCATCGCACCCGGACTGTGGCCGGGCGTAGCGAGGGAGACGAGGAAGTTGTCGCCTGCACCCATGCCTTCACCGCTCTGCTGTATGAAATCGACTGTGGTGGGTGCAAAAGGCTCGTGCATTCCGGCCTGTGGATCGGTTTCGGCCACAACGCCGCTTTGCAGGACCGGTGCGGCGGCCGGCGAGGAAACCACCATCGCGCCAGACATTTCGCGCAGCTTTTCGATGCCGCCGATATGGTCGAAATGCTCATGGCTGAACCCGATGAGCGTGACGTCGCGAATGTCGAAGCCCAGCGCGGCAATGTTGGCGGCGACGACCTCCGCCCCGGTCTCGGTCCCGGTGTCGAGGAGGATGTGTCCTTCAGGGTCGGTTATCAGGATCGCCGAGATGCCGCAGGTCCCGACATAATAGGTGGTGCCATGGATGCGAAAGGGCTGGGCAGGCTTGTCCCAATTGTCCCACGGCTCGCAATCATCGGCAAAGCGCTGGATGTCGGCACTTGGCGAGCGCGCTTCGGCATCTGGCTGCGAGACTGCACTGCTGGCGAGAAGCGCGAAGGCGGTGGTGAGACTAACGTACAAAGCTCGCTCCATTGGCGTCGATCACAGCGCCTGTCATGCTGGGTGGGGCGTCGAGCGCGCAGAAGGTGATGATGCGGGCAATCTCCTCAGGGGTCGCAACGCGGCCAAGCGGTATATCGGATAACAATCCGGCGCCGCCTCGGCTTTCAAGATAATCGCCAGCCATGCTGGTGTCGGTAAAGCCGGGAGTGATAGCGTAGCTCAAGATGCCCTCGGCGGCATAGGCGCGCGCGATCGTCTTGTGCATCGCGATCATACCGCCCTTCGCTGCCGCATAATGCCAATGCGCCGGAGAATCTCCTCGGTAAGCCGCGCGGCTGGCGACATGGACGAGCCGTCCTCCTGCTCCACACGACTGCCAGTGCCTTACAGCGAACCTGCTGATCTGTGCCGCAGCGGTTAGGTTGATGCGGACGGTATCTTCCCAAGCGTCAAGCCATTCGATGTCGGAGCGTTCGAGCCGGTTCTGTTCGAAAAGTCCGGCGTTGTTGACGACTGCGGCGATGTTTGCGCCACTGCGGTCCATTGCCTCTTCCCAAAGCATCTGTGCAGCGCGCGGGTCGGAAAAATCCGCTGCGATGCGGCTTGGCTCGCCAGAGCGTGTCTGGTGACCGATCACCTTGATACCGCGCTCCTCCAACGCGGTCGCGGCGGCAGCGCCGATCCCCCGGCTCGATCCCGTGACGAGAATAGCGGTCATGTACGACCCCTTGTGTGCAAGCTTTTATGCCAATTCATGCAATCCTCTATCCGAATTTTTGCAAGCAGTGTCGAGCGCTTCCGCCCTTGCCTCATTCGTGTGGTTCGTTAAGTGGGGTTGGGGGCAATCAAGACATATGGGATCATCATGAGCCAAAGACCGCTTTCTCCGCACCTCCAGATATGGCGGTGGGGACCGCATATGCTGGTATCAATCCTTCACCGTGTATGCGGCGATGGAATGGCATTGGTCGGCCTTGCCGTCCTCGTCTGGTGGCTGGGCGCGCTTGCGAGCGGGCCCGACGCTTACGAGACATTCCTTTGGGCAGCCGCATCACCGCTTGGCTATGTGGTGCTCGTGGGTCTGACCTGGGCGTTCTTCACGCACATGATGAGCGGGCTGCGCCACTTCGTCCTTGATATCGGAGCGGGCTACGAACTCGACACCAACCGGTTCTGGTCCATCGCATCGCCGATCATCGCGATTGTGCTGACGGTAGCCCTGTGGGGTTACCTGCTGTTCGTAAAGGGAGCGTGAGCCATGGGTAACGGCACTTCCATCGGTAAAGTCCGCGGTCTTGGCTCCTCGCATCATGGAGCGCATCACTGGCTTGCGGCTCGCACCACTGCGATCGGCAACCTTGTCCTGATGACCTGGCTGATTCTCAGCTTCGTTCTGCTCCCAGACTTCAGCTATCAGAGCGTCTCGGGCTGGCTTTCGCAGCCGATTGCCGCTGTCCCGATGATCCTCCTGATCATCAGCGTGTTCTACCACGCCCGGCTCGGCCTCCAGGTCGTGATCGAGGATTATATCCACGAGCCCGGATCGAAATTCGCGCTGCTCTCAGCGCTCAACCTCGCAGCTTTCGGCGGCGGCGCTTTCGCAATCTTCAGCGTTGCCAGCCTCGCACTTACAGGAGCAGCCTGATGGCCAGCACTCCCGCATCTGGCGCCTCTTTCAAGGGCGATTACAAGATTATCGATCACATGTACGACGTGGTTGTCGTGGGTGCTGGCGGCTCGGGCCTTCGTGCGACGACCGGCGCTGCCGAAGCAGGCCTGCGCACCGCGAATATCTCGAAGGTGTTTCCGACCCGTTCGCACACCGTCGCCGCGCAAGGCGGCATCGCGGCGAGCCTCGGCAACAACTCGCCCGATCACTGGCAATGGCACATGTACGATACCGTGAAGGGATCGGACTGGCTGGGCGATCAGGACGCTATCGAATACCTCGTTCGCGAAGCTCCGCAGGCCGTTTACGAGCTGGAGCATGCAGGCGTGCCTTTCAGCCGCAATGAAGACGGCACAATCTACCAGCGACCGTTCGGCGGGCATATGCAGAATATGGGCGAAGGCCCGCCGGTCCAGCGCACCTGCGCTGCCGCTGACCGCACCGGCCACGCAATGCTTCACGCTCTCTATCAGCAGAGCCTCAAATACGATGCCGATTTCTTCATCGAGTACTTCGCGCTCGACCTGATCATGGCGGATGTTGACGGTGTGAAAAAGTGCGTCGGCGTGATGGCGATGTGCCTCGACGATGGCACGATCCACCGCTTCCGCGCACAGAGCGTGGTTCTGGCAACGGGCGGCTATGGTCGCTGTTATTACACCGCCACCTCCGCTCACACCTGCACCGGCGATGGTGGCGGCATGGTGCTGCGCGCCGGGCTCCCGCTGCAGGACATGGAGTTCGTCCAGTTCCACCCGACCGGCATTTACGGCGCAGGCGTGCTCATCACCGAAGGCGCGCGCGGCGAGGGCGGATACCTTACCAACTCCGAAGGCGAGCGCTTCATGGAGCGCTATGCGCCGAGCGCGAAGGACCTCGCCTCGCGCGATGTCGTGTCGCGTTCGATGGCTCTCGAAATGCGTGAGGGGCGCGGGCATGGCGCAGACGGCGACCATATCCACCTGCACCTCGACCACATCGATCCCAAGGTGCTAGCAGAACGGCTGCCGGGCATCACTGAAAGCGGAAAGATCTTCGCGGGCGTCGACCTGACGCGTGAGGCGTTGCCGGTGACGCCGACGGTGCACTACAATATGGGAGGCATTCCGTGCAATTATCACGGACAGGTCGTGACCCTGGGCAAGGATGGCCCGGATACCGTGGTCCCCGGCCTTTATGCCGTGGGCGAAGCGGCTTGTGTGTCGGTCCACGGGGCCAACCGTCTGGGTTCAAACTCACTGATCGACCTCGTCGTGTTCGGCCGTGCAACCGGCCTGCATCTCAAGGACACGCTGAAGCCCGGCGTCAGTCAGCCCGAACTGGCGGCTGACAGCGCGGACTTCGCACTCTCTCGCGTCGATCACTTCCGCTATTCCGAAGGCGGCTCGCCCACCGCGGCTATCCGTGCGGACATGCAGAAGGCGATGCAGAAGCACGCAGCCGTGTTCCGCGATACCGCTTTGATGGACGAAGGCGTCAAGATCCTTGCCGAGCAGAACAAGCGGATGGAAGACATCCACGTCACCGACAAGTCGCTGATCTGGAACTCGGACCTGATCGAGACGCTCGAGCTCGACAATCTGATGAGCCAGGCCAACGTCACCATCGCATCGGCAGCGAACCGCAAGGAAAGCCGCGGAGCGCACGCGCACGAGGACTTCCCAGATCGCAACGATGCCGAATGGATGAAGCACACCATCGCTTGGTTCGAAGGCTGGGGCGGCAATGGCGGCAATATCAAGATCGATTACCGCCCGGTGCACGAATACACGCTCACCGAGGATGCCGAGTACATCAAGCCAAAGGCGCGCGTGTACTAAGCAGCTTCACAGCGACCAAACGCAAAGCGGCGGCCCAATCAGGCCGCCGCTTTTCGGTTCAGCTGACCAATATGTGTGTGCTGGCGCAGGTCAGGCCGCGCGCGGTGTCGTTCCGGCATCGACAGAGCGCGGGAACTTCGCAGGCGTAGTCATTCGCCGACCGAACAACCCTGCCGTAGGGTTGGCGGGCATTTTGACGACGCGATCATCGGTTGTTGCAGGCTTGCCTGAAATACTCATCTGTCTTGTCCTTCGTGCATAATGGCGATCCGAAGGAAGTGCGGGTCGCTTGATGAGCCCTAGATACCTTCGATTTGGTGACACTGAATTGTAGCGATCCGTCAGCTGGCAACAATTGTCGGATGGATACAATGGCGCTTGACGATGGCGGCGGGCTCCGTGACACAGGTGGAGATGGTTTTGCGCACCCTCTCACGTATCACCCTGGTCGCCGCGCTGTGCGCCGCTCCGCTCGCGCTGTCGGCTGAGACGCAGGACGATCCCAATCAGCCTCCCGAGCACACCGAACCGTTTCCCAATATCGGGATCGGTCAGACGCGCGAGGAGATGCTGGAAAGCTTTGCGGAAGCTCCGCAACTGAGGCGCGGAGAGCCTGCGCGCGTTCTCCTGGAACAGCGGCGTCGCCTCGCCCGCTCGCTCGACGCGCTTGCGCCCCAGCGGTCGGGCTCGATCGATGCATATGTCATCAGCGTCGCACTCGACAGTGATCCGGTTTTCGCCCGCGAAGCGCGTGAGGCGGGACGGGTGTTAGGGCGCCGCTATGATGCGGATGACCGCGTCCTGACGCTCGCAGGCCCGGACGGCACGCGCGACGATCTGCCTCGCGGATCGATAGAGAGCTTGCTGGTAAGCCTCGCTCATATCGCGGAGCTCATGGACACCGACGAGGACGTGCTTGTGCTCTACACCACCAGTCACGGTAATGAGCTTGGCCTCGCCTACCACTACGGCGATACAGGATACGGCGTCTTGTCGCCTGCTAGGCTCGCGCAAGTGTTCGAGGAGCTTGGGATCGAGCGGCGCATCCTAATCATCTCTGCGTGTTATTCAGGTGTGTTCGTGCCTGCGCTTTCAGGCCGCGACACTGCGATCCTGACCGCCGCAGCGGCGACGCGCAATTCGTTCGGTTGTGAACCCGAAAACGACTGGACGTTCTACGGCGATGCTCTGGTCAATCGCGCGCTTCGTGAACCGCAACCGCTTGCAGAGGCCGTTCGCGCCGCCGGGAGGACCATCGCAGGATGGGAAAGCGAGCGCCGTTTGCTGGCGTCGCTCCCGCAAAGCGCTTTCGGAGCCGGGGTCGCCGCATGGTTGCCCGCGCTCGAGGCGCGAATGCCCCGAGTGGCTAGCGCTCAGGTTGGCAGGCCAGCGGTGGGCGAATGATTATTCGGCAGGTTCCTCGACCCGCCGCGCATCAAGGATAGTCACCGGATCGGCAAGGATCTGTCCGACCATCATGCCTTCGCCCTTGTCGGGATCAGCGGGAAGGGCGTGAATTGCCGAGACGACATCCATCCCTTCGATGACATAGCCGAACACCGCATAACCATTCTTCCATATCGGGTCGTTTGAACCGGGTTGCGCATCGAGGCCAACCTGGTCGGCCAGCATGATCGAGAAGTCTCCATTGGCGGTACCCGGCTCGCCCATGGCCATCGAAAGCGCCCCGTTGGTGTGGCTGAGGCCGGTTTGCGTCGTAGGCTCGTGCAGGATGCCGGGCAGGATGCGTTCTGGGTCGAACTGGGTACCGCCCTGGATCAGGCCGTTGGGCATAGGTTCGCGCTCCAGCTTCATCGCGCGGTAGAACACCGTCCCGTCGAAGCGGCCTTCGTCGATATAGCGCAGGAAATTGGCGGCGGTGATTGGAGCGCGTTCGGTCTCCAACCGGATTTTTATGTCGCCCATCTCGGTTTCAAGCACGACATCGGTGGTTTCGTAATTGACCTCAGGTTCGGGCGTTGCCGCAATCAGTGGTTCGGTTTGCCTGATTTCGAACTTCATCAGCAGGGTGCGCTGATTTTCGGAAAAGTTGTTGTCCGACACGAGATAAAGGAACGTCTTGCCAAACTGTTCGCGCAGGGCGAGGCCCTCGAAATTGTCGAGGGTCAGCGAAGGCAGCAGACTCGCGATCGTTTCTGTATCGCCCTCGATTGACATGGCCACGATTGCGGCCCGGTTGCCCTGCCCTTCACGATAGCTGCGGAAAAGGATGTAGCACGTCCCATCCGATCCACAGGCCGCGTCGGTCGGTACTCCGCCATGTTCGGCAAGTTCAGGAGGGGGCGTGACCTCGAAAGCGATCTCACCGCCGTCGACGACTATCGAGCAGTTATCCCGATCAGTTCCAGCCCATTCTCCGCATACAAGCAGCCTGTCGCCAAGTTGGGCCAGCGTTTCGATACCGGAATTGCCTTGCGCTCCGAAGAGGATTGACGGCGGGTATTCAAGATCCGCTCCAGCGCCCTCGGCAAGGTTGGAGTAACGCCAGACACGGTGACGGCGTTCGAAGCTTACGAGCCAGTTTCCATCCGCATCACGGGTAATCGCTTCAGCATCGGCGTCTTCCTTGTCACGCAAGCGTCGGCCACGCTCGTCATTCAAGTCGCCGCGAGTGATTGTGAGCACATCGATCAGCCGACCATTAATCTCGTCAGGTTCGATAGTGAGCCACTTGCCGTCATCGCTGACTGCGTAAAGCAAGCCATCATGCCATTCGAGCCCCGAGATACCGCCGATCTTCTCCTCACCCGGTTCGATCACAACCCCGCCGCGATAGATCAGTTCGCCGACTTCGATGTTCTCCGGATCATTCTGTCGAAGTTCCACCGGCTGCGTGATCGCGAAAATCTCGTCCTGCGCGAGGCCGGGCGCGCTCGTCACTGTCGCCAACATGGCACAAATGGCTGTCTTCCAAGTCATTCGTCCGTTCTGATCGACCCTTTGCAGAAGAGCAAGCCGGGAGGCGCGTCATTCATGAAGCAGCAATGTTTACAAGCGTAATCGCTGTGACTACAGACGTAATCAAGCCACCGGTGGAAGAGGGAGGCACGCTTGACCAAGTCCCCTGAGAACAATGCTGACAAGCCAGAACGCATCAGCGAAGCTGAGCATGCCGTTATGGAAGCCCTGTGGGATCGCGGCATCGCCAGCGCAGCGCAGGTATGCGAAGTTGTGTGTGAGAAGCGCGACTGGAGCCTTGCTACGGTCAAGACGCTTCTTTCGCGCCTCGTTCAAAAGGGCGCAATCGAAACGCGCCCCGATGGTCGCCGGTTCCTCTACAGCCCGCTGATCGCTCGCGCAGACTATGTCGGCGGGGAATCGCGCCGTCTGGTCGATCGCCTTTTCGGTGGGAAGGCGGCTTCGCTTGTTGCTCACCTTGCCGAGACAGAAGCTCTCAGTGAGGATGATCTCAGCGAAATCGAGGCTCTGTTGAAGGAGCTGAAGCAATGACCAGCTGGCTCCTAGAAACGCTTGCATGGACGGGCGCCCTCATCGCGCTGGTTCTCGTCCTTCGCCGCCCGGTTACACGCTGGTTCGGCCCACAGGTCGCTTATGCCTTGTGGGCATTGCCCGCGCTCAGGCTCGTTATGCCTCCGATTGAGCTTCCTGCATGGATGCGTCCTGCTGATGCGCCAGCTGTGGGCGAGCCAATGGCCATTAGCGAAACACAATTCGTAATCCTCGACCCCGTCACTCCAGTTGCGACACAAAATGGAGCAGGGCAGTCAGAGGCGGCGGCGTCCGGTCTCGCCACTCAGCTTACCCCGACGCATAGCTTTGACTTTGGACTCTTAGTTGAAGCTGGCATCGCAGTTTGGCTGATCGGCGCCGCCATTTTTCTTTACACGCGCTTTCATGCCTATTTCGCGCTTCGGGACGAACTTCTCGATGGATCAAGCGAAGTAGGCCGCGAAGGCAAGGTCCGTCTTGTCGAAACGCATGGGACCAACTCGCCGCTGGCCTTTGGTGTGATCGACAAGGTAGTTGCACTGCCGCCCGGTTTTCTCGCACAGCCTGACCGACAGGCGCGCGACCTCGCACTGGCGCACGAACTGGCGCACCACAAGGGCCGCGACCTGCTGGTCAACGTTCTCGTACAACCGCTTTTCGCGATGCATTGGTTCACCCCGCTTGGACATTATGGCTGGCTGGCTCTGCGGCGCGACCAGGAAGCGGCATGCGATGCGCGCGTGATGGCGCAGCGTCCGGCTGAGACGCGCTCCGAAACGCGAGAAGCCTACGCAAACCTTATCGTCAGCTTCGCCGCAAGTCCGAGTGTCGCACCCAATCATGCTTTGACCGCGCCGATGGCGTGTCCGGTGCTGGGCGAAAAATCGATAATTCACCGTTTGAGGAGCCTGAAGATGAACGACACTCCAAAAAGCCGGCGCCTGGCCGGACGCCTGATGCTCGGTGCGGCGGTCGTGGCCCTGCCTTTGACGGCGTCAATTTCATACGCTGCGAGCGATGCGTCGCTTCCACCCGTTGCACCTGCGGCACCCAATGCCGTTGCTGCGCCGCCACTTCCCCCGGTTGCGCCTGTCGCGCCTGTCGCGCCTCTGGTTCAGGAGATCGAAGAGATTGACCCTGACATTGACGTAGACGTGGATGTAGATGTCGACGTCTCGGAAAATCCGGAAAATGGAGAGCAGGTCTTCGTTATCCGGACCCAAAGCGACGGCGACAGCCGTGTCCACGTGCAGCGCTGGGTCGAAAAGAGCGAGTGGAGCACCGAAGGCATGAGCGACGCGGAACGCGAGCGCGTCATCATCGAGATGCGTGAGGAACTCGCCGAGGCCAAGAAGGAACTCGATGAGCTGCCCGAAATCCTCGAAGAAGCCATGGCCGAGGTAGAAGCTGCCGAAGAGGAAATGCGCACCGTCATCCGGCTAAGCTGCGACTCTTCGAGCAAGGCGGTGGCGACCACGGTTCGCAATGCCGATGGCACACGCCTTGTACACCTGTGTCAGGCGCGCGTGATGGCGTCAGCTCTTCAAGGATTGAAGCAGGCGCGTGCCGAGATCGCTCGCAGCCGGGACATGACAGCCGAGATGCGCACACGCGTGGTGCGCGAGCTCGATCAGCAGATCGAGCGGTGGGAAGAAAAGTCACGCTGATCAACGCCCATTGACCAGGCGCATGCGCGAGAACCCTTTCTCTCGCGCAAAGGAAGGCCGGCGAGCAACTCGGTTGCGCGTCGGCCTGTCTTATTGCAGCTTTGATCCTCGTCTACTGTCCGTCGTTCTGCTCTGTCGGAAGAACAGGCGGTTCGGTGCGAGGCCGGGCGGGGTAATTGCACCCGCGTTCGCGGCCCACTCCCTTCAGGAATCCGCGACGCACCATACCGGCGGTCACAGCTTGATTGAACTCGCGCCTGCGTTTGTTGGCTCCGGAGACCTCGCGGACAAGGCCGCGGAAGGGGATGAATGAGCCGACAACGCTTTTCGCCAATCGCCCGCCGCTGATCCTGCGCCCTTCCTCGTCCACCATGATATCGAAATCGTCGCCCAGCGCGTTATCGAGCGCAGCGATCTCGGCCATCAGGTGATTGCAGTTGAGCAGCCCTTCTACATCGTACGGATCGGTCGCGGCATCAATCAGGACAGGGGGCAAGTCGTCGCTGTCGATGTTAAAATCTTCCAGCGGCGTGCGAGCCACGTCCATTGCGTCCGGCTCGTCGCGTTGCTGTGCTGCGCCGGGCGAAGCGGCTGCAAGAGCGAGGCCCATTGCTATTCCCGCCGATCCGATTGGCCTAACGAAGCTGCGTAATCTCATCACATGCACGGTCATCCCCCCTAAGTCCGAGTTGCAAAGCTTCCTGACGCTGGCGGCTGGTTCCGTGGGTGAAAGTCTCAGGGTTAGCCCGGCGTCCTGAACGCTGTTGCAGGGTATCATCGCCGATAGCACTGGCCGCGCGCAAGCCCTCTTGCATGTCGCCGGGATCTAGCAGGTTGCGGTTCTTGCCCGCCCATACCCCGGCGTAACAATCAGCCTGCAATTCCATCAGAACGCTGAGCTGATTTGCAGAGCGCGGGTTTGAGGCCTGAAGGCTGCGGATCTGGCCGCTGATCCCGGTGATCGTCTGGATATGGTGGCCAAACTCATGCGCAACTACATAGAGCCGAGCGAAATCGCCGCTCTCACCGGACATTCTGGCCAGCTGGTCGTAAAATCCTGTGTCGATGTAGATCGTCTCGTTTGCAGGGCAGTAGAATGGACCCATACCGGTAGAAGCGGTGCCGCAGGCGGTGTCGAAACGCTGACTGGTCGCGAACCGCAAGGCGGGTTGGCGGAACTCGACATTTTGTGCGGCAAATGTGCTCGCCCAGGTTTCGTTCAGCGATGTGAGCGCAGCGCATGTTTCGTTCGCATATGCGTTCGACGAACAGATCGCGGCTTCGTCTTCGTTTTGCGGCGCCTGCGTAGACACCGAGTTTTGTTGCACGCCTTCGATCATACCGAGGGTCTGGCGCGGATCGACACCGAAAACGACCGCACCGATCAGTGCAATGACGATCCCGACGCACCCAATACCACCGGCTCGCCCGGCACCTCCCGTGGTGCCGACATTGATCTTGCTCGTGTTGAAGGGGTTCAGGCGCATCCTCGTGTCCTTCCAATCAAATATATTCTCGCTGTGTCTTCGTCGCTCAGCTTTTGCTGGACACCAGCAATCTGTGAGGCAAAGACGCTTGTCAATTGAATGGCTGAAACGACGGATTGTGCCCGATGCTCTCGGAAAAACGCGCGCTGGTAACAGGATCGACCTCGGGAATAGGTCTTGCGGTTGCGCGCGCGCTCCATCGTGAAGGGGCTGAGATCATCCTCAACGGACTGGGCGATGAGGGCGAGATAGCGCGATTGTGCGAGGAACTGGGCGCGACCTACAATGGCGCGAACCTCATGGATCCCTCGGCTATTGAGGGAATGATGGAAGAGGTCGGGCCGGTCGACATTCTCGTCAACAATGCCGGGATGCAGCATGTCGCGCCCGTTGAGGACTTTCCGCCGGAAAAATGGGACGCCGTCATTGCGCTCAACCTGTCGGCGGTTTTTCATACCACGCGCCTCGCCGTGCCGGGCATGAAGGCAAAGGGCTGGGGCCGCATCATCAACACCGCAAGCGCTCACTCGCTCGCGGCATCTCCTTTCAAGAGCGCTTATGTTGCCAGCAAGCACGCGATTGCAGGCTTTACGAAGACGATTGCGCTCGAACTGGCGCAGGATGGCGTGACCGCGAACTGCATCAGTCCCGGCTATGTCTGGACGCCTTTGGTCGAAAACCAGATCCCCGACACGATGGCTGCGCGCGGAATGACGCGCGAGCAGGTGATGAATGATGTGCTGTTGGCCAAGCAGCCGACGAAGAAGTTCGTGCAGCCCGAGGAAGTCGGCGCGATGGCGATCTTCCTGTGCAGCGATGCTGCGGCTAATGTCACAGGCGCCAACTGGAGCATCGATGGGGGATGGACGGCCGAATGATGGGGCGCTTATCGGGCCGGGGGCGGCTATTCCTGATTTGTTGTGTCAGCCTGTGCATAGCAGGCTGCGCTCGCGCGCCGATCGCCAGCGTACCCACTGCCGAGCGCGAACTGATTGCAGCCAATTTGATGCGCGATATCGAGGTGCTTGCGAGTCCCGAATTCGGCGGGCGTAAGCCGGGAACCGATGGCGAAGTGCGCACGGTCGAGTTCCTTATCGACGAAATGCAGGCTGCCGGGCTTGTCTCGGGCACGAACGATCCGGGCAGCGCGTGGCGCGCGCCGGTAGAATTGGTGGCAAGCATTCCCGATGCAGGAACAATCGAATTCGAGCGCAATGGCCGCGACATCGTCCCGGAACAGGGGCAGGCCGCCGTTCTCACTTCTGGCAGGCGCGGATTGATCGAGGACGGTGAAATGGTCTTCGTCGGGAGCGAGGCCGATAGCATTGTTGCAGAGGATGTTACCGGCAAGGTCGTGGTGATGCTGGGCGAACCCGGAGTAAGCCCGCGCCGGCGCGCCACTCTTTTCGAAAGCTCGCCCGCTGCGATCATCACCGTGGTCGACGACACCTCCTCCATCGAAGCTGTCAGCCGCGCCTATGGTCGCGAGCGGATCGGCCTTGCGAGCGAAGAGCAAAATCAGGTGAGCGCGTTTGTGACCAATCAAGTGATGCTCGGTTTGCTCGGCGAAGATCGTTGGCAATCCCTCCTCGGCGCGGCGCAGGATGAAAACTTCGTGCCCATTCCCATTTCGGCGACCGCCTCACTCGATGCGAGGAGCCAGCGGCGCGAATTCACCAGCTACAACGTGATCGGCCTGTTGCCCGGGGCGGTGCGTGGGTCGGGTGCGGTCATGTTGCTGGGCCACTGGGATCATCTGGGCGATTGCGCTCCCGATACGCCGGAGCCGATCTGCACCGGCGCGGTCGACAATGCGAGCGGGATCGCCGTGATGCTCGAACTGACCCGCAGGCTGGCTGCGAGCGGACCGCACGATCGGGATATCTATGTTCTCGCCACCAGCGCCGAAGAGTCGGGCTTGCTGGGCGCGAAAGCCTTCATCGCCCAGCCTTCGGTTGCGCTTGAGGACATCGTTGCCGCGTTCAATTTCGACACGGTTGCGATCGCTCCTGCTGGAACCGCGCTGGGTTTCGTCGGCGAAGGGCGAACCGCGCTGGATGAGACGATCAAGCAGACAGCAGCCGAAGCCCGCCGGGAGCTGGGAAACAAGGAATTTGCCGAGCAATTCGTGCGCCGGCAGGATGGTTGGGCCTTTCTCGAAGCAGGAGTGCCGGCGGTCTTCCTCTCCAGCGCCTTCGCTTCGGAAATCGTGCTGGGGCCTTATCTGGCCGATCGCTACCACCGGCCTGGCGACAAGGTCGAAGGTATCGAACTGGGCGGCGCTATAGACGACCTTTTGTTGCACGAAGAGCTTGTGCGCAGGGTAGCAAGTCTGGCTGGCTATCAGCCCGCACCGTGATTCCGGCTCGCGCATTTTGCGATAAGGGTGTATTGGTGTAGTAAGGCAGCAGATGCTTCTAAAGAGGAGACTGCAATGAGCAACCCAGAACGCCTTCCGACTAACGGTGAATTTTCGGGCATGGCTCGCGGTGACGTTCTCGTCCCCGCCGGTGCGGATATCGAAATCTCGGGAATGATCGGCGGGGACGTGATCGTCGAGGCGGGGGCAAAAGCCCACATCTCCGGCATGGTGCGCGGCAAGGTCATCGATTTGGGAGGCGAGGTACGTGTAACCGGAATGACCGGCTGACACCGGCCCGGCGAACTGTCTTCACAGCCCACTAGCGCCTGACCCAAACCCGTCCTACATGGGCGTGCACGAATCGCTCCATCAAAAGAAAGCAGCCGCGTGCACATGGATATTCCCCTTGGTCTTACCTTCGACGACGTTCTTCTGCGACCTGCGGAGAGCAGTGTGTTGCCGAGCATGGCTAACACGCAGACCAAGCTGACGCGCGAGATTGGCCTCAACATCCCCGTACTTTCGAGCGCGATGGATACCGTGACCGAAGCCGACATGGCGATTGTCATGGCTCAACTGGGCGGGATCGGTGTTCTGCATCGCAACCTCGACGTTGAAGAGCAGTGCGCTGCCGTGCGCGCGGTCAAGCGCTTTGAAAGCGGCATGGTCGTCAATCCGATCACCATTTCGCCCGATGCGGTTCTGGGCGATGCTCAGGCCATGATGGAAGCCAACCGGATCAGCGGCATTCCCGTGACCGACGCCGAAGGAAGGCTCTGCGGCATCCTGACCAATCGCGACGTGCGTTTTGCGGAGAACCCGCAGCAGCCCGTGCGCGAACTGATGACTACCGAGAACCTGGCAACGGTCCCACTGGGCACGAGCCAGGAAGATGCGCGCCGCCTGCTGCATCAACGCCGGATCGAAAAACTGCTGGTGGTGGACGATGAATTTCGTTGCATCGGCCTAATCACGGTCAAGGATATCGAGAAGGCGGTGAACTACCCAAGCGCGACCAAGGACACCGCCGGTCGCCTGCGCGTTGCGGCGGCGACGACAGTGGGCGATGCAGGATTCGCGCGTACCGAGGCGCTGGTCGATGCTGAAGTCGATGTCGTCGTGATCGACACTGCGCACGGCCACAACAAGGACGTGTCGAAAGCGGTTGAGCGCGTGAAGAACCTTTCCAACTCGGTACAGGTCATTGCGGGCAACGTCGCGACTGCCGAGGCAACCCGTGCGCTGATTGATGCAGGCGCCGACGCCGTTAAAGTGGGCATCGGCCCCGGCTCGATCTGCACCACCCGCGTTGTCGCAGGCGTCGGCGTTCCGCAGCTCACCGCCATCATGGGCAGCGCTGAAGAAGCAGCCAAGTCGGGCGTGCCCGTCATCGCCGATGGCGGTCTGCGCACTTCGGGTGACGCCGCCAAGGCGCTGGCTGCTGGCGCGTCGACCGTTATGGTCGGTTCTATGCTGGCTGGCACGGCTGAGAGCCCAGGCGAGGTTTTTCTGTATCAGGGCCGTTCCTACAAGGCTTATCGCGGCATGGGCAGCGTTGGCGCAATGGCGCGCGGAAGTGCGGACCGTTATTTCCAGCAGGACGTATCCGCCATGAAGCTGGTGCCTGAAGGTATCGAGGGACAGGTGCCTTTCAAAGGCCCGGCGGCCGACGTGATCCACCAGCTTGTCGGCGGTATCAAGGCGGCAATGGGCTACACCGGCTCTGCCACGATCGAGGACCTCAAGTCCCGCGCCCAGTTCGTGCGCATCACCAACGCAGGTCTTTCGGAGAGCCATGTCCACGATGTCGCGATCACTCGCGAAGCACCGAACTATCCGACGCGATAAGGTGCTGCCGTGATTGAGATCATTCCCTTCATGCTGTTCCTTCTCGCCATTCCCGATGAAGGGCCGGGCGAGATAGAACTGTCGCGCTATCCCGCTCTGTTCGAGACCGAGGCGGAGTGCCGTGAATATGGCGAGCGCGTCGTTCATGCCCGTGTGACGATGGAGCATGAAAACGCAACGTTCTTCCAAGTATTCTGCGAACCCGTGCCGCAAGGCGAGGAATACGAGAACCTTTTCGAAAAGCTTGACGAGAAGCGGAAGCGTTCCAGCGAAGCGCAGGACCAGTGACCCCCGCAGCCCGCGTTCAGGCGGCCATCGAACTGCTCGATGCTATCATCGAAGGCGCGCAAGGGAAGGGCGCGCCCGCTGACCGGTTGATCTCCGAATATTTTAAAGCCCGGCGCTATGCGGGGGCCAAGGATCGGCGCGCCGTGCGCGAGCTTGTGTATCGCGCCGTCAGGCTGTGCGGCCCGGTGCCGTCAGACGGGCGCTCGGCCATGCTGGTTTTAGCTCATGAAGACGAAAGCCTTGCGCCTCTGTTTGACGGCTCAACCCATGGCCCGCGACCGATCGCTGCTGGCGAAACGACGGCTACTACGGGCGTCGCTCCTGCCTGGCTGGTCGATGAGCTTTCGAAGTCGGGTATTGAAGGTGAAGAAGCGCAGGCTCTGCTCGACCGAGCGCCGCTTGATGTTCGGGTGAACACGCTCAAGGCCGATCGGGAAACTCTTGAGTTGCCGGAACAGGGCGAACCGCTTTTGGCGCCCGGCGGCCTTCGCTTTCCCTCAGGCACGCAGGTCGAACAATGGCCCGAATGGCGCGACGGGCTGGTCGAGATACAGGATCACGGAAGCCAGTGGGTTTGCGAGGCGGTGAATGCCAAGCCCGGCGACAAGATAATTGATCTGTGTGCAGGTGCGGGTGGCAAGACCCTCGCACTGGCTGCTCGCCACGCAAATGCCATCAGCCTTATTGCCGCTGACACCGACAAACGCCGCCTCGGCAATCTTGCTCCAAGAGCAGCAAGAGCGGGCGCGCAGATCGATCATACGGTCCTGCTCAATCCGGGCCGCGAAATGGAAGCGCTGGAGGCATGGGAAGGCAAAGCCGATCACGTGCTCATCGATGCGCCCTGTTCAGGCAGCGGCACATGGCGGCGCAATCCTGAAAGCCGCTGGCGGCTGGACGAGGCGGAGCTTGTCCGCCTTACGAAGTTGCAGGCGCATGTTCTTGATATCGCCGCGAAGCTGGCTCGCCCCGGTGGAAGCGTAGTTTTTGTTACCTGTTCGCTGCTCGATGAAGAGGGCGCCGGGCAAGTCGAAGCATTTATGAGCCGCCATCCGGAATGGGAGGCTGAAGGCGTCGATCTGCCCGTCGGACGCAAACGCGGGAACGGGCATCGGCTCACTCCGTACCACGACGGTACGGACGGCTTTTTTGTCGCAAACTTACGTTTCGCATGCTAGCCGTTAACGACTATGGCGAAGCCTCCATCTTCCCGGCTTGCTGACTTCAAGGAGCTCTTCATGCGTTTCGCGCCCGCTGCCGCTGCCCTCTCTCTGGTCTTTGCGACCGTTGCGAGCGTGTCGAGCGCTGGCGAGCTGGAAGCCGATCCGCGCGCTCAGGTTCTGATCGCACAGGGTGAAGCGGCGCTGGAGTCGGGCGACACGCAGGGCGCGATCGATGCATTCGAAGCCGCGCTCGCTGTCGATCCGGATTACACGCCTATCCTTCTCAGCCTTGCCGAAGCGGCGCGTCAGGACGGACTGCAAGGCAAGGCAATCCGCTATTATCGCGAAGCGCTCGCCCGCAATCCCGATTATTTCGCAGCCCTTTCGGGCGAGGGGGAAGCGCTTGTAGAGAAAGGCGCGGTCGACAAGGCGCAGCGCAATCTTGCTCGTCTTGAAAGCATGTGCGGCCAGAGCTGTCCTGAAACACAGGCACTTCAGGCGCGCATCGCTGCCGGCCCGCCCGCGCGCTTCGCGGTGGAGACCGCAGAGGACGGATCCGCTGCCAACTGATTTGGCAGATACAAGAATGCTCACACTTCATCATCTTGAATATTCGCAGAGCTTTCGCATCCTGTGGCTGCTTGAGGCTTTGGGCGCGGAGTATGAGCTGAAAAGCTACAACCGCGATCCGGAAACCAACCTTGCGCCTGCGGAGTACAAGGCGTTGTCGCCGCTCGGCACGGCTCCGGTAGTAACTGATGGTGACCTTGTGCTGGCGGAGAGCAATGCAATCATCGATTACATCCTCGACTCCTACCCCGACAGCGATCTTCGCCCCGGCGCAGGACATAAGGACCGGGCGCGCCATCTTTTCTGGTATCACGCAGCGGGTGCGTCCTTCATGAACCTGCAGAGCGTTGCGATGATCCTTGGACTGCTTGAAAGCCGCGCTCCGTGGCCGGTCAGCGCACTTCTCAAGTCGGTCTTTGCGCAGGTGCACAAGCTGTTTCTTGGCCCGCGCTTCGATGCGCTGTTTGACCTGATGGAAAACGACCTCGCCAAACAGCCGTTCTTCGGAGGCGACAATCTGACAGCCGCCGATATCACGCTGGTCTATTCGATGTTCGCCGCGCGTGAGCGCGGGCAGCTCGATGGCTACCCGCAGGTAACGCAATGGTTTGAGCGGATCGAGGAATTGCCCTCGTTCCGGTCCGCGCGCGCCAAGGACAATCGCGACAAGATCACCTTCAGTTTCTGAAGCGATCAGATCAGCGGCGCAAACTCCGCGACCAGCTCTTCATAGACTGCGCGCTTGAACGGGACGATCAGGTCGGGCAATTCGCGTGGGCTCACCCAGCGGAATGCATGGAATTCGGGTGGATTGTGCGCTTCGAGGTTGATATCCGCATCGCTGCCCAGGAAACGGCCAAGATACCAGTGCTGGATCTGACCGCGATACTTCCCCTTCCAGACCTTGCCCAGAAGCTCGGGCGGCAGGTCGTAGCGGAACTGCCTTGATGCAGGCGCGATGATCGAGACCAGTGCGCCTCCGACCCCGGTTTCCTCTTCAAGTTCGCGCAGGGCCGCAGTTTCAGGGTCTTCGCCCTTGTCGATCCCGCCTTGCGGCATTTGCCAGAAACCGTGCGCGCTTGGATCGATGCGTTCGCCAACGAACACGTCACCGTATTCGTTCGCGAGCATGAACCCAGCGCAGGGACGGTAGGGAAGATCGTTCAAGAGGGATTCTCCAGCAGGAATTTCATGTGTGCAGCGATCCTCTCAAGATCGCCCTGCGTGCTCGGCACTGCCTGACGCAGATTGGTGAAGGAGTGGGTGACGCCCTTGATCTCGATAAAGGTCACATCCGCACCCGCCAGCGCGAGCGCCGAGGCGTAGTCCCGGCCCGAATCGCGGATAGGATCGAGGCTTGCGGTTACGACAATCGTAGGGGGTGCCTTCGAATGGTCACCCAGGATCGGGAAACCGCGCGCGTCGGCTCGGTCCGCGCCATAGGCCGCATCGAAAAACTCGATTGCGGCGCGGGTGAGGACAAAGCCGTCGTCGAACGCTTCGAAGCTCGCCGACCCCTCTACCGCACTGGCGAGTGGGAAGATCGGAACCTGCAAAATGACCGGCACTGCCGCCGGTTCGTCGGCAAGCAATTGCCCGACCACGATTGTCGCGTTACCCCCGGCGCTGTCTCCGATCGTGACAAGTCCGCTTACTTCGCGTCCCAGGTCCTGTGGGGAGGAAGCGATCCACCGGGTCGCCGCCTCGCAATCCTCGATAGCGGCAGGGAAGGGGGCCTCCGGTGCACGGCGGTAATCGACCGCGACCAACGGCAAATCCATCAGCGCGGCAATCTCGGTGCACAGCGCGTGATGAGTTTCAAGGTCGCCAATCACAAAGCCACCGCCATGGTAGAAGGTGGTGACCGGACCCGGCTCGCGTGTTTCTCTCGCATCGTAGAGACGCAGGGGAATGTCGCCTGCGGGACCGGGGCAGCTTAGGTCGCGGATCACCGGAAGATCGCGCGCCGGTCGGTCGGCCATGCCATGCAGCGCCACATAGGATGCGCGCGCCTCTTCCAGCGTCATATCCGCCAATGCCGGCCCTTCCATCGCTGCCAACGCATCGAGAAACATCTTCATGTCGGGGCGGATAAAGGGTGCGGTATCGGACATTCTCGGCTCTCTCCCATCTCTCTTGGTGTGAAGCGATAGAGGCTTGGATCGATCATTTCTACTCGCAAAGATTGGGAGCGGGCGGTACGCAGCACTTCATGGATAATCTCACGCACAGTCTCGTCGGCGCGGTGATGGCGCAGACCGGGCTCAAGAGAAAAACCGGTCTCGCGATGCCCGCCTTGGTGATCGGAGCAAACCTTCCCGATGTTGATGCCGCGTGCTTCTTTTGGCTGGAGGGGACCGAGCATCTCGGCTTTCGGCGCGGGATCACACACGGGCCGCCTGCGCTCGTGCTTTTGCCTCTGATCCTTGCAGGATTGCTCTGGGCGTTTGATCGCTGGCAAGCCGGGCGCGGCAAGCGGCCTGAGGGGCGCGTGCCGGTTCATTTTGGCTGGCTTTATGCCTTGAGCTTTCTGGGCTGCCTGTCGCATCCTGCGCTAGACTGGCTCAACGTGTACGGCGTCCGCCTGCTTGAGCCGTTCTCGTCGCAGTGGTTCTATGGCGACACGCTGTTCATCATCGATCTTTGGCTATGGGCGCTTTTGTCGGTGACAATCTGGTGGTCGATCCGCCGTGAAAGGGGCGGCGGCAACTGGACCCGCCCTGCAAGGATCGGAAGCGTTCTCGCATTGCTCTATATCGCGCTGAACGGTGCGATCACCTGGTTCGACTACAACGCCGGAGGGAAGTATCGCGCGCCCTATCCGGTGCAATATATCTCGTCCCCCGTGCCATTCTACTTCTGGGAGCGGGAGCATATCGCTCGGCTGGAAAGCGGACGCTGGATTTCGAGCAGCTGGGACGGGGTCGCGTTCGGTCACGGGTACAGCCACTCTGTGAGCCAGCAATGCGTGTTTCCCGACCTTACCGAAGAGCGAAAGACCAATTCGCAGCTTGATGCTTTCCTGTTCTGGTCACGCGCGCCCTTTGGCGAGAGCAATCGCGACGGCTCGCTTATTCTGCGTGACGCACGCTTTTACGATCCGCGTGCGCGGGACAGGTTCGCGCTGACCCTGCCGGATATGAAATGCATGGAACTCGTGCCCGACTGAAACGCTTTGGTACCATGAGCAAACCACAGATCCTGTGGCTGAGGCGCGATTTGCGCATGGCCGACAATCCTGCCCTTTATCACGCCGCGAAAGCTGGCCCTGTCGTGTGTGTCTATGTCCTCGACGATAACGCGCCCGAACATCACAAGATGGGCGGCGCATCGCGCTGGTGGCTTCACCATTCGCTTGAAAGTCTGGCAAAGAGCCTGGGAGCCCGCAACGCAAGGCTGATCCTGCGACGCGGGGATGCCGTCGAAGAGCTGACAGCGGTTGCGAATGCCGTGGGGGCGGAGACGATCCACGCGAACACGCATTACGAGCCGTGGTGGCGAAAGGCGCAAAAGAAGCTCAAGGACGAGATCGACCTTCAGCTCTACGACGGCGTCTACCTTTTTCCCGCAGGTCACGTGACCACCGGGTCAGGCGATCCGTACAAGATCTACACGCCCTTCTACAAAGCGCTCCGTCAGGAACTGCCCCCGCGCGATGTGCTGCCGGAGCCGGAGACGCTTTCCTCTCCCGACGATTGGCCTGCGAGCGACGACCTTTCCGATTGGAACCTGCTTCCGACCAAGCCAGACTGGTCGGGCGGCATCGCTGACTTCTGGGATGTGGGAGAAGATGCCGCACACGAACGTCTGTCGGAGTGGGAAGACCACGTGTCCGATTACGAAGACAAGCGCAATTTCCCCAGCGTCGACAAAACATCGCGCCTTTCGCCGCACCTGCATCACGGCGAGATTTCACCGGTGCAGGTCTGGCACGCGCTCAAGCACAAACGTTCCGATGGCTGGAACAGCTTCGAAAGCGAGCTCATCTGGCGCGACTATGCGGCGAATGTAATCTGCGAATACCCCTCCTATGCGAGCGACAATTATCGCGAGGATTACGACAAGCTCACATGGCGCGACCCGGACAACGACGAGAAGGCCGCCAAAGACCTCGAGAAATGGCAACAGGGCAAGACCGGCTATCCGATCGTCGATGCCGGAATGCGACAGCTTTGGCAGACCGGCTGGATGCACAACCGTGTGCGCATGATCACGGCGAGTTTTCTCATCAAGCACCTGCTGATCGACTGGCGCAAGGGAGAGCAGTGGTTCTGGGATTGCCTGGTCGATGCGGATTATTCTTCGAACGCGGTCAACTGGCAGTGGAACGCTGGCACAGGCGTCGATTCCAACATGTTCAGCCGCATCATGGCGCCGCTCACCCAGAGCGAAAAGTTCGACAGCGCCGGCTATATTCGCGAATACGTGCCCGAGCTTGCCGATCTCGATGAACCCTACATCCATGATCCCGAAGAGCATGACTGCCTGCCCAAGGCCTATCTACCCAAGATGATCGCGCACAAGGAAGGCCGGGAGCGAGCGCTTTCGGCGTATAAAGACATGAAGAACGGGTGAGGGCGCACTTGCGGGCTTGCATCGCGGGCGACTAAGAAAGCGCCATGACGGCGCAAGGGGTCAGAGGAGAGCAATTGCTTAGTTCGGGAGAGCGTTTTGCCGCTCAACCCGGGTTCTTCTCACGTCTGATCGCGCCGGGTTTCGGCAAGATCCTCGACCGGATTGACGCGGGCCTCGCGGCGGGTTCGCTGCGCGCGCATTTGCCGGATGGAAACACCCGCTTGCTTGGCGGGCATTCGCCCGGTTTCGAAGCGCAAATCACCCTCAAGGACTGGCGGGCGCTTGTACGACTTGCAACCGGAGGGGTGATCGGTTTCTACCAGGCTTATGAAGCGGACGAATGGGAAACGCCCGATCTCACGACCTTGTTCGCCCTGTTTTCAGCCAATGTGAGAACCTTGGGCGATACCGCTCGAAGCTCCGGCGCATTCAAGTGGGCAGGTCGGATGGCGCACTGGCTCAACCGAAACAATCGCGCTGGCTCTCAGCGCAACATCGCTGCGCATTACGATCTGGGCAATGACTTCTATCGCGAGTGGCTCGATCCCACGATGACCTATTCGAGTGCGCTCGCTCTTGGCGACGATGCGCTTGAGGATGCGCAAAGGCGCAAGCACGAGGCGCTTTGCGCGAGGCTCGGCAATCCTGAGACCGTGCTTGAGATCGGGTGCGGCTGGGGTTCGCTCGCACAGCATCTCGCGAATAAAGGCGCCGATGTCACCGCGATCAGTCTTTCCGACGAGCAGCTTGCTTTTGCCAGAGCCAACACGTCGCCCAATATTTGCTATCTCAAGCAGGACTATCGTGACGTAAGCGGCACATTCGACGCGATCGCAAGCGTTGAAATGGTCGAGGCACTGGGGCGCGAATACTGGCCTACCTTCATGGATTGCATTGCACGCAGCCTCAAGCCGGGTGGCAGGGCAGGGGTGCAGTATATCTCGATGGCCGATGACCTGTTCGAGGCTTATGCCGGGACGGTCGATTTCATTCAGGCTTATGTGTTTCCCGGCGGATTACTCATCAAGTCGAGCGAATTTCGCCAGCTTGCACAGGAGCGCGGGCTCGAATGGCGGGACCAAACCGATTTCGGGCTCGATTACGCAGACACGCTGAAGATCTGGCGCGAACAGTTTGACAAAGCGCATTGCGAAGGGCGGCTACCCGTGGGCTTCGATGACCGTTTTGTCAGGCTTTGGAGGTTTTACCTCAGCTATTGCGAAGGCGGCTTTCGCTCGGGCAATATCGACGTTCACCAGGTGACGCTGGTCAAGGCATAAGCGAGAAGAGAGGGACTTCGATGAAGAAGCAATTCGGGATCTTGGCTGCAGTCAGCGCGCTTGCGCTGGCGGGGTGCAGCTATGGCACAGCTCAGGGCGTCGAAAGTGCGCCCGCGCCGCTCGCTGCGGTGGAACTGGTGATGCCGCCAGAGCGCGATCCATCGGAATTGCAGATCCTGTTCTGGAACGACGAGCAGCGCTCAGAGCGTTTCCGCGACATGGAAAGCTGGTTCGCAGGCCACGAAGTGCCCGCTGCGTCTAATCCGCGCCCGCTTGCCGAAGGAACGCCGCTTCCTGCCGAGCTTGCGCAGGAAATCCGTTCGCTGATGCTCGAAACGGGCGCTGCCGGCGTCATGGTCTGGGACGACGGGGGGGTGCGTTTCGAAGACTATGCGCTGGGCTTTGGGCCCGATCAACGCTGGACCAGCTTCTCGGTCGCGAAGAGCTTCACCTCGACCTTGCTTGGCGCGGCGGTGAAGGATGGCTTTATTGCGAGCCTCGATGACCCCGTGACCAAATACGTGCCCGGCCTCGCCGGCTCAGCCTATGACGGCGTCAGCGTGCGCCAGATCGCCACCATGACCAGCGGCGTCGCCTGGAACGAGGATTACACCGACCCAAGCAGCGACGTCGCGCAGATGGCCCGCTTCGTCCTCGAATACGGTCCTGAAGCGACTGTCGAGCAGCTGAAGGGGCTCGAACGCGAAGCCGAGCCGGGAGAGAAATGGGTTTACAAGACAGGCGAGACCAATCTCATCGGGCTCGTGATCGAAAACGCTGTCGGGCTGTCGCTTGCCGAATATGCCCAGGAAAAGATCGTCGAGCCTGCTGGCTTTGAAGGCGGACTGTTCTGGATGACCGACATGCGCGGAGGTAATATCGGCGGGTGCTGCCTGTCGCTTACTCTCGGGGATTATACCCGCATGGGCATTTTCGCGCTTGAGGGCGGGGGTGGCACCGTGCCTCAGGGCTGGTTCGCCGAAGCTGGCGATTCGCTCGTTGATTTCGAAAGCCGTCCGGGCTTCGGCTATGGCTACCAGTGGTGGACCTATCCCGGAAGCTATGGCGCGCAGGGCATTTTCGGTCAGTCGATCACGATCGTGCCGGGCGACGACCTCGTGGTGTCAATTGTCAGCAACTGGCCCACGGCGACGGGTGCCAACAGGGGCAAATGGTTTCAGATGATCGGGAAGATCGCGGCGGCCGACTGATCGGCTGCCGTGATCCGGCGCTACATCGGGCGATAGACGCCGGTGTTGCTGTAACGCTGCAGGATGTTGTCGTGCACGATCGGGCTCAAAAGCTCGGTGAATGCGCAGCCGACGATGCAATTGTCCCACCACACCACTTCGGCCTGAAGCGATTCGAGGCCGGGCAGGGTGAGCCAGCACATCTGGCCCTCGTGCATGCGATTGATCGATGCCGCCGAAAATCCTGAAATCGACAGGTCGTGAACCACACTTTGAAATGCGCGGCCGCCCGACGCCCGAAGGGTCGCCGGAATCGTGAGGCGTGTGCGCGGTGAGCAGCGATCTTCCTGCGCTGCCATTTCGTATCGTTTCTGGTCGGTAGGCATAAGCCTGCTACCTTCTCCAAACAGCTTGTGGTCTCTTTGCCGGTGGAACGGGTTCGACCGTCTTTCACCGGGTACACTTGCGAGACTGTTGCATAGGAAGGTTAACAGTTGGGTAAGAGGCGAATTTCTTTGCCGTCGCGCCCGATTTCCAAGCTGAAATGATATTTTGACGTCAGACAGGACTACCAGTGCGAGATCCCGCCCCGGTCACCTAGTCGACGCGTTCGCGGTGACCTGTCGTGAAGTCTTCGGCAAGCAGGGCGACAATACGCTCTGCCACCGCTTCCGGCGGCTTGACGCTCTCGGGCTTTTCTCCGGGATAGGCGCGAGCACGCATATCGGTGCGCGTTGCGCCGGGATCGACGATGGCGACGCGCAGCGGGCTCAATTTCTCGACCTCGGCAGCATAGCTTTCGAGCAAATTGTCGAAGGCCGCCTTGGTCGATCCATATGCAGACCAGAAAGAGCGCGGATTGGCGCCAACGCTGCTGGTCAGGCCGACAATCCGCCCCGCTTCAGCTCGTCGAAGGAGCGGGTCAAAGGCCGCGAGAAGCGCTTGCGTTGCGACCACATTGGTCAAGATCGCGGTGTTGAACTGCTTCGGGTCAATCTGCGGAAGCGGTGTCAGCTCTGGCAGGTAGGCCGCTGAAATCACGAGAATATCCAGCGTGTCCCAGCGCCCCGAGATGGCGGAGGCAAGACGCGACACCGCGTCGGTTTCGGTCAGGTCGACCGGTGCAATGGTCGACGTCCCGCCCGCATCATGAATGCGGTCCTCGATGGCTTCGAGCGCCTTCACCTTGCGTGCGGTGAGGATGACATGCGCGCCGGCCTCGGCCAGTGCGATAGCGGTCGCAGCGCCAATGCCCTTGCTCGCGCCGGTGACAAGGGCGGTGCGCCCTGCAAGAGGTTTTGTGTCGGTCATGGGGGGTTACGCCGCTTTGGGATCAACAAAAGGGAGTTCGCCTGTCCCCTCCTCGCTCATGGCGAGGTCGGTCAGGCTGGTGGGGTAGTCGCCGGTGAAGCAGGCATCGCAGAATTGCGGACAGGCCTTGTTGCGCCCCTTGGAACCTACGGCGCGATAGAGCCCGTCGATTGAAACAAAAGCGAGGCTGTCTGCCTTGATGAATTCACGCATCGGTTCGATTTCCATGCGCGCTGCGAGCAATTTGGAACGCTCCGGTGTGTCGACGCCGTAGAAGCACGAATGAGCGGTCGGCGGGCTGGCGACGCGGAAGTGCACTTCACTGGCGCCGGCCTCGCGCATCATTTCAACGATCTTGAGGCTGGTGGTGCCGCGCACGATCGAATCGTCGATCAGCACGATGCGTTTACCCGCCACAAGCCCGCGATTGGCGTTGTGTTTGCGCTTCACGCTCGAATGGCGGGCGCTGTCCGATGGCTGGATGAAGGTGCGCCCCACATAGTGCGAACGGATAATGCCGAGTTCGAACGGCACACCCGATTCCTGCGCATATCCGATTGCTGCTGGAACACCGCTATCGGGGACCGGCACGACAAGATCGACATCGCAAGGTGCCTCAATCGCCAGTTCGCGACCAATGGCCTTGCGTGCTTCATAGACGCTGTGTCCGGCAAAGGTGCTGTCGGGACGGCTGAAATAGACGTGCTCGAAGATGCAGGGCCGTGCCTTCTGATTGCCGAAGGGGTGAAGGCTCTTGATCTCGCCTTCGAAATCGACCTGGATCATCTCGCCCGGTTCGACTTCGCGCACAAACTGCGCGCCGACCACGTCGAAAGCGACGCTCTCGCTCGCGAACAGGATCGAATCGCCCATCTTCCCCATGACCAGCGGGCGAATGCCCAGCGGGTCGCGGCAGGCGATCATCCCTTCAGGTGTCATCACGATCAGCGCGTAAGCCCCTTCGACAAGGCGAAGCGCGTCGATCAGGCGGTCAGCTACGGTTGGATAGCGCGATGTGGCGACAAGGTGGATGATGACTTCGGTGTCGGAGGTCGACTGGAAAATCGACCCCTTGCCAACGAGGTCTTTCCTGAGCGCAAGCGCGTTTGAGATGTTGCCGTTATGTGCCACCGCAAAGCCGCCACTGGCGAGCTCTGCGTAAAGCGGCTGCACATTGCGAAGGCCCGCGCCGCCCGTGGTCGAGTAACGCACATGACCGGCCGCCATTGAGCCCGGCAGCTCGTCAATTGCTTCCTGTGAGGAGAAGCTCTCCGCGACATGACCGAGCGCGCGGCGCGAAATGAAATCCCTGCCGTCAAAGCTGGTAATCCCGACCGCTTCCTGTCCGCGATGCTGAAGCGCGTGGAGACCCAACGCGGTCGCCGCAGCGGCCTTGTCGGCATTGATCGCGCCGAACACGCCGCACTCTTCGCGAAGCTTGTCGCCATCGCAATTGCCGTCTTGGTCCAGAAATGGATGTGTGAGGTTGCCTGCGAAGCCCTCGGTATCGGTGTTTGCCATCGCTCGTTTTGTCCGCTGCGCCGCCCCGACTTGGGCCGCTCAATGGCGATGTTACGGCTCAATTACAAGGCAAGAAACAGCATGGCTCCCCGTCTTTTTGCCTATCAGGCGAAAGCGTACCGATTTTCGCATGAGGTTTGCTTGTCTGCGCAAGGATCGCATCCTAAAGGCACCGTTCATATCGTTTGCTCCAGTTCATCGGACCTGAATGCTCACTCCCTTCGAAAGAATGATCGCCAAGCGTTACCTTTGGCCGGGCAAAGGCGAGGGCTTCATCGCGCTCGTCGCCGGGATATCGGTAGGGGTGGTGATGCTGTCGGTCGCCATGCTTGTGCTCGTGATGAGCGTGATGGGCGGCTTTCGCACCGAAATGCTCGAGAAGTTCTCGGGTCTGAACGGCCACGCAATCATCCAGGCCTATGGCGGTGAACTCGACGGGTGGGAGAGCGTGCTTGACGATGTGCGCGCGACCGAAGGCGTCACCGACGCCTCGCCGCTGATCGAACAGCCGCTTGTCGCAAGTGTGAACGGGCGTCTCAATCCGGTGTTCGTGCGCGGCAACACGCCTGAAGATCTCGCGCTAATCAGCGACAAGGTGGTGTTCGGGGATATCGCCTCGCTTCAACCCGATGCAGGACGGGTTGCAATCGGGTCGCGACTGGCGGCGAATATGGGCGCGCGTGTCGGCGATACCGTCACCTTGATCAATCCATCGGGGCGCACGACACCTTTCGGAACGACTTTCCGCCAGGTGCCATACGAAGTGGGCGCGATTGTCGAGTTTGGTCTTTACGACTTTGATGAAAAGTTCGTCGTTATGCCGATGAGCGAAGCACAGACCCTGCTGCTGATGGGCGACACGATCGGGCTGATCCGGATCAACGTGACAGATCCAGACAATGTCAGCGGTATTCTGGGGCAGGTTGAACAGGACCTCACAGGCCGCGCTGTCATTGCCGACTGGAAAACGATCAATTCCACCTTGTTCGAGGCGCTTGAAATCGAGCGGGTCGCCATGGCTTTTGTGTTAAGTTTCATGGTTCTGGTTGCCAGCTTTAACATTCTGTCGAGCCTCGTCATGTTGGTACGAGCCAAGACACGCGACATCGCCATCATGCGTACGATGGGCGCGACGCGGCGATCGCTGCTCAAGATTTTCGTCACCACCGGCACGACGATCGGGGCAATCGGGACAATTTCCGGGCTGGTGCTGGGTTTCGTCCTTCTGCTGTTCCGCAACGAGATCGTCGACGGGATCGCTTATGTGACCGGAGCGCAAATCTGGGATCCGGAGGTGCGTTTCCTCACCAGCCTGCCCGTGCGCATCGATGCTTGGGAAGTGATCGGCGTCGTGGCTCTGGCCATCGGCCTCAGCTTCCTCGCAACGCTTTATCCCGCGCTCAAGGCGTCAAACACCGATCCTGTCCAGGTGCTGCGTTATGAGTGATCCGATTGTCTCATTGCGCGATGTGAAACGCAGCTTCGAACAGGGCGGTCAGCGCATAGATGTGCTGCGCGGCGTCGATCTGGATATTATGCCGGGCGAAATCGTTGCGCTGCTGGGTCCGTCAGGATCAGGCAAATCGACGATGCTTCAGGCAGTCGGTCTGCTCGAAGGCGGCTTTGAAGGTTCGATCACGATTGCAGGTGAGCGCGCCGAAAAGCTTGCATCGGACCAGCGCACCCGCGTGCGGCGCGAGCATCTGGGCTTCGTCTACCAGTTCCACCACCTCCTGCCCGACTTCAACGCGACCGAGAATGTCGTTATGCCGCAGATGGTTGCGGGGATCGACAAGGACACCGCGATAATCCGGGCCGAAAGCCTCCTGACGAGCCTTGGCCTCGGTCATCGCCTGACCCACCGGCCCAGCCAGCTTTCGGGCGGGGAGCAACAGCGCGTTGCCGTTGCGCGGGCGCTTGCGAACCAACCGACACTGGTGCTCGCCGACGAGCCGACCGGAAATCTGGATGAGGCCACTTCGGACGTGGTTCTTGGGCAGTTTCTCGACCTCGTGCGCGGCGAGGGGAGTGCAACGCTGGTCGCGACCCACAACGAACGCCTCGCAGCGCGGATGGACCGCATCGTCCGGCTGCATGATGGCGTGCTGAGCTAGCCCGATAGGCGGTTCGCAAAAAGCCGTGAACCAATGCGCCTCTGGCTGGTTATCCAGTCAAAGGAGATTTTTCATGGCAGACCATCCCAGCACGTTCGGAGGCACCCCGCTCGACACCGATGAAGACGCGTGGGAAGACCGCGCAGCGCTTCACAACAAAGCGAGCAGCGATGGCATCATCTCGGGCGGCAACGCGCTTCGCCGTGGCACCTTTGCAGAGATGATCCGCCATATCGCAATGCTGCCAGAAGATGAGCGCCGCGATTACGTGATCGAGAAAAAGGGCGATCGCGAATATTCGGCAGAGGAAGCCATGGCGCTGGCCTCACGCGACGATTTCCCCAAAGCGTAAGGTTCAAAAGCCAGCGCGCCGCCATCCGCGCGTGTGGGCCATTTGCAGATAAACGCTGGCGGTCTGGCTGGGCCGCCGTAACCCTCGCTGCGACAGGGAGGGTTCTTCATGCTCACATTCATCGCTCCGTTTGTGCTGCTTCAGGCGAGCGCGGAAACGCCGCCGCAACCACCCGCAGCCCCGCCGCCCGCTTGCGAGAGCGAAGCCCACGCCGGCTTCGACCTGTGGGTCGGCGAATGGAAGGTCTTTCCCAACGGCAGCGACACGCAGGTAGCGAACAGCCGGATCGAGCGGATGTCTGGCGGATGCTCGATCCGCGAGACGTGGATGCCCTTTCGCGGCTATGGCGGGCAGAGCATTTCGATGCTCAACCATACGACGGGCCGCTGGCAGCAGACCTGGGTCGGCGCGGATGGCAAGCGTGTCGATTTCGAAGGCGGTGTCGTCGATGGCGCGATGGTGCTCACAGGCTATTGGGATGACGTGAACGGGCCGGGGCAGGATGCGCTGATCCGGATGACCTATTCAAAACTTGATGACGGTTCTGTGAGACAGCACGGAGAGGCCTCGACGGACCATGGGCTTTCGTGGCAAACGAGCTTCGATCTTATCTACCGGGCGAAGGACACGACCGACCTATGACTACGATTGCCGATTTTGAAGTCACCACAAACCGCGGCGAAGCGCTCGATCTCGCGACCAAGAAGGGCAAAGTTCTGCTGGTAGTGAACACCGCGTCCAAATGCGGTTTCACCCCGCAATATGACGGGCTGGAAAAGCTCTATCAGGACTTCAAGGATAAGGATTTCGAAGTCCTCGGTTTTCCCTGCAACCAGTTCGGCGCGCAGGAACCGGGCAATGCCGACGAGATTGCCGAATTCTGCAAGGTCAATTTCGGCGTCACCTTTCCCCTGATGGCAAAGATCGACGTGAATGGGCCGGACGCCTCGCCGTTATTCGACTGGATGAAGAATGAGAAGAAGGGCGTGATGGGTTCGAAATCGATCAAGTGGAACTTCACCAAGTTCCTGATCGACCGCGATGGCAATGTCGTGAAGCGTTACGGCCCGCAGGACACCCCTCGCATGATCGCAAGGGACATCGAAAAGCTGCTTTGAGCGCCGCGTAGGCGCCTACTTCCAGTGCCATCTGAGCGGCTTGGTAGCCTCGCGGACCAGCTTACCCTTGGCTTCGAGGTCAAGCTGAACCGTCTTCGCCCACCAGCCGCTTGTCTTGCCGCCGGGGAACAGATCGTCCGAGAGGTGCGGTTTCACCTGATCGATCATTTCGGACTGCGTCAGGCCGGGTGACGACTTTGGCAGCGCCTTTTCGAAAGCGGCGAACATGTCGGCATATTTAGCCGCGTTCACCCGGTTCGTTTTGCCCGGCGTGTTGACGTTCTCGACTTCGATCATCTCGCTCATAAGATCCTCGCGGCGAGCGAATTTAGCTTGCCCCCAGCTTTTCCCCAAGTCCCGGTGATCGAAGCTTGAATGCCGCTGGTCGAGGCGTACCTTCAATTCATGCCTTTCGCTCCCTTCGTCCCTTTGCGTGTTTTGTCTTCCTATTCGATGCTCGAAGGAGCCATCGATCCCAAGGCGATTGCCAAGCTTGCCAAGGAGCGCGGCTTTCCCGCGATTTCGATCTGTGACCGCAATGGCCTGTATGGCGCGGTCATGTTCGCCAATGCCTGCAAAAGCGAAGGTGTGCAGCCGATCATCGGCACGCTGCTGGGCGTTGCGCGCGAAGGGTCGGAAGGCAAGCTTGTCGATTACCTGCCGCTGCTCGCGCAGGATGAGGCGGGCTATGACAATCTGTGCCATCTCGTCTCCAAGGCGCACCTTGATCGCCCGCTTGAGCTTGAGCCGCATGTCGTCATGGACGATCTGGAAGGTCACACAGATGGCCTGATTGCGCTGACCGGCGCGGGCGAGGGCGCGCTGACCCGGCTGCTAGCAGAGGGGCAGGTCGACACCGCGACCGCTTTTGTCGAGCGGCTCGACAAGCTTTTCGTGAACCGCCTTTACATCGAGCTGGCGCGCCACGGCAATCCGGTGTGCGAACGCGCGGAAGACGCGCTGATCGAGATGGCGTATAATCGCGCGCTGCCGCTTGTCGCGACCAATCCTGCAAACTTTGCCGAACCCCATATGCACAAGGCGCATGACGCCATGCTGTGCATCGCAAACTCGACTTATATCGAGAACGAAGACCGCCCGCGCACCAATCAGGCGGCTTTCGTCAAATCGTCGAACATGATGGAAGAGCTGTTCGCGGACCTGCCCGAGGCGACCGCTAACACGCTCGTGATTGCGCAAAGGTGCGCCTACGCGCCTCCCTATCGCGACCCCATCCTGCCAAGCCTTGCGGGCGACCTTGAGGGCGAGGCGAAGATGCTGGCTGAGCAATCGAAGGCAGGTCTGGAGGATCGGCTCTCAACGTATGAGGACCTGTCCGAAGAAGACCGGAAGGTTTACTTCGACCGCCTCGACTATGAAATCGACATCATCGTCGGGATGGGTTTTCCCGGATACTTCCTGATCGTTGCCGACTTCATCCAGTGGGCGAAGGATCAGGGCATTCCGGTGGGGCCGGGACGCGGTTCGGGCGCTGGCTCGATCGTCGCATGGGCGCTCACCATCACCGACCTCGATCCGATCCAGCTGGGCCTGCTGTTCGAGCGTTTCCTCAACCCCGAACGCGTGTCGATGCCCGACTTCGACATCGACTTCTGCGAAACGCGGCGCGGCGAAGTCATCCGCTATGTGCAGAAGAAATACGGCCACGATCACGTCGCGCAGATCATCACCTTCGGCAAGATGAAGGCGCGCGCGGTTTTGCGCGATTGCGGACGTATCCTGCAGATGAGCTACGGGCAGGTGGATCGCCTGTGCAAGATGGTGCCCAACCATCCGACCGATCCTTGGACACTGCCGCGCGCCTTGAACGGCGCGGCCGATTTCAAGAAGGAATATGACAACGACAACGAGGTGAAGCGCCTTGTTGACCTGGCGCTTCAGCTTGAAGGTCTGCCGCGTAACTCGTCGACCCACGCTGCGGGCGTGGTCATCGGGGACAGACCGCTGGCGAAGCTGGTCCCGCTCTACCGCGATCCGCGTTCGGATATGCCGGTGACGCAATACGACATGAAGAATGTCGAAAGCTCGGGCCTCGTGAAGTTCGACTTTCTCGGGCTCAAAACGCTGTCGGTGCTGCGCAAGGCCGTGGACTTGCTCGCGACGCGCGGGATTGAGATTGATCTGGGGGCGCTGCCTCTGGATGACACGGCGGTCTACGACCTCATGCAGATGGGTAATACGGTCGGTGTGTTCCAACTGGAATCCGAAGGCATGCGCCGCACACTCAAGGCGGTGAAGCCATCCAATTTCGGCGACATCATCGCGCTCGTCTCGCTTTATCGTCCGGGCCCGATGGACAACATCCCGCTGTTCGGACAGCGCAAGGCGGGCGAGGTGCCGATTGAATATCCGCATCCCAAGCTTGAGGGGATTCTCGCCGAAACCTACGGCATCTTCGTCTACCAGGAACAGGTCATGCAGGCCGCGCAGATCCTTGCGGGATACTCGCTCGGCGATGCTGACCTCTTGCGACGCGCAATGGGTAAGAAGGTCCAGGCCGAAATGGACATCCAGCGCGGCCGCTTTGTCGAAGGCTGCAAGGACGTTTCCGGCATCGAGGCCAAGCAGGCGAACGAGCTGTTCGACTTGATTGACAAGTTCGCAGGCTACGGTTTCAACAAATCGCACGCTGCCGCCTACGCGCTGCTCGCCTATCAGACTGCATGGATGAAGGCGCATTATCCGGAAGAATTCTACGCCGCTTCGATGTGTTTCGACCTGCACCAGTCGGAAAAGCTGAACATCTTCGTTGATGATGCGCGGCGTTATCCGGCGGAGCGCGCGAACGGGTCGGGCGTTGAGGTACTTCCGCCAGACGTCAACCATTCCGAAGCGCGCTTCACGGTCGAGCAGACCGACGATGGCTACGCGGTCCGCTATGCGCTCGCGGGCATTCGCAATGTCGGTGAGAAGGCGATGGAGGCGATTGTTGCCGAACGCCGCTCTAATGGACCATTTGAGAGCCTCAAGGATCTGTTCGAGCGGATGCCCCAAGGCGCGATGAACCGGCGCCAGCTCGAAGGGTTGATCTGCGCAGGTGCGCTAGACGGGCTCTACCCCAACCGGGGCGAGTTGTTCGCCAATGCCGACCTTCTGCTCGCCACAGCCGATGCGGCAGCGCGTGAGCGGTCAAGCGGGCAGGGCGGTCTGTTTGGAGGAGACAACGCACCGCAGGAAGACTTGCGCCTGCAGCCTGCCGAAAGCTGGTCACGGCCCGACCAGATGGCGAAGGAGCGCGAGAATTTCGGCTTCTACTTCTCCGCTCACCCGGTCCAGCAATATCGCGAAGTCGCCTCCGCACAGGGCGCGCGCACTTACCAGAGCCTGATGGATGGCGGCGCGCCTGCTGGCCGTCAGACCGCCGTGATCGCCGCCATGGTCGAGAGCGCAGGCAAGGGTCGGACCAAACGCGGCGCGGAATTCGTGCGCGGCCAGTTCTCCGACGCATCAGGCCAATTCTCAGCGGCGTGTTTTGAAGAATCGCTCGTCTCCAGCTTCCAGAACTGGGCCGATAGCGGCGAATGCGTGCTGCTGACGGTTGAGCTCGATTCGCCCAATCCGGGCGAACCACCGCGTCTTACCGTGCGCGGTGCAAGGCCGCTCTCCTCGGTGACTGGCAGCACGCCGATGATCCTCAAGATGGATGTCACCAGCCTGGACGGGCTGGCCGAACTGAAGCTTGAGCTGACGCAGGAGGACAAGGCTCTTGGCGAAGTGCTCGTTCGGCTGATCCTCGGCCCTGACGAGGAGGCGCATGTACGGCTTGGCTCGAACTTCGTCCTCGATGGCGAACTGGCAGAGCGGCTCGCTCAGGCAGAGGGTATCGAGAATATCGCGCTTGAACCCTTACGGGGACGGCCGAACCTCAAGTTGGTGGCCTGATGGACCGCTCGGTCGCTGATCTCACCGAGAAGGAGAGAGAAGCCCTGCATCTTCTGCTTGATGGCCATGACACCAAATCAAGCGCTACTGCGCTCGGCCTGTCGGTCCACACCGTCAATGATCGCCTCCGCAATGCACGCCGCAAACTGGGTGTGTCCTCAAGCCGGGAGGCCGCAAGAATCTTGCGAGATGCGGAGGGGCAGACACCCCAAAACCCTGTGCACACATCTTTAGGGATGGAGCGGGAAACCGTAGCCGACGAGAATGCAGTCCTCAGTCAAACACGCCGCATCGGCCCATCGCGGGCCGTGTGGTTGTCAGGAGGAATGCTCACTATGTCCATAATTATCGCTCTCGCCGTCTTCACTTCGGTTTCACCTTCCGAGACATCATCCAACGTCGCCAGCGCGCCGGAATATCCCGTGGAAGAGGGCGCACGGGTAACACCGGAAGATCCGGAATCGCTCAATCTCGCAAACGCTTTTCTCGACAAGGTCGATTCCTCGGACTGGGCGGGCAGCTGGAACACCGCCGGCGCCATGTTCCGCAATGAAGTGACCTCCGCCGAGTGGGAAAGCCAGGTCAAACCTGTGAGGTTGCCGCTCGGAGCGGTAAATGCGCGGCGGCTCGTCAACGTCCAGCGTGCGAGCACTCTGCCCGGTGCCCCCGAGGGCGAATACGAGGTTCTTCAGTTCCAGACCGACTTTGCAGGCAAAGAAGGAATGTCGATCGAAACCGTTGTCATGGTGATGGGCAAGAACGGATGGGAAGTATCAGGCTATTTCATCGTCTGACGAAGCAGCCATAGCGCAATAAAAAGGGCCGGGAGATCGCTCTCCCGGCCCTTTCTGATTTGCTCGCCGAAGCGATACTTACATGCCCGACCCCGGACCGTAAGTGATTTCGACGCGGCGGTTCTGCAGTTCGCGCACACCGTCTGCGGTGGGAACGCGCGGCTGCGATTCGCCGAAGGCTTCGCTTGCAATGCGGCCCGAAGGCACGCCGCGTGCGGTCATGTATTCCATCACGCTCATGTTGCGACGCTCAGCCAGAGCCATGTTGTAGCTCACGCTGCCCGAACGGTCGGTGTGACCGGCAAGCATGACGCGCGCCGTGCCGCAGTTCGAATATGCGGTGACCGCATTGTCGAGGATCGTCGCAGCATCCGCCGTAATCGTGCTTTCATCAAAGTCGAAGAACACGATGTACGGGCCGGTGTTGCACGGCGCTGCCTGCGGAGCAGGTGGCGGCGGCGGTGGCGGCGGTGGCGGGGGAGGCGGCGGAGGAGGCGGCGGCGGAGGAGGCGGCGGGGGAGGCGCAGCCTGACCGCCGAAGTTGAAGGTCAGCGTACCAAGCACCGAGTGCGATTCCTGGAACAGCTCAAGACCGTTGCCGCCGAAGCCCTGAAGCTCGACATTGTCCGCGCGGAAGTAGCGATACTTCACACCCAGATCGACATTGTCGGCGATCGGATAACGCGCACCGGCGATGCCCTGATAGGCAAAGGTAGTGTCGCTATCGTCGGCGAACGTGCCGTTGACCGGATCGCTCAGCTCGAAGCTGACATTGGCAAAGCCAGCGCCAGCACCGACGAAGAACTGCAGACCATCGTCGTCACCGAAATCAACAATCGCGTTGACCATGGCGGTCAGCGTTTCCTGAGTGCTGTCGGGACCCGTGCGGAACCCGCCCGGAACGCCGAGAGTGTTGTTAGGGCTGGTAACGATGAACGTGTCGTGGTCCTGGTTCTTGAAGGTACCTTCAGCCTCAAGACGGAACATGCCGAAATCGTAACCGACGACGGCTTCGAGTTCGATGCCTTCGCCCGTGTTGACGAGCGAATCGTTCAGCGGCGGGGTGCCCTGGAACGGCTCGCTCTCGACCTCGATCTGGTCTTCAAAGACGATGCCTCCGCCGATACCGGCGTAGACTTGTCCGTCGCGCGCTTGCGCTGGGACTGCGATGATTGCTGCCGTGCTGGCTAGCAGGATCGCTGTTTTTCTCATTCTTGTCCTCACTATGTAACTGACCTGTCACGCGAAAAAGGGGGATCGTGACGGTGACATCTATAATACCCTGAAACTGAAGAAGTTCCAAATTTCTTTCACTTTGGAGAAATTATCGGTCTTCGGCCCTGCTTATGCGACCAGTGACAGCTGGATTGCCCGCTGCTCACCTTAATCAATTTCCTCATTTTGGAAGCGTTTCGTGCCTCTAACGCAAAAGGGGCCGGATCGTTCCGGCCCCTTTCGAGTATCGACTGGTGAGGAACCCTACATGCCCGAACCCGGGCCGTAAGTGACTTCGACGCGGCGGTTCTGCAGTTCGCGCACACCGTCTGCGGTGGGAACGCGCGGCTGCGATTCGCCGAAGGCTTCGCTTGCGATGCGGCCCGAAGGCACGCCGCGTGCGGTCATGTATTCCATGACGCTCATGTTGCGACGCTCAGCCAGAGCCATGTTGTAGGTGACGCTGCCCGAACGGTCGGTGTGACCGGCCAGCATGACGCGCGCCGTACCGCAATTTGCATAAGCGGTGACCGCATTGTCGAGGATCGTCGCAGCATCCGCCGTGATCGCGCTCTCATCAAAGTCGAAGAACACGATGTAGGGCCCCGTATTGCACGCCGGAGCAGGCGGCGGTGGCGGAGGAGGCGGTGGCGGCGGAGGAGGAGGTGGTGCCGGCGGCGGGGGCGGAGGCGGCGGTGGTGGAGGCGGAGGTGCGGCCTGCCCGCCAAGGTTCCAGATCAGGCTCGCCAAGACAGAGTGCGATTGATAGTCGACTTCGATCGGGTTTCCGTTGGAGGCGTCGAGTTCGAATTCATCGACAACGAAAAAGCGATACTTGAGGCCGACGTCCATCCGGTCGTTCACGGCAACGCGGAAGCCCGCGATTGCCTGATACGCGAAGTCGCTCGCAGAATCGTCGATCAGGCTGCCGAGATCTGCAGGCTCGATCGACAGGTCGACCCGCGCGATCCCGGCACCACCGCCCGCATAGACCTGAATACCGTCGTCATCGCCAAACTCGATGAGCGCATTCACCATGCCGCTCAGGATGTTGATGTCCGCCGACGAGCTGACAAAGCTGACCGGGGCCGTCTGGCCGCCCGCAGTGAAGGTCGGATTGAGCAAGGTGACATCGTCGATGCCGTTGTTCTTGTAAGAACCCTCGGCCTCAAGCCGGAAGGCGCCGAAATCGTAGCCGAAGATCACATCGGCATCGAAGCCGAGGTTCGGATCGGCAAACGCGGCGTTGGTCTGGGGATCGGTGTCTGCAAGATCGATGTCGATCTGGTTGCCGTCATTAATACCCGCTTCCAGACCGACATAGGCCTGTCCTTCGCGCGCTTGCGCAGGTGCGGCGATAATCGCCGCGGTGGTGGCGAGCAAAAGTGCTGTTCTTGTCATTGTAACCCTCACTGAGTCTTGAACTCATATGTGCGGTTAGGACGCCCCTATGGCAGTTGCGTGACGCATATCGGCTCATTGTCACAACTCTGTATGATCCAGCATCACCGATTGCATTGCGCCGGGCTGCGCGCCATGATCCTTGGTGAGAGACGCTGCGATCAGCAGCGGGAATTTTCAGGAGAGAGAAACAACGATGCAGACGCAGAACCTGGGTGCAATGCAGGACTGGAGCATGCGGATCACGTCAGTGATCGACCATGCCGCACGCGAAGCCGGAGCGCGCGAGATCGTAACGCGCTGGGCCGATGGCAGCGAAACGCGCACCGATTGGGCAGGCATTCGCAGCGATGCGTTGAAGATGGCACAGGCTTTGAAGGCTCTGGGCATCAAACCGGGCGAGCGCGTTGCAAGTCTAGCGATGAACCATTCGCGTCACCTGGTTAGCTGGTACGGCGTCGCTGGCATGGGCGGGGTGCTTCACACGGTGAACCCGCGCCTGTTTGAAGACCAGCTCGAATATATCGTCACCCACGCCGAAGACCGCGTGCTGCTGTACGATGCGGCGTTCCAACCGATTGTCGATGCGATGAAGGATCGCTGGCCCACCATCGAGCATTACATCTGCTACGATTCCGGCGAGCACACGACCAGTTTCGAAGACTGGATCGGCGAACAGGACGGCGACACGCAATGGTTCGCCGGTGACGAGCGCGATCCGTGCATGATCTGCTACACCAGCGGCACGACCGGGAACCCGAAAGGCGTCCAGTACGAGCACCGTTCAACCATCATGCACGCGATCAGCGGGCTTCAGCCTGCCGCTTTCAACTTTTCGAGCGCGTCGGTGATGCTCCCGGTCGTGCCGATGTTCCACGCGGCTAGCTGGGGGCTGCCCTATGCCGGCGCGATGGCGGGGATCAAGTTCGTCTTTTCCGCCGTGAACGACCCGGCAGTCCTGCATGAAATGATGATCAAGGAAGGCGTCACCGACAGCGCCGGTGTCCCGACCGTCTGGCTCGCTCACTTCCAGTATTGCGACAAGGAAGGCCTCGACCTGCCGCCACTGAAAGCGGCAACGATCGGCGGCTCTGCTGCGCCCAAATTCATGATCAAGCGCCTGCTCGAAAACGGAACGCGCGTACAGCATGCCTGGGGGATGACCGAAACCAGCCCCATCGGAACGGTTGGCGGTCCGACGTGGGACTGGGACACGCTCACGCTGGACGAGAAGGTCGACAAATGCGCGATGCAGGGTCGCCCGGTGTTCGGTGTCGAACTGCGCACGGTGGACCTCGACGATATGGCGACAGAACTGCCGCGTGATGGTTTGACGAGCGGCGCGCTCCAGATCCGGGGACCATGGATCATCAAGCGATACTTCAAAGCGGAACAGGACGCCGTGAACAACGAAGGCTGGTTCGACACCGGCGATGTGGGCATCCTGCATCCCGATGGCACGCTCCAACTCACCGACCGGACCAAGGACGTGATCAAGTCGGGCGGCGAATGGATCAGCTCGGTCGAGCTTGAGAACGCAGCCGTCGGCCACCCCGCTGTCGCAGAGGCGGCCTGTGTCGGCATGTTCCACCCCAAATGGGACGAACGCCCGGTGCTGTTCGTTATCAGGAACGAAGGGGCCGAATGCAGCGCCGACGATATCATCGAGCATCTGAAGCCGCTGGTCGCGAAGTGGTGGCTGCCCGATGCGGTCGAATTCGTCGACGACATACCGCACACCGCGACCGGCAAGATATCGAAGAAGGATCTGCGCGACCGGTTCTCGGACTACAAGCTGGAGGCGTAAAGGCATGATGAGAAACCGTATCGCGACCCTGTTCGCGCCGCTCGCGCTGCTCGCCTGCACTTCATCGGCAGCGGCATCCGTCATCGACGTGGCCAAGACCCCGTGGTGCGGGTGCTGCGCTGTGTGGGTCGAACGAATGGAAGCCGCCGGCTTCACGCTCGATGTGCGCAATGTCGAGGATTTGAACCCGATTGCCGATGAGGCTGGCGTGCCCCGCAACCTGCGCGGTTGCCACACCGCCATGGTCGAAGGCTACGTGATCGAAGGACATGTTCCCGCAGAGGACATCAAGCGCCTGCTTGAAGAGCGGCCCGACGCGGTCGGCCTCAGCGTTCCGGGAATGCCGGTAGGTTCGCCGGGAATGGAGCAGGGCAGCCGGGTCGACCGGTATCAGGTCGTGCTGATCATGGCCGATGGGCGCCACCGCGTGTGGTCGACCCACGGCCCTTCGCAATCCTGAAGCCGAGCGAGCACGAACCCATGGCGAAAAGCTACATCGACCCGTCGCCTGCCAATTTTCAGGCATTCAAGGACCTGCCGCGTGATGAGCCGATCCACATGCTCAACTTGCTGCGATTCCGTGACCTCGCTGAATATCCGGAAGGCCACGAATATCACGGCAATGGCTGGACCGGCAGGCGTGCTTACGAGGAATACGGCAAGACTTCAGGCCCGATTTTCAGCCGCGTGGGCGGCAAGATTGTCTGGCGCGGCGCGTTTCAGACGATGGTGACGGGGCCGGAGCCTGACGAGAAAGTCTGGCACGACGGCTTCGTCGCGCAATACCCCAATGCGGGCGCCTTCTTCGAAATGATCAAGGACGCCGATTATCAGAAGGCCGTGGTGAACCGCACCGCCGCGCTGCTCGATAGCCGCCTGATGCGTTTCAAACCGGGCGAAGTCGGCGGAGGGTTTGGTTAGTCCGAACCGCTGTCACACTCGCCATCTGGCGGGCCGAATGGGGCGATACGCGGGTTGGAGAACGATCCTTCGTCCGGTGATCCTTCCGGTGTGTCGCGGCCGAGTTGTTCATTCATTTTCTCGGCCACGTCAGCCGGGACAAGCACGGTGCAAAGCTTCTCGACTTCGTCGGTGACGATCACGCCGAACTCTTCGTCGATGGCATCGCGCGGGATGCCGAAACGTTCGGCCACGGCGTCAGGATCGGGCGGGTCTCCATCGAAATGGAACTGCACCATCACCTTGGGTTGATCCTGAGCCATGACCGATCGTCTCTCTTGCTAGGGGTTGGCGTCAGCTGCAGCCGCAGCCACCGCCGCCCGATTTGCCACCAGAGGGCGCTGGAGCAGGCGAACCGTCGTCACCGGCGACCGCCTGATACTGGCCGATATAGTAGAACAGTTCGGCCAGCTCTTCCACGCTCAGTTCCTCAAGCGCGGCTCCATCGCTCAGGTCGAGCATGCCGACCTGGCTACCCTGTGCATCGCCATCATATTCATCGAAGAAATCGAAGCTTGCAAAGTCCGCTTCCTGGCCCGGACGCGGAGGAATGGGCGGGATGGGCGGGATGGGCGGAATGGGGATCGGACGCGGCGGACGCGGGATCGGCAGACGCGGGCGACACAGTCTCGGAAACCGGCGGCAGATATGCGGCGGCAGCGGGACCGGGCGACAGATGTGCGGATGCGTGCGGCAGATGTCGATAACGATCGGTCGCAACTGCCGGGCAATCGCGCAGCCATTGACCACGCCGTAGCCATGCGAAAAATCATAGCCGCGCGTTCCCAGATCCTGAGCTGTGCTCGTGATCAGTCGCCGGATCGCCGCCGGGGTCCGCGATGCATTGCCAGCAACATAAGGCCGCTTCGAACGAACCGCTGCGACAACGCCCGCGACGACCGGACAGGCTGCTGATGTGCCTCCATCAGCGGCATAGACGCCCGAGCCCTGAAAGTGCGTGTAGCCAGAAATATCGGGCTTGTTACGCACGAGGCGACCTGGGCCCTTGCTGGAATAGCCCACGCGGGTCTTGGTTGTATCGACCCCCGCGACCGAGAGCACCTGTGGGTGGCTGTTCGCGCCATAAATCGCGCGCGAGGTCACTCCCCGGCAACGGCCGTCGGGACAATCGCTCCCGCAATTGCCTGCCGCAAACAGGATGTCCGCGCCGTGCCGAGCAAGCGTGGTAACGATCCGGTTGAACGGGTGCGCGGGATTGTCGCTATAATTGCCCGGATGGCCGACCGGGTAATCCCATGATGGATGGAACATGCCCCAACTGTTGTTGACCACCAGCGAACGCGTCTCACCGGGGCGACGCGGCGCGCGCATCACATTGATGAGGTGCTGGTATGCGCGAACGGCGTCCGACAGGAACCCTTCCATAATGGTGCCGCCGGTCGCCTGCGTCTGAAGCAGCGCGATGTCGAGCAGCGTGCACTTGGGCGCTGCGATACAGGCATCGAAGGCGCACATCGTACCGTGTCCAACCGGCAGGCTGCCGGGGGTCAGGCCCGCACGCGGTACCCAGCTGCGGCCGGCATCGAAACCGGGATTTTTCCCCTTCGAACGGATATGCGCCATGTTGATGCCGCTATCGACGATGGCGACGAGAACACCTTCGCCGTCAGCGCCTGCGCGGTGAAGGGTGCTGGTGCACAAAAGCCGCTCGACAGTCCGGTCGTTTCCTTGCGGAGGCGATCCGGGGCAGATGAGGCAAGGCTCGATCGTGACGTCGGCATAGACACCGCGCACGCCGGGCTTTTTCATCAGCTCCTTCGCCGCTTTCTCGGCATCGTCGGCATCGACGTTGCACCGCATGAGATAGGTTGTTTCGACTGAGGGTTGAGCGTCAAATCCCGCATCTTCGAAAGCGGCATCCTCGCCGTCCTCTTCGGAAGCCGTATCGAAGCCGAAATCGTCGTCGAACGCCGCAAAGCTCGCTTCGCTTGCGCCGCCCGCCAGATCGGTCATCTCGGTGACGCCGAAATCTGTGTCCAGCGTGATGCCGGAGACATCGTCGGCAGCGGTGACGGTCTTCGATTTTCGCATCGCCTTTTCGGTTTCGGCGCCGGCATCGAATTTGCCGGTGGAGGCAGCGGCAAGGCCGCGGTCCTCTTCCATCTCGATTAAAAGTTTTACTAAGCTCATGATCCTGTTCCTGTTTTGGATTATTGTAGAACAAGTGATTGAGCGACCTTTATTGTTCCCTCTCGTTGCAATCACGCATAGGTCATCGATCCCAAGATGTATGGGAAGTTAAGGCTACTTGTCTTATAATGACCGAATCGGATTGTATGGATTTGTATTATAGAATGATGGTATAGAATCGACATTTCGTGTTCAGACACAGAATAGTAGTTAGTTTACAGTTATATTAACCAAACTACATTCATTTCTCTACTGCGACTTATGGAGTGCAACTTTGCCGCCGGTAAAGTGTCGAACAATGTTGGTTTCAGCCGAACTCGCGGCCTAAGCCACCCGGCAGAGGGTCTTCGAAATTGCCCGCCATCGTGCTCTTGGCTAGGTTCGCGTCACATTGAAACCAGCGGAGAAACACCATGCCAACCATTGCCGTCGCCACGGATTTCAGCCCGAGAGCGGACCGGGCGGTCGATCGCGCAAAGCTTCTTCAAAAGCAGATGGGTGGCAAATTGCTTGTAATCCATGCGACCAATCTTGCGGCGGACGATCCGCCCGACATGGACGATCTCAATCGCAAGATGCGGCTTTCATCCGGGTTGCAACCTGTCGCTGGCGAGGTGAAGTTCCTCTACCCGAGCGGAACCCCGACCAAGGCGATTGCGATATCCTGCGACAAACAGGGCGTGGATATGCTCTGTCTGGGACCGGCGCGCTACAACACGCTTGGCGACTATTTCCTTGGCACGGCCGTAGATTACATCCTCCGATCCACCACGAAGCCGGTTCTGGTGGTCAAGCTGCGCGCCCACACGGAGTATCGAGAGATCGTGGCCGGGACCGACTTCTCGCCCGGATCGGCGCACGCGATCCTGACCGCCGCACGGATGTTCCCCGAAGTCAAGGTGCACGTGGTCAACGCATGGCAGGTCCCGTTCAGGGCATTCAACAAGGACGCGTATGCAGCCGACGAAGTCGAGCGCGATCACAACAAAAAGCTCGCCGAATTCATGGCCGGGCTGGCCGAGCGGGAGGGGCGCCTCGCCGATGCGACCAGCGAAGTGATCCAGGGTGATGCATGCGATGCCTTGCGACAGGCGATTGCGGTCAATCCGGACGCGCTCGTCGTCGTTGGCAGCCACGGGACAAGCGGCTTCAAACAGGCGACAATCGGCAGCGTGACAAGCGAGCTGCTGCGTTATCTCGATGCCGATACGCTGGTGATCAATTCCGCCGATGCCGAACACTGATAGCGGCGAAGCGTCAGGAGATCAGAGTGTCCAGACGGCCGCCGAACTCGGCGACCGCCGATTTATCGTCTAGAATTATGCGCGGCGTTCTTCGCCTGATCGCCGAACATACTTGCGCCGCTCCGGGCCGTCATATGGGGTGTTGGACTTGCGACGATCGCCTGAACGTCGATCCGATACGCGACGGTCCGATGCACCGCCCTCGCTGGTAGTTGATGTCGTGGTCATACTCGTCTCCCCCGAATGTACCAATTGGTCATCAGCACTGGTAATTAAACATCCAATTTAGTTAATTTCTTGTAAAGAGTGCGACGAGCTGAAGTATACGACAATCACGTGACAATTAGTCTCGCTCAGAATAGGCTCAACTGACCACCGGTTTCAGGAGGCCTGAACTGCGAGCAATCAAGCTCAAAACCAGGCCTCCCGATACCGGCGCGCTTGCATGCGACGCGGAACCGCGTTCGAAGAAGGTCCGCCCAGACGCCTGACGGTTTCATGCGTGTGAAGAAATCGGGATCGTTGTCGCGCCCTTGCCTGATTGAGCGAACGATGCTCATAACCTTACCCGCACGCTCGGGGTAGTGAACGTCAAGCCATTCGCGGAACAGCGGCGACACTTCGTGCGGCAGGCGCAGCGGTATCCAGCCGATGCTCTGAACGCCCAGCGCAGCGACACGTTCGATTATGCTTTCCATGAATTCGTCGGTGATCGCCGGAATGATGGGCGAGATCGAACAATGGACCGGCACGCCGAGACTTGCCAGCTTGCCAAGCGCCGCGATCCGCTTGGCCGGGGCAGGGCAGCGCGGTTCGAGCTTGCCCGAAAGGATGGGGTCAAGCGTCGTGACCGAAATCGCCACCGCCACCAGTTTGCATTGCGCCAATTCCTCAAGCAGGTCAGCATCGCGGATAACCCGGTCGGACTTGGTCGTGATGGTGACCGGATGCCGCGCCTCCAGACACACTTCGAGGATATCGCGAGTGATACGATATCGCTTCTCGATCGGTTGATAGGGGTCGGTGTTGGTGCCCAGCGCGATGGGTTTCGGGAGGTATTTCCGCTTCGCCAGAGTTTCGCGAAGAAGCTCGCCCGCATTGGGTTTGGCAAACAATTGCGTTTCGAAATCGAGGCCCGGCGACAGGTCGTGATAGGCGTGGGTAGGGCGCGCGAAACAGTAGATGCAGCCATGCTCGCACCCGCGATAGGCGTTGATTGATCGGTCGAAGGGGACATCGGGCGATTTGTTGAAGGTGAGGATCGTTTTCGGGCGTTCCTCTGTCACCGTCGTGCGCAATTTTATCGGCGGTCCGTCCAACGCCTCCATATGATCGCGCCAGTCGCCATCTGTATCCCGCGTGGCGAGGCCGAAGCGGGTCGAGACATCACCTGAAGCAGCGCCGCGTCCGCGTTCAAAATCGGGATGGTCGGGTGTCCGCATGGGTGGAACATATAAGGAACATGCACGCTCATGTCACCCGTTTTCGCTTTCCTACATGGCGCACGAAAAGGCATGAGAACCACATGGAAAACAGGCATTCGGAAGGAGGACAGATTTTAGCACCAGGACCGTGTAACATGCGGTCCACTTCTCAAGCAAAGTGCTAAAAACGCTAGACTTCAGGATTCGCGCAATCTGGGCATCAGCTCGACGAAATTGCATGGCCTGTTGCGGCTGTCGAGTTGTTCGGCAAGGATGCCGTCCCAGCCATCCTTGACCGCTCCGTTAGAACCGGGAAGCGCGAAGATGTAAGTGCCCCGCGCAACGATGGCGCAGGCGCGTGACTGGACGGTGCTGGTTCCGATGGTCTTGTAGCTGATCCAGCGGAACAGCTCGCCAAAGCCGGGAATGTCGCGACCGCCATCGATACGCGAAAGCGCTTCGGGAGTGACATCACGGCCAGTCAGGCCAGTGCCACCGGTCGAGATGATCGCGTCGATCTTCGGGTTGTCGATCCAGCTCTCGATCTCGTCGACGAGCAGGATCGCATCGTCCTTGATGATGGCGCGTTCGGCGATGGTGTGACCGGCGGCCTCGATCCTTGCGGCGAGTATGTCGCCGGACGTGTCGTCGTCGCGCGTGCGGGTGTCGGAGACGGTCAGAACAGCGATGTTGATCGGGGTGAAGGGAAGGGTCTCGTCAATCGCCATTGCGTCAGCCTGCCTCAACGCTCGAGGCTGGCCGAGCGGGAGCGGGCGGCGCCGGGGAAAAGGGGCCATTCGCCTTGCGCCAGCGCACGGCGGCTGGGCGAGGCAACACCTGCGGCGCGTTCGTACATCCAGTAGTTGCGCATGACGATAGAGACATAGCCGCGCGTCTCCCAATAGGGGATCGACTCCATCCAGAGCAGCGGATCGCCCTGATCGTTGATCTCGGAGTTCCAGCGGCTGATCGGCGAGAGCCCTGCGTTGTAGGCGGCCATGATCTTGGGCAACAGGCCCTGCGTCGCCGGATTGTCGCGCAGCATCTCAAGATTGCGCTGACCGAATGCGAGGTTCACTTCCGGGTCGTCGAGGTCGACATAGGAAGCGCTCATGTTGAGGCGCGGGGCATGCTCGCGAACGGTGATCGGGGTGATCTGCATGAGCCCTCGCGCATTGGCCGGGCTGACTGCGCGGGTGCGGAAACCCGATTCCTGAAGGGCGTGCGCAAAGGCAAGCGAGGGATCGACACGCCAACCTGTGCGTGGCTGCCATCCGGCGACGGGATACAGCAGCGAGCGGTCAGCACGCACTCCGTAAGGGGTGTAGTGAGCCATGAACAGCTGTGTCGAGGGAAGGCCCAGTGTCCGCGCAAGGCGCGCGATTGCGGGATAGTCCTGCGCCCGACCGATCCGCGCTTCGTGTCGAAGCACCTCATCGGCGAGGCCATGGCGTCCGATCTCGACAAGGGCGGTCGCAACGCGGACGTTTTTGCGGTCGGAGATCGCGTTCCAGTCGGTGCTGCTGAATGGCTCTGCCGGCGCAGCCGCAGGAAGGTCGATACCCAGCTGGTCGATGGCCAGCATGCCATACAGCGTCTCGTCATAGCGCGACGCCGCATCGAGGTGGCGCTGCGCACGCTCTGGATCGCCGCACCTCACAAGCGCGCGGTACGCCCAGTAATGCGCAGCCGATGTGAGCTCGACATTGGTGGATTGGTAAGCGGCTCGCTCGAACGCGTCAGCCGACAGCGAACAGTCGCCCAGTCGCCAGGATGCAAGGCCCGCGACCCATTCGCCTTCTGCCACCCAGGGGCCTGAACCTTCGGAGACCGTCTGCGCCAACATGAGAGCGTTGCGATCGTCGTTCTCGATATAGTAACTCCACGCCACTCGCTGCCGCCATTCAGCGCGCGCTTCGGCACTGAGATAGGGGTCGATCTCGACAAGCTGTGCGTGTGCATTGACAGGGTCGTCGTCGCGGATCGCGCTGAGGATCGCTTCCTTCGAGCGCGGCGCAATCGAACCATCGTCGATGCTGCGTGGACGAATGCGCCTGGAGGCTGAAGGTTGGCGGGCAAAGCTTTGCGCTTCTGGAAGCTGCGGCATCCATTCAAGGCCGCGATTGGCACCGATCCGGCCAAGCTGCTCTGCCTGCGGCAAATCGACGCCATCCTCAAACCACTGCGCGACCTGCTCCGAGGAAACACGGGGACTGTTGGCGTGTGTGTAGAACTCAGCCACTGCGATCTGGTTGAGAACGCCATCGTCACGCCGATCAAGCCGCACACGAACATCGTCCCAATTCTGGCTGTCGATAGCGGCAAACAGCGAGCGGTAATGCTCGCGCTCGTCGGTGGTCAGAACCTGAGGAACCGCGGCATTCGCAGTGTCGCTGCGATCATAATGCGCCACCATGTTCGAAGACTGTGCTGAGGCGGCAGAGGCAAGGGCAAAGGTTGAAGCCGCAGCGAACCCGACAATCGAAGCTCGCAAACCGTAATTCATCATAGATCGGCTGACCATTCCATCCATCTCCGCCAAAACCGGGCTTTGAGCCGGGGCATCGCCATCATGGCATCCAGCCCTTCGCTCACCATCAGCGGTACACTTCGCTTCTCATGGTTGATTTGACGTAAAGACGAGATGTCTTTCGTTAACTCGTGCCCAATTAACGGCGGGATGCTCGAACCAAAGGCGATCACGCGCTTTGGAGCCACCAGAGCAATGTGATGCGCGGTGACCGCATCCATGCCGCAGGCAGCGATGGATGTCGTATCGGCCATGGGTGTGTGCCGGGGAAGCGAGGATGCGAGATAAACCGCGCTTTCATCGATCCCCATTGCGCGCAGGATATTGCCGAGCAGTTGCCCGCATGGTCCCTTGAGAAGGCTGTCGCTATCCCGCTCTTCCGGGTCGAGGACAATCACCATGAGCTCAGGCTGCGCCACGCCCCGCGGTGCAACGCGCCCACGCGGTCCGATCGCGTCGAGGCCCGGCGTTTGCAGCCAGAACTCGCGGAATTCTTCGAGTGTAGTGGGCGGACTGGCACCCAAAAGATCATTGCGCGTGATTTTGGACTTGGGCGCCGGTGCAGGTTCTGACGCCGTCGATTTGCGGCTTTCAGGTGCGCGTGGCCCGTCGTCGCGAGCAATCGCCGGTGCTTCGCTACCTAGCCAATCCGTAGCGTCGTCGGTGAAGTCGCAATCGACACCGGCCATCCGCCACCAATCCATCGCGGCTTCCAGTTCGGCTTTCAATGAAGATGCAGGTGCGTTCATAGTCTTTAAGGCAGGCCTTGACTGTCGGACCCCTCCTTAGCAAGTGCATTGCGACAGATATGCGCAAACGAGTGCGCACAAACACTTTGAGGTACGAAAGCCGATGAGCGAACGCGAATCAATGCCATGCGATGTCGTGATTGTGGGTGGCGGGCCGGCTGGCCTGACCGCTGCGATCAAACTCAAGCAGATCAATGAAGAGCTTGAGGTTGTCGTGCTTGAGAAAGGCTCTGAAATCGGGGCGCATATTCTCTCGGGCGCGGTGGTCGATCCCAAGGCGTTGGACGAACTGTTCCCCGATTGGCGCGACATGGATTGCCCGATGGCACAGACCCCGGTGACCGACAACTGGCACTGGGTTCTGTCCAAGTCTGGGAAGACTTCGCTCCCGCATGCGATCATGCCGCCTCTGATGAGCAACCACGGTTGCTACACCGGCTCGCTCGGCAACATGACCCGCTGGCTTGGTGAGCAGGCAGAAGCTCTTGGCGTTATGGTGTTCCCCGGCTTCCCGGCGTCGGCTCCGATCTTCGATGAGCAGGGCCGCGTCTCGGGCGTCATAACGCAGGACATGGGCATCGCCGCCGATGGCACGCAGAAACCGGATTATCAGCCCGGCATGGAAATCCACGCCAAGTACACGCTCTTCGCCGAGGGCGCGCGCGGTTCGCTCACCAAATTGATGAAGGCGAAGTACGACCTTGAAGCTGATTGCCAGCCACAGGTTTATGGCCTTGGCATCAAGGAGCTTTGGGACATCGATCCCAAGAAGCACGTGCCCGGCCGCGTAATTCACACGCAAGGCTGGCCGCTTACGGAAAGCGACAGCTGGGGAGGGGGCTTCCTCTACCATCAGGCTAACGGGCAGGTTGCGCTCGGCTTTGTAACCGCGCTCGATTACAAGAACCCGTGGGTGTCGCCGTATCAGGAATTCCAGCGCTGGAAGCAGCATCCTGCGATCAGCGAATATCTCGAAGGCGGTACTCGCGTCGCTTACGGCGCGCGGGCCATCAATGAAGGTGGCTGGCAGTCCGTACCCAAGCTCGCCTTCCCGGGCGGCGCGCTGATCGGCTGCGCGGCTGGCTTCGTCAACGTGCCCCGCATCAAGGGAAGTCACACCGCGATGAAGAGCGGTATGCTGGCTGCCGAAAGCATCGCGGCTGCGATCGCTGCCGGGGATGAGAAAACAGAGCTGATGGATTACGATGCGGCTGTCCGTTCCAGCTGGATCGCGGATGAACTCAAGAAGGTCCAGAACGCGCAGCCTGCCGTCGCCAAGTATGGCGGCGATATCGGCACTGCGCTTGCCGGGATTGATATGTGGATGCGTACACTCAAGATCGGTCTGCCGATCAGCATGAAGCACCACAAGGACCACACCATGACGGGCCGCGCTGATCTGTATCCGAAGATCGATTATCCCAAGCCCGATGGCGTCATCAGTTTCGACCGCCTCACCAATGTCGCCTTCAGCTTTACCAACCATGCGGAGGACCAACCGGTCCACCTGCAGGTCGGCGACCGCGACTTGCAGCGCGAAAGCGAGCTGAAGGTCTTCGGCGGTCCTTCGGCACGCTATTGCCCGGCGGGCGTTTATGAGTGGATCCTGGAAGAGGGCAAGGAAGCCAAGTTTCAGATCAACTCGCAAAACTGCGTCCACTGCAAGACCTGCGACATCAAGGACCCGAACCAGAACATCAACTGGGTCACGCCCGAAGGCGGCGGTGGTCCGAACTATCCGAACATGTGACGCGCCAATTGGCGATCACCGAAACCGCATACGCCAAGATCAACCTCGCGCTGCATGTCCGCAGGCGGCGCGAGGATGGCTATCATGAGCTCGAGACGCTGTTTGCGTTCGTCGATGCTGGGGATGTGTTGTCAGCCCGGCTTTCGGACAAGGACCGGGTTGCGACGGTCGGCGAGTTCGCAACCGGCATAGATAATCCACTCGACAACCTCGTTGCAAAGGCGTTGACGGCGCTACCACGCGCTCAGGGCCTCGACATCACACTTGAAAAGAACCTACCGGTGGCAGCGGGCCTCGGCGGTGGCTCTGCTGATGCCGGGGGGGTGTTTCGCATGGTGGAGAAGGTGCACGGTCTCCCCGATGACTGGCAGGCACGCGCGGCAAAACTGGGCGCGGATGTGCCCTGCTGCGTTCGAAGCGAGACCGTGGTCGGACGCGGTACGGGGACGCAGCTGCAACCAGCTGAGCAGGATCTGAGGGACACGCCGGTCCTGCTGGTCAATCCGCGAACAAAGCTGGCCACAGGACCGGTTTTCAACGCCTGGGACGGGCAAGACCGCGGCGCCTTGCCGCAGGGGTCATCGAGGCAAATCGCGCTCGAAGGTCGAAACGATCTCACCTCGCCCGCGATTGAATTGTGCCCTGCTATCAGGGATGTGCTAGACGCTCTTGCAGGGGGCGAGGCGTGGCTCTCCCGCATGTCGGGATCGGGAGCCACCTGCTTTGCGTTGTACGAGAATGAGACCGCGCGCGATGACGCTGCTGAGCGGCTCAGGAACGAGCACGCTGACTGGTGGCTGCTTGCAGGGAATTTGAGATGATCGACGGGCAGGTGTTCGAGCAAATCGGTGAAGTGAAGCGCGGCGGGTTGGTCTGTGTGAGCGACCACGCATCCAGCTACGTACCCGGCGACTTGCCGCTTGGCATACCTGATGATCTGCTGGAAACGCATATCGGCGTCGATATCGGTGTCGCCGGTGTCGCCTCGCGCATGGCCAGACGGCACGGCATTCCGGCGCATATGGCATTGATCAGCCGCCTCGTGATCGACCTGCATCGTGAGGAAGATCACCCCAAGGTGGTCCCTACCACAAGCGACGGGCACCTGATCCCGGGCAATATCGGAGCGGATGTGGAAGCGCGTCTGACGCGCTACTATCGCCCGTATCACGATGCGCTTACCAAGTGGCTCGACGAAGCTGAGCCGGAGCTTATCATATCGCTTCACAGCTTCACGCCAAAGCTCGAGACAAGTGACGAGGAGCGCCCATGGGAAGTGGGGCTTCTCTATAACGAAGACGATCGCGCGGCTCGCCACGCCATCCGCCTTTTTGGCGAGCTCGGCCTCACGGTCGGCGATAATGAGCCGTATTCGGGCAAGGAATTGAACGCGACGATGAATCGCCATGCGGAAGCGCACGGGCGGCCCTATTGCGCGATTGAGGTGCGGCAGGACCTTATCTCGAACCGCGCCGATCAGGCCCGCTGGGCCACAATGATCGCTGATGTTTGCGGAAGGGTTGCGCTCGCGCTCGACTAACGGCACTGCTTCTCATCGTATATCAGCGACGGGAAACACCATGCCTTTCGACAAATCCAGATTGCCAAGCCGGCACGTTTCGGTCGGTCCGGAGCGGGCACCGCACCGGTCCTATTACTACGCGATGGGTATGAGCGAGGAAGAAATCGCGCGGCCCTTCGTCGCTGTCGCAAGTGCGGGCAACGATTCCGCACCGTGCAACACCACTCTTGATCCGCAGGCTAACATCTGCCGCGAAGGTGTCATCGCCGGCGGAGGCACGCCGCGCCGTTTCAACACGATCACCGTGACCGATGGGATCGCGATGGGTCACCAGGGCATGAAAAGCTCTCTGGTAAGCCGAGAGGTGATCGCGGATTCGGTCGAACTGTCGGTGCGCGGTCACTGCTATGACGCTCTGGTCGGCTTTGCCGGTTGCGACAAGAGCCTGCCGGGAATGATGATGGCGATGCTGAGGCTGAACGTGCCAAGCATCTTCGTTTACGGCGGTTCGATCCTCCCCGGCACCCATAACGGTAAGGACGTAACCGTAGTCGACGTGTTCGAGGCCGTAGGCCAGCATGCCGCTGGCAATTGCCCGCTTCAGGAATTGATCGCGCTGGAAAAGGTAGCTTGCCCCGGACACGGCGCATGTGGTGGTCAGTTTACAGCTAACACTATGGCCTGTGTTGGCGAGGCAATCGGATTGTCTTTGCCAAACAGCAATATGGCGCCTGCACCTTACACTTCGCGCGAAGAAATCGCGCGTGCCGCTGGAGAGCAGGTGATGGTCCTTCTGGAACGCAATCTGCGTCCTCGGGATATCTGCACACGGGCCGCCTTTGAAAACGCTGCACGCGTCGTCGCGGCAACCGGCGGTTCCACCAATGCCGCGCTTCACCTTCCCGCTATGGCAAGCGAGTGCGGGATAGATTTCGATCTCTTCGACGTGGCAGAGATATTCAAATCCACCCCATACATCGCCGACCTCAAGCCCGGCGGGAAGTACGTGGCCAAGGATATGCACGAGGCAGGCGGCGTCTACATGGGCATGAAAACGCTTCTGGATGGCGGTTTTCTCGACCCTGAGCCGATGACGGTCACCGGCAAGACGCTGGGTGAGAATATCGAGGAGATCACCTGGAATCCCGATCAGAAGGTGTTCTACGATGTGAAAAGTCCGATCACCCCGACCGGCGGAGTCGTCGGACTCAAAGGCTCGCTCGCGCCCGATGGAGCGATTGTGAAAGTCGCCGGGATGGCGCGACTGCAATTCTCAGGTCCGGCGCGTGTCTTTGAATGTGAAGAAGATGCTTTTGCTGCGGTTGAGAACCGCGATATCACAGAGGGCAGCGTCATCGTGATCCGGTACGAAGGGCCCAAGGGCGGCCCCGGCATGCGCGAGATGCTTGCTACAACCGCTGCGCTTTACGGACAGGGTATGGGAGAGAAAGTTGCCCTCATCACAGACGGACGGTTCTCGGGGGCCACGCGTGGCTTTTGCATCGGGCATGTCGGGCCAGAGGCGGCCGAATGCGGACCAATCGCACTGATCGAGGATGGCGATACGATCAGTATCGATGCTGAGCGGGGCACAATCGACCTTGAGGTCGATGAAAGCGTGCTAGAACAACGCCGTCAAAAATGGGAGCCGCGCACCAACGATTACCAGTCGGGCGCTCTTTGGCGTTATGCTCAAAATGTCGGGCCTGCGCGAAATGGTGCGCTCACTCATCCGGGGGCCAAGTCTGAAACACATGTTTTCGCGGATATCTAGCGTCGCCTCGAGCACCGTTGCTCTTGCTGCCTGCGGCACTGGCAGCCCGATGCCCGAAGTCGATATGGTGGATTGCGCGATAGGAACAGGGGCCGACTATTCCAAAGAGTGTGTGCTTGAAAAACTGGGACCGCGGCAGTTTGTCATTCACGGGCCGAACGGCGGTTTCAGACGCTTCGAAGTCCAACAGAATGATCAAGGCGTCTCGGTGATATCCATCGATGGCGCTGCGCCGGTTGCGGTCATAAGCGATGATAGTCCGTTGGAGTTCGCAGTCGAGGACGATGTCTACCGGGTCGACCCGGCCCTGATCACGGCTCCTCAGTATGAATAGCTCTCAGATCCTTACCGCATCTCAGATGCAGGCTGCTGAGCAACGTATTTTCGATAGGGGCACAAGCGTTTTCGAGCTTATGCAGCTTGCCGCTGGAGGCGCTGCGGAATGGATACGGCGCTTGGCAGGCGGACGCAGCGTTACCGTCCTTTGCGGACCCGGCAATAATGGCGGTGATGGCTATGTCATCGCCCACCGACTTCGCGAGTTCGGCAACGAAGTAACCGTGATCGCGCCTCTGGAACCCAAGACTGACGCAGCGCAGGAGGCTCGCAACCTTTGGGGTGGCGCCGTTCTTACCTCCGGAAATCGTCAGGGCGCCGATATCCTTGTCGATTGCCTGTTCGGGTCGGGCCTCTCGCGCCCGCTTTCGGGCGAACACGCTCTTCTCCTTCGCGATCTGGCGGATCGACACGCCACGAGGATTGCGATCGATGTGCCATCTGGGATTGCGAGCGACACAGGCGCGCTCCTTAACGACAAGCTCCCCGAGTTTGACGTCACCCTCGCGCTCGGCGCTTGGAAGTTCGCACACTGGTTGCTTCCTGGCCGCGCCAAGATGGGAACCAAGCGCCTCGTTCCCATTGGCGTCGAAGACGTTGAGGGGGCCGCGCATGCTGTTTCGAAACCGCGACTGGCACCGCCTTCGCTTGACGCTCACAAATACCGCAGGGGCTTTGCTGCTGTCGTGGGAGGCTCGATGCCCGGCGCTGCAGTCCTCGCGTCAGAGGCAGCGATGCGCAGCGGCGCTGGGTATGTGAAGCTTTTCGCCGATCAGGCTACCGGTCGTACCGATCCGGGTCTTGTGATCGACACTTCTCCATTGGCCGAGGCGCTTGGTGATAGGCGGCTCGATGGAATCCTGATCGGGCCGGGTTTGGGGCGCGATGATGGGGCGGAGGAGCGCCTTTCGTATGCGCTTTCGATGAAGAAACCTACGGTTCTCGATGCTGACGCCTTGATGTTGCTCCGTCCGGACATGCTGCCCGATGACCCGGTTGCTCTCGCCACGCCTCATGATGGCGAACTCGAAAAGCTATGCAGGGCTTTCAGTGTGGTTGCGGAAAGTCGCCGCGATCGGGCCTTGGCTCTGGCAAGGGGAAGCGGAATGGTCGTCCTCGCAAAGGGACCCGATAGTGCTATCGCTGCGCCAGATGGCCGTGTGTGTCTGGTACCACCGGCACCGTCGTGGCTTTCGATTGCTGGAACCGGCGACGTGCTGGCGGGGATTGCGGTCAGTCGCCTCGCTTCTGGAGCTGAGCCCTTCGATGCAGCTTGTGAGGCGGCTTGGCTGCACAGCCGCGCTGCTCAACGATGCGGCGCTGCATTTACAGCGATGGAGCTTGCCCACGCAGTATCTGGTGCATTGGCGGAATGCCTGTGAGCGAGATTGTTCGCCTTGCTGCGGAGGGTGATGGTGTGACTGCCGATGGCCAGCATGTATCGCTCGCAGTTCCGGGCGATGTGGTCGCCTCGGATGGCATCATCGAACGCGGTGCCCACCATGTCGATCCGGCGTGCCGGCACTTCACCGTCTGCGGGGGTTGCCAGCTTCAGCACGCGGACGAGGAAATCCTGCGAGCATTCGTGCGTGACCGGGTGGTCAACGCAGCGCGAGGGCAGGGTGTGGACATCGGCGATTTGCTGCCTGAACACCTCTCTCCCGAAGGTTCCCGTAGGCGAGCGTCGCTCCATGCCCTCAGGGTTGCCAACGGCGCAATCGTGGGCTTTCGCGAGGCGGGTTCGCATCGGCTTGTCGATCTTTCGGAGTGCCCGGTGCTCAGGCCCGAGCTGGCGACCCTGATCCCGGCGATGCGTGAGTTTGTCGCGAAGCATGGACCCAAGCGTAACGTCGATATCGCTCTGACACTTTGCGATCAGGGCGTCGATGTGGGTCTGTCGCATTTTCCGCTTGATGGGCTTGCAGCGACCGAAGCGGCGCTGGATTTTGCGCGCGGACATCAACTTGCGCGGCTTACGATCGATCAGGGCTATGGAGCCGAGACGGTGTGGGAGCCGGAACCAGCGACAATTTCGCTTTCCGGCGTTCCCGTCGCCATGCCTGCAGGAGCATTTCTTCAGGCGACACAGGACGCCGAAGATCTGATGGTTGTCGACGCCGGGCAGGCGTTGGACGATGCGCGGATCGTGGCGGACCTGTTCGCTGGCCTCGGGACTTTCGCGTTTGCCCTGGCAAGGAGCGGACCTGCTGGACGCAAGGTGTTGGCGGTTGAAGCGGATCAGGCGGCTCATCTGGCATGCAAGGCTTCTGCGGTGAGGACTGGTGGACGCGTTCTGACGATGCACCGCGATCTGTTCCGGAACCCGCTACAGGCGGCAGAACTGAGCAGGTTTGAAGGCGTGTTGCTTGACCCGCCGCGGGCAGGGGCGAGGGCGCAGGTCGCTCAGCTTGCCCAAAGTGACTGCCCGCGTGCCGTTTATGTAAGCTGTAATCCGTCGAGCTGGGCCCGCGATGCAGCCGTGTTGTGCGACGCAGGCTACAACCTTGAAACGCTGCGACCGGTTGGGCAGTTCCGATGGTCGACCCACGTGGAATTGGTGAGCGTTTTCAGCCGCTAACTGCGCAATGCTATGAGAATTTGCGCCTCAAGCCATTCGCGATGCTCGTCGTCGACATAGGAGTGTCCCGCCCCTTCGCATCGAGCGATGCGGGGATCGGAGCTTTCCCACGCCGCCTCGAACAATTGCGCAGTCCGGTCTGCTGTCGCGAGAAGGATCGCGACATGTCCTTCGAAATCGTCGAGGCCGGTCTTCATCTCCTGTGCGAGCGTTGATGGCGCAGGCGCCGGGCGCAACGAGGAAAGCACGCCTCTGCCCAGCTTTCTCAGGTCCACTCCGCCACGCAAAAGGCGTGCAATTTCGCGCGGGTTCCTCAGCTTCTCGGCATACCTAGCGCGGATCGCATCGGGCGTGTGATTGGAAGCGGCGTCGCCTTCTTCTTCGTTGCTCTCGATAGTCCACGGATTGGAAAGGATAAGGCCTTCAAGCCTCTCACCCCCGGTCAGCATCAGAGCAGAGGCGGCGTCGCAGTTTCCAAAGGCAAACACGCGGTCCATTTGCGGGACCATGCCGCGAAATGCCTCAAGCGCGGCGCGAATATCCTTGGCAGATGATCGAAACCCGCGATTTTCGCCTTCGCTGCCCCCGATCCCGCGCCGGTCGAACCGGAAAACCGGAAAACCTTTCGACGCTATTGCCGCGGCAAGGTGTGACTGCCCCGAAAAAGCGCCCGAACGGATTTCGTTGCCGCCGCTGACCAGTAACAAGCCAGTGCTGCCCGGGGCAGTGTCCAGAGACCCCGCAAGCTTCAGGCTTCCGCAGCCGAATTGAAAGTGCAGCCGGCTCACTTGGCGCCACACTGGTCGTCAGCCACGATCGCAGCAAGCGCTGCTGATTGTGCGGCGTCCTCGTCCGGCTCTGCCCTGAGCCACAATCCTGGCCCGCCCAGTTCTTTCTGCGCAATCGTAGTGTGGGCGTTGTTTGGTGCCGGCTCTGCCGTCTCCATCTCGCGCAGCATCTCATGACCAATTCGCCAACCGGCAAGCGTAAGACCTTCGCGACGACCAATTTCCAGAAGTCCCTCGCCAGACTCATCTATCCCGCTTTCGCGTGATGCGATCGTGCGGGCGCGCAGCATGGCACGAAGCTGCTTTGGACCGGTTTGAGGAGCATAGAGCCACCCGGGAAGGTCATGCGGCGCAATAAGCGCTCCGGCGCGGATCGCCAGAACATGAGTGGCTCCCACTTGCTCCGAAACGTCCCTTGCAGCCGATTGCCAACTCGCGATCGACTGATTTTCCAAAGGAACGAGGCTCTCATTTGTGCCGGGTAGATCGGGCAAAAAAGAGTCAACGCCGTCCTCATCCAGCGCTCGCATCGTCTCTATTGTGAACCGCCGCAGCTTGTTGGCCTCGTCAAACCATGCAGGCACGATAAGCACCCGTCTCGCGCGCCCCTGATCCAGACTGACCAGCATCTCCTCGGAGGTTTTGCCGCCGGGTAGAGAGGCTGTCCAGGTTGAGATCATGCGGTGTGTCGCTTGGCGCGCGCGTTAGCGCTCGGCCAGCTTACCTTCGGCAAACGCCAGAAGCCCGCCATAGGTTTCCAGCATCTCGCCATCGACGTCATCATCTTCGATGACGATATCGAGACGATCTTCCATTTCGGTCAGCAGCCCGGCAACGGCCATGGAATCAAGTTCGGGAAGATGACCAAACAAACCGCTTTCGTCGTCGAGCGCATCTGCGGTTTCTTCATCGATCCCCAGAACGTCGGAGATGATCGACTTAAGCTCTTTGTCGAGCGCTGCCCGGCTCATCGCAAGGCCCGGTGCGGTCTTCTCAGGAGTTTTTCCGGTCGCAGAAGAAGTGCTCATTTCTGATCGATCCTACTGGGGCGCCGCTGGCTATCGGGCGGTTTATATAACTCTTGGCCCGCGCCCTTAACCGCGCGGGGGGTAAGGCGCAAGCGCGGGGACGTCGGGCTCAGTTAGGCGCCATGCGGTCTGGCGAGCAAGATCGACCCAGGCGCGCGGACTGCCAAGATCGAGGCAATCGATCCGGTAGCGGGGTCTTGCTGCATTCATCCAGTCGGCTTTGTAGGCCTGGTCACCGGTGCCGAAATCGACAAGTTTTACTCCATCGATATCGATCACCTGCCGGAATAAGGCAGCGGTGAGTGTCGTGCCCGCAGAGAGGTTGCGGACGCTTTCGAGGTGCGCGAGCTTGTGAATGTACGCCGTGCCGTTTTCGACGGTCCAACATTGCGCCGCGACTGCTTTTCCGTCGTGATGGGCGATACCAAAACGCAACCGACCAGATGCGCCTTCTTCGCGAGCGAACTGACGAAGCATCGAGGGTTCGTCTTCCTCAGGCTTCCAGCTTGACGCGTAAATGGCTTCATATTGCGCCCAAAGCTCTTCGTCAAAATGACTCAGGACCCGAGTTTCGACCTTCTTGGCCTTGCGCTTTAGTGTTGTTCGCAGCTTGCCAGGACGGCCTTGCCAGTATTGTTCGAAAGATTGGCCTCCCACGTGAAGCACATGGTTTGTGTCTTGATGCGTGACTTCAACACGCCAGCCAGCGGTCGAAAATGCCTTTGCCAGCCGTGTTGCGGAGCCATCCTCGTCAGGCACAGGTTCGAGAGTTACGCGGTGCGCGCGCTGTTTGAGCTGGCGCGCAATCTCAGTGAGCAGTCGGTCGCCCTCAGGCCCTTCAGTTGCCAGCTGACGCCAGGTGAAACTGTACCAGTTGCGAAGGGGGGTAATTCGTCCATTTCGCTCCATCAGTGCAAGAGCGGCTGCCTTGTCCGCGTCTGTCGCGATGGCGATGAGCGGGGTAAGACCGGTCTCGGCAAGCAAACCGTACCATTCGGCGCGATCGAACGGGGCCGTCGTTGCAGGAACTCCTTTTTCAAAGAGGTCTTGCAAGACGTTAACCCTGTCGTGATACCGCGCTTCGATCACTCGTACTCATTCCCTTTGGACACCGATGCACGAAACCCTCGATTCAACACCTTTTCCGATCGATCATCTCACCCAAAGGGCGGCGGCGATGGGTAAAGACGATGCGCCGGCATTGGTGCTTCGCGATGCTGTGCTTAACCACGATGAGTTAAGACAGCGTGTCGAATTGCTTGCGGGTTGGATAGCTCAGGAGGTTGCCGAGCCCGGCGCGCGCATCGCGAGCTGGGCATCGAAAGGTGAATTGACCTGCCTGTTGCCGCTGGCTGCTGCGAGAGCGGGCAAGGTCCATGTACCGATTAATCCGTTGCTCAAACGCGCTCAGGTTGCGCATATTCTGGCCGACAGCGGGGCAAAGATGCTCATCGGCACGGGATCGAGGCTGAGATCGCTGGACGCTGGCGACACCCCCGACGATTGTTCTTTGCTCGAGGAGGTTGCAGCGATCGAAGCAGCCTATGCGACAGGGATCAGTCTTGGACCTTCGCAAGCGCATACGGGCGATTTGTGCGCAATCCTCTATACGTCGGGTTCGACCGGCAGGCCCAAGGGCGTCATGCTGAGTCACGCCAATCTGTGGCTTGGTGCAGTGAGCGTGGCGGGCTATCTTGGCATGGCTTCCGATGACGTCACTCTCGCCGTTTTGCCGCTTTCCTTCGACTACGGGCAAAATCAACTGCTCTCTACATGGTATGCCGGTGGCTGCGTGGCCCCACTGGACTTCCTGTTCCCCCGCGACGTCGCGAAGGCTTGCGCCAAGCATCAGGTAACGACGCTTGCCGCCGTACCGCCTTTGTGGGTTCAACTGACCGAGCTCGAATGGCCTAAAGAAGCCAGCTCTTCGCTGCGGCGCCTCACCAACAGCGGGGGCGCGCTGACAACCGACCTTGTAAACGATTTGCGACAGATATTTCCTCTTGCCGACCTCTATCCGATGTACGGCCTCACTGAGGCATTTCGCTCCACTTATCTCGAACCTGCACTTGTTGCCCAGCACCCGACTTCGATGGGAACCGCCATTCCCTTTGCCGAGATCATGGTGATCAATGACGCTGGCGCGGTGGCAGCACCCGAAGAAGAGGGGGAGCTTGTTCACTGCGGGCCCTTGGTGGCGCAAGGGTATTGGCAGGATCCCGAGCGCACAGCAGAGCGTTTCAAGCCTGCGCCCGACCAGTCCAGATATGGCGGTGTAGCGGTGTGGTCAGGTGACCGGGTGAGAAGGGCGCACGATGGTCTGCTCTATTTCGTCGGACGTCGCGATGCGATGATCAAGAGCGCTGGCAACCGGATCAGCCCTCAGGAGGTTGAAGAAGCAGCGATCGCCACAGACCTCGTTTCCGAAGCCGTTGCACTTGGCATTCCCGATGATCGGCTGGGTCACGCGGTTCACCTCGTTGTTCGAGGGACCAGTGACGAAGCACAGCAGGCAACGCTTCCGAAAATGCTACTGAAAGAGCTACCCAATTTCATGCAGCCACAGGTAATCCATTGGCGTGATGCCATGCCGCTAAATCCGAATGGCAAGATTGATCGGACAGCGCTCTATCGTGAACTGACAGGTGAGGGTGCGTGATGAAGACCAAGCCAGCCGGACCGATCCCAAGCGGATATGAGGCCAGAGATGGCGAGCTTGCCATCGGCGGGCAGACTGCAACCAGCCTTGTCGAAACGGCCGGTCGAACGCCGTTGTTCGTTTATTCGAAAAAGCATCTTGATCGCCGCATGGCTGATCTGCGCGCCGCGCTGCCTCAACGGATCGGAGTGAATTATGCGGTCAAGGCGAACCCTCATCCCGCTGTAATTGCTCACATGGATTCGCTGGTCGACGGGTTCGACGTCGCATCGTCAGGAGAATTGGCGAAGCTTGAGGATGCAGGCATTGACGCATCGAGAGTGAGTTTCGCCGGACCGGGAAAGCGCGACGACGAGCTTGAAGCAGCAATTTCTGCAGGAGCAACACTCAACTGCGAGTCTGAAGGGGAGGGCGAGCGGGCTCTCGCGATTGCTCAGCGTCTTGGAAAAGCTCCTCGAATTGCGATCCGGGTGAACCCCGATTTCGAACTCAAGGGCTCGGGCATGAAGATGGGCGGCGGTGCCAAGCCGTTCGGCGTCGATGCTGAACGTGTGCCTGCTCTGGCTCGGATGCTGATCGCTGGCGGTGCACACTGGCGCGGCCTGCATATCTTCACGGGAAGCCAGGCGCTCAGCGCCGATGCGATTATTGAGGCACAGGGGAACGTCATCGACCTTGCAGCAAGACTGGCTGATGAAATCGGTGAGGGCTTGCCAAAGCTGAATATGGGCGGGGGTTTTGGTATTCCTTATTTCCCCGGAGATGAGCCGCTTGACCTCGATGCGGTGGGTCAGGCGCTTGATGAACGGATTTCCGATCTCCCCGATAGCCTGCATGATACAGAGCTTTGCCTGGAGCTTGGGCGCTATCTTGTCGGCGAAGCGGGCGTCTATCTGTGCCGAGTGATCGATCGCAAAGTCAGTCACGGGGTAACTTACCTCGTGACTGATGGCGGCTTGCACCACCAGCTCGCTGCGTCCGGCAATTTCGGAACGGTCGTAAGGCGCAACTATCCTGTCGCTATCGCAAGCTGTTTTGAGCGCGAAGCTGACGACGTGGTTAACGTCGTCGGATGCCTTTGCACACCCCTTGACCGGCTGGCAGACGCAGCATTTCTACCCCGAGCAGACGTGGGTGATCTCGTCGCGGTGTTCTGCGCTGGAGCCTACGGCGCCACGGCGAGTCCGCAGAATTTTCTGGGTCATGGGCCTGCTGCCGAAATGCTCGTTTAGGGTTGGCAGAGCGGCTGTCCCGAAACGGGATGGGCGGGTAAACTGCCACGTATCACTAACAATATGTTCACCATTATAGAGCACAAGTTCCGGGTCATTCGCGAACCCGGGTGAGGCAGGTCGCTCCTGCCATGACGATCCGGGGCCGCAGCATCTGGCCAAGGATACGTATCAATGCCCAATTCGCTTACTCTCGCCCGTCTTGCGGGAATCTCTCTTGCTACTTTAGCTATCTCGGCATGCGCCGGTAGCGGTCCGGAGCTGCCCTCGGCGAGCTATGCCGGCGCACAGAGCGAGCCGAGCGAAGAATACATCATCGGTCCGCTCGATGAGATTACGATCCATGTCTGGCGGAATCCCGAACTGAGTGCAGAGAAGATCCAGGTGCGCCCAGACGGGCGGATCACGATCCCGCTCGTGCGTGACATGCCTGCGGTGGGCAAAACGGCGACACAGCTTCAGGACGATATCAAGGACGAGCTTGTTCAATATATCGAGCAGCCGATCGTCTCTGTCATTGTAAACCAGTTCAATTCCACTTTCGATCAGCAGATCCGCGTGGTCGGATCGACTGAGCAGCCAGCGTCGCTGCCCTACCGCGCCAATATGACGGTTCTCGACGCGATGATCGCGGTCGGTGGTCTGGGAGAGTTTGCTGCTGGCAATCGTGCCAAGCTGCTCCGTATCGATCGCGAGGCTGGTACGCAGAAGGAATACCGCCTGCGCCTTTCCGACCTTCTTAAGCGCGGTGACAGCACTGCTAATGTCATGCTTCGTCCGGGTGACACGATCATCATCCCCGAGAGCCGATTTTAAGGGAGCTCGGACGGGAGGATGAACGAACTCTTCGACGATCTGCGCACGGCGCTCTATTCGGTATGGCACCGCCGCTGGCTGGTGCTTGCCGTGGCGTGGGGAGTCTGCCTTCTGGGCTGGCTGGTGGTTGCGCTGATCCCCAATTCCTACGAATCCAAAGCGCGCATCTATGTCGACGTGGATGACGTCCTTTCCGAACAACTCGGCATCGCCGGTGATGGCCAGGAAGAGATCCGCGAAGTGCGTCAGACACTGCTCGGCTCGGTCAATCTTGAAAAGGTCATAACCGCGACAAAGCTGGGCCAGGACATCTCACAGCAGAGCGAGATGGACACCGCGATCGCGCGCCTCTCGGAAAACGTCAAAGTCGAGAGCGAAGAGGACAATCTCTTCTCGATCACCGCCGAAGTCGGTGTTCGCAGTCTGAGCGATGCCGAAAACGCGGTGCTCGCGCGTAACGTAGTCCAGAAGCTGCTCGATATCTTTCGCGAAGAACATATCTCCGGCAACCGCGCGCAGGTCAGCGGGGCAATTGCCGATCTCAACGACCAACTGGAAGAGCGCAAGCTTGAGCTCGAGCAGGCCGAGGAGCGCCGGCTTTCTTTCGAAGCGCAGTACCCGGATCTGGCGGGCGGGTCAGTCTCGCTTTCGGCGCGCGTGCAGCAAGCCCGTGCCGAACTTCGCGATATCGACGCGGACCTTGCTGCGGCATCGAGCGCGCTGGCACAGATGAATTCTCAGATCGCTTCGACCCCGCGCACCATCGCCGGTGGTCCCGGGGCGGTGGGTCCCCAAGCAGCGCTCTTGCAGGCGCAGTCACAGCTTGCGGAATTGCGCTCTCGGGGTCTCACCAATCAACACCCTGACGTCGTGTCGACCAGTCGACAGGTTGATATTTTGAGCCGTCAGGTCGCTGCTGCGGGTCCGGGCGAGGTAACAGGTTCACCGAACCCGGCCTATTCTCAGTTAGTGGCCCTTCGCGCCGACCGTCAGGCGACGATCGACTCGTTGCAAGCGCGCCGCGCTGCCCTCCAATCCAATCTCGCTTCGCTTGCGGCAAGTCAGGCTACCGAACCTGCTGTCGCAGCAGAGGCAAACCGGATCAGTCGCGACTACGACGTGCTCCGCAAAAACTACGAGCGACTGCTGGAAGATCGCGAAAAACTGCGCACGCGCGGCGACGTGATCGACGAAACCAGTCAGTTCAAGTTCGAGCTGGTTGACCCGCCAGTCGTTCCGCAAGCGCCATCCGCGCCCAATCGTCCGTTGCTGCTGATCGCAGTGTTGTTTGTGGGGCTGGGGGCTGGTGCCGGGGTTGCCTATGTCATGGGTCAGTTGCGTTCCACGTACTCGACTTCGCAGAGCCTGGAAAAGTCCATGGGTCTGCCGGTGATCGGGTCGATTTCGCTGACCCTTTCGGAAACCGCAAAGGCTCTTCGCCGCCGCCGGTTCAAGCAGTTTGCCGGTGCGACCGCAGGCTTGTTCGGCGTGCTTGTCGTCCTTCTGGCGATCGAGATTGTCTCGGTCGGAACGATCGCGTGAGGAGGCGAGCATGACCGAGCATAGCAAGATAGATCGCAAGTCAGCCGAGCGCGCTCACAAGAGCGCGTCGCTGTTCGAGCGCGCCGACGCCGCCTTTGGCCTCGACCGCATCGCGCCTGCGGTAGTGCCCAACAATCTGCCAAGAACGAAGCGACCGCCCGAGCGTGCGCAAGCCTCACCCGCGCCTCGCCCTGCCCCATCAGAATCCGCCCGTGTGCAAACCCAACCTGCACCGACGCCTCGTGTTGAGCAGCCGTTGGCTCTTAAAGGGCAGCGGGTCACTGTCGATCGCGGCAAGCTGCGCGATGCGGGCCTGATTGTTCCCGAGGAGCCTGTGACCGGGCTGCTGGAAGAGTTTCGCATCGTGAAGAGAGAGCTGATCGCCGATGCACGTGCAGCTGGCGACGATGCCTCACGGCGGGTGCTTGTCTGCTCACCGCATTCGGGCGAGGGCAAGACCTACTGCGCTGCGAACCTTGCGCTCGCCCTTTCTGCAGAGCGCGATATTGAGGTCGTGCTGGTCGATGCCGACGTGATCAATCCCTCCGTCTCGCGCCGCCTTGGTATCGAAGAGGGTGCGGGCCTGATGGATGCGCTGGTTGATCCATCGATCAAGCCGGAAAACCTTGTGTCTGCGACCGATATTGACGGTCTGTTCGTCATGCAGGCGGGTACAAGCAGCGTCCTTGATGCCGAATACCTGACCAGCGCACGCACCGGTGAGGTGCTTGATCGCCTCACACGAGGCGCTCCCAATCGTTTTCTGATTTTCGACACGCCGCCTGCCTTGGCCGCGTCCCCGGCTGCAGAGTTGGCCGCCCATGCCGGGCAAGCTCTTCTCGTCGTGCGCGCTGACGAGACGAGCCGCGCGGCACTCGACGATGCTCGCCAGCTCCTGTCGGCCTGCCCGGATATCAAGCTGCTCCTCAATGCGGCGCAATTCAGCCCGTCAGGTCGCCGCTTCGGCGATTATGGCGAAAGGGAGGAATGATCATGCGGTTCTTCCGGGAAACGCTTCTCGTTGGGTGCGCGGCTCTTGCTGCTGCGGCACCGGTGCAAGCCCAGTCCGAACAGCAGGATGGTGACCGTAGAGCGGTCTTTATCCAGCCCTATATCGAGGTCAGTCAAATCCTGACCGCCGAGTTGTCGCCGGGCGATGAGGTGTTGACCTTCACTCAAGTGGCAGCCGGCGTCGACGTCAATGCGCAAGGCCGTAACAGCGGCGCTTCCGTATCAGTCCGGTATGAGCGCAACATCGGCTACGGTGATGCAGTCGATACCGACACGATCAGCGGTGTCGCGCGCGGTTACTTATCCGTCATCCCGCGTGCCCTCACGCTCGAAGCTGGGGCTCTTGCTAGCCGGACGCGGGTGGATACAGGCGGAGCGGTCTCGCCTAATCCTCTCGTTAGCGATGATGCGACGAGCCAAGTCTACAGCGTCTACGCCGGGCCAACCATCGCCACACGCCTAGGCGTTCTCGATGTCACAGGTTTCGCGCGGGCCGGATACAATCGTTTCGAGGCCAATGACGCGGTGATCGATCAGGCCGGAAATCCGGTCGATATCTTCGATGATTCCGTGACCTATCAAGGGCAAGTTCGCGCAGGCACACGTGTTGGCGATCCTCTCCCCATTGGCCTCGCTGTAACTGCGGGCGGGTTTCAGGAGGACATCTCAAACCTGGACCAGCGCGTGCGCGACACCTTCGTACGCGGCGATGTGACCATTCCGGTTTCACCAAGCCTCGCCTTCGTGGGCGGCGTTGGTTACGAGGACGTCGAGGTTTCCAGTCGCGACGCGCTGCGCGATGCTGCTGGTAATCCGGTAATTGGCACAGATGGCCGCGTCGTAACCGACCGGTCCTCACCGCGATTGGTGGCCTTCGATGTTGACGGCCTGCTTTGGGACGTGGGCGTCCTCTGGCGTCCCTCTACCCGCACCTCGCTCGAAGCGCGGGTGGGGGAACGTTACGACAGCACCACCTATTACGGGAACTTCACCTACATCCCCAGTCGCCGCAGTGCGTTGAGCATTTCGGTTTATGACGGCATCAGCGGTTTTGGCGGTGTGCTCAATAATGCGCTGTCTGCCCTGTCGAGCGACTTCGTGGCCAATCGCAACCCCGTCACGGGAGATTTTGGCGGGCTGGTTTCGGGTGGAGAGACGCCTGGTCTCGTTAATTCCTTTGGCTCGGTCCGCTCTGCCGCTTTCCGAGGACGCGGCGTAAACGCGACTTATCAGCGTCAGATGGGCCGCCTCACCGCCGCCTTTGGCGCAGGTTATGACCGTCGCACCTTCATCGCCGCTGCTGGAAGCGCACTGGAAGCCGCGGATGGCCTGCGTGACGAAAGCTACTATGTCACCGGAGCGCTCACACGGCAGCTGGGTAACAGCGCAAACCTTCAGGCCAATGCCTACGCGAACTGGTTCGAAGCCGGCACGCCGGGGAACGATCTCACCGCAGTGGGCGCGTCCGCCGCATATAACCGTTCGATCACTGAGCGACTATCGGCTCGTGCCGCATTGGCGGTCGACTATTTCGACAGCGAATTCACCGCAGAAGACTTTGCCACCGCAACCGCGCTGCTTGGCCTGCGCTATAATTTCTAAGCCCACGGAGCTGACCTGAGATGTACGATCAATATTACGGCTTCAGCGGACGCCCATTCCAGCTCACGCCGGACCCGCAATTCTATTTCGAAAGCGCCAGTCACAAGAAGGCGATGAGCTATCTTGGTTATGGCATGAACCAGGGCGAAGGCTTCATCGTAATCACCGGTGAGGTTGGCGCGGGTAAATCGACACTGGTCGCGCACCTGATGGAACGTATCGACCCCGAAGCGCTTACCGTCGCGCAGGTTGTCACCAGCGCTCTTGACGGTGAGGAGCTTATTCACGTCATCGCTCAGGCTTTCGGCCTCGCGGTCGAAGGTCATGACAAGGCCGGTGCACTGGGCGCAATCGAACGCTTTCTGCAGGACGAGGCTCGCGAAGGGCGGCGCTGCCTGCTCGTGGTCGACGAATGCCAGAACCTTGACTTTACCGCTCTCGAAGAGCTGCGAATGCTCTCCAATTTTCAACTCGGTGCCCATCCGCTTTTGCAGAGCCTTTTGCTCGGTCAGCCGGAGTTTCGCCGTACGCTTGCGCATCACCCCGATCTTGATCAGCTGCGCCAGCGCATTATCGCCTCGCACCATCTCGAAGCTCTCGATGAAGATGAGGTAGAGGATTACATCTTTCATCGCCTGCGTCACGTTGGCTGGGACGGACGCCCTCTGTTTAAAGAAGGGCTGCTTGAGGCGCTGTACAAGGCGACTGATGGTATTCCGCGCCGCGTAAACCAGGTCATGAATCGTCTGCTTCTGCTCGGCGCGATCGAGGAAAAGGATCAGGTCGGAAGCCAAATGCTCGACGCTGTGATGGCTGAGATGAACGCTGATCAGTCGCGCGGATCGAGCCCCGAACCGAGCCCCCTGAGCATCGAGCCTGTGGGACAGCATTCGGTATCGACGCATTCAGCGGCGCCTGCTGAACGGCAGGACATTGACAGTGTGCCTGCCACGGAAGTCGCGGCCCTTCTCGCCCAGCGCGATGCACGAACGGCAGAGCTTGAAGCTGCAATCAACGATCTGCGGGCTGCGGGCGCATCGCCTTTGCCTGCATCGGGCGATGCTGACACGGGACTTGGTGCGGCCTTGGAGCGTATTGAATCGCGGCTTGAAGAGCAGGAGCGCTCGTTCCGGCACGTGCTGACGATGCTGATCGAATGGCTTGAGGACGACACGTCACGCGAGGCTGCCTGAGCCATGAACGCGCCTCATCCGTTTTCAGACCACGACATGATCGAGGGCCGCGCAATTGCGAATGGTCTTTCAGTTGACGTCGAAGACTGGTTTCAGGTGGGCGCTTTCGAAACCGTAATCGACCGGGCTGACTGGGACTCGATCTCCACCCGGGTCGAAGACAATATCGCGCGCATCCTAGACCTGTTCGGCGAGGCTGGGGTGAAGGGCACTTTCTTCACTCTTGGCTGGATTGCAGAGCGCCATCCATCGATGGTCAGACGCATCGCAGAGGCGGGGCACGAAATCGCCAGCCATGGTTACGATCATGCGCGCGTATTCACGTTCGAACGCAAAGCCTTCGCCGACGATATTCGCAAGGCCCGCGAGATCCTTGAAGATTGCTCCGGACAGGAAGTGACCGGATACCGCGCGCCAAGTTTCTCTGTCGACCCGCGTTGCCTCTGGGCCTTCGAGGAACTTGCAGAGCAGGGCTACGCCTACTCGTCCAGCGTGGCCCCAGTAAGGCATGACCATTACGGGTGGCGCGACGCGCCTCGTTTCGCGTTTAACCCGGTCGAAGGGTCCGACCTTGTTGAAATCCCGGTGACCACCGCGATGCTGGGCAAGCGCCGCGTGGGTGCAGGGGGAGGGGGCTTCTTTCGGGTCCTGCCATACGCATTTTCGCGCTGGGCCATCCGTCAAGTCAACAAGGTGGACCAGCGCCCGGCGGTTTTCTACTTCCATCCGTGGGAAGTCGATCCCGATCAGCCGCGTGTCGCCAACGCTCCGATCCGTTCGAAGCTGCGTCACTATACAAATCTCGACAAGATGGACGGGAAGCTTGCCACCCTTGTCGCGGAGTTTGACTGGGGGCGTATGGATGAGGTTGCGCGCCGGGAGGCTCGCCGGGCGAAACCCTTTATTCGCCCGCCGGTGGAAGCAAAGGCGCTATCATGAACGCGCCTCTCAACATGACCGTTACGGCATCGCTTGTCGATTTGTCCGACGACCGCCTCGCTCGTCGAATTGAGGAGTTCGTTAGCGAAGAGAGGGGAAGTCTGTTTCATCTGCCGCAATGGCTGAAAGCAGCAGAACGCGCCTCGGGTCACCGCGCAAGCGGTTTCATTACCGAACAAATGGGCGCAATCACGGGCTGGGTTCCGCTTACCGAGGTGCGCTCCCTATTGTTTGGGCAGGCACTCGTCTCAAGCGGATTTGGAGTTGGGGGAGGCATCCTCGCCGAGAGTGACGATGCCGCACGCGTTCTGGCACGTGCGGTTGAGAATTATGCGCAGATCTATGGCTTTGCGAGTGCCGAGATGCGCGGCGGTCCTGTTCCGCCGGGTTGGAAAGCGGTGAGCGACAAACATTGCGGGTTTGCCCGTGACCTTGCGCAGGACGATGAGGCGGAATTGCTGGCGATCCCGCGTAAAGCGCGCGCAGAGGTTCGCAAGGGGCTGAAGAACGGACTTGAGGTCAGGATCGGTCGAAGTTCGCAAGATATTGCCGCTCACTTCGCTGTCTATTCAGAAAGCGTGCGCAACCTTGGAACGCCTGTTTTCCCGAAGCGGCTCTTCCGCGCGATGCTGGATGCGTTTCCTGAAAGCAGCGATATCCTCACAGTCGTTCAGGATGGTGTGCCAATCTCAAGCGTCCTGTCGTTCTATCATAATGGCGCGGTGCTGCCCTTCTGGGGCGGCGGCAAGCATTGTTCTCGCGATGCGCGGGCAAATGAGCTGATGTATTATGAGCTGATGCTCCACGCGCGGCGAATGGGCATGAGCAGCTTCGATTTCGGCCGTTCGAAAACCGATAGTGGTCCATACCGGTTCAAGAAGAACTGGGGCTTTGATCCTGAACCTCTCACATATTCGACGTGGACCGCACCAGGCGAAGAGGCGCGCGACATCGATCCCACGAGCGATGCTTACGCAAGCAAGATCGCGGTATGGAAGAAGCTCCCGCTGGCTGTGGCCAATCGACTGGGCCCGCTTATCGCGCGCGATCTGGCGTGAGGTGATGGTCGTGACGGGCAATATTCTCTTCCTTGCGCACCGCGTGCCTTTTCCGCCCAATCGCGGCGACAAAATCCGCAGCGCGAACCTGCTCCGCAAACTTGCGAAGATTGCGCCGGTGCATGTCGGCGCCTTTTCCGAAAGCGAAGAAGACCGGGCAGGAATCGCTGAACTCGAAGCTTTGGCCACGTCGCACCTTATCGCCAATCGCAGTAAGCCACTCGTCCTTGCTGGCGTGGAGGCAGTGCTTTCTGGAAAGCCGGTCAGCCTTACCGCGTTCTACAGCACCGTGCTGGAACGCTGGGTACAAGAGACGATCGCGTCGCAAGATATCGAAACGATCGTCGTGTTCTCGGGCCAGATGGGTCAATACATTCCGGCGGAATATCCGGGCCGTGTGATTATTGACCTGTGCGATGTCGATAGCGCCAAGTTCGAAAGTTACGCAGCCGCGGGCCAGCGGGTTTGGCTCAACGCACGCGAAGGTCGCCTGTTAGCACGCGAAGAAGAGAGGCTGGGTCGCCGCGCAGATGCGACGGTTCTGATCAGCGATAATGAGGCTGCGCTTTTCCAGTCTCGCTTGCAATCTCCTTCGATGGCGAATGTTCAGGTCATCGGCAACGGCATCGATGCGCATGCTTTCGATCCGGAGCAGGTGGTTCCTCATCAGGCTCTGTTGGATAGTGATGGCCCCGCTTTCGTCTTTACCGGACAGATGGATTATCCTCCCAATGAAGCGGCCGTGTTGTGGGCAATCGACGAACTTCTGCCTCAGCTACAGGAGCTTCAGCCGAAGGCCCGACTGCATGTCATAGGTCGCAATCCGACCAAGGCATTGTCATCGCGCAACGCAAAGCCAGGAGTGACGGTCTGGGGAGAGGTGCCCGACGTGCGCCCCTTTCTTGCTGCAGCGACATGCGTTCTCGCGCCACTCACCATCGCAAGAGGGGTTCAAAACAAAGTCCTTGAAGCAATGGCGATGGCGCGACCCGTTCTCCTTACACCTCAGGCTGCAACGGGGATCGACGCTGAGGATGGGCGCCATTGGCTCGTCTGTGAAGCGAATGCGGGAGCGATGGCCGCTTGCGCTTCGAAGTTGGTCGATGACCCGGAAAAGGCCGTTCAGCTTGGCCAAGCTGCGCGGGAATTCGTTCTTGAGAACCATGCGTGGGATGCGATGCTTTCTCCCTTGGAGGCTCTCATCACAGGTCAAAGCAGCGAGGCGCGCAATGCAGCCTGACAGCATCTCCCAATCTCGCAGTTCTTCAGCGGCAATCGCAAAGATCCCGGTCGAGTGGCGAAAGGCACTGGGCCTGCTGGCTGCTGCCTCATTTGCCTTGATCGTTCTTACAGCGCGCGAGTGGGGCGAGATGCTGCACCAATGGTGGAACATCGATACCTATTCGCACATCATTCTGGTCCCGATAATCATTGGCTGGCTGGTCGCGCTTAAGTTCGGCGAACTCGCTCAGGTCGTACCGCGCTCATGGTCGCCAGGTCTGGCGATTGTTGCGGCGGGACTGGGACTGTGGCTGATGGGAAGGGCGAGCGAAATCAATCTGATTGCCCACGCTGGCGCGGTGGGGATGCTGCAAGGCATGGTCATTGCGGCGATCGGCCCGAGAGCTTCAATGGTTCTCGCGCTTCCTATCGCATTTGGAGTGTTCCTTGTGCCATTCGGCGATGAAATCATTCCCCCGCTTCAGGCTATCACTGCCGAAATCTCAATTGCGCTTACGCTTTGGAGCGGCATTCCGGCTGAAATCGATGGGATCTACATCGACACCCCTGCGGGCCTCTTCATCGTTGCCGAAGCCTGTTCCGGCGTAAAGTTCCTGATCGCCATGGTGACACTTGCTGTGCTCGTGTGCTTCACAAGGTTTGAGCGCTGGTCGCACCGCGCGCTGTTCATTCTCGCATCGATCGTCGTGCCGATTGTTGCGAACGGTATCCGCGCCTGGGGCACGATCTACATCGCGCAGAGCCAGGGGGTGGAGTTCGCAGCAGGCTTCGACCATATCTTCTACGGTTGGATATTCTTTGCGATTGTCGTCGCCTTGATCCTGGCTGCTGCCTGGCGCTACTTTGATCGGGAACCCGAAAACTACGGTTGGACCGCTGATGGCGTTGCGCGGTTCGCGCTGATACGCTCGATGGAGCGATTCCAGTCGAGCGCAATCGTTGTGTTCGCGTGTCTTGCCGCAATGGTTATTCTCACAGCAATAACAGCGAGCATTGTAGCCCCCGGAGCATTGGGCTAACCGCTTGACCAGCCATGTGCGGGATCGCCGGAATCTTTCATGCTGAAACGCCAAAGCCGGTCGATCCAAGGCGGATCGAACGGATGTGCGACGCAATGGCACACCGCGGTCCCGATGGTGCGGGTGTATGGACCGAGCAGGGCGTCGGGCTGGGGCATCGTCGCCTCTCGATTATAGATCTTGAAGGCTCACCACAGCCCATGCTTTCAGCTGACGGGCGCGCGGTCATCGCTTTCAATGGCGAGATTTACAACTTTCGTGAACTGCGCCGCGAGCTGGAGGGCCAAGGCGCGAAGTTTCGCACGTCTGGCGACACCGAGGTCATTCTGACCGCCTGGCAACGCTGGGGTGTGGATTGTCTCGATAAACTCCACGGCATGTTTGCCTTCGCGCTTTACGACCTGGACAAACGGCAGTTGCTCCTCGCGCGCGACCGTTTTGGTGTGAAGCCGCTTTTCATGACCCGCCTTGCCGATGGCGGACTGGCGTTTTCTTCAGAACTGAAGGGCCTTCTCGCTCACCCGCAAATGCGGCGCCGGGTCAATCCCCAAGCGGTGGATGCGTATCTGACATGGGGTTATGTCCCGGACAGCCACTCAATCCTGAGCGGTGTGGAGAAGCTGCAGGCCGGGCACTTTCTGCTTCTCGAACAGGGCCGCCCTGTCCCGGCCCAGCGCAGGTGGTGGGACATCAGTTTTGCGGATCGCACGAAGGGCAGCGAAGCGGACCTGTCAGCTGAACTGGTCCATTTGATGCGTGAAGCTGTCCAGTCACGCATGATCTCGGATGTACCTCTTGGCGCATTTCTGTCGGGCGGAGTAGACTCCTCGAGCGTCGTTGCTCTGATGAGCGAAGCAAGTAGTGAGCCGGTTCGTACTTGTTCAATTGGTTTCGATGTCGCTGAACTGGATGAAACCGATTACGCCTCGCAAATAGCGGAGAAGTTCAAGACTAACCACGAGAGCCGCACAGTCGCCAGCGACGACTTTGGCGCAATCGATCAAATCTCTGCGATGTTTGACGAACCATTCGCGGATGCGTCAGCCTTGCCGACATGGCGAGTGTGTCAGCTCGCTCGTGAAAAGGTGACCGTTGCCTTATCCGGAGATGGTGCGGATGAGGCGTTCGCCGGATATCGGCGGCAAGTCTTTCACCACAACGAAGAGAGGGTGCGCTCGCTCTTGCCGGCCGGATTGCGCCAGTCGCTTTTCGGCACGCTAGGTCGCTTTTGGCCAAAGGCTGACTGGGCCCCGCGACCCTTGCGCGCCAAAGCAACCCTGCTTGCTCTCGCCGAGAGCGGCGAAGAAGGATACGCGCGCGGATTGTCGGTCGCTGGTTTTGATCAGCGCGAGGCCTTGTACGATCCGGGATTTGTCAGGAATTTGAGCGGCTTTCGTGCAGAAGATGAGCTGGTTTCTCTGATGCGCTCGGCTCCTGCAAGAAGCGGTCTGGACCGCGCACAATACGCCGATCTCACTTTTTGGCTGCCCGGTGACATCCTCACCAAGGTCGATCGAACGAGTATGGCGGTAAGCCTTGAAGCGCGAGAACCGCTGCTCGACCATCGGCTTGTCGAATTTGCTTCCCGCCTGCCTGAAGGGATGAGGGTGAAGGGGACCACGGGAAAGCACCTGCTCAAGAAATGCATGGAACGCTATCTTCCCGACGAAATCCTCTATCGCCCAAAGCAAGGATTTGTGACCCCAATAGCGCAGTGGCTGCGAGGGCCGCTGAGCGGCGAGGCCCGGATGATCGCATCAAGTTCGACCTTGTCAGGGTTGGGATGGTTCAAACCCAACGCCATCAAGCGACTTTGCGATGACCACATTTCAGGTCGCAGCGACAACTCGCGCATTCTTTGGCAATTGCTGATGCTGGATCGCTCGCTCAAGCACCTGAATGTCTCGGGATAGGACTCAGCGCACAACCGCGTTTATCCCAAATGCAAGAGAATATAATGTCTCATCTGTATGAAATTTGGCCCAAATAGAGACTCATCCCATCACATAAACTCAAATAAATGTTTGCCTCTTAGCTAAGTGGTAGGTTAGCAATGGGTTAAAGCAGACCAAAAGGTCGCAAACGCGCTGCATCACGATGTCAAGCGTATCAGGGTCGAATTGGAGTTACGCGCAATGGACAGCAGCGTCGGCAAGGCAATTCCATGGACAGGCGATGAAGATTTGATCGCCGAGAGCGCGATCCACAATTCCATCCCTGAAAAACTCTTCTCCCTGCAGGAACTCGATGTCCTTTACGACGACCGCAGCGCGGCGCTGTGGACGTATATGAACCCGGAAGGGCGGCCATCGTTCACTCCGACCATGCTCGGTGATTTCGAAAACTGGCAGGATCTGATCGAGAGCGGGTTCGGCCCCGACAAGGTGCCTTTGCGCTATCTGATCCTTGGAAGCAGGTCGCCCGATGTGTTCTGCTTTGGCGGCGACCTTGACCTTTTCCAGCGCCTCATCAGGGAACGGGACCGCGACGCTCTCGTCGAGTACGGGCATCGTTGCTGCAACATACTGGATCGCAACATCCGCACTTTGGACATCCCGATGCTCACCGTCGGTCTGGTTCAAGGCACTGCGCTGGGCGGCGGGTTCGAGGCGCTGTTGTCGTTCGACTACATCATTGCGGAGCGGCACGCGACGTTCGGACTGCCGGAAGTGATGTTCGGTTTGTATCCAGGCATGGGCGCTCACGCTTTGCTGGTTCGCAAACTAGGATCGGCTCTAGCTGACAAGATCATCGTTTCGAACGAGACCTTTACGGCCGAACAGATGTACGAGTTCGGAATCGTCAACCAGCTGGCAGAACCTGGTGACGGGGCGAACGCGGTTCGCGAGTTCATCAAGAAGTCTGAACGCCGCCATGCCGGTCTGGTCGGGGCCCGGATGGCAACCAAGCGCGTCTGGAAGCTTCATCTTCAGGAACTCAATGAGATCACTGAGATGTGGGCCGACACCGCTCTGCAACTGAGCGAGACCGACCTCAAGGTCATGAGCCGCCTCGTCGCCGCCCAGGCGCGCCTTGCCGAACGGATCGCTACCGCAGCCGCTTGAGGCTTACGATCAGTTCTCGGCTCCGTGGCCTAGTGCCATGTACTCGTCGCTTTGCATTTCGTTGAGGCGACTGACGGTCCGCTCAAACTCGAAACTCCCGTCACCTGCGGTGTAGAGCTCTTCGGGGCGCGCCTCTGCTGTGACGAAGAGCTTCACCCGGTGCTCGTAAAGCGCGTCGATCAAGGTAACGAACCGAGCGGCCTCATTGCGTTGATCGGGCCCCATCTTGGGTATGCCAACGAGGATGATCGTGTGAAACGCGCGGGCGAGGGCGAGGTAGTCCGATGCGCCGCGCGCTTCCCCGCACAGGCGTTTGAAGCTGATCGCGGCGACGCCCTTCAGCGCCTTGGGTACGTGCATGTCGCGCTTTGAGCTGATGTCGAGCACGCCGGTGGGGACGTTGGCTGCGTCCTGCGGGTCGAAGTCGGTGAGACGGAAGAACACCTCGCGGACCTTGGCTGTTGCCTCTTCGCTGAATGGCGAATGCCACGTCGCCATATCTCCAATACGATCAAGCCGATAGTCGGTGGGACCATTCAATCCAACCACATCCAGCTCCTCGCTTATGAGGTCGATGAAGGGCAGGAAGTGTTCCCGGTTAAGGCCGTCCTTGTAAAGGTCCGCCGGTGGACGATTGGAAGTGGTGACGATGCACACATCCTGTTCGCGGATCAGCTGCGTGAACAGCCGGCTCATGATCATTGCGTCAGCTGAGTTGTTCACCACCATCTCGTCAAAGGCGAGCACGCGCAGACCCTCTGAAAGCTTCGCCGCGACGGGAGGGATCGGATCGCCCTCGTGGTTTTGGCGTGCAAGCCGCATTTCCTCGTGCACCTCCTGCATGAAGGCATGGAAGTGTGCGCGGCGCTTCTCGGGAATGGCGAGCGTGTCGTGGAACAGGTCCATCAGCATCGACTTGCCGCGCCCGACACCGCCCCACATATACACCCCTTGCGGTCGCGCCTGCTTTCGAGCGAACAACTGCGCCAGCAGGCCGCCCGGCTTTTCCGCCTCAAGCTCTTTCTGAAGCGCGTTAAGTCGTTCCACCGCGCGGCGCTGGTCCGGGTCTTCCCGCAACTCGCCATTCGCGATCAACTGCTCGTAACGGGCGCGCATTCGGGTCATCTGCCGACCTGTTGAGGACGCGGCTTCATCTTGCGCACGATGCCCGAATAGGAGGCGACCACGTCGTCGCCCTGCATCACCTGACCGCGCAGGAACAGCATCCGCCCTGTTTCGCGCACAATCTCGCTCACGGCGTCAAGCGGGCGCTTCGGATCGCCTGCGCCGACGAACTGGGTGGATAGCTCGACCGTCACCGAAGGCCCCGCTTCACCGGTTCCGAGCGTGTGCAGGGTCGCGAACAGGGCAATGTCGATCAGGCCCAGCGTCGCCGCGCCGTGAATGTTGTCGCCAAGGTTTGTGTGACGCTGCTCGGGAAACATGCGCAGGCGGCAAAACCTGCCTTCGACCCGCACCTGCATGTCGCCCAACACCGCCGCGTTGTAGCGGCTCTTGTCGTGGAGGTTCCAGCGATGCCAGCCTTCCTCTTCGCCCGCATCTTCTGGCGCGATCGCGCTGTGATCGAACGGGACTTGCGAAGGATCGGGCTGATGTCGCATGGGAATGCTCATGCCTTTGGCACAGGCTTCCGCCGTAGGAAAGCTTCGATCAGATGGCGCGTTCGGCCATCATCTTCTTGGTCTCTGCGATGGCCTTGGCCGGCGACAGGCCCTTGGGGCAGACATTCGCGCAGTTCATGATCGTGTGGCAGCGATAGAGGCGGAAGGGGTCTTCCAGCTCGTTCAGACGCTCACCCGTCATTTCGTCGCGGCTGTCGGCGAGCCAGCGATAGGCCTGAAGCAGGATTGCAGGGCCAAGGAACTTGTCCGAATTCCACCAGTAGCTCGGGCACGAGGTCGAGCAGCAAGCGCACAGGATGCATTCGTAAAGACCGTCCAGCTTCTCGCGCTGTTCCGGGGTCTGCAAGCGCTCCTTGCCCGAAGGCGTCGGGCTGACGGTTTGCAGCCACGGACGGATCGAGGCGTACTGCGCGTAGAAGTGCGTGAAATCGGGCACGAGGTCCTTGATCACGTCCATATGCGGCAGCGGCGTGATGCGGATCTCGCCCTTCAGGTCTTCGATCGCGGTGGTGCAGGCAAGGCCATTGGCACCATTGAGGTTCATCGAGCACGACCCGCAGATCCCTTCGCGGCACGAACGGCGGAAGGTCAGCGTCGGGTCGATCTCGTTCTTGATCTTGAGCAGGGCATCGAGAACCATCGGGCCGCAATCATCGAGGTCAATCTCGAACTTGTCGTAACGCGGATTCTCACCGCTGTCGGGATCGTAGCGATAGACCTTGAACGATTTCACCCGTTTCGCGCCATCGGCCTTATGCACTTTGCCGCTTGGCTTGATCTTCGAGTTCTTCGGAAGGGTGAATGTCGCCATGATGTAGATGTCCCTGTCTATCAATGTCCTACTTAACGCCTGTGGCATGGGAGGCAAGGCAGCAGTGCTTGCGCGCTGTGCGATGCGTGTTGCCAGATGCTCAAGTCGCTGGCGCGTCCATGGCGTTTTGCAGCTGTGCGTGGACCGTACAAGCGCCCTTTTGGGAAAATGGCGAACACCGTCAAGTTGCTGACATATATGCAGAATGCTTAGCTTTCGGATGTTGGACATGTGACCTTTCATATTCTGACCCATCTCGTTGTGGACGTAAGCCGCTGGCGCTGGAACTTTTCGTCTTCCCACTCGCTCTACCGGTCATGGATCAAGTAGGAAAATGGCCCCGTAGCGCGGCCGTGTTCGGTGCAAGCGGCGGCATAGGCCGTGCCGTTGGCGAAGTGCTGGCGGAAGGCGGCTGCGAGATCGTCCATGTCGGGTCGCGAAGCGGCAACGTTCCCGAGGGCCCGGCATTCCGCCCTTTCACATTCGACCTCACTAACGAAAGCAGCATTGCCGACGCCGCAAGCGCGATGAAGAAAGCGCCTCCGGAATGCGTCTTTGTTGCCAGTGGCATCCTGACCCTTTCAGACGGAACCGGACCAGAACGCACTTACAAGCGCCTCGACGCGGCTGCCATGGCGCAGGTGTTTGCCATCAACACCACCGGCCCGGCCATCGTCGCCAAGCATATGCTTGCGCTCATGCCTCGCGAGAAGCGCTTCGTCTTCGCTGCGCTGAGCGCGCGCGTCGGCTCGATCAGCGATAACGGGCTGGGCGGTTGGCACTCCTACCGCGCTTCGAAGGCTGCGCTGAACATGCTGCTCCGCAACTTTGCGCTCGAAACCAAGCGCACGCACAAGGAAGGCGTCGTGGTTGGCCTTCATCCGGGAACGGTCGACACGAAGCTTTCCGAAAGGTTTCAGTCGAACCTGCCCGAGGGACAATTGACCACGCCGCAAGACGCAGCGCGCATGCTTGTCGATGTCATGCGCAGCCTTGGCCCCGATGACAGCGGCAAGGTTTTCGACTTCGCGGGTAAGGCGATCCCGGCCTAACCGGTTGCCAGCATCGCCCAGGCGAAGACGAACCCGGCAAGCGTGAGGGCGATCGCCGTCGCCCTGAGAGCGCGTCCGGAAACGTAGCGGGCGACAAACTCAATCACCGCACCGAGCGTCAACAGCATCAGCGCCGCGACGACGAAATCGCCAATCTGCCAACTGACCTCGCCTGTGAGTTGCATGGCCACAAGTGGAATTGCCAGCACCGCGCAGGATATGGCGGCAAAAGCGATCCGATAGGATCGACAGTTGGAATTGGTCGAAAGGGCGGCGGACATGGTTCATGCTCCCATAGGTTTGGGTCGATGCCTCCGATCTATGGTATGAACCTGTCTGCCCGCCAATGGCAAGCGCTGCGTCGAATTACCCCGCGATCAGAGCGTTTCGACGCCACGCTTCGGCGAGCAGTGTCTCAAGCAGATCGCCATGGCTGAAACCTGCCTGCGCGGCAGCTTTTGCCATGACCTTTTCCGACCACAAATTGCAGTTGAGGTTGATCTCGATGAAGTTGATGTCGCCGGTCTTTAGGTCGACGCGAAACTCGATCCGGCCATAATCGAACGGTAGGAATTCGCGCGCGAATTTGTGCGCCATTGCCTCGATCTTAGGTGCGAAATCCTCGTGATCGAACCGTTTCAGCGCGGCCTTCTCCGTGTTCGGGACAAGATCGCGCTTTTCGTAATAGGTCCACAATTTCTGAGTGTTTTCACGCTCATACCACAGCATCGGGAGCGAAACCGCCTTGCCGTGCATGGTGATGAAGGCACACTGGACGTCGTAGCCGTCAAGGTAAGGCTCGACGATTGCATCGTGGCCCTGACCGTGAATGTCCGCAACGGAATTGGTAGCGCCGTTCCAGTCGAAGGCGTCCGAAATACCCCAGCTTGCCGAGCTGGCATTGGGCTTGATGACCCAGCGTCCATCGGGGGAAGGGGGCAAGTCGCTTTCCTGCACCGGAGCCCCGCGGCGGAAGCAGAACCAGGGCGCAGTGGGAACGCCGGCATGAGTGGCGACCAGCTTGGAAACCGATTTGTCATCGCCAAGCCCGCGCAGGAACGGCATCGCACCCAGGTAGGGCAGGCGGTGCATGTTGCACAGGACCGGGATCAGCATTTCAGAGTTCACGAACCCCCCGCGATTGAGCAGCGGGAAAACGAAGTCGACCTCAGGCGGCGTAAACAGGACTTCGTAGCTGTCAGCCAGTTGCAGGTTCAGCCCAAGCTGTTCGAGGCTGGTGCGCACTTCGTGATGGTAAATGGCGTGGTTGCCGTCTTCGGGGTGCATCCCGCCGCCCCAGTTGGCATGCTTTGCCATGAAGAGAAGCCGCACGCGCTCTTTGTCTTCAGCGCTGATGCGCAGCGGGGTCAGGGTATCGCTCATACTTCTTCCGGTTTTTATAATGCGCCCCGCCCTCCGCGCGCATTAGTCGCACTCAATATAACGCGCCAGCACAAACCGCATGCCGTGGTGCCGGAATGCGACAAAATGATTTGGCAAATCGCCGGATTTGAGGGAGACTTACCGCTCGGCAATCGGGCTCAGGAGGGATCGATGGGCTTGGGAGACTTGTACGACGCGCATATCATGCCGCGCCTCATTCGATGCGCGTGCAGCACAGGCCAGGTTATGAAGCGCCGTTCAATGGTCGTGCCGCTCGCCAAAGGCGACGTGTTCGAACTTGGCTGCGGGGGCGGGATCAACCACGAATTCTACGATGTTGCGGCGGTTTCATCCTATGCCGGTATCGACCCGCACGAAGGCCTGCTCGACAACGCGCGCGCCGCTGCGCAGGCGAAGGGCTGGCCGGCGGATATCAGGCAGGGGGTGGGAGAGAATATCCCATTCGCCGCAGGTTCCTTCGACACGGTTGTGTGCACCTTCACCCTGTGTTCGGTTCAGGATCCTGCGAAGGTGCTGTCAGAAATGCGCCGCATCCTGAGGCCGGGAGGAAAGGCGCTTTTTCTGGAACATGGGCGCGCACCCGATCGCGGCGTTGCAAAATGGCAGGACCGGATCGAGCCGGTGTGGAAACGCATGGCGGGTGGGTGTCACCTGACACGCCCGATCGGCTCTGCGTTTCGTGGCAGCGGGTTCGAGGTTGAGCCGATTGGGCAGGGTTATCTGCCCAAAGCGCCGAAATTCGCCATGTGGAACGAATGGGGGATCGCCCGCAAAGTGGGGATCTGATTTGGGGGCATGAAAAAAGGGGCCGGGAGAATTCGTTCTCCCGGCCCCTTTGATTTCCAGATTCAGGCGGTGGTTACTCGCCGAATGTGCGCTGCCACCAACCGCCGCGTTTCTTGCCGCTTTGGGCCTGATCGTCATTGCTGGCCACTTCGGCTGCTTCTTCAACCGCTGGCTCGGCATTTTCGACAGGCGCCGCGTCATCGGCTTTCGGCTCTTCAGCAGGAGCTTCTGCTGCGGGTGCTTCTTGCGCGGGGGCCTCTTCGACCTTTTTCTTGCGAGGTGCGCGTTTGCGCTTGGGCTTTTCCTCAGCAGGTTTTTCTTCCGCAGGAGCGGCCTCTTCAGCCTGAGGTTCTTCAGCCTTGGCTTCTTGCGCGGGTGCGTCTTCAACCTTCTTCTTGCGAGGCGCGCGCTTGCGCTTGGGCTTTTCTTCCTTGGGAGCCTCCACGCTTTCCGCTTCCGCCTCAGCAGCCATCGCCTCGGCAGTTTCGGGAGCGTCATCCGGTCCGGCAACAACCGTCATGTCTTCCTGAACCTGTTCGGAGATCTCTTCGAGGTGCTCCGCATCTTCGGAAGTCACCGTTTCGTCGGTCTTCTTGCGGCGACCGCGACCACCACGGCGGCGGCGACGCTTGGGCTTTTCTTCGCCATCATCCGACGTGTTCTCGGACGTGTCGTCATCACCCGTCTGTTCATCCTCGTCGCCGTCTTCGCCATCCTCTGACGATCCGTCATCGTCGCGCTTCTTGCCGCGGCCACGGCCTCCGCGACGGCGGCGGCGCTTCTTCTTCCGGGGAGCATCGTCGTCCTCGTCCGATGCGTCATCCTCGGGGATGTCGTCCTCGTCCTCATCGTCATCCACGATGGGTTCGAACTTGGGCGCTTCGGTCGGGCGCGGTCCCTGGCTCGAGACTCTCATCTTCGCGCCTTCGTCCTCGCCTTCAGGCTTGACCTCGACGATGACGCCATAACGCTGCTCGATCTCGACCAGTTCGTGGCGCTTTTCGTTGAGGAGATAGACCGCCGCTTCGGTGCTGGCTTCGAGACAGATCTTGCTGCCTTTGCCCTTCGCCGCTTCGTCTTCGATCAGGCGCAGCGCGGACAGACCAGCGGATGACGCCGTGCGCACGAGGCCGGTGCCATCGCAGTGCGGGCATTCGCGAGTGGTCGCTTCCAGAACGCCGGTGCGAAGGCGCTGGCGGCTCATTTCCATCAGGCCAAAGCCCGAAATGCGTCCGACCTGAATGCGCGCCCGGTCGTTCTTGAGCGCTTCCTTCATCGCCTTTTCGACTTTGCGGATGTTGGAATTGTATTCCATGTCGATGAAGTCGATGACGACGAGCCCGGCCATGTCGCGCAGGCGCAGCTGTCGAGCGATTTCGCGCGCGGCCTCAAGGTTGGTGTGAAGCGCGGTCTGCTCGATCCCGTGCTCCTTGGTCGAGCGTCCTGAGTTGATGTCGATCGAAACCAGCGCCTCGGTCGGGTTGATGATCAGATAGCCGCCTGATTTCAGCTGAACCATCGGATCATACATCGCACGCAGCTGATCCTCGGCGCCGTAGCGCTGGAACAGGGGCACGGGGTCGGAATAGGCTTTCACCCGGCGCGCATGGCTGGGCATCAACATTTTCATGAAGGCCTTGGCCGACTTGTAGCCTTCTTCGCCCTCGACCACGACTTCCTCGATCTCGCGATTGTAAATGTCGCGGATCGCACGCTTGATAAGGTCGCTGTCGGAATGGATGAGGCTGGGCGCGGTCGATGCCAGAGTGGTCCGGCGAATATCGTCCCAAAGCCGCGCGAGATAATCGAAGTCGCGCTTGATTTCGGTCTTGGTGCGCGAAAGCCCTGCGGTTCGGACGATCAGGCCCATGGACTTGGGCAGCGACAGATCCGAAACCACCTGCTTCAGACGCTTGCGATCGCTGGCCGAATTGATTTTGCGGCTGATCCCTCCGCCATGCGAGCTGTTCGGCATCAGCACGGTGTAACGGCCAGCAAGGCTGAGATAGGTGGTGAGGGCAGCGCCCTTGTTGCCGCGCTCTTCCTTCACGACCTGGACAAGCAGCACCTGGCGACGCTGGATGACGTCCTGGATCTTGTAGCGGCGACGAAGAGCCATACGCTTGGCGCGGACTTCGTCGACTTCCTTGGCGCGGCTGCGGCCCTTTTGCGGGCCTTTCTTGCCGTTCTGACGGCGGCGACCGCGACCCCGGCGACCACGACGCGGCTTTTGATCGCCATCATCGCTATCGTCGCTGTCGTCGGACGAGTTCTCTGCATCCTCGTCGCTGTCGTCTTCCTCATCGTCGTCGTCATCGTCATCCGATGCGCCGTCTTCGATGGTGGAAACCTTGTCCTTGTCCGAAGTGTCGATTTCCTCGAGCCCGTCTTCGGCGAGGTCTTCGGCGAGCGCTTCCGCGCTTTCGTCATCGGCATCGTACTCCTCGCCAGGAGTGATGCCGTCTTCCTCTTCCTCGTCACGAAGGCGCGCTTCTTCTTCGGCGGCCTCCGCTTCTTCCGCGAGCAGGGCTTCGCGGTCGCTTTGCGGGATTTGGTAGTAATCGGGGTGGATTTCGTTGAAGGCGAGGAAGCCGTGGCGATTGCCGCCAAAATCCACAAATGCCGCCTGCAACGAGGGTTCGACCCGCGTTACCTTGGCTAGATAGATGTTACCTTTGATCTGCTTGTGTTCAGCAGATTCGAAATCGAATTCCTCAATCCGGTTGCCTTTGAGCACCGCCACCCGGGTCTCTTCCGAGTGGCGCGCATCGATTAGCATGCGCGTTGCCATGTATTATTCTCCGAACGCCCCGTCGCTGCGCCAGTGAATGGCGGGAAGGGCGTGTATTGTTGGGGTAATCGGCCCTAAGTCTCGACCCTGCGTCGGCAGGGGCGATGGTCGGGCCGGTAGCGGTGAATGCGCGCTTCTGCATTTGCGGGAAGCGCGCAGTGATCGTGTCTGCTGTGAAGAGAGTGCGGCTCATGTCCGCGCTGCGACTCGCGAACTCACCCATGCCGCCATTGCGGGGAGTGAGTTCTTGCGAGGAGAAGCGTCTCGTCACTGCATCAACCTGTTATGTGGCCGGTCTTTGCGCCGGATAAAGCGCTGTTCGGCCTTGTGAATGAAGCCGGGAGTATGTGCGTCATGAATTGATCGCGGGACACCCCGTTTCGATTACAAGCGCTAGCACCGGTGGTTAAGCGCCGCAACTCTATTGCGCATACACAACGCAACATTCTAAGCCGTTAAGATAATGAGCATCCGAACGCTCCTGTTGCTTGTCATTGCTGTGCCTGCCCTTGTTCTGGGCGGCGCCAAGGCGCTGGGCGTGACCATTCCCGTGCCCGAATGGGGGCGCGACTACGTAATGCGGTTCCTGCTCGATCCCGCGCCTGTCGAGGTCGACCTGCCCGAAATCCTGGGGCCTGAGGACGAGACGCGGCCGCTTGTCGTTCTCGATGCCGGTCATGGCGGCCGCGACCCCGGCTCGATCGGGCTCGATGCATCCGGCGAGCAAGTGCTTGAGAAGGACATCGTGCTGGCTCTCACTCTCGCGCTTCGTGACAATCTGCTTGAAGGAGGCGGGATCAGGGTTGCGCTGACACGCACGGGCGACACCATCGTGCCGCTTGCCCAGCGCCCCGAAATCGCGCGCCAGTTGGGGGCCGACCTGTTCCTTTCGATCCACGCCGATTCCGCCGGTGGACGCAGCGATGTGGCTGGCGCAAGCATCTACACCTTGTCGAACGAGGCATCTTCCGAAGCCGCCGCAAGGTTCGCCGAGCGTGAGAACGCCGCCGACAGCCTCAATGGCATCACAATCGAGGGGCAGAGCGCGCAGGTGAGCGCAATCCTTGTCGAACTGTCGCAACAACGCACGCAGGACGATGCGACCGAGTTTGCCTCGCTCATCGCAAGGGAAGGGGGCGATGTGATCCGTTTCCACCCGCAGGCGCGCCGCTCTGCGGTGCTGGCCGTGCTTCGTGCGCCTGACGTGCCGGGCGTCCTGTTCGAAAGTGGCTTTGTGACTAATGAAGCAGATCGCGCCCGCCTGACCACTGAAGAAGGTCAGCAATCCTACGCCGAAGTGCTGGCGCAGGCTATCCGCGTCTATTTTGCACGGCGTGCCGAGCCTTAGTCGTGCATCTGCAAGCCGCGCTGGCATTCCTTGGCGAACCACGATAAATCGCGAAGTCAAATGACCGAAGCAGACCCCCAAGCTCTCAATTTCGTCGATTATGCCCGCTATCGCTTCAACCGCGATCTGACGGGCGCGATGGCGTGGTTTTCCGCCAAATGGCGCGAAAGCCTGCTGTTCAAGCTCGGTGCATTCGCGCTCGGTGCCTTTGCCGTGGTCTGGATTGCCGCGTGGGGTTGGCTTGCGAGCGACCTGCCCGAAGCCGCCAGCCTGACCGAATACGAAACTCCGCTGCCAACAGTCGTGCGCGGGACAGATGGCGAGATCGTACACTCGTACGCCCGCGAACGCCGCGTTCAGCTGCAATATGCCGATTTCCCCGACCTTTTGATCAACGCGTACCTGTCTGCCGAGGACAAGACCTTCTTCAGCCACGGCGGCGTCGACTATTCAGGCACGGCCAACGCAGTGGTCGATTACCTTAACCCCAGCCGCACCCGCCGGGCCGTGGGCGGGTCGACCATTACGCAGCAGCTGGCGAAGATTCTGCTTCTTGGTGACGAATATTCGGTCACGCGCAAGCTCAAGGAGATGATCCTTGCCGGGCGGATCGAGCAGGTGCTCTCGAAGGAGGAAATTCTCGAGCTTTACCTGAACGAAATTCCGCTGGGACGCCGTTCGTTCGGAGTTCAGGCCGCATCGCGCGCCTATTTCGACAAGGACGTGGGCGAGCTGGAACTCCACGAAGCCGCTTTCCTTGCGATCCTTCCCAAAGCGCCCGAACGCTATGGTCGAAGCGGGCAGGAACAAGCCGCGATGTCGCGCCGCGATTTCGTTCTCGCCCAGATGGAGGAGAACGGCTTCATCACCGAGGCGGAACGCGCGGCAGCCGCTGCGCAGCCGCTGGGACTGGTTACTCAGCGCAGTGAGCGGAGCGCGGACGCCGGTTACTTCCTTGAAGAAGTGCGCCGCGAACTGATCGAGAGATTCGGTGAGACCGCAGAGGACGGCGAGAACAGCGTTTATGCGGGCGGTCTGTGGGTTCGTACTTCGCTCGATACAGGGTTGCAGGAAGCGGCCCGCGATGCATTGCGCCGCGGCCTTGTGCGGTATCACGGGGGCCGGGGCTGGTCCGGAGCGATCGCGACCATCGACGTGAGCGAAGGCAATTGGGCGAGCCAGCTGGCCAGCTCCTATCTGGGGGTCCGATACGAAGACTGGCGCGTCGGTGTCGTCACGCAGCGCAGCGGCTCTTCAGCCACGATTGGTTTTTCGAACGGCGACGAAGCGCCGCTCTCGAACCTCCCCAATGCTCTGAAAGCCGGCGACGTGATTGCCGTCAGCCCCGCAGGCAACGGTTTCCGTGTAGAGACCGTTCCAGAGGCGCAGGGCGGGCTTGTCGTACAGGACGCGCAGACCGGACGCGTGCTCGCCATGCAGGGCGGGTTCGACCACCGCCTGTCCGACTTCAACCGCGCAACGCAGGCGATGCGGCAGCCCGGTTCGACCATCAAGCCGTTCGTCTATGCGACCGGCCTCGACAACGGCATGACCCCTTCGACCGAAGTCGATAACACGCGCTATTGCTATTATCAGGGCCGCAGTCTGGGCGAAAAGTGCATCAGGGGAGGCCGTGCGGGCCAGTTCCCGATGCGATACGGTCTGGAGCAGTCGCAGAACATCATGACGGTGCAGATCGGCATGCAGGCCGGCATGGAAAACGTCGTCAATACGATCGAGACGCTCGGCATTTCGGACGATCCCGATCCCTATGCCGCGACTGCACTTGGCTCTGAAGAAACGACCGTTGGCAAGATGGTCGCCGCCTATGCCGCGCTTGCCAATCACGGGCGGCTCAATCAGCCGACGGTCATCGATTACGTGCAGGACCGCAATGGCCGCGTGATCTGGCGTGCGGATGAACGCGCCTGCAATGGCTGCAACATGGCGCAATATGACGGCAGCCCGATGCCGCGCTTCGGCATCAAGGGTGAGCAGGCGATGGACGCGCGAACCGCGTACCAGACGATGCACATGCTCGAAGGGGTGGTGACGCGGGGGACCGCGACCATCCTGCGCGACCTCGATCTGCCGCTGTTCGGCAAGACCGGCACCACCACCGGTCCCAAGGATGTGTGGTTCGTCGGCGGGACGCAGCGCCTTATCGCAGGCGCTTATGTCGGCTTCGACAATCCGCGCAATATGGGCGGCTATGCCTATGGCGGCACGATTGCAGCGCCGATCATCAAGGATTTGATCCAGAATTCGAAAGAGCGCTGGGAAACCGTGCCGCCTGTTGCGCCTGAGGGCATCCGGATGGTGCGCGTCGACCGCCGCACCGGCAAGCGCGTTCTGGATGGCTGGCCGACCGGCGATCCGCGCGGTGACGTGATCTGGGAAGCTTTCAAGCCCGACACAGAACCAGACCGCCGCACCCGCCAGGACGAGATCGCTGCCAAGCGTGCCGAAATCCTCGCGCTGATCGCCGCAGGGCGATCAGGCAATGCACGCGGTCCCCGCCGTGAGGGTGAGCCGACAAACTTTGCCGAGGAGCAGGGAGGAATTTACTGATGCGTCAGCTGGTTGCTGCGGTCGCAGCCGTGATCGGCCTCATCGCCATGGGCTCTGCCACGAGCGCCAGGGCACAATTGCAGGTGGGCGATCCCGCTCCGATATTCTCCACCAGCGCAGCGCTTGCCGGAGAGCGGACGAACGTCATCCTCACCGCCATGCTGCGCGAGGGGCCGGTCGTGCTCTATTTCTACCCTAAAGCATTCACCAGCGGCTGCACACTCGAAGCGAACGCCTTTGCCGAGGCGATGCCCGAATTCAAAGCTGAGGGTGCATCGGTCCTCGGGATGTCGAACGATGACATCGAAACATTGAAGCGTTTCAGCCGCGAGGAATGCCGCGATGCTTTTCCGGTCGGCGTTGCCACCCGTCGCCTGATCGAGGCGTATGACGTTGGCAGCGGCAATTCCGGTTTCGCGCGCCGCACCTCCTATGTCATCGGTCAGGATGGCCGGATCGCCCATGTCTATTCAAGCGGCGACTGGCGCGGTCATGTGCGCGAAACCTTGGCCGGGGTACGGGCACTGTCTGACTGAAGCGGACCCATGCGCTTTACAATCGGCTGACCGCCGCTAAGCGGGTCGGCCAACTGAAACGTAAGGAATAATTATGCGGGCCGAGGCCCAGGCACATATCGACCGGATCGAAGCGGCGCTCGCTCTCGTCCGGCAATCGCTCGATTGGGAGCGCGCCCTGCGTCGCCTCGACGAGCTGAATGCGCGCGTCCAGGATCCGACGCTTTGGGACGATCCCAAGGAAGCGCAAAAGATCAGCCGCGAGCAAAAGCAGCTCGAAGACGCGGTCAACACCGTCAACGAGATCAGCGCCGAAATGGGAGACGCGGTCGAGTTCATCGAAATGGGTGAGGCCGAGGGCGAGGAAAGCGTCGTCAACGACGGGCTCAAGAGCCTTGAGCGGCTCGCCAAGCGCGCTGATGCGGACAAGGTGCAGGCGCTGTTGTCGGGCGAGGCGGATGGCAACGACACCTATCTCGAAATTCATGCAGGCGCAGGCGGGACCGAATCTCAGGACTGGGCTGAGATGCTGTTTCGCATGTATGGCCGCTGGGCCGAACGGCGCGGCTTCAAGGTCGAAACGGTCGAGTATCAGGCGGGCGATCAGGCCGGGATCAAGTCGGCGACGCTGCTGCTGAAGGGCGACAACGCCTACGGCTACGCCAAGACAGAGAGCGGGGTTCACCGCCTCGTCCGCATCAGCCCTTACGACAGTGCGGCTAAGCGTCACACCAGCTTTTCAAGCGTCTGGGTCTATCCGGTGATCGACGATGACATCGATATCGAGATCAACCCCGCAGACCTCAAGATCGACACCTACCGCGCATCGGGCGCAGGTGGTCAGCACGTCAACACCACCGATTCCGCCGTTCGCATCACGCACCAGCCAACCGGCATCGTTGTCGCCTCGCAGAACGATCGCAGCCAGCACAAGAACCGCGCCACCGCGATGAACATGCTGAAAGCGCGCCTGTTCGAACGCGAAATGGCTGAGCGTGAGGCCGCAGCCTCGGGCGAGTATCAGGAAAAGAGCGAGATCGGGTGGGGTCACCAGATCCGCTCCTACGTCCTTCAGCCGTACCAGATGGTGAAAGATTTGCGCACCGGGGTGACGTCCAGTTCGCCGGACCGCGTGCTCGACGGCGATATCGACGATTACATCTCCGCCGCTCTCGCCCAGCGTGTGACGGGCGAAAAAGTCGAGGTGGAGGACGTCGAATGATCGGCGCGAGGCTCGGTATGCTGGGCCTGGTTGCAGCTGCCCTTGGCGGGTGCGACGCTCTGTCCGAGCCGCCCAGCGACCGGCTTGAAACCGCTCTCGAATTCCCGCGGCCTGCGCGCGATGTCGCCGCGACCGTTTCAAACCAGTTTTCGAACGAGGATGCCCGCGATGAACGCGGCGAAGCGCAGGCCGTCATGGACCTCGCCGATATCTCGCCCGGCATGACGGTGGCCGATATTGGCGCTGGCGAGGGGTACTACACCATTCGCCTCGCAAACCGCGTGGGCGAAGATGGCCGTGTGCTCGCGCAGGATATCGACCGCGAAGCTTTGCAACGGCTTGGCCGACGCGTTGAGCGTGAGCGGCTTGAGAACATCTCGATCAAGCTGGGCAGTCCGGACGATCCGCAATTGCCGGTCGACAGTTTTGATCGCATTTTCCTCGTCCACATGTATCACGAGGTGGAGGAGCCTTACGCCTTCCTTTGGCGCATGTGGCCCGCCCTTGCGGATGAAGGGCAGATCATCGTCGTCGATGTCGATCGCCCAACCGGGCGCCATGGCATCCCGCCAGCGCTGCTTTTCTGCGAGCTTAAGGCGGTTGGATACAAGCTGGTCGAATTCGTCGAACGTCCTGATCTGCGCAGCTATTTCGCCCGTTTCCAGCGCGGTGAGGAACGCCCTGAGCCCGAGGCCATCTCGGTCTGCGCAAACAACTGACGCCCGGCCCTTTTTCAACACCTGCCCGTGCGCCCTTTCCAGCGCGGATGCGCGGTGCTAGGCGCTGCGACCACAAAACAGGCCGATGAGAGAGGCCAGTAAAAGAGGATAGTCGCCGCAGGATGACAGATTTCCCAACCCGTTTTGACCGCGAGGATTTGCTCAAATGCGCGCGCGGCGAATTGTTTGGCCCGGGCAATGCACAATTGCCCGAACCGCCGATGCTGATGATGGACCGTATCACCGATATTTCCGGCGATGGGGGGGAGCATGGCAAGGGCCATGTTGTTGCCGAATTCGACATCAAGCCGGACCTGTGGTTCTTCGATTGCCACTTTCCCGGCAACCCGATCATGCCCGGTTGCCTCGGCCTTGATGGCCTGTGGCAGCTGACCGGCTTCAACCTGGGCTGGCGTGGCTGGCAGGGGCGCGGTTATGCGCTTGGCGTGGGCGAGGTGAAGCTCACCGGAATGGTGCGCCCGGATCGCAAGATGCTCACATACTACGTCGATTTCACCAAGGCCGTTCAGACCCGCCGCCTCACCATGGGCGTCGCCGATGGCCGGGTCGAGGCCGACGGCGAAGTTATCTATCAAGTCAAAGACATGAAAGTTGCTTTGTCCGAGGCCTGATTAGGCCACGTGACTGCATACTCTGGGGCGAGAAGGGAATTTATGCGCCGCGTCGTTATCACCGGGTTGGGGATCGTATCCTCGATCGGAAACAATGCAGATGAAGTGCTTGCCTCGCTGAAGGCGGGCAAATCCGGCATCACTTTCAATGAGGAAATGGCCGAGCACGGCTTTCGCTCGCAGATCGCGGGGGCAATCGACCTCGACGTCAAGGAGCATGTCGACAAGCGCACGCTTCGCTTCATGGGACCGGGCGCAGCCTACGCGCACATCGCGATGGGTCAGGCGATCGCCGATGCCGGGCTTGAAGAGAAGGACGTCATCAACCCGATGACGGGCGTGATCGCCGGTTCCGGCGGTCCTTCGACCTCGGCGATGCTGGCTGCGCACCAATCCGTGCTCAAGACCGGCGGGACCAAGCGGATCGGCCCGTTCGCCGTGCCCAAGACCATGTCGTCGACGGTCAGCGCGAACCTTGCGACGGCTTACCAGATCAAGGGCATGAACTTCTCGATCACGTCCGCGTGCTCAACTTCGCTCCATTGCATCGGTATGGCAGCGCAGCAGATTGCGCTTGGCACGCAGGACGTCATGTTCGGCGGCGGCGGAGAAGAGCTGGACTGGACCCTGTCCTGCCTGTTCGACGCCATGGGAGCGATGTCCAGCAAGTATAACGAAACGCCCGAGCGCGCCTCGCGGGCATTCGATGCAGACCGTGACGGCTTCGTGATCGGTGGGGGCGGGGCGATGGTCGTGCTGGAAAGCCTCGAACATGCACAGGCACGCGGCGCAAAGATCTATGCCGAGGTTACCGGCTTTGCGGCAACTTCGGACGGCGCTGACATGGTTGCACCGTCTGGCGAAGGCGGGGAGCGCGCAATGCGCGGCGCGATCCGTACACTTAGCGAGGATCGCAAGGTCAGCTACATCAACGCTCACGGCACTTCGACACCTGTAGGCGATGTCGGCGAGATCGAAGCGGTGCGCCGCGTATTCGGAGAGGGCTCAACTCCGCCGGTAAGCTCGACCAAGTCGATGACCGGCCACAGTCAGGGCGCAACCGGTGCACAAGAGGCGGTTTACTGCCTGCTCGCGCTGGAGAACGATTTCATCATCCCCTCGATCAATGTCGAAACGCTTGATCCAGCGCTCAAGCCTGAAGAGATTGCGACCGAGCTGGTCGAGAATGCGGGGCTGGATACCGTCATGACGAACTCGTTCGGTTTTGGCGGGACCAACGGCTCGATGTTGCTGTCGAAATTTCACGGATAAGGTGATCGGATAATGGGCGTTCTTGACGGAAAACGCGGCCTTGTGATGGGTGTGGCCAACGATCGCTCGATCGCATGGGGCATCGCGAAAGCCTGCGCCGACGCAGGTGCCGAGCTGGCCTTTACCTATCAGGGCGAAGCTTTTGGAAAGCGGCTTGCACCACTGGCGCTGAGCGTTGGTTCGGACACCATGCTCGACGTCGACGTCACAGATGACGCATCGCTCGACGCGGCCTTTGGCGCGCTGCGCGACAAGTGGGACACGCTCGATTTTCTGGTTCACGCTGTCGCCTATTCGGACAAGTCCGAACTGACCGGGCGTATTCTCGATACCACCCGTGCGAACTTCAAGAACTCGATGGATATCTCGGCCTACAGCTTCATCGAGGTCGCACGCCGCGCGCATCCGATGATGAAGGATAATGGCGGCACGCTTCTGACGCTCAGCTATATGGGTTCGAACCGTGTCACGCCGAACTACAACGTCATGGGCGTTGCCAAGGCGGCGCTGGAGGCGGGTGTGCGATACCTTGCCAACGACCTCGGCCCCGAAGGCATTCGCGTGAACGCCATCAGTCCGGGGCCGATGAAGACGCTTGCAGGGTCGGCCATTGGCGGCGCTCGCAAAACCTACAAGCACACCGAAGCCAACGCCCCATTGCGCGCCAATGCGACGCTTGACGCGGTGGGAGGCACGGCGGTCTATCTGTGCTCGGATGCGGGCGCGTGCACAACCGGCGAGATCATCCGCGTCGATGGCGGCTTCCACGTTCTCGGCATGCCCCAGCACGACAATCTGTGACGATGGAGATCCGGCGCACCGACCTCAGCGAACCTGAAGTCGCTGCGCTGATCGACCTGCACACGCGCGAAATGTTCGAAGGCTCCCCGCCGGGCACGAACCACGCTCTCGACCTCTCGGGCCTGACGACGCCCGACATGGAAGCCTACGCCGCATGGGACGGCGCGCGCCTTCTCGCCATCGGTGCGATCCGCAAGCATGACGGTTTCGCCGAGATCAAGTCGATGCGCGCTCACCCCGAGGCTCGCGGAACGGGCGCGGGCAAGGCGATCCTCACAGCACTGATCGAGCGGGCGCGCGAGCTCGATTATCCAGAGATCAAGCTCGAAACGGGTTCAGGCGAATTGTTTGAACCCGCCACGCGGCTTTACTGCAGCTTCGGCTTCGAGCCATGCGGGTCGTTCGCTGGTTACACGCCTGGCGAATTCAACAAGCTCTTTTCGCTGAAGATCTAGCTTCCCACCAACGCCGTCAGCACCTGATCCGGCGGTCTGTGTCCATCTGCCCAGAAGCGGATATTGGCGATCACTTTCTCGCCCGATGCCTCGCGCCCTTCGACCGTTGCGCTGCCGATATGGGGGAGGGTCATCACATTTGGGTTCTTGATCAGGCGGCGGTCGACATTGGGTTCGTCGGGATAGACATCGAGACCTGCTCCCGCGAGGTGCCCCGATTGCAGCGCCTCGATCAGGGCTTCCTGGTCGATAAGTTCCCCGCGCGCGGTGTTCACGATGCTTGACCCGGGCTTCATCAGCGCGATCCTGCGCGCATCGATCATGTGGCGGGTTTCATCGGTAAGCGGGCAGTGCAGGGTCAGGATATCGGCCTCGGCAACGAGGTCGTCGAGCTTGGCAACATGGCGTACACCCAGCATCTGTTCGAGTGCCGCAGGAAGCGGCTTGCGGCTGTAATAGGCCACCTCAAGGCCGAAAGCGCGCCCCCTGTGAGCGACCGCCTGACCGATCCGGCCCATGCCGATGATGCCAAGCACCTTGCCGCCGATCTTGCGCCCCAGCATTCCGGTCGGTGCCCAACCGGTCCACTTGCCGCTGCGCACCAGTTCGACACCTTCTCGAATCCGGCGCGGCACGCCGATAATGCCCGCCATGGTGAGGTCGGCGGTGTCGTCGGTAAAGACGCCGGGCGTGTTGGTGACGATGATCTTGCGCTTCGCTGCTGCGGCGAGGTCGATATGCTCGGTTCCCGCCCCGAAATTGGCGATCAGGCGCAGGTTTTCGCCAGCGCCCTCGATCAGCTCGGCATCGATCCGGTCGGTGACTGTCGGTACAAGCACATCGCAGCTCGCCATGGCCTCGATCAGCTGCTCGCGGCTCATCGGCGTGTCGTCCGTGTTGAGCACCGTATCGTAAAGCTCGCTCATGCGCGCTTCCACGCTAGGGGCTAGGTGGCGTGTAACCACCACTTTCGGCTTGCCGGAGGCAAATTCGGGAGGGGTCTCGCTAATAGCCATGATCAAAGCGCTACGGGCTTTCGCAGCCAAGCGTCAAGCGGCCTGTTGGTCCTTGATGATGTGGGATTGAAAAGGTTATCAGGGAGCCATGACCGCGCTTCGATTTTTTGCCGTCCTCGGCCTGTGCCTTGTCTTGGCCGGTGCGATCTTCGCCGACACGCTTCGGGCCCAGAACCGGGAGGTTCCGTATTGGGCCACGCTGCGTTTCGATGAGGTCAATATGCGCGTGGGGCCAAGCCAGGAATACAAGATCGACTGGGTCTACAAGCGCAGGGGCCTCCCGGTGAAAGTCGTGCGTGTGAGGGAAAGCTGGCGGCTCGTACAGGACCATGAAGGCACGCAGGGCTGGGTGGCGGCAAGTCAGCTCAATCCAAAGCTGGGCGTGCTCATCATCGGTGAAGGCCTCACAGAGCTGCGCGAAGAGCCCGCCGCCAACTCCGCGATGCGCTGGCGCGCCGAGCCCGGCGTGGTCGGCGAGCTCATCGAGTGCCGCGACAATTTCTGCGAAATCGACGTCGGTGGCAGGATTGGTTGGGTCGCGATGGAGCGGCTGTGGGGCGTGGGCGCGATGGAGCCCGACGCCCCTTAACCCATCAAACCAGTTCGACTGCCACCGCCGTCGCTTCACCACCGCCGATGCACAGCGAGGCGACACCCCTGGTCTTGCCCTGCGTTTTGAGAGCGTTGATCAGCGTCACGATGATGCGCGTGCCCGATGCGCCGATCGGATGGCCGAGCGCGGTCGCGCCGCCGTTCACGTTGATCTTGGCATGATCAATGCCGATGTCGCGCATCGCGAACATTGCGACACAGGCGAAGGCCTCGTTCACTTCCCACAGGTCAACGTCGTCGACGCTCCAGCCTGCCTTGTCGAGCACCTTCTCGATCGCCCCGACAGGTGCGACAGTGAAATCTTTGGGCATGCGCGCGTGAGCGGCCATCGCCACGACCTTGGCGACCGGCTTCTGACCGTTTTCTTTGGCCACGCTTTCACGGGTGAGCACGACAGCCGCTGCGCCATCCGAGATTGAACTCGACGTAGCCGCCGTGATCGTACCGTCCTTGGCGAAGGCAGCGCGAAGCGTCGGGATCTTGTCGGGGCGGCCCTTGCCGGGCTGCTCGTCGGTGTCGACGGTGACTTCACCCTTGCGGGTCGCAAAGGTCACCGGGACCACTTCATCCGCAAACGCGCCGCTCTCGATAGCCTTGTTCGCGCGGTTGAGCGAGGTGATCGAATACTCGTCCATTTCTTCGCGGGTCAGCTGGTATTCGTTGGCGGTGTCCTGAGCAAAGGTGCCCATCGCGCGGCCTTCTTCGTAGGCGTCTTCGAGCCCGTCGAGGAACATGTGATCGTACGCCGTGTCATGCCCAATGCGCGCGCCCGAACGATGCTTCTTGAGGAGGTATGGCGCATTAGTCATGCTCTCCATGCCGCCAGCAACGACGTAATTGACCGTACCGCTGGCAAGCGCTTCGGCGCCCATGATAACGGTCTGCATTCCGCTGCCGCATACCTTGTTGACGGTGGTCGCCTGCACGCTTTCGGGAAGGCCCGCCTTGATCGTCGCCTGACGCGCGGGCGCCTGGCCAAGGCCTGCGGGAAGGACGCAGCCCATATAGGTGCGGTCGAACTTTTCGCCCGGCACACCCGAACGCTCCACCGCTGCCTTCACGGCAGTCGCACCCAGGTCAGTCGCCGACACATCGGCAAGCGCCCCTTGCATTCCGCCCATCGGCGTGCGCGCGTAGGAAAGGATGACAATCGGATCGTCGGCGGAAAACTGGGCCATGATGCACTTCCTTGAGAAACGAGGGGGAGATTTGGCTCCCGACTTAGTGTCGTGCCAGTCTCATGGCAACGCGTGATCAGCTTTGCCATCGGCAATTGGTATTAGCTTGCGAGCGCTCGCGGTTTCGCTCACAAAGCGTGGCAAAGCGAAACCAATTGTGCCGGAGAGAGAGACCAAAATGGCCGACGACAAACGCGAAGAACTTGAACGTCTGCTCGAATTGCAGCGCAGCGCCTTCACCGCATCGCGTCCGGAAAGCATGAAGATGCGCAAGAATCGCATTCGGCGCGCAATGGCTCTGCTCAAGGATCATGGCGAAAACCTCTGCAAAGCGATGAGCGCGGATTTCGGCAATCGCGCGATGCACCAATCCATGATTACAGATATCGATGGCACGATTGGAGCGGGCAAGAACGCGCTGTCCAACATGGACAAATGGGCGAGGCCTGAAAAGCGCAAGGTCCAGTTCCCGCTCGGCCTTATGGGCGCAAAGGCAGAGGTTCGTTACGAGCCCAAGGGCGTCATTGGCATCCTGTCACCGTGGAATTTCCCTGTGAACCTCGCTTTCTCGCCGCTGATGCAGGTCTTTGCTGCCGGCAACCGCGCCATGATCAAGCCAAGCGAATTTACCGAGCGCACATCGCTGCTGATGGCTGAACTGGTCGAAGAGTACTTCACTCCGGACGAATGCGTCGTCGTCACCGGCGGGCCGGAAGTTGCCGCCGCATTCTCGTCGCTGCCGTTCGACCACCTGATTTTCACCGGCTCGACTGCGACCGGGCGACGGGTGATGCAGGCCGCCGCCGAAAACCTCGTGCCCGTCACGCTTGAGCTTGGTGGTAAGTCCCCCGTGGTGCTTGGTCGCAGCGCTGATTTCGCGAAAGCGGGTGAGCGCATCGCGCTGGGCAAGATGATGAATGCCGGGCAGATCTGCCTCGCGCCCGATTACATGTATGTGCCCGAAGAGAGCGAGGACGAAGCGATTGCCGGCGTGACCAACGCCGCATCGACCATGTATCCGACCGTGCTCGAAAACGATGATTACGCGTCCATCGTTTCCGACCGCCACTTCGAGCGGCTTCAGGGCCTGGTCGAAGACGCGCGCGACAAGGGCGCCGAGGTTATCGAAGTCAATCCGGCGGGTGAGGACTTTGCGAGCGCCAACCAGCGCAAGATGCCACTGACGGTCCTGCGCGGCGTCAATGACGATATGAGCGTAATGCAGGAGGAAATCTTTGGCCCTGTCCTGCCGGTAAAGACCTACAAGGCGGTCGATGAGGCAGTGGATTACATCAATGCCAACGACCGCCCGCTTGGCCTCTACTACTTCGGCGAAGACAAGAACGAGCAGGAGCGCGTTCTTTCCCGCACCGTTTCAGGCGGCGTGACCACCAATGACGTCATCTTCCATGTCTCGATGGAGGACCTGCCGTTCGGCGGGATCGGTCCTTCGGGCATGGGAAGCTACCACGCGATAGAAGGCTTCAAGGAATTCAGCCATGCGCGCGCGGTCTATCACCAGCCCAAGATTGACGTGGCCAAGCTTGCCAAGATGAAGCCGCCTTATGGAAAGGCCAAGGAAAGCGCGTAAGGGCTGCCCCGATGAAAGCGATCCTCGCGGCACTCGCGCTAACGGCTGCGTCGCCTCTGTTCGCGCAAGAAAGCGCTGCGTGGCGAAGCGTCGATTCACAGACCGGGCAGATTAGCGACCTCGACGGTTTGACGCAGCTGGTCGAAGCCTTTCCCGACAGTTCCTCGGTGCGGCTTCGGTTGTTGAATGCCCAGCTCGGTGCCGAGGATATCGAAGGCCTCAAGGAAACGCTGCGCTGGCTGAAAGATCGCGGCTACCTTTTCAGCGAAGTCGCTCGCGGCCAGCTGCCGCGTCTGGTCGGGGAGGATAATGCCGGGGAAGTGGCGGCGCTGCTCATCCCCGAGGCTGACATCATCGAGGCAAGCGAGGTGATCGCGACCGCGCCGGCCGAGGCGGGGCTCATCGAAAGCGTCTTCGCCCCAGCGACCGCTCCTTTGATGGTGGCGACTTCGGTCACGGGTAACGCGATCCATATCTTTGTTCCGGACGCGGGGTGGACGGCGATTGCGGTGCCGGGAGCCAATGACTTGTCCGGCATCGTCGGAGAGCCGGACGATTCCATGGGCTGGGCTGCGTCTGCCAATCTTGACGATTCAGAAGACGCTGAGGAACTCTTTACCGGCCTTGTCGGACTGCGCGGCGACTTTCAAAATCCGGTATTCGTGGCCTCGCCCGAAAGCGCAAAGGCATTGTCCGACCTCGCGATTGGTCCAGATGCAACCGTTTATGCGAGCGATCCGGTCGGGGGAGGGGTCTATCGCAAGCCTGTCGGCGCGACCGAGATGCATGAGCTGGTTGCGCCGGGAACCTTCCGATCACCACAAGGTCTGGCGCTCAGCGCCGATGGCACGCGGCTCTACACCAGCGACTATCGCTATGGACTGGCGATCATCGACCTTGAGGACGGCTCCGTTTCGCGACTGCGCACGGACGTGCCGGCGATCCTCGACGGGGTCGATGGCCTGTGGCGGCATGGCGACCGCCTCATTGCGATGCAGAACGGCACATCGCCCATGCGGATCACCGCTTTGACCCTGTCGGAAGATGGGCTGAGCATCACCGCGGTCGAGACGCTTGAGCAAGCGCATCCCGGTTGGACGGAGCCATTGGGTGGGAGCATTTCTGGCAATGCGCTTGTTTACGTTGCGACCGGCCAATGGGACCGCTTCATCAAGGGTGAACCGGTTCAGGACAAACCCGCAATACCGACCGAGATTCGCCGCTTGCCACTTTTGGCCGGTCAGGATTGACATCGGCCAGGCCCGCAGTTCGATTTTCTGCAACAGATATGTGCTGATTTGACCGAGTCGCGCCCTTGCGCGGCAGTGACGACACGCCTAGAGGCAGCGCATTGGGACCAATAACGTCTGGACATCGCTGTGATAGATCTCGCTCAGTATCTGCCGATACTGCTCTTCATCTTCATCGCCTTCGGGCTTTCCGTGCTTTTCGTGTTTCTGCCGATGGGCGTTTCCCGCCTCACCGGTGCGCACAATCCTGACGCGGAAAAACTGTCGGAATATGAATGCGGCTTTCCCGCATTCGAAGACGCGCGCAGCCAGTTCGATGTCCGGTTCTATCTGGTCGCGATCAGCTTTATCATCTTCGACCTCGAAGCCGCTTTCCTGTTTCCCTGGGCGGTGAGCCTTGGTGAAACGGGCTGGGTAGGCTGGATCGGCATGATGACCTTCCTCGGCATCCTCGCGATCGGCCTTGCATATGAGTGGAAGAAGGGAGCTCTGGACTGGGAATGAGCACGCCCCAACAGACAATAGGGGTCACCCCTCCGGACAATCTGCCGGATGTGAGCGCACTCGAAACCGCGAAAGCGGGTGAGGTGCGCCAGCCTGACGAAGATTACTTCCGCTCGCTTCAGACAGAGGTGAATGACAAGGGCTTCCTCGTCACTTCGACCGAAGACCTGTTTCAGTGGGCGCGTACCGGTTCGCTGTGGTGGATGACCTTTGGCCTCGCATGCTGCGCGGTCGAGATGATCCACGTCAACATGCCACGTTATGACATGGAGCGTTTCGGCATCGCCCCGCGCGCCTCGCCACGTCAGTCGGACGTGATGATCGTCGCAGGGACGCTGTGCAACAAGATGGCTCCGGCCTTGCGCAAGGTTTACGACCAGATGTCTGATCCAAAATACGTGATCAGCATGGGTTCGTGCGCCAATGGCGGTGGCTATTACCACTATTCCTACAGCGTCGTTCGCGGCTGCGACCGGATCGTTCCGGTCGACATTTACGTGCCCGGTTGCCCTCCGACCGCCGAGGCGCTGCTTTATGGTGTGATGCAGCTGCAGCGGAAGATCCGCCGTTCCGGGACGATTGAGCGTTAATATGACCGTCCTCCACTCCGCCCCCAAATTCGCCTCGAACGATGGCGTCCTTGATGCTCTGAGCGAAAGCGTCAGCGTCTGGCTTGAGCGTGCTGAAGAGCAGCACGGCGAGATCATCCTCTCGGTAAAGCGCGACAGCGTCGCCGATGTGCTGCGTATCCTTCGCGATGACCATGCATACCAGCAATTGATGGAAATCGCCGGGGCCGACTATCCGGACCGCGATGAGCGTTTCGAGGTGGTCTACATGCTGCTCAGCCTGACCAAGAACCACCGGATCATGGTCAAGTGTTCGACCGACGAGGCGACGCCCGTGCCAAGCGTAACGTCGCTATGGCCTAACGCTGGCTGGCTCGAACGCGAGGTGTTCGACCTGTATGGCGTGGTATTCGACGGAAACTCGGACCTTCGCCGCATCCTCACCGATTACGGCTTCGAAGGGCATCCTTTCCGCAAGGATTTCCCGATGACCGGCTATATCGAGCTGCGCTATTCCGAAGACGAGAAGCGCGTCGTCTACGAACCGGTCGAACTGCCGCAGGACATGCGCACATTCGACTTCCTCTCGCCATGGGAAGGGTCGGACTACGTGCTTCCCGGCGATGAGAAGGCAGACGGCCCGCCGCAGGTAGACAAGCCCAAGGTAACCGAGAAACCCGCCGACACCGGTGCCGGCCCAAGGGCCGAGGAAAACGCCGCCAAAGGCACCGCCGCCGTTCCACCCGACATGATCGAGGTCGAGATCGGCGATGACGACGATGTGAAGGAGGGCGACGAATGAGCGTCCAGATCGAAGAATCGCCGACAACCGACGGCGAAGTCATCACCAACTACACGTTGAACTTCGGCCCGCAGCACCCTGCGGCGCACGGCGTCTTGCGCATGGTGATGGAACTTGACGGCGAAGTTATCGAGCGTGTCGATCCGCATGTCGGCCTGCTCCACCGCGGTACCGAGAAGCTGATCGAGCAGAAGACCTATCTTCAGGCGCTGCCCTATTTCGACAGGCTCGATTATTGTTCGCCGCTGTGTCAGGAGCACTCCTACGTGCTCGCGATCGAGAAGCTGCTGAACCTCGAGGTGCCAGAGCGTGCGCAGTACCTTCGCGTGCTGTTCGCCGAGCTGACCCGCATCTGCAACCACATGCTCAACATCGGCGCGCACGTCATGGACGTGGGTGCAATGACGCCGAACCTGTGGGTGTTCGAACTGCGCGAAGATTGCCTCAACTTCTTTGAACGCGCATCGGGCGCACGCATGCACTCTGCCTGGTTCCGTCCCGGCGGCGTTCATCAGGATGTGCCGGAGAAGCTGCTGGTCGACATTGGCGACTGGCTTGATAACCGTTTCTTCCAGCTCTTCGACGACGCGATGAGCCTCGTCATGGACAACCGCATCTTCAAGCAGCGCAACGTCGATATCGCCGTCGTAAGCCGTGATGACGCGGTCGCGTGGGGCTTTTCCGGCCCGATGATCCGTGCTGCGGGCATTCCGTGGGACCTGCGCAAGTCGCAGCCTTACGACGTCTATGACCGCATGGAATTCGACATTCCGGTCGGCACGAATTCGGATTGCTATGACCGTTTCATGGTGCGCGTGCAGGAAGTTCGCGAGAGCGCCAAGATCATCAAGCAGTGCCTGCGTGACATGCCCGAAGGCCCGATCGCAAGCACCGACGGCAAGGTTTCGCCTCCCAAGCGCGGCGAGATGAAGCAGTCGATGGAAAGCCTGATCCACCACTTCAAGCTCTACACCGAAGGCTTCCACGTGCCCGCGGGCGAAGTCTACGTCGCGACCGAAAGCCCCAAGGGCGAGTTCGGCGTCTATCTCGTCAGCGACGGCACGAACAAGCCGTACCGCTGCAAAATCCGCCCGACGGCTTTCAGCCACCTTCAAGCCATGGATATGATGAGCAAGGGACACATGCTGGCTGACGCCACCGCCATTCTCGGCGCGATTGATGTCGTGTTTGGGGAGTGTGATCGCTAATGGCTGACCGTACTCCCGCACCCGATACGCCCGAACTGCGCGCGCGCTGGGGCTCTTTCGAGTGGTCGAAAGAGAACAAGAAAAAGGCCGATCGCGAGATCGCCAAGTATCCTGAAGGTCGCCAGAAATCGGCAGTGATGGCTCTGCTCGATCTCGGCCAGCGTCAGGTTGGCGAGGAAACCGATACGCAGGGCTGGCTCCCGCTTCCGGTGATCGAATATATCGCCGACTATCTCGACATGCCGGTTATCCGGGTGCTCGAAGTCGCGACGTTCTATTTCATGTACAACATGAAGCCGGTCGGTAAGTACCACGTGCAAGTTTGCGGCACGACGCCGTGCATGCTGCGTGGATCGGACGACATCATCAGCGCGTGCAAGAAGCGCGGCATGGCGTTCGGCAAGGTGTCCGAGGATGGATTGTGGACCCTCACCGAAGTGGAATGCATGGGCAACTGCGCGACCGCGCCGATGGTCCAGATCAATGACGACAATTACGAGGACCTGACCGTCGAACGTCTCGACGCTGTGCTCGACGCGCTGGCCGCTGGCGAGCAGCCCAAAACGGGCACGCAAGAGCCGGGCCGCCACACCTCCGAACCGAGCGGTGGCCCGACCACGCTCAAGGAAATGGTCGACGCCAACCACGATTACCGGGGGGACTGGTGATGGCGACCAGTACACGAGCCTTGGTCGCGGTCGGCTTGACCGGATCTTTCATTGGCCTGTTTTGGCTTTTTGGTGCCGTAGCGATCCTCGGCCTTTATCCATTTACATTCAGTGTCTTTGGGTTCGTACTATGTTTGGTATTTTTCGTACCAAGCTTGTGGATTCTCAGACGCGCCAAACGAGAGATGCGCGCGGCCGATTTCGAAGGTCGTCGGCAATGAACGGCGGCACGCTCGCACTGATGATTGCAGGCCTCGTGGGCTTTGGTGCCGGCGCGTATCTCGCTGCCACTGGTGAGCGTCCCGTTGGTATTGCCCTGATGGGTATGGGCCTTCTGTTTCAGGCGCTGACGCTGCGCCAGCTGAGAATTTCTAAAGTGAAGGATCAAGGCGATGCTGGCTGACAAGGACCGCATCTTCACCAACGTTTACGGCTTCCAGGATGCCGGGCTCAAGGCTGCGCAGGCGCGCGGCGATTGGGACAACACCAAGGCTTTGATCGAACGCGGGCAGGACGCGATCATCGAAGAGATCAAGGCATCGGGTCTTCGTGGGCGGGGCGGGGCAGGCTTCCCCACCGGTCTTAAATGGTCGTTCATGCCAAAGGAATCGAAGGACGGCCGTCCGAGCTTCCTCGTCATCAACGCCGACGAATCTGAGCCGGGTTCGTGCAAGGACCGTGAGATCATCCGTCACGACCCGCACAAGCTGGTCGAAGGCGCACTCGTCGCCGGTTTCGCGATGCGTGCGCGTGCCGCCTATATCTACATTCGCGGCGAATATATTCGCGAAGCGCAGGTGCTGCAGGCTGCCATCGACGAAGCTTATGACGCAGGCCTGATCGGAAAGAATGCCAGCGGCACGGGCTTCGATTTCGACGTCTTCATGCATCGCGGCGCTGGCGCTTACATTTGCGGCGAAGAAACCGCGATGATCGAGAGCCTGGAGGGCAAGAAGGGGCAACCGCGCCTCAAGCCGCCGTTCCCGGCAGGTGCAGGCCTCTATGGCTGCCCGACCACGGTCAACAACGTGGAGAGCATTGCGGTCGTCCCCACGATCCTGCGTCGCGGCGCATCGTGGTTCGCGAGCTTCGGACGCGAGAACAACAAAGGCACCAAGCTCTTCCAGATCAGCGGACACGTGAACAAGCCCTGCGTGGTCGAGGAAGCGCTCAGTATCCCGTTCAGCGAGCTGATCGAAAATCATTGCGGCGGCATCGTCGGCGGCAAGGACAATCTCCTCGCCGTGATCCCCGGTGGCTCCTCGGTTCCGCTGGTCCCGGCCGAGCAGATCTGGGACGCGCCGATGGATTTCGACGGGCTGAAAGACCTCGGCTCGGGCCTCGGCACGGCGGGCGTGATCGTGATGGACAAGTCGACCGACATCGTTCGCGCGATCAGTCGACTAAGCTATTTTTACAAGCACGAAAGCTGCGGCCAGTGCACCCCCTGCCGCGAAGGCACGGGCTGGATGTGGCGCATGATGGAACGCCTGCGCACCGGCGATGCCGCGATCGAGGAAATCGACATGCTGCAGCAGGTCACCAAGCAGGTCGAAGGCCACACCATCTGCGCGCTGGGCGACGCGGCGGCCTGGCCGATCCAGGGCCTGATCCGCCATTTCCGCCCCGAGCTGGAACGGCGCATCAACGAACGACTTCCGGAGGCGGCGGAGTAATCATGGAAGAGTTTTTCCTGGTCATTTCCATGTTGTTGTTCGGTATCGGAGTGCCGTGGCTGGTCGTCTATTTGCAGTCGAAACGGCTGGCTGCTGTCGAAGTGGAGCTACGTGAGTTGTCAACCCTGATAAAGCGAGCCGGTTCGCGTGGATCGAGAGCTGACGATGCCTAAAGTCATCGTAGACGGTCAGGAAATCGAGGTTCCCGACGGCGCGACCGTGCTGCAGGCGTGCGAGCTTGCCGGAAAGGAAATCCCGCGCTTCTGCTATCATGAGCGGCTCAGCATCGCGGGCAACTGCCGCATGTGTCTGGTCGAGGTGAAGCCGGGGCCGCCCAAGCCGCAGGCGTCCTGCGCGCTTCCGGCTGCTGACGGTCAGGAAATCCGCACCGACACGCCGATGGTCAAGAAGGCGCGCGAAGGGGTGATGGAGTTCCTGCTCATCAACCACCCGCTTGACTGCCCGATCTGCGACCAGGGCGGAGAGTGCGACCTGCAGGATCAGGCGGTGGCCTATGGCCGCGGCGGATCGCGCTATGACCGCGAGAACAAGCGCGCGGTCACCGAAAAATACATGGGCCCGCTGATCAAGACGATCATGACCCGCTGCATCCATTGCACCCGCTGCGTGCGGTTCTCGGAAGAGATCGCGGGCGTGGACGAGATCGGCGCGCTCTATCGCGGCGAGGACATGCAGATCACGACCTATCTGGAGCAGGCTGCAAAGCACGAGCTTTCAGCCAATGTGATCGATCTGTGCCCGGTCGGCGCTCTGACTTCGCGTCCTTATGCTTTCGAAGCGCGTCCGTGGGAACTAAAGCGCACGCTCAGTATCGACGTATCGGACGCGGTTGGCGCCAACATTTCGCTTCACTCCAAGGGCCGCGAAGTGATGCGCGCACTCCCGCGCATCAATGACGACGTCAACGAAGAATGGCTGTCGGACAAGGGCCGCTATCAGGTCGATGGCTTGATGAAGCGCCGTCTCGACAAGGTCTTCATTCGTAAGGGCGGCAAGCTTCAGGCTTCGGGCTGGAGCGAAGCGTTTGATACGATCGCAAGCCACCTCGGCAGCCACAAGAGCGCGATTGCGGCGGTAGCTGGCGACATGGTCGATTGCGAGACGATGTTTGCGGCGAAGTCGCTTCTCAAGGCTTGCGGATCGAACCTCGTCGAAGCGCGTCAGACCGGCATGACCTACGATGTGTCGAACATTGCGGCGGTCAATTTCAACTCGACGCTCGCCGGGATCGAGACCGCTGATGCGATCCTGATCGTCGGCTCGCACATCCGCTGGGAAGCCGCGCTCGTCAATGCGCGCATCCGCAAGGCGGTTAAGCACGGCGCGAAGGTGTTCGTGGTCGGCCCGGAATGGGAAACCACCTATCCTGCTGAGTTTCTCGGCGAAGACCTCAAGGTTCTCAACCGCGCACCCAAGGCTCTTGGAGATGCGATGAAGGCTGCGGAACGCCCGGCTGTTATCCTCGGCGGTGCGGCTCTTGCAGCCGGTGCACTCGCCCCGGCATTGAAGCTGGTGGACAAGTTCGGCCTGGTAAAGGACGGTTGGAACGGCTTCAACGTCCTGCATATGAGCGCGGCTCGCATGGGCTCGCTGATGCTCGATTTCACGGTCGAAGGCGGCATGGCCGATCTCGCGGCGGCCAAGCCCAAGGTCGTCCTCAGCCTCGGCGCGGACGAAATGGATTACGAGCCATTCGCCAACAGCCTTAAAGTCTATATCGGGCATCACGGCGACAAGGGCGCGCATGCTGCCGACATCATCCTGCCAGCAGCAAGCTATGCTGAAAAGGACGGTACCTACGTCAACACCGAAGGCCGGGTGCAGTATGCCGAGAAAGCCGTATTCGCGCCGGGTGACGCGCGCGAAGACTGGACGATCCTGCGTGCGCTTGCAGACGCGCTGGGAGTCTCGGTCGGCTTCGACAGTTTCACGCAGCTTCAAGGCGCGATGATCGCCGAAGTGCCTGCGTTTGGCGAGGAAGGGCTCGCCGATTACGGCGACCTGCCCAAGGCCGACAGCAGCGCCAAGGCCGAAGGCACGATCAGTGCCTATCCGGTAAAGGATTTCTACCTCACCAACCCCATCGCGCGGGCGAGCGCGGTCATGCAGCAATGCTCGGCCGAACTGCTGCATGCAGATGAGATCAAGGAGGCTGCGGAATGACCGAGTTCTTCCAAGGCTTTGGCATGTCCTATGAGTGGGCATGGACCGTCGCCACCCTCGCCGGCATCCTCGCGATTTCGTTGATCGTGATGTTCTCGGTCGCGATGGTAATCTACGTTGACCGCAAAGTGCTGGGCGCGATCATGCTTCGCCGTGGTCCCAACGTTGTGGGGCCATTCGGGTTGCTTCAATCCTTTGCTGATGGCCTAAAGGTGTTCCTTCAGGAAACCATCATCCCGTCCGCCGCGAACAAGGGCATCTTCCTTCTCGCGCCGATCATCACCTTCACCGTTGCGCTTGCGGCATGGGCGGTGATTCCGTTCGATGCGGGCGTTGTGCTGGCTGACATCAATGTCGGGCTGCTCTACATCCTCGCGATCAGCTCGCTGGGCGTTTACGGCGTGGTGATGAGCGGGTGGGCGTCAAACTCCAAGTATCCGTTCTTCTCCGCCATGCGCGCCGCCGCGCAGATGATCTCTTATGAGGTCTCGATCGGCTTCATCCTCGTTTGCGTCGTGCTGTGGGCGGGGACCTTCAACATGACCGGCATTGTCGAGGCGCAGCGTGGGCACGGTTTCGGGATCGTTAACGGGTTTTTCTTCAACCTGCTGCTGTTCCCGATGTTCGTTGTGTTCTTCATCTCCGCCTTGGCAGAGACTGCACGCGCTCCCTTCGACCTGACCGAGGCGGAATCCGAGCTCGTCGCTGGCTACCAGACTGAATATTCGAGCATGGCCTTCGCCCTGTTTTGGCTGGGCGAATATGCGAACATCCTGCTGATGTGCTCGCTGTGCACGCTGCTCTTCATGGGCGGTTGGCTGCCACCGATTGAATGGGCACCGCTCTATTATGTGCCGGGCATCGTGTGGTTCTTGCTGAAGACCTTTGGCTTCTTCCTGATCTTTAGCTGGATCTGGGCGACCGTGCCGCGTTACCGCTATGACCAGCTGATGCGGCTTGGCTGGAAAGTGTTTCTTCCGATGAGCCTGCTCTTCGTCGCGGCGATCAGCGGCTACCTGATGGCGACAGGCCATTTCGACCGCCCGGCGCCGCTCGTGGATCCCGCCAGCGTACCGCCTGCCGATTTCGTTGAAACCCAACCAGCAGCGCAGCCAATTGCTGCAAGTGAAGCATCATGAGTACCGCAACACAGCTCCTCAAATCGTTCACCCTTTGGGAGTTCCTGAAGGCTCACGCGCTGACCTTGAAGTATTTCTTCAAACCCAAGGTGACGATCAACTATCCGTTCGAGAAGTCGCCTCTCAGCCCGCGTTTCCGCGGTGAGCACGCACTGCGCCGTTACCCGAACGGCGAAGAACGCTGCATCGCTTGTAAGCTGTGCGAAGCGGTGTGCCCCGCTCAGGCGATCACGATCGAGGCAGAGCCGCGCGAAGACGGCAGCCGCCGCACCACCCGCTACGACATCGATATGACCAAGTGCATCTATTGCGGCTTTTGCCAGGAAGCGTGCCCGGTCGATGCGATCGTAGAGGGGCCAAACTTCGAATACGCCACCGAAACCCGCGAAGAGCTGCTTTATGACAAGGCAAAGCTGCTCGCGAATGGTGACAAGTGGGAACGGGCCATCGCGGCCAATCTTGAAGCTGACGCACCCTATCGTTAAGGGCGCTGCGGCCAAGAGTACAAGGGACTCAAAACGGGGATCATGATTCAAGTTCTAGCATTCTACCTGTTCTCAGGGCTCGTCATCGCGAGCGCGGTCATGGTCATCATGTCGCGCAACCCGGTGCACAGCGTCCTGTGGCTGATCCTCGCCTTCTTCAATGCGGCGGGATTGATGGTTCTCGTCGGCGCGGAATTCATCGCGATGCTGCTCGTGATTGTCTATGTCGGAGCGGTCGCGGTCCTGTTCCTGTTCGTGGTTATGATGCTCGACATCGACTTCGCCGCGATGCGCGCTGGTTTTATCAAGAACTTCCCACTGGGGATCGCCATTGCGCTCATCCTGCTGGCAGAGTTGATCCTTGGTCTTGGCGCATATGGTGCGGGCGGGATTGAGCTTGGGACGCCCGATGGCACTGCGGTGGAGCGAGAGGGTGTTAGCAACATCGAGGCCATCGGAGCGCTGCTTTACGGACGTTATATCGTGCTGTTCGAGATCGCCGGCATCATCCTGCTTGTGGCGATGATCGGCGCGATTGTTCTCACCCACCGTGAGGCAAAGCCGGGTGCACGTGGCCGCCAGGACATCGGCAAGCAGATCCGCCGCCGCCCCGAAGAGGCAACCGTCATGAAAAATCCCGAATACGGGAAGGGGGTCGAGCTGTGAGCATCGGCATCGAACATTACCTCGTAGTGGGCGCGATCCTGTTCGTGCTCGGCGTGCTCGGTATCTTCCTCAATCGCAAGAACGTGATCGTCATCCTCATGGCGGTCGAGCTGATCCTGCTGAGCGTCAATATCAACCTGGTCGCATTCAGCGCGTTCAAGGGCGATCTCGTAGGACAGGTTTTCGCGATGATGGTCCTGACCGTCGCCGCGGCAGAGGCAGCCATCGGGCTCGCTATCCTCGTCATCTATTATCGCGGTCGCGGCACAATCGCGGTCGACGACGTGAACCGGATGAAGGGATAAGCACCGGTGCAAACGCAAATCCTCATCATCGTATTCGCGCCGCTCGTTGCGTCGATCATTGCGGGGCTGGGCAACCGCGCACTTGGCAACACCGTGACCAAGTCGATCACGACCGGCGCGCTGTTCCTGTCCGCGATCCTTAGCTGGCCGATCTTCATCGGTTTTCTTGCAGGTACGCATACGGCTGAAGTCGTACCCGTACTTCAATGGGTGCAGTCGGGCGACATGAGCTTTGACTGGGCGCTGCGCGTCGATGCGCTGACTGCGGTCATGCTCGTGGTCATCAACTCGGTTTCAGCGCTCGTGCACCTTTATTCGTGGGGGTACATGGAAGAAGACCCGGATCAGCCGCGCTTCTTCGCCTACCTGTCACTTTTCACCTTCGCGATGCTGATGCTCGTGACTGCCGATAACCTCGTCCAGATGTTCTTCGGATGGGAAGGGGTGGGGCTTGCCTCGTATCTGCTGATCGGTTTCTGGTTCAAGAAGCCCAGCGCCAATGCCGCTGCGATCAAGGCTTTCGTGGTTAACCGTGTGGGCGATCTGGGTTTCATGCTCGGCATTTTCGGGACATTTCTGGTGTTCAACACCACCTCGATCCCCGAAATCCTCGATGCAGCGCCCGCGATGAGCGGGACGACCATCACCTTCCTTGGCATGCGCCTCTACACGATGGATATTCTGTGTATCCTTCTGTTCATCGGCGCGATGGGCAAATCGGCGCAGCTTGGTCTTCACACTTGGCTGCCCGATGCGATGGAAGGCCCGACCCCGGTGTCGGCGCTGATCCACGCGGCTACCATGGTGACCGCGGGCGTCTTCATGGTCTGCCGCCTTTCGCCGATGTTCGAGACCGCGCCGACCGCGCTAATGATCGTTACTGTGATCGGTGCCGCCACCTGCTTCTTCGCAGCGACGATCGGCACGACGCAATGGGACATCAAGCGGGTCATCGCCTATTCGACCTGTTCGCAGCTGGGCTACATGTTCTTTGCAGCAGGTGTGGGCGCATATGGCGTGGCGATGTTCCACCTTTTCACGCACGCATTCTTCAAGGCGCTGCTGTTCCTTGGCGCAGGCTCTGTCATTCACGCGATGCATCATGAGCAGGACATGCGCTATTACGGCAACCTGCGGAAAGAGATTCCGGTCACCTTCTGGGCGATGATGGCGGGGACGCTCGCGATCACTGGTGTCGGTGTGCTTGGCGTGTTCGGTTTCGCGGGCTTCTACTCGAAGGATGCAATCCTCGAAGCGGCCTGGGCGCGCGGTACTGGCGTTGCACAGTTTGCCTTCTGGGCGGGCGCAATCGCTGCTTTGCTGACCAGCTTCTACAGCTGGCGTCTGATGTTCCTCACTTTCTGGGGCAAGCCGCGCTGGATTGAGAGCGAGCATATCCAGCACTCGGTTCACAAAACGCCTGAGGACGCCGGCGAGGACACGACTGGCGGATACCATCCGCATGAAAGCCCGATCACTATGCTCGTTCCACTTGGTCTGCTGACTGTAGGTGCGGTGTTTGCTGGATACGTCTTTAAGTATCCGTTCATCGATGGAGCATCCGACGCAGTGAACGGCGCTTTCTGGGGAGGCTCGATCTACTTTAACGAGAATCTCGTCCACGCGCTTCATGCGGTGCCTCTGTGGGTCAAGCTGACCGCCACTGTCGTCATGATCGCTGGATTTATCGGCGCGTACATCGCTTACATCGCGAAGCCCGACATTCCGGCGAAGTTCGTCGGCACTTTCGGCGCGCTCCACAATTTCGTGTTCCGCAAGTGGTACTTTGACGAGCTTTACAACGCGATTTTCGTAAAGCCTGCGTTTTGGCTGGGACGCCAGTTCTGGAAGCTTGGCGACATCGGCACGATTGACCGCTTTGGCCCCAACGGCATTGCCGCCGTGGTCCAGCGTGGCTCGGTGGCCGCCAAGTCCATCCAATCGGGCTATCTCTACACTTACGCGCTGATCATGCTTCTCGGCCTGATTGCCGCTGTCACTTTTGTGCTGCTCTAGGGGTCATTGAGAGCAATGGATTTTCCCATCCTCACCACCATGATGCTGGTGCCGCTCGCTGGAGCGATTGCCTGCTTGTTTGCAGGAAATGCTTCCCGCGTGATTGCGCTAGGCGCGACGCTCGTAACCTTTGGTCTGGGCGTGATGCTGTGGGTCAATTACGAAATCGGCGGCGCACAGTGGCAGTTCCAGGAACGCTACAACCTCGTCGCTGGCTTCTCTTACGCGTTAGGCATCGACGGCATCGCCTTGATGCTCATCATGCTGAGCGTCTTCCTGATGCCGATCTGCATTCTCGCCAGTTGGGAAGGTATCACCAAGCGCATTGGCGAATACATGAGCGCCTTCCTGTTCATGGAAGTCCTTATGATCGGGACGTTCGCTGCGCAGGATATCTTCCTGTTCTACATCATGTTCGAGGCGGGTCTTATCCCGATGTACCTGATCATCGGTGTATGGGGCGGCGATAACCGGATTTACGCGAGCTACAAATTCTTCCTCTACACGCTGCTCGGATCAGTTCTTATGCTGGTGGCGATGTTCTGGATGGTGGCCGAGGCCGGCACTTCCTACATCCCGGCGCTGATGGAATACCCGTTCCCTGGCGGAGCGCAGACCTGGCTGTGGCTCGCCTTCTTCGCGAGCTTTGCGGTGAAGGTCCCCATGTGGCCTTTCCACACCTGGCTTCCCGATGCTCACGTTCAGGCGCCGACCGCGGGGTCGGTAATCCTCGCCGGCGTTCTGCTCAAGCTTGGCGGGTACGGTTTTATCCGGTTCAGCCTTCCGATGTTCCCGGAAGCCAGCGCTGACTTCGCATGGTTTGTCTTCATCCTCTCTATGATCGCAGTGGTCTACACCTCGCTCGTCGCGCTCGTGCAGGCGGACATGAAGAAGCTCATCGCCTATTCGTCGGTCGCTCACATGGCGATTGTCACCGTCGGCTTGTTCGCATTCAACGTGCAGGGGCTTGAGGGCGCGATGATTGTCATGCTTTCGCACGGCCTTGTGTCGGGCGCGCTCTTCCTGTGCGTGGGCGTGATCTACGACCGCCTGCATACGCGCGAAATCGAGCGTTACGGCGGGTTGTCGATCAACATGCCTTATTATGCGATCTTTTTCCTGCTGTTCACGATGGCCTCGATCGGCCTGCCGGGCACCAGCGGCTTCGTTGGCGAGTTCCTCTCGCTCGCCGGCATCTATCAGACTTCCAGCCTCGTGGCGCTGATCTGCACCACCGGTATCATTCTTGGCGCTGCCTACATGCTTTACCTCTACCGCCGCGTCGCTTTCGGGGGCCAGAAAAACCCTGATGCGGCGGCCATGTCCGACATGACCGTTCGCGAATGGGTGATGATGGCACCGATCGCAGCCGTGGTGCTGTGGATGGGCGTTTATCCAGAGAGCTTCCTTGCTCCGATGCGTGCGGACATTGCGGTGCTCGATGCCCAGATCGCGGCTGCGGCTCCTGCCAGCGATGCCGATCTTGCCGCAGGTGATCCTCGCGCGGAGGCGGCCAACGCCATCGAGTATGATCACGCCGAAGGGGAGGGTCACTGATGATCGACTTTGCATCCTCTTTCGCGCTCGTCATGCCGGAACTGTTGCTGACCGCAGCGGGCCTCATTTTGCTGCTGGTTGCAGCATGGGGCGGTGACAAGCTCGCTCGTCCGGTCGCGATCCTGGCTGTTTCTGCGCTGTTTGGTGCCGGGATCATGACGGTTCCCGGCCTGCACTTCGGTGTCGACGGGCCGGACACTTTCGCGTTCGGCACGCTCATGAAGGTCGACAGCTTCGCGCTGTTTTCAAAGGCGCTGATCTACCTTGCGGCCATCGGCTGCCTCATCGTGGCGCCCGCGTTCTTCAATTCAGCCGCTGCCGGGGCAGAACGAGGCCTTAGAGCTGAGTACCCGGTGTTGGTCCTGTTCGCGACGCTCGGCATGAGCATCATGGTTTCGGCCAGCGATTTCATGACGCTCTATCTCGGTCTCGAATTAAATTCGCTCGCAGCTTACGTGCTCGCATCGATCCTTCGCGCGGACCAGCGCTCTGCGGAAGCGGGTCTGAAATACTTTGTTCTCGGCGCGCTTGCCTCTGGCATTCTGCTTTACGGGATAAGCCTGCTTTATGGCTTCACCGGCGGGACCGACTTTGCGAGTGTGCGGGCCGGGCTCGAAGGCGAACTTTCCACCGGGCAATTGTTCGGGTTGATCTTCGTCATGGCAGGCCTTGCGTTCAAGATCGCGGCGGTGCCGTTCCACATGTGGACGCCTGATGTTTACGAGGGCGCGCCAACCCCTGTCACCGCCTTCTTTGCCACCGCACCCAAGGTAGCCGCAGTCGCGCTTACCGCTCGCGTTGTATTCGAAGTGTTCGGCGGTCAAGTCCTCGCATGGCAACAGATTGTTATGTTCGCAGCGCTCGCCTCAATCGTTTTCGGCGCGCTCGGCGCTATCGGTCAGGAGAACCTCAAGCGCTTGCTCGCCTATTCCTCGATCAACAATATCGGCTTTATCCTGCTGGGCCTTGCAGTGGCGTCCCCAGCGGGGGCGAGCGCGATGCTTATCTATCTGTTCATCTATGTCGCGATGAGCCTTGGCAGCTTCGTAGCGCTTCTCATGCTGCGCAGCGAAGACGGCAACTTGTTCGAGACCTTCGGCGATATTGCTGGCCTGGCAGTGACGCGCCCGGCGATTGCCTGGTGCCTGCTCCTGCTCATGTTCAGCCTTGCGGGTATTCCGCCGCTGCTCGGCTTTTACAGCAAGTTCGTGGTGTTTCAGGCAACAGTTGAGGCCGGTCTGGTGGTCTTCGCAGCCATCGCTATCGCGGCGAGTGTCATTGGTGCATTCTATTACATCAAGTTCGTCAAGGTAATGTTCTTCGATGAGCCCGCTGGCGTCGCCACCGGCAAGAGCGGAGCCGCGCATTGGGTGTTGCTGGCAATCACCGCCGTGATCATCTCACCGCTTGGCTATCTGCTCACGCCGTCGCTGACTGATCTTGCGGACAAGGCGGCACGCGCGCTCTTCATGGCGGTTTGATCGGACAGGCTGGTTTGATCCGCTTCATAGAGGAAACCGGCTCCACCAACGCCGATCTCGCAGCGTCGCTGCGTTCTGGCGATCCACCCGCACGGGATGACTGGCTCGTCGCTCGCCGACAGACCGCTGGTAAAGGACGGCAAGGGCGCGAGTGGTTTGATGGGACGGGCAATTTCATGGGCTCGACCGTGGTCGCCATTCGCGATGGTGACCCACCGCCAGCCTCGCTTAGTTTTGTCGCAGCGCTCGCGGTCGCTGACGCGATCCATGAAACAAGCGATGGGCCGATACGCGCTGAACTCAAATGGCCCAATGACGTCCTGATTGCGCGGGCAAAGGTTTCGGGCATCCTGCTCGAAATGGTAGATCGCAGTGTCGTGGTGGGGATCGGTGTCAATCTGGCAATGGCACCCAAACTTGCGGACCGCAGGACCGCAGCGCTAGCCGATTTTGGACAGGCACCAAACCTTGAGACCTTTGCCGAAGAGCTCGCGCGCCGATTTGCGAGCTATGTCACGATCTGGCGCGGGAGCGGCCTTGCCGCGGTTCTGCGCGCTTTTCTCGACGCTTCAATCCACCGGACCGGCGACCCTGTGCAAGTGCACGACACCGATGGCTCACGGATTGAAGGAGCATTCGCAGGGCTCGATCCGTTGGACGGCGCGCTCAAGCTGAACTTGGCGGATGGCTCCGAACGTGTCATTCGAGCGGGCGACATTACCTAAAGGAGTGCAAGGCCCATGCTGTTGGCGGCCGATGTCGGAAATACCAATGTCGTTTTCGCCCTGTTCGAAGCGGACGGGGAGGGCGGCTATGTCTGCCCACCGCGCGCTCGCTGGAGAATTGCGACCGATCCGCGTCGAACGGGAGACGAATACGCTGTATGGCTGCTGCAATTGCTGACCATTGAAGGCGTGAGCCGTGACGATATCAGCCAGATTGTATACGCCTCAGTCGTGCCGCGCGCCGATCACAATCTCAGCGTGCTGTCACAGAAATACTTTGGCATCACTCCGCTCAAAGCAGGCGAGGGCAAGGCAGCCTGGAAGTTTGAGATAGACGTCGATCAGCCCAGTTCGCTGGGTGCGGACCGGGCGCTCAACATCCTCGCTGCGCACCAGAAATATGGCGGTGATATCATCGCAATCGACTTCGGCACCGCGACCAAGTTCGAAGCGATCGATTTCAACGGCACTTATAAGGGCGGTTCGATCGCGCCCGGGATCAACCTCTCGCTCGATGCGCTTGTAGGGAAAACCGCGAAGCTGCCCCGCATCGCAATTCGCTCACCGGAAAGCACAAGCGTCATCGGACGCAACACCGAAGATCAGATGCTCATCGGAGTGTTCTGGGGCTACGTTGCGATGATGGAGGGGATCGTTGCCCGCATGAAGAAAGAGATCGGGCGCCCGACCAAGGTGATCGCAACGGGCGGGCTCGCTATCTTGTTCGATGAGGCGACTGACATTTTCGACATAGTCGACGCCGACCTAACAATCGAAGGCCTCGCAATTCTTGCGCGGCAGGCCGCCGAATAACCCCCTCTCTCCAGAATAAAAAAAGAGAATCTGTGAAGAAGAATTACACTCCTGAAAAGGAACTGCTTTTCCTGGCCCTTGGTGGATCAGGCGAAATTGGAATGAACGTCAACCTTTATGGCTGCGATGGAAAGTGGCTAATGGTCGATCTGGGGATGACGTTTTCGGGCGGCGAATATCCCGGTGTCGACCTTGTCTTTGCCGATCTTGAATTCATTGAAGAGCGAACCAAGGACCTTCTGGGAATTGTCCTCACTCACGCGCATGAAGATCACATCGGTGCCGTACCGTATTTTGCCGGTGAGCTGGGCGTGCCGCTCTATGCGACGCCGTTCACGGCTGAACTCGTGGCTCGCAAGCTTGAGGAAGCTGGCTTGCTCGGACAGGTTGAGATCAACATCATTGAAGAAGATCATGGGCAGATCGAGATCGGCCCCTTCTCCATAACCTACCTACCGCTTGCTCACTCCATCGCAGAAGGCAACGCGCTCCTGATCGACACCCCGTATGGCCGGGTGTTTCATACCGGCGACTGGAAGCTCGACGAAGATCCGATCATCGGCGAACCTACGACGGAAAAGGAACTGCGCGCTATCGGTGACGACGGCGTTCTTGCGCTGGTTTGCGACTCCACCAACGTCTTCAATCCCAACCCATCCGGATCGGAAGGTGCGGTTCACAAAGGATTGATGGAGGAGATTGCGCTGCATTCTGGAAAGCGCGTGCTGGTTACTACCTTTGCCAGCAATGTCGCGCGTTTGCACACGCTCGGCGAAGTTGCTCGAGAAACCGGCCGGCAATTGTGCGTGGCGGGACGCTCGCTCGACCGCATTATCGAAGTGGCGCAGGATAACGGCTACCTGGAGGACTTTCCGGAACCGGTCGATTTTGACACTGCCATGAGCCTTCCTCGCGGCGAGGTCCTGATCCTTGCGACCGGCGGACAGGGGGAGCCGCGTGCTGCGTTGGCCCGCATTGCAGACGACAACCACCCGCTAGAACTGGTGCCGGGTGACGTCGTGCTTTTCTCGTCGCGACAGATCCCCGGCAATGAAATCGCGATCGGCAAGATGCAGAACCAGCTGGCCGCCAAGGGGATCACCATGATCACCGACCGCCAGAGCCTGATCCATGTCTCTGGCCATCCGGGCCGCCCAGAGCTTGAGGCGCTGTACGACTGGCTGAAGCCAGAAGTGCTGGTTCCGGTCCACGGCGAAATCCGCCACATGGCCGAGCAAGCTCGTCTCGGGAAAGCGTGCGGCATTCCTGCGGGTGTCGTGCAGAAGAATGGCGATGTGGTTCGCCTTGCACCCGGAAAACCCGGCAAGATCGCAGAGGTTTTGAGCGGACGCCTTGTCCTCGACGGAGACATAATCGCACCGGCTGATGGCGAAGCGGTGACGACTCGCCGCCGGATATCCTTTGAAGGTCTGGTAGTCGTAGTGCTCGCCCGCGGACAGACGCCCGTGATTGAGGCTATTGGTTTGCCGCTTGATGAAGATCTGCCTGATTTTGTTGAAGAGACCCAGAACGATATCCTGAAGGCCATTGGCAAGCTCAAGGGACGCGATGCCTCTGATCCGGTGGCCGTGCACGAAGCGGCGCGCCTCGCAGCGCGGCGTTCTGCGAGGCGGTGGTCGGGCAAGAATCCGCAAGTCCGGGTGATAATGCCGGGCCTGGGCTCACCGGAGGCTGACTGATGCAATGGACCTCGATCCTTGCGGTCTACTTCCTGTTCTGGGTGATGAGTGCCTTCATGCTCCTGCCTTTCGGCGTGCGCACGGCGGACGAGGAAGGTATCGAAAAGGTGCCAGGACAGGCTGAGAGCGCACCGACAAACTTCAGGCCTGGGCCGTTGGTGATCAAGGCAACGATCATCGCATGCGTACTGACAACGCTGTTCGTGCTCAACTTTGAATATGGCTGGCTGTCTGCCGAAGATCTCGACATCTTCCCGGAGCCGCCCACGCAGATCGGGCCGCGAGACTAGGGTCGATTACTGGCGGAAACGCTCGATCGCCTGAGCGAGAACAACGTAGAGCTTGCCCATGTCCGAACCGAGGATCGTAACGCCCAAGGCGTTACCATCTCGGGTCGACAGCATTGCGCGCAGCATCGCTTCGAAGTCGTGGATGTAGCGGCTGACATTGGCTTTGAACGCATCGTCTCGCTGATAAAGCTCAGCAATCTCCTTGGCCTCTGCGCTGTTGACGAGGCGCACTGCCCGCCGCGTGAAGATGCCGCGGTCGCCCTTGAGATAGGCGTCCCACTGGGTGTCGGTGACTTCGCTCGACAGTGAGGACGCGATGTCGATGGCGTTTGAGTTGAGGCTGTCCGTTATGAGAGCCATGCGCCGTGCGAAATCATTGCCGACCTGCTCTTCGGCGAGCTCGCGTGCCCGCGATACGCGCTGTTCCAGATTCACTGTCAGTTCATTCACCTTGGCAAGCTGATCGCGAAGCTGCGCGGTTGCCTCACGGCCTACGCCGGCTGCATGACTTGCCGCCTGTTCGAGTTTGCCGACAGTCTCAGCGGTGTCGTTGCGCAGGGCGCGTTCAATTTCCTGCGCGGCCTCCTTCGATATGGTCTGCGCGAGTGTGCCGACCTTTTCACGCGCGCCGTCTTCGAGAGCGGCGAAAGCGGATTTGGTGGCGTCTTCCAGAGTGTTGAGTGCGATCCGGAGTGTGTCTTGCGTACCTTCGGCAAACTCGCTGCTTTCAAGGCTCAGGCGGGTGAAGCCACCACGCAGGCCCTGAAGGCGCGAGAGCGCTTCTTCGGATTGCTCGGTCAGCTTCGCCTGCAAGTTTGCCACCTGGCTTTCGGTGTCGCTGATCTTGCCCTGCGTATCCAGAAGGTAGTCAGCCAGTCCTTCCGCATTCTCGCGCGTGCTGAACATGATGCTGGAAAGCTTGTCCGCGCGCTCTTCCACGGAGCCAAGCGATCCGAGCGCAGTTTCTATCGCCTCGGGCAGATCCTCGCGGCTATACTTCGCGCCGGATTGAATGATCTCAAGCAACCTGATTCCCGATTCGGTCAATTCGGCCAGTTGCGCTTCGGTTTCACTTAGCGCGGCGCGCTTCTCGGCCAGTTGTTTGTCGAGATCGCTAAGTCCTGCGGTCAGCCCGTTACGCGTCGCCTCGCCCTGCCTGTCGATCGAACCGATTAGTGTCGAAAGCTTTTCAAGCTGCTCACCAATAGCGGCAGAATGGGCGACGAGTTTCTCGGTTTCCTGAGCCTGCGCACTGCGCCGCTCTGCAAGCGCGTCGTCGAGATCGGCCAGGCGCTGCGCCAGTATCTCGCTAGCTTGAGCTTCGCGTGTCTCGAATTCCTCCTGGCGGCGGGTCATCTCCTCGAGAAACTTGCGGTCGCGAATGCCGAGGCGTTCATCGAAGCGGATGGCTTCCTGATTGAGCTCATGGATTCGTTTTTGCGAGGCGGCAAGAGCGTGGGCATCGAGGCGATCGAGAGACTCCACCGTCTTCCCGACCTCTTCTTCGAAGCGCTTCTTCGAGGCAAGCAACTGGTTAAGCGCGCCTGTTTCAGCATCGCGCAGCTTGATCGAGACTGCTTCAGTTTCGCTTTCCAGCGAGCTGATGCGTTGGCCGATAGCCGCAATGGCTTGCTCCTCGGCGGCTTGAACCTGCGTGCGATAGTCGGCAGCCATGGTTTTGACCGCTTCCAACCGTTTGCCGACGGTGTCTTCGACCGCGGCGATCTGTGACCCGAAGCTGGCGAGAATTTTACCCACTCGATTGTTGAGAGCGCTCACCTGGTTTTCGCTAGCCTTGCCAAACTGGTTGAGGCGTTCGAATCCGGTGACCAGCTTGTCCAGCTGTTCTTGTGCAGTGCGTCCGGCAGCGCCCACCTGGTTCGTCACATCTCGGGCAGAATTGGCAACGACCGGAAGATCGTCGCGAAGCCGGTTCATATTGCCGAGCGCCGTTTCACTCGCGCTGCCGATCGCATCGACCTGAGCGCCGTTTGATTTGATGAGCGATTGGAGTTCGGCGGCGTGAGTCGAAAGCTTTTCACTCGCGATCCGGCCGAGCGATTCCAGTTCGCGCGATTGCGCACCGAGAAACTCACGAGCAAGGCTGAGCTCGCGGTTCACCACGGTCAGCCGATCTTCAAGTTCACGACTTTCTTGGGAAAGGAGCGCGGCGGTTTCGGCAAAGCGCCTCGCTTCAGCGCGCGAATGACGCATGGTCAGAAGCCACACCACGCAAACGAGCAAGACGGGCACCGACCAGTCTATGATCCACCGTGTCCATTGAGCAGGCGGTGCACTGGCCGCATTCAGCAGCTGATCCTGCATCGCCCAGACATATAGCCCGGTCCATATTGCGACCACGCTGAAGGCCAGTGCAGGGGTGACCCATCCGAAACGCGACGCGGTTACATAGGTGTCATCTTCAAAGGCTGCCTCATCGGCATATTCCTCTGTGTATTCCGAAAGGTCGAGTTCCGCATCGCTTGCGGCATCGTCGGCAGGCATCGAAGCTGCCGATTCGGTTTCGGATTGCGCATCTTGCGCGGCGTTGGGGCCCACAGCCCGGATATGGTGTCCGCCTGACATTCGATGAAGATACCACAGCCGGGGCTGGGATAAACCCCGCATTAACTCCAAGTGCTTATGAGTCCCACGCATGGCCTATGAAAGCGGAGCCCTTGATGCGACATTAGCTGCGGCTGCCGGAGATGATCCGGCGCTGCTCGGCGAGTTGCGTTCTGCATTCGTGGAGAGCGCGCACAAGCAGCTCGATCTGCTCAAACGCTCACGCTGCGATGGCAACTGGAATGTCGCCGCGATGCGACTCAAGGGCCTGGCCGCCAGCTTCCACGCCGAGGAATTGTTGCTCGCTGCCGAAAACGCGCTGTCATGCGCGCCGGGTGAGCCTGCGGCCATTCGCCAGATCGAGACGGTTCTGGACCGCTTCGATGGCCGGGGCGCAGGGTTCCAGTAACGGCGCGGGCGGTTTTAGCTGCCACTCACCGCAAAATGATGGGGTTTGCCGGCGAACGCCGCTTGAAGATCGCCGTTTGCGACGCCTAGCGTCGTCAACGCTCTCAACTGGAAAGACCCGATTTGCGCACCGCTCTTGTCGCCGCGATCAAACGTACCCCGTCAGGCAATCTACGCGCTGAGTTAATGCTTGGCGGTCGAAGCGTTCTGGCTTGGCAGATCGAACTCGCGCGCGAGCTGGGTTGCGAGCGGGTCGTGTGCATTTGCGAGGGGCCAGCCGATGAAGTGCTCGCTCAGCAGAAATGGGTCGAGAGCGAGGGGCGTGAGTTTCACGCCGTGCGCGGCAACATCCACCTGACAGGCATTATGCGGGCCAATGACGAACTGGTCCTTATCGCTGATGGGCTGGTGCCAGATCGGGAAGCCGTGCACGCTCTCATGCCGGATGAAGGCGAACTGCGAAGGGGCATATGGACGATCGCGGCAGGCCACGAATTGGCCGAATCCTTCCCCGAAGATTTTGAGCGCATCGACCGGGATAGGCACTGGGCCGGGATTGCTGTCATGAAGGCCGGCAAGGTTCAGGAGCTTGCCGATCTGCCGCAAGATGGGGACGCGATGTCACTCTTGCTGAGGCTAGCCTTGCAGGCCCGGACCAAATGCCACGCTCTTTCCTCTGATAGCCTGGAAGCGGGCCGCTGGTTGCTCGCGACATCGCAGGCTGCACTGGAAGAGCGTGAACAGGATTTGATTACTGCAAACGCCCCCGCTGCGCCGCTAAGCGCGCCATTGCAGGCCGTTGCCGATGCAATTGTGCGCGAAACAGCGCCGCGCTGGCTGGATAAAGGTGCCGAGAGGAGCGCGGTTGCATCCATCGTATTGCTTAGCGCGGGCGTCGCCTTGTCAGCGCTTGGGCAGGGGATGTGGGGGCTGGGTGTTGCGGCGCTTGGCGCATTCGCGGGGCAATTGAGCGGTTCGTGGGCGCGAATGCGTTCGGCGCTTTGGTCGCGAAGAGCGAATGTGCAGATTGAGCGCGCACTGGTGCTGGCCACGGACCTTCTGTGCACCGCTGCGCTCGTTCTGGCGCTGAGCATGGTAAGCACCTCACTGCCTCTCATATCGCTGGCATTGCTAGCGATATTGCTATCTCGGACCGTCGGGAAAGGGTGCGCGAACAGTCAGTTAAGTGCCGGTACGGCCATCTGGCGTGATCGCGCGGTCCACATGGCGATTTTTGCACTGGCAGCAGTGTTCGGAGTGCTTCCCGAGGCGTTGGCAGTGTTCGCTCTTGGCGCAACTGTGCAATTGATGCTGCGCGAGCAGGCATATTGAGCTAACCGGGCTTTAACCATAGGCGCTGTATCGGGTGCCGGATGGGCGAAATGGCAATGGACCGGACTGAAACCACCTATGTGGAAGCCATCTTGAAAGATGAGCTTGAGCGCGAGGATCGTGCGCTGCGTTCGGTTGCGCCGGTCATTTCGCATATGCTCGATACAGGCGGCGGATCGCTGGTGAGCGACGCGGTCGTGGCACGGCTGCGCGGCATGCTCGGCGACATTGCGCGCCAATTGCTTGAAGCCGGTGCGCCCGCCACCGCGAGCGATGTTGCGATTGACCAGCTTGTCGAAGATATTTCGGATGACAGCGCCCTGATCGACCACCTTTATGCGCTAGCGCTGGAAGGGCATCTTGCTGATCGCTTGGAAGAGCGGTTCGGAATTGATCCTGTTCTCAGTCCGCTTGTGCAGGAACTGATTGCTTCGGATCATCCTGCAACAGCAGAGCTTGCGATGAGCGCTATGGCTGCACAATCGCGGTTCAGCCTGGGGCAGAGGCGGATGGAACTGCCGATTGGCGAACTTCCTGCGGACCTGTTTTCTGCGGTGTTAGAGCGCTTTTGCGAGGCAGCGCAGGATCGCGAGCCTGCACCGCTTGACCGCGCAATCGAGCAGCTTCGGGCCAACTATGACGAAGCTGGAACGCGCATTGGGCTGCTGGCCCGGCTGACCGCTGGCATGCGCGGCGGCGCGATTGCCGGGCTTAACCTTGAACATGCCGGCCTGGCCCTGTTCACCAGCTCGCTCGCCGCACTCACCTCGCAAAGCCGAGATCGCGCGATTTTTTCCTGCCATGATCGCCAATCGGCGCGACTGGCAATCAGCTTGCGTGCGGCGGGGCTGGATGCGGAAGATATCGAAGCGCAATTCGGGCTGCTCGATCAAAGCCAGTCGCCGCCTGATGGACTTGGTTCAATGCCGCCCGAAGTCGCGCTTGACATGCTCAATGCCTCGAATGGTGGGCTGGCGTGAACCGGCAGCAATCCATAGCAGCAGCCCGCGGGTTGACCGATGCGAGTGACAGACTTCTGTCCGCCGATGAGCCGCTTGCCGAACTCCATGAGGCCTGCGGCGGCACTCTGCCGGGCACGCTCGCCATTCCAGAGCTGCTGGCACTCGTGCGCCGCGCGAGAGGGCTGGGACTTCGCATAGCGCGAGAATTCAGCGCCTTCGATGGCGAGGAGCTTGTCAGCGGATTTGCCCGTATTCAGCCCATCGACGATGACGAAATTGGCGGATGCGAGGTTATTGTCGAAAACTGGCATCGCGCCGTGCACAGTGAGACGACCTCGCATGAGGATGCGCAACGGATTGACGAAGTCGACCGTGCGACCGCCGAGGTGCGTGCGCGCCTCGATGCGCGTCAACAGGTCCAGTTGGTCAGCGTCTGCGTCCCTGACGCGGTCAGCTTCATTGATGCGATCGAAGCGCAGCCGGGCTGCGCGTGGTCCGATTACGTTGAATTGCAGGGCATTTCCCACCAACAGCCGCTTCATTGGCGTCTGCTCGACGGGGCTAGCGCCACGATACCCGGCTCCTCTCGCAACTGGCGCGTCAGGTTAATCCCCTTGGGCCCCAATGGCGCGGCGCCGCGCGGGTTTGAATTGCTGTTGCTGTCGAATGAGCCGCTTCCTGCAGAGGGCAAGGGGACGGAGCCGGCACAGGTTGGAGGCGCTCATTCACGCATCATCGGCAGCGCGCTCACGCCGGTCCTGCGCCAACCCATCGCGCGCATCATCGCGAATGCTGAAACCATCCGTACACGGCTCGCCGGGCCTTTGCGGGACGAGTACAGCGAATATGCAGGCAACATCGCGGCTGCGGGTCAACACTTGTCAGGCATGCTCGATGACCTCGCCGATCTTGAGGTGGTTGAGGCTCCCGGCTTCTCAACTGCCAGCGAGCGGGTGGACCTTGCCGACGTTGCCCGACGGGCGACGGGAATTCTCGGCGTGCGTGCGCGCGATCGCAAGATCGACTTCGTAATTGAAGAGAGTGACGATCCGGTCATTGCGACTGCCGAATTCCGCCGGGTGCTCCAGATATTCATCAACCTCATCGGCAACGCCATCGCTTACTCTCCCGAGGGGAGCACCGTCACGGTAACCGCGCAAATCGAAGGCGAAGGCCTGGTGAGCGCGAGCGTGAGCGACGAGGGGCCGGGCGTCGATGCCGGGCAGGCCGAGAAAATCTTCGACAAGTTCGAACGGCTTGGCCGCGACAGCGATGGCGGGAACGACACCGGCTCGGGCCTCGGGCTTTATATCTCGCGCAAGCTTGCTCTTGCGATGGGAGGCGATCTCGAAATCGTTCAGCCTGATGAGGGCGAAGCGATCGCCGGCGCGCAGTTCAAGCTGACGCTGGCCGCTGCGGATAGTTCAAATTCCTAACAAAAAGGCCCGTCCGGTTAAGGGCAGGCCTTTCGTCAAGTTCTTCGCGCTTCTTTGCGCTAGCCTTAGCGCTCGCTCAGCGGCACATAGTCGCGCTCAACCGGGCCAGTATAGAGCTGGCGAGGGCGACCGATGACCTGTGCTGGATCGGAGATCATCTCGTTCCACTGCGCGACCCAGCCAACGGTGCGTGCAAGAGCAAAGAGAGCGGTGAACATCGTGGTCGGGAAACCGATCGCCGAAAGAATGATGCCCGAATAAAAGTCGACGTTCGGGAACAGCTTCTTTTCCTTGAAATACGGGTCGCTGAGAGCGATTTCTTCGAGCTGAAGGGCGGTTTCGAACACCGGATCCTTGACGTTCAGTGCATCGAAAACTTCGCGCACGGTCGACTGCATAACCGTCGCACGCGGGTCGTAGTTCTTGTAGACGCGGTGACCAAAGCCCATCAGGCGGAACGGGTCGTTCTTGTCCTTGGCGCGCTCGATATAGTGCGGAATGCGATCAGGCGTGCCGATTTCGCGCAGCATGTTGAGCGCCGCTTCGTTTGCGCCGCCATGAGCCGGACCCCACAGGCAGGCGATGCCCGCTGCGATACAGGCGAACGGGTTCGCACCCGAAGAACCGGCAAGACGGACGGTCGAAGTCGATGCGTTCTGTTCGTGGTCGGCGTGGAGGATGAAGATCCGGTCCATTGCCTTTTCTACCGCCGGAATGACTTCGTATTCTTCAGCCGGAACGCCGAAGGTCATGCGCAGGAAGTTGCCCGTGTAGCTTAGGTCGTTCTTGGGCTGCATGAAAGGCTGACCGACCGAGTACTTGTACGCCATCGCTGCGATGGTTGGCATCTTCGCAATCAATCGGTGCGAGCTGATCTTGCGGTGCTCAGGGTCCGAGATGTCAGTGCTGTCGTGATAGAATGCCGACAGAGCACCTACAACGCCGCACATGATCGCCATCGGGTGCGCATCGCGGCGGAAGCCCTGGTAGAACGTGTTCAGTTGATCGTGCAGCATGGTGTGCCGCGTGATCGTGTAGTTGAAGTCCTCGTACTCCTGCTGGCTTGGCAGTTCGCCATTGAGAAGCAGGTAAGCGGTTTCCATGAAGCTCGAATGTTCAGCCAGCTGCCCGATCGGGTAGCCGCGGTGAAGCAGGACGCCTTCCTGGCCGTCGATATAGGTCAGCGCGCTTTCGCAGCTCGCGGTCGACTTGTAGCCGGGGTCGAAAGTGAAGGCGCCGGTCGATCCATACAGCTTACGTATATCGACCACATCCGGGCCGGTGCTGCCTTCGAGCACGGGAAACTCGTAAGTTTGCCCACCCAGTTCGAGTTTCGCCTGCTTGTCTGCCAAGTTAAGTCTCCTGCCGTAATTCTTTTCAGCGTGATCGCCCAGACTTCAAGAAGCCTGCGCGTCGATCCGTGCCAGGGATTCTTCCCGTCCCAACAGGACCAGAACATCGAAAATACCGGGCGACGTCGTCGTCCCGGTCAGTGCGGCGCGCATAGGCTGCGCCAGCTTGCCGAGCCCCAATTCCTGTTCCTCTGCAAGCGCTTTGGTAGTGGCTTCGAGCGCTTCGATTGTCCAGCTATTTTCCTTTGCAAGCGCCGTTGAAACCAGTGCAAGTCTCGCGCGGCCCTCCTCATCGAGCAGCTTGGCTGCCTTTTCCGTCATTTCCAGCGGTCGCTTCGCAAAGAGAAATCCTGCGCCTTCAACGAGTTCATCGATATTCTTGGCACGCGTTTTGAGCACAGGCATAGCCTTGGTCAGGATCGCTACATCCGCATTTTCGCCGATTCTGGATGCGACCAGACCGGCGAGGCGCGCATCGTCAGCCTCGCGAATATAATGCCCGTTCAGATTTTCGAGCTTCTTCATGTCGAAACGCGACGGGCTCTTACCCACACCGGCGAGGTCGAACAGTTCGACAGCCTCTTCGCGGGTGATCTCTTCGCGGTCGCCGTGACCCCAGCCAAGGCGCAGCAAGTAGTTGAACAGCGCCTCGGGCAGGATGCCGAATTCGTCGCGATAGGTTTCTGCCCCAAGAGCGCCGTGTCGCTTGGACAGTTTCGCCCCGTCCGAGCCGTGGATCAGTGGCACGTGGGCGTAGATCGGATCGGGCCATCCCCCCTCAATTTCGTCCATCGCCCGGTAGATCGGCAATTGGCGAAAGGCGTTGTTGAGGTGATCGTCGCCGCGAATAACGTGCGTGACCCCCATGTCGTGATCGTCCACCACCGCTGCAAGCATGTAGGTCGGTGTCCCGTCCGCGCGCAGGATGATGTAGTCGTCTAGTTCCTCATTGCGCACTGAAACCGTGCCCTGGACCTTGTCTTCGATGGTCGCCTCTCCTTCGAGCGGCGTTTTAAGTCGGACGGCATAAGGAGCGCCGTCGGGCGCTTCCGATGGATCACGGTCACGCCAGCGGCCATCATACCGCATCGGCTGCTTGTTGGCGCGCTGGTCTGCCCGCATGGCTTCCAGTTCTTCAGGAGTGGCGAAGCACTTGTAAGCATGACCTGCCTCAAGAAGCTTGTGCGCAACTTCTGCGTGCCTGTCCGCGCGCTGCGACTGGAATGTGGGCGCTTCGTCATAGTCGAGGCCGAGCCAGTCCAATCCATCCAGGATCGCGTCGATCGCTTCCTGCGTGGAGCGCTTCTTGTCCGTATCCTCGATGCGCAACAGCGCCTTTCCGCCGTGATGGCGGGCGAAGAGCCAGTTGAAGAGCGCCGTGCGAGCTCCGCCGATATGGAGGAAGCCTGTAGGCGACGGGGCAAAACGGGTGACAACTGGGCTTGCCATGGGCTTGATATTCCTATTCATTCTAGCGCATTGAGTATGGCCGAACCCGAAGGGGGAAATGGGCCCTTGGCCAATACGCCGATCATTCCGATTGCGGGCGAGCCCGACAGCAGCGTTGAGGCTGCGCGAACCGATCCGTCTGGCCCTCGAGAGGCCGCTGCGCGCCTGTGGCAAAGGGGCGGCGGATTGTCCAGCGCTGCGAGCGCGCTTGCGACCAAGGTCGAAGCCTTCCTGGCCGGAGCGGGCTTCGACCGTGCACCGTGGCTGGCCGTCGTCTTCGTCGCAGGAATCCTTAGCTGGTTCGCCTTGCGCAACGAATGGCAATGGTGCGCAGGGATCGCTCTCTCTTTGCTCACGGCCTTGTTCGCGCTGGCTGCGTGGAGGGACCGGCCGGAACGCGACCATGTTCGAACGGCCCTGATCGCGTGTGGCCTCGTTTTTGCCGCAGGGGTCAGCGTCATCTGGCTGCGCTCCGAAATGGTGGGCGCGGAGCCGATTGAGCGCCCCATGATCGAGCGCGTTCAGGGATATGTGCTTGAGCGCGTGGATCAGCCATCGCAGGACCGCATTCGCCTCACGCTGGCTGTTCGTGATGCGGCCAATGGGCAGGGCCGAAGGATCAGGGTCAATGTCCCGCTCGGCGTTGCTCAGGATGCGACAGAGGGCCTCGATGCCGGGGCCTTGGCTGAAGGAGCGGTCGTCCGAATGCGCGTCCGCCTCATGCCACCGGCGAGCCCCATGCTACCGGGCGCTTACGATTTTGCCAGAGCAGCCTGGTTCAAGGGGTTGAGCGGCACTGGCAGCGTGCTGGGCGAGGTCGAAGTGATAGAGCCTGCGCCGCAAACCAGCGGAATTGCCTCGATGCAACGCGCTCTGTCGGCCCACGTTAGGGACCGCGTCGACGGTTCGGCCGGTACAATCGCTGCTGCATTTGCAAGCGGCGACAGGGGAGCAATCGCCGAGGCGGACGAGGACGCCATGCGCGATGCAGGCCTTACCCACCTGCTTGCAATCAGCGGGCTGCATGTGAGCGCGGTGATCGCGGCTGCCTATTTCATGGCGCTCAAGCTGCTTGCGCTTTTCCCCGCCATCGCTCTGCGCGTGAGGCTCCCGGTCGCAGCTGCCGCTATCGGAGCGCTGGCCGGGATCGGCTATACTTTGCTGACAGGTGCGCAGGTTCCAACCGTGCGCAGCTGCGCCGCAGCCATGCTGGTTCTGATCGCGCTTGCGATGGGCCGCGATGCGCTGTCTTTGAGAATGGTTGCGGTCGCAGCCGCGTTCGTGCTGCTGCTTTGGCCGGAGAGCGTCATCGGGCCGAGCTTCCAGATGAGCTTTGCTGCAGTCCTTGCGATCGTGGCGCTCCATTCCTCGGGGCCTGTAAAAGCATTCCTCGCGCCGCGGGAAGAGCATTGGCCGCGCCGTTTCGGCAGGGGGGTGTTCATGCTGTTCGTGACCGGTCTCGTTATCGAGATCGCGCTCATGCCGATCGTTCTATTCCACTTCCACCGCGCGGGCTTGTACGGGGCCTTCGCCAATGTGCTCGCAATCCCGCTTGTAACCTTCATCTCGATGCCGCTCATCGCGGTTGCATTGGCGTTCGATATCGTTGGCCTCGGCGCACCGTTCTGGTGGCTTGTCGAGACCTCTTTGAAGGCGCTGCTTACCATTGCCCACTTCACCGCTTCACAGCCCGGTGCCGTCAAGCTCATGCCTCAGATGAGCGGCCTGACCATCGCGCTTTTCGTAGGCGGTGGCTTATGGCTCGCCCTGTGGAGCGGTAGGGCGCGTTTGCTCGGCTTCGTGCCGGCAGGTCTTGCGACGGCCCTGCTGCTGTTCACGCCGATACCGGATGTCCTGATCGGGAGGGAAGGACGCAATGTCGGCATCACGATCGAAGATGACGATGGCAGTCTCAGGCTCTTGTCTTTGCGTGACAGCCGATCCTCCTATTCACGCGACAACCTTCTCGAATTGGCGAGCGTTCAAAGCGAACCCATCCCTCTTGCACAATGGGATGGCGCACAGTGTTCGACCGAGTTTTGCACGCTGGTGATCGAACGGGGAGGGAGGACCTGGTCTCTCCTGCTTGCGCGCAATCGCGATCTTATAGAGGAGCGCTCGCTCTCTGCCGCCTGCGAGCGGGCCGATATCGTGGTCGCCGACCGTTTCCTGCCGAGATCGTGCCAGCCTCGCTGGCTCAAGGCAGACCGCCGTTTGCTGTCACGCACCGGCGGACTTGCGCTCAACCTTGAAGATGGCGAGGTGTCCAGCGTTGCCGAAGGTCAGGGAGGGCATGGCTGGTGGCGGGGGGAAGACGACCTTGCATCACCCCGCCGACCACGCAATCAGTGATAACGCCGCAACAGACCTGCAAGTTTACCCTGAACTTCGACCTCGTCAGGGCCGTAGACCTGTGCGTCATAAGTCGCATTGGCCGGATCGAGCCGAACCATGGCGCCTTCCTTGTGCAGGTACTTGAGCGTTGCCTCTTCTCCGCGAACCAGAGCCACCACGATCTCACCATCGCGGGCGGTGTTGGTTCGGCGAACAAGGGCAAAATCGCCATCGAAGATGCCAGCCTCGATCATCGAGTCTCCCGACACTTCAAGAGCGTAATGCTCTCCCGGGCCAAGCAACGCCGCAGGAACCGGCAGTGAGCTTTGCCCTTCGAGTGCCTCAATCGGTGCACCAGCCGCGATGCGCCCGTGAAGCGGGATTTCGATCACGTCATTGGCAGGCTGAGGCGCCTTCGCCATGACGCTGGAAGCTGAAGCAACCGCATCGTTCGCCGTAATCGAAGCGGGCGCGGCCTGCGACCTCGTTGCAGTCACCGCGTCTTCCGGCACCTTGATTACCTCAAGCGCGCGAGCCCGGTTGGGCAGGCGGCGGATAAAGCCGCGTTCTTCAAGAGCAGATATCAGGCGGTGAACCCCCGATTTGCTCTTCAGGTCGAGCGCTTCTTTCATTTCCTCAAAGCTCGGCGAGATACCGGTTTCTTCAAGCCGCTGCTGAATGAAGCGGATCAATTCATGCTGTTTTGCCGTCAACATGGGCAAACTCCGTAAAAGCCGCATTGTCCGCGCCTGAGCCGGAAGTGGCCCGTGCGCAATGCCAAACTCGCGCGCTCCCAGAGGCACCGTCCGTCAAAACGGAACAGGTGCGATACAGAGCACTAACCGCGCACCGATATGGTGAACGAATGTGGAACAAGTAGGCAACTTCGGAAATCGTGTCAAGCGGACTATGTCGACAAACCCAAGGGAATCAGCCATTTTCGATGTTGTAGATGCGCACAGGCTCACCCGGTTGCACTTCGCCTGATCCGGCAGGGCGTTCGATCAGGCAGTTGGCTGCTGCAAGTGAGCGGATTGCGCTCGAATCCTGCGATGCTGCGCGGCGAACGCGCTGCCCGTCGAAGACACCGCGCACGAACTCGCGGCGAGCTCCTGTCGCGGGCATTGTCTCAGCGGCTTGAGCAGTCACCGCGACCGGCAAGCGCGCCGCCATTCCCATCGCCGCACGGGCGAGGGGCAGCGCGAACAGAAACGCGGTCACGAAGCTTGAGACAGGGTTCCCCGGCAGGCCAAGCACCACTTGCGAGCCTCGCGTCGCGACCATGAGCGGCTTGCCCGGCCGGATAGCCACTTTCCAGAAGGCTATATCCGCGCCCCATTCGCGCAAGGCCGATTGCACGAGATCGTGGTCTCCCACAGATGCTCCCCCCGATGTGATGAGGATGTCGCAGCCTTCCGCTCTGGCGAGAGCGGCTGCGAGCGCGCCCATATCGTCGCCCACCGGTCCGATCCTCATGCATTCACCGACGAGGGGCCGCAGCATGGCGGCTATCATCGCTCCGTTCGAGGCGGGGATTTGGTTCGGACCGCAGTTTTCAGGATCTGAGCTCAGCTCATCACCACTATCGAGCACCGCCACTTTTGCGCGTTTGCGGACCGCCAACGTGCCGTGACCCGATGTGATGGCCAGCGCGAGTTGAGCAGGGCCGATCCGGGTTCCGGCTTCGAGTACGGTGTCTCCGGAGGCGAAGTCGAAACCGCGTTTGCGGACATGCTTTCCGAGGGGCGGGGCATCCTCGGCGCTCACTTCGTCTTGCGTGACGTGGGCGTTTTCCTGAATGAGGACGCTATCGCTGCCGGCGGGCATGTGCGCACCGGTTGAGATCCGCACGGCTTCGCCCTCAGCCAGCTTTCCATCGAAGGGCGCACCGGCGCGGCTTTCACCGACGAGCTTCCATGGTCCCGCACCTGAAAGCGCGTAGCCATCCATCGCCGACAGGTCTGCGGAAGGCTGGGTTCGGGCCGCCTTGAGGTCGTGCGCCAGGACCCTGCCCAATGCCTCTTCAACCGGGACCGTTTCCGCGCCCAGCACCGGTACAAGCGCGAGCAGCCGCTCTTGCGCCTCGTCAAGGTCGAGCAATCCGCTCACGCGGCGGGCGCTTTCCAATCGCCGGACTTGCCGCCGCGCTTCTCGATGAGGCGCACCTCGCCAATCACCATCCCCTTATCGATGGCCTTCGCCATGTCGTAGATGGTGAGCAGCGCGGTCGAAACGGCGACCATCGCCTCCATTTCCACGCCGGTCTTGCCTGTCAGCGATGCGGTAGCGGTGGCACGGATCGAGCGATCTTCGAAAGCGAACTCGACGCTCACCGCTTCAAGCCCGAGCGGATGGCACAGCGGGATCAGCTCGCCCGTGCGCTTGGCGGCCATGATCCCGGCGATGCGCGCCGTGCCGAGTACATCCCCCTTGGGCGCATCGCCTTGGCGGATTGCTTCGAGAGCTTCGGGAGACATGCCGATCCGCCCGGACGCAATCGCGATACGCTGCGTTTCGGCTTTGCCGCCGACATCGACCATGCGCGCGGAGCCTTGCGAATCGAGGTGTGTCAAACCGTTCATATTCAGGACCTTACCTGAGAAGTGGACCGCATGTTACACGGTCCAGAGGCAAATAGTGGGTCGATCACACCAACGCGGTCTGATAGCCATTTTCGATCATTAAGGACATTCGCTGCGCCAGTCATATCCGGGTGATGCCACGAAGGCGGCATGTAGGACAGTGCGCGATTATCCTTCGAGCAAGGTCCGCGTCGCCGCCACGATGTCATCGGCCCGCATCAGGCTTTCGCCGACGAGGAACGTCCGCACCCCGCTTTTCGCCAACCTTTCGAGGTCGGCATGATCCGAGATACCGCTTTCCCCCACCAGCAACGCGCCTTCCGGTGCAAGCGGAGCAAGGCGTTCGGTGACGCCAAGCGATGTGGTGAAAGTCTTGAGGTCGCGGTTGTTGACGCCAAGGAGACGGCTTTTCAGATGCGTAGCGGCGCGATCGAGTTCCTTCTCGTCATGGACTTCGATCAGCACGTCCATATTGTGTTCGAGTGAGGCGGCTTCGATTTCGGCCATCTGGCCATCTTCCAGCGCGGCAACGATGATGAGGATCGCGTCCGCCCCGATTGCGCGCGCTTCGAGGCATTGCCAAGGGTCGACCATGAAGTCCTTGCGCAGGACAGGGAGCTGGCACGCGGCGCGGGCGGAGACGAGATAGTCTTCGTGCCCCTGGAAATAGGGCGCGTCGGTCAGGACCGAAAGACAGGCCGCGCCCCCTTTTTCATAGTCGGCTGCATGGCGTGCCGGGTGAAAATCCTCGCGGATCAGGCCTTTTGACGGGCTTGCTTTCTTGATTTCGGCAATCAGCGCAAAGCCGGTCTGTGCGCGTTTACGCAAAGCCGCCTCAAAGCCGCGCGGAGCGGTCTGGATGGCCGCCGCCTGTTCGAGCTGGCTGAGGGGCACAGCGCCTTTGCGGGCGGCGACCACTTCGCGCTTTGCCGCGCAGATTTCTTCAAGCTTGTTCATGCGCGTCAGACCGCCATCTCTATCCAGTCGGCAAGCAGCTTTGCCGCCGCTCCGCTGTCGAGCGCCTCGGCCGCCATGGCGGCGCCATCGGCCCATTCATCAACCTTGCCTGAAACCACCAAAGTCGCCGCAGCGTTCAGCACAACGGCATCTCGGTATGGTCCGGGCGTGCCTTCGAGCAGCGCCTTCAAGGCCTTCGCATTGTGCTGCGCATCGCCTCCGCGGATCGCTTCGACCGGGGCGTGGGGGAGATTTACGTCCGATGCATCGACACGGCGCATTGCAAATTCGTTGCCGGTGACATCGGCAAGTTCGTTTCCGCCCGCTAGGCTGAGTTCGTCGAGGCCCTCGTCGCCCGAAACGATGAATGTGCGCTCCGTACCCAGCTTCGCTTTCGCCTCGGCATAGATCGGGACGTAACCGGGGCGCGCGATGCCGATCAGCTGGCGCTTCACGCCTGCCGGGTTCGACAGCGGTCCCATGAGGTTGAAGATCGTGCGCTTGCCGATCTGAAGGCGAATGGGCTGGATGCGGCCCATGGCAGGGTGATGGTTCTTTGCAAACAGGAAGCAGATGCCGAGCTGTGCCAACGCCTTCTCCGCCGTGCGTCCGGCTGCGTCCATATCGAGGCCGAGCGCTTCCAGAGTGTCCGCCGCCCCCGACTTGGACGAGGCAGCGCGGTTGCCGTGTTTTGCCACCGGCACGCCGCAGGCCGCGACCACGAGGCTCACCGCGGTCGAGACGTTCAGCGTATGATGCCCGTCGCCGCCCGTTCCGCAGCAATCGACCGCGCCCTCTGGCGCTTCAATCGGGATTAGGCGGGCTCGCAGGGCTCGCGCTGCACCGGCAATTTCGTCAGCCGTTTCGCTGCGCTCGGTCATGGCGAGCAGGAAGCGCGCGATTTCCTCGTCCGTCGCCTCGCCATCGAGGATCCAGCCGAAGACCTCCTCGGCCTCGGTCTCGCTCATGTGAGGTACGGCGAGGGGGAGCGTCTTCATGCGGGAATGTTCTCGTTTTCTGGCGTCGCTATCCCGCACAGGCGCAGGAAGTTGGCGAGCAGGTCGTGGCCGTGCTCGGTCGCGATGCTTTCTGGGTGGAACTGGACGCCGTGGATGGGAAGGTCTGCGTGGCGGAAGCCCTGTACGAAACCGTCATCGGACCTGGCGTTCACTTCAAGCGCCTCGGGGATGTCCTCGACGATCAGCGAGTGATAGCGCGTCGCGGTGAAGGGCGAGGGCAGGCCAGCGAAAACGCCGGTTCCCTCATGTGTGACCGGCGAGGTCTTGCCATGCATCAACCCGCCGCGCGTGACCGTGCCGCCGAAATGTTGACCAATTGCCTGATGGCCCAGACACACGCCAAGCAGAGGCTTCTCGGCATCCGCGCAGGCGGCGACGAGATCGAGACTGATACCCGCTTCATTGGGAGTGCAAGGACCGGGCGAGATCAGAAACCCGCTCGCATTCGTCGCCAGCGCCTCGCTCGCACTGATCGCGTCATTGCGCTCCACACGCACATCCGCGCCCAGTTCCATCAGGTAATGGACAAGGTTGAAGGTGAAGCTGTCGTAATTGTCGATGACGAGGATCTGGTTCATGGTCTCAAGCGGTCTTGCCCGCCAGCTTGTCGGTTGCGCGGACCAGTCCGTCAATGATGCCCGGCTCGCTTGCCGAGTGGCCTGCGTCGTGGACCATCCACAGCTCGGCCTCGGGCATGGCCTTTTTTAGCTCCCACGCGCTGGTGGGCGGGGTGCAGATGTCATGGCGGCCCTGCACAATGATTGTCGGGATGTCGCGGATCTTGTCGACGTCGCGCAGCAGCTGCGCTTCCTCGAGGTAGAAGTCGTTGAGGAAGAAGCGCGCGCAGATGCGGGCAAAGGGGACAGCCTTTGCCGGATCTTCGAAATCGGCGAGCAGTGCGTCGTTGGGGAGCAGGGTCGCGACCGTGCCTTCCCACAGCGACCATTCTTTGGCGGCGGCGAGGCGCGTGGCCTCGTCTTCGCTGGTCAGGCGGTCGTGATAGGCTTCGACGAGATTGCCGCGCTCACCCTCGGGAATGAGACCGGTAAACTGGTCCCATTGCTCCGACATAATCTCGCTCGCGCCATATTCGTAAAGCCACGCCTTTTCCTTCTGGCGGGCGAGAAATACGCCGCGCAGCACGATCTCGGAGGTGCGCTCGGGGTGCTTTTGGGCATAGGCGAGCGCGAGCGTCGCGCCCCAGCTGCCGCCGAACACCTGCCATTTTTCATGCCCGCACATGTCGCGCAGACGCTCAACGTCCTCGACGATGCGCCAGGTGTCGTTGTTCTCGATTTCCGCGAAAGGCAGCGACTTGCCGCAGCCGCGCTGGTCGAACAGCAAGACATCGTACAATTCCGGGTTCCACTGCCGCCGGTGCGTAGGAGCCATACCGCCGCCGGGGCCGCCATGCAGGAACACCGCAGGCTTTGCACCCGGCGTGCCGACGCGCTCGTAATAAAGCTGGTGGCCTTCACCAACGTCCAGCATACCGGTCTCATAGGGCTCGATCTCGGGATAGAGCGTGCGTTTGTAGTCGAGCATGTTCGAGTTAATCATCAATTCTCTCCACCACCAACAGCGGTCCGACGCGGCGTTCGTCCATTCGCCCGGATGCTGGATTCCAGAGCGAGGAAATGTTGCCGTCGAGGAACAGCGCGTTGGGGGTCTGCAATTCGTCGCGGAAGAAACGGGCGAAGCGTCCGAAGCTGATTGCCTCGTTCGAAATCACGAAATGAGCGCGGCCTTCCTCGTCAATGCCCACCCCATTGCGGATCGCGCGCGAGGGGCCGTTTTCCTGAAATTCGGGGTGAAGCTCGCCGTTCATGACGAGCATTGGACCGGACTGAGTTCCGAATGCGGGCCGCGTGCCGATGGTGCGCAGAAATACGCCGGTTTCAACGATGTTCCAATTGCCGCCGGTGCCGAAGAAGACCCCGTTAGGCTTCATGTAGAAGTTGCCCGAACCCTCGCCGCGATCAAGCTCGGCAAGCCGTTCGCCATCCTGCACGAAGTAGCCCAGCGGGCGCAGGTCGTCGCCATACATACCGGCATTCATGACAAAGGCGATTGCACTCTCGTTGCGGCCGGCGGCCCAGGCGCTGATCGTGCCGAACTCTTCGCCGCTTGCAGGAGCAAGTGAAGTGCGGATGCGATGGGTGGCTGGATCGGCAGTGCAGTGGGTTAGCGAGGTCTCTTCAAACGTGACCGGAAGGCAGGCCGAATTTGGATCGGGCACTCCGCCAACATCCGGCACCAGCTCTTCGAGAGCGGCGAGTTCATCGCCCGCTACCGCATCGCTAAGCTCGGCTCTCACGACGGGTTCGCCAGCCGGTTGCTGCTCGCATGCCGCAAGGGCGAGGGCGCTCAGGATGATTGCGCTGCGCTTCATTGTCCAAATCCCGGTTCGCTTGCGACACGCACGGCCTCTTTCGCCGCAGCGATGAGTGCGCCCGCCTTAGCGCGGCATTCGGCAAGCTCGTAGTCCGGGTCGCTGTCGGCAACGATGCCTGCGCCCGCCTGAACGTGCATGGTACCGTCCTTCACGACCGCGGTGCGCAAAACGATGCACGAATCCACCGACCCGTCCGGTGCGAAATAGCCGACGCCGCCAGCATAGGCTCCGCGGGTCTCGGGTTCGAGCTCAGCGATGATTTCGCACGCACGCACCTTGGGCGCTCCTGATACGGTGCCCGCCGGAAAGCCTGCAAACAGCGCATCGAGCGCGTCCCTGTCGCTTGCAAGGCGGCCGACGACATTGCTCACGATGTGCATGACGTGGCTGTAGCGTTCGATGGTGAAGCTGTCAGTCACCTCTACGCTGCCGCGTGCTGCCACCCGGCCAACATCGTTGCGACCAAGGTCGAGCAGCATGAGGTGTTCGGCGCGTTCTTTCGGATCGGCCAGAAGGCTCTGCTCGTTCTCGCGGTCCAGCGCGGGAGTTTCGCCCCGTGGGCGGGTGCCTGCGATTGGCCGGATCGTGACCTCTCCATCCCGCACACGCACAAGAATTTCCGGGCTTGAGCCGACGATGGCGAAACCGGGCAGGTCGAGGAAATAGAGAAAGGGCGAAGGATTGACCCGCCGAAGGCTTCGATAAAGCTCAAGCGGCGGCAATTCGAACGGGCACGTAAAGCGCTGGGCCAGCACCACCTGGAAAATATCGCCTGCAAGAATGTACTCCTTCGCGCGAAGGGCGAGCGCCTTGTAATCCTCTCCCGCCATGACCGGGGTGAGTTCGGGTTCAGGCGTGTCAGCCGCCATACGGGGCGCTTCCGGGCGAGGCTGGACGAGGGCGCGCAGGGTTTCGTCGATGCGTTCTCCCGCCGCTTCGATGGCTGCGTGCGGATCATCGGCCTCCCAGATCGGTGCCACGCAGAAAAGCGCGTCGCTCAATCTGTCAAAGACAAGGATCACCGTGGGGCGCACGAACAGCATGTCCGGCAATGCAAGCTCGCTCTGCGGCGCGCGCGGGAGCGTTTCGACAAGGCCGATCGTTTCATACCCGAAATAGCCAACCAGACAGGCGAGGGCGGGGGGAAGCGGGTTTTGAACCCCCTCGGGCACGTCGACGCGGCATGCATCGGCGAGCGCGCGAAGCTCACTCAGGGCATCGCCTTCGCATGGCTCGAAAGCATCGCGGTTCGCCTTCCATGTGCGGTTGATCGCCGCTTCGCTTGCGCTCGCTCGAAAGACGAGGTCGGGATCAAGGCCGAGCAGCGAATAGCGCCCGCGCACTTCGCCGCCTTCGACCGATTCCAGCAGGAAGTCTCCGCGTCCGGGCACGATCAGGCGGCGCGCCGCACCCACAGGCGTGTCGCTGTCGGCAACGACCTTGCGCCAGACAAGCGCAGGGGCGCCGCGTTCAAGAGCACTCGCGGCCCCGGCAGCGTTTTCTAGCCCGATCGGAAAGGATGCGGGAGTTGCGGTCACGGCAGTTACGAAAATGTCCTTGCTCAGATTTCGCCGGCAAGCTGACGACGCAGCGCTTCGACTGCTTCATCGTTACGTTCGACGCCGACTTCCTCGCGCACTGCGGCGGCGAACTGCGCGTTGTACTCTCCGGCCAGAGCCTGAGCGAGCGAGTTTTGCGTCTGATCGAGGATCGGGTTGTCGTTCGCCACGTCCGGCACCACGATTTCGTCAAGATCGACGAGGAACCAGCCCAGATCGTTCTCTTCCTCAAGGATCTTGGTCGACCCTTGCGCCATCGAGAACATCAGGATCAGGGCAGAGGGCACACGCTGGTTCGGATTGGACAGCAATTCGCGGCGCTCAAGGTCGATCCGTTCGATCTGATTGAGGGCCGGATTTTCTGCCCGCATCGCTTCGGCAAGCGGAGTGCCTGCGCGAACCGCTTCGAGAATGCGGTTGGCTGCCTGTTGCGCGACGCGATTGCCTTCGCTGCGACGCCATGCGGCGGTCACTTCCTCGCGCACTTCGGCGATCGGCGGCGCTGCGCTTTGCGTAATGTCCGCGACGTCGAAAATCAGGAACTGCTCGCCCGCGACCAGCTCTGCCAGCTGCGGCTCGCCTTCATCCATCTGGAACGCAGTTTCGAGGATGGGACGGATCGCTTGATTGAGGCTTTGGCCAGGTGTCCCGTAAAGGCGTCCATCAGCAAGCACACCCGGTACGGCGGTGACTTCAAGACCAAACTGCGTTGCCGCATCGGTCAGCGAGGTGCCGGTATCGACGAGCTCTTCGATCTGCGAGCTGAGTTCGATCAGTTGAGAAGCGACAGCTTCGCTACGGATTTGAGCGACAATATCGCTGCGAACGTCTGCGAGTGAGCGGGCAGGGGTGTTCTCGACATCGTCTACCCGCGCGACATACCAGCCAAGCTGGGACCGCTGAGGCGCGATTACATCGCCTTCGTCTGCAGCAAAGGCTGCTTCTGCAAGTGCAAAGCTGGTTGATGCAGCCATGCTCTCGCGGTCGCGCAGCTCGCCTGCCGACACGTTGAAGCCTGCCTGCCTTGCGGCCGCTTCGAGGCTGAGACCTCCCCGGATACGTTCGACAAGAGCCTGTGCGGCCGCTTCGGTCGGTACGACGAAAGTACTGATCGCGCGGCGTTCCTGCGCTGCATATTGCGCGGCGTCAGCCTCGTAACGGGCCGCAATCTGCGCATCGGTCGGGTCCGCAACGCTTTGCACGCTGTCGGCACCGAACCGTGCGAAGCGGATCGTGCGGCGTTCGGGCAGGATGAAGTCGGAGCGATTCTCGCTGTAGAAATTGTTCAGCTGTTCCGCAGTCGGATCGCCTTCAGGTGCATATTCGCTGCTCGGGACAAGTGCGATCTGGCCCTGACGCCGTTCAATCACCAGCGCCGCATACTGGCGGGCAGCGGCGCGCGGCAGCTGCGGTGCGGCGAATGCGGGGCGAAGGAGCTGCTGTGCAAGCAGGCCGTCAGCAATGTCCTTGCGAAGGATCGCATCGGTGATCCCCTGGCGGCGCAGCGCTGCCTGATAGGTCGCCTGGTCGAACTCTCCGGTGACATTGCGGAACGCGCCGATCTGCAGGATCTCGCTGTTTACCAGATTATCGCCCGCGCGCAGGCCGTATTTCTGAGCGAACTGGCCAATCGCATACCGATCAATCAGCAGCTCAAGCTCGCGATTGAGGCCATCGTTCGCAACAAGCTGAGGCATCGTGATCGTCGGGTTCTGCTCGCGCGCACGGTCCAGCGCGTTGTTCATTGCGCCGCTCATCTCGTTGCTGCTGATCGGTTCGCCGCCCACGACCGCGACCTTGTCGTCACCTGTCAGCCCGCCAAAGGTCGCGGACCCCGAAATGTCCGAAGCTGCGAAGGCAAGGGCAACCAGCACGAGGAACCCGATGAAGATTGGCAGGCCAATTTTCGACTGGAAGAAGTTGCGAAACAGCGAAATCATTCTTGTTGGCTTCCGGTTTTGTGTGATCGCGTTGGCGAAAATGCGCGCGAAACTTGCCCTTGTGGCGGTGGATAAAGCAATTGTGGCTCGGTCCGGGGCAAAGGGCTGGCAGGCGCGCGCCCAAACCTCGACCGGGGAGAGTTCAGCGCTTTATCGGCCCTGCGACCTCCCGGCAACAGGTTGGCGGAGCTTTTGACTAAATCTTGCGCCTCCGCTAGCCGACCCAGCCCCCTGACCCTAAATCGGGTCAACCAAGATTCGAATTCAAGCTTCACCATAGACAGGATTACTTGATGTCCCAGCGGCCCTATATCGTTGGAAACTGGAAGATGCACGGCACCCGCGCCATGCTCTCAGAAGCGCGCGCGATCGACCGCGCCGCTCAGCGGCATATGAAAGTCGAAGTGGCGCTGGCGCCGCCATATACGCTGATCCATCCGATTCATCGCGAGGCAGAGCAGATCGCCGTGGGTGCGCAGGATTGTCATCACGAAGATGGCGGCGCGCATACCGGCGACATTTCCGCTGCGATGATTGCCGATGCGGGCGCGAAATTCGTAATCCTCGGCCACTCCGAGCGGCGGCAGAACCACGGCGAAAGAGACGCAACCGTGCGCGCCAAGGCCGAATCGGCGCTTGCTGCCGGTCTGCGCATCATCCTGTGCTGCGGCGAAAGCGAGCAGACGCGCGACGCGGGCAAGGCGGTCGCATTCGTGAAGAAGCAGCTTAAGGCATCGCTTCCCGACGAGATCGAAGATGCCGCCGAAAAGCTGGCTGTCGCATATGAACCGATCTGGGCGATTGGCACGGGCAAAACGGCAACGGTCGAAGATATTGCCGAGATGCACGCAGAAATCCGCGCATTGCTGGTCAAGATGTATGGCGAGGAAGCCGGCGCAGAAGTCCGTATCCTCTATGGCGGCTCGGTTAAGCCTGAAAATGCTGGCGAAATCCTCTCTGCTCCCGAAGTGGGTGGGGCACTGGTCGGCGGGGCAAGCCTTGCAGCCGACAGCTTCATGGGGATCGCGCTGGCGGCCGGCGAAGCTGACGAAGTCTAAGGCAGCAAGGGCGAGCATCCGCGTCACACTTGCCGAGAGGCGCGTGCATCCCTAGATGCGCGATGCAAACGCATTCGCAATTTACGATTTTACACAGAAGAACACAGCCGGGATCATGTCGCTCTTTATCATCTTCACTGTCATCCAGACCATCGTGGCTGCTGCGCTCGTGGGCGTTGTCCTTATGCAGCGCTCAGAAGGCGGCGGCCTGGGTATTGGCGGCAATCCTTCGGGCGCATTGGGTGCGCGCGGTGCGGCTGACTTCCTGACCAAGTCGACCCGCTGGCTGGCCATCGCCTTTGTGGCGCTTTCGATCTTTCTTGCCGCGTTGGCAGTCAGCGAATCGAGCATGGGTGACGTGAGTTCGGACCTCGACCGCGACGTCAACGCGCCAAGCGCGGCTGACCTGCTGGGCGAAGGTGCGCCTGCGGGCGTGTCGCCAGATGGCGCTGCGTCCGATCCGGCAGATCTCGAATACCTGCTTGGCGAAAATCCGGTGAACGCAGAGCCTGCCAGCGACGATCCGCTCGCCGAATAAGCGCGCTCACACACCAGTTTCATCACAGCTTTGTGGATTGGACGGGCTTCACCCGATCAATTCGCTTGCCTCGAATCCCTCATCACGATTAAGGCCCAACTCCCATGGCGCGGTACATTTTCATAACCGGCGGCGTGGTCTCCTCGCTTGGCAAAGGTCTCATGGCAGCATCGCTTGCTGCTCTCCTCCAGGCGCGCGGCTACAAGGTCCGCATTCGTAAGTTCGACCCCTACCTCAACGTCGATCCGGGCACGATGAGCCCGTATCAGCACGGTGAGGTCTATGTCACTGACGACGGGGCGGAAACCGACCTCGACCTCGGCCATTACGAGCGCTTTACTGGCGTGTCGGCCCGTCAGAGCGACAACATTACCAGCGGGCGCGTCTATCGCGACATCATCGCCAAGGAACGTCGCGGCGACTATCTGGGCGCAACCGTGCAGGTGATTCCGCACGTGACCGATGCGATCAAGGAATTCGCTCTCGCGGATCAGGACGACCATGATTTCATCCTGTGCGAGATTGGCGGGACCGTGGGCGACATCGAAAGCCTGCCGTTCATGGAAGCGATCCGGCAGATCCGTAACGAGCTTGAGCCGTTCCAGACATTGAGCGTCCACGTGACGCTGGTGCCTTACATCGCTGCTGCCGGAGAGCTGAAGACCAAGCCGACGCAGCACTCTGTGCGCGAGCTTGCCTCGCTTGGGATCAAGCCCGATGTCCTTTTGTGCCGTGCTGAGCACCCGATCCCAGAGGGTGAGCGCCGCAAGATCGCGAATTTCTGCAACGTTCGCATGGAAGCGGTCATACCGGCGCTCGATGCGCCCTCGATCTATTCGGTGCCGCTGCAATATCACGAGGAAGGCCTCGACGCAGAGGTGCTGCGCGGCTTTGGCATTACCGACGCGCCTGCGCCCGATCTTTCGCGCTGGAACGACGTGACCGACCGCTACTTCAACCCCGAAGGCGAAGTCACGATCGGCGTGGTTGGAAAATATGTCGGCCTGCCAGACGCTTACAAGAGTCTCAACGAAGCGCTTGTCCACGGGGGCCTTGCCAACCGCGTCAAGGTCAACATCAAGTGGATCGATGCCGAAATCTTCGAGGGTGAAGACGAGGCTGAAATCGTCTCTGCGCTGGAGCCGATGCATGGGATCCTCGTCCCCGGCGGTTTTGGCGAGCGCGGCAGCGAGGGCAAGATCGCCAGCGTGCGTTTCGCGCGTCAGCGCAAGGTGCCGTTCTTTGGCATCTGCCTCGGTATGCAGATGGCCTGTATCGAAGGCGCACGCGAAGCAGGCTTCGAAAACGCTTCGTCGACCGAATTCGGCGAGACGAAGGAACCGGTTGTCGGCATCATCAGCGAATGGATGAGCGAAGAAGGCCTCCAGCAGCGCGAAGAGGGCGGCGATCTGGGCGGTACGATGCGGCTTGGCGCTTATGAGGCCAAGCTTGCAGGCAACAGCCACACCTCGGCGATCTATGGAGGCGCTGAGCACATCTCAGAGCGTCACCGTCACCGATACGAGGTCAACAGCGCTTACATCGAACCGCTCGAGAAACAGGGGCTGGTCTTTGCAGGCATGTCGCCTGATGGTCTGCTGCCCGAAATCGTGGAGCGTCCCGATCATCCGTGGTTCGTCGGCGTCCAGTTCCATCCCGAGCTGAAATCCAAGCCGTTCGATCCCCATCCGCTGTTTGCCGGTTTCATTGCCGCTGCTCTGGAACAATCGCGTCTGGTCTGATCCAGAGACGCGGCAGATATAAGATATCTTGTAAACATCGTATCGAATTCGGGATTTCGCAGCACCGTGCGGGGCCCGCAAAATCTCCTGCTTTTCAAGCCGATTTCCTCGTAGTTGTCCCGAAACGACCCTTAATGCGTCGGTATGTGTCGTGTTCGTACAAGCTTGGCAATTAATCCTTGCGTGCCTGCCAATTTGCGCCCTACGACACTCGCAAGCCTACAGCTTTTCTAAAGGGGTAGGCTCCGGATCACGGGGGTTTTTAACACCATGGTTCGGGTCTGGAGGGACAAGAAAAAGTTTCAGCTTCGCCCCGATCTTGATGGATCGGCAGCCTGGCTACACCGAGCTCGTGTCGGCATTGATCATCTTCTGCGACCCGGATGATCATTGTCGAGCGGGGCGACTTCAGTGTCGCGGGGGCGGACCTTTACAGGCCGCCCCCACATCTTTGAAAAGTCCACAAGGTTTTGGAATTCAATGCGATCATGGATCGCTCCGAAACCCTTGTGCCACCGTCAGGAGGTCTGGATCAGGCCGCGTCAGCGGACTTTTCGGACCCGGCTTCTGCCTCGACAGTAGGCACCGCGGTCAGCGTCGTCGCGGAATTGACGGCGATCTTCTTGGGCTTCATCGCGTCTGGAACTTCGCGCACCAGATCAATCACAAGCAGGCCATCGGCAAGCTGTGCATTGTCCACGCGAACATAGTCAGCAAGCTCGAATCGGCGCTCGAACCCGCGATTCGCGATTCCGACATGCAAAAGCTCCGCACCTTCATCGGCATCGTCGCGCTTCTTGCCCTGAATAACCATCAGGTTTGCCTGAGCGGTGATGTCGATATCCTGCGGGCGGAAACCTGCAACCGCGAGAGTGATGCGGTAGTTGTCCTCGCCGTTCTTAGCGATGTTGAAAGGGGGGTAATTGTCTCCCGAATTCAGCCGGGCCTGGTTTTCGATCATGTCGAACAGGCGATCGAAACCAACGGTCGAACGGCGATACGGAGTAAAATCGAGACGTGACATAATTCAAATCCTCTTTGTCTGAGCAATTTGGTTTCTGGTGCAGGCCTGCCTCATGCAGCACCCGCTTTTGTCGTCCGTGGATGTTCCCCAAGACTGGCGGAACCGGGCGACACACTCTAGTTAAGTCTGGCGAAAACGCTTTCAAGGGCCTTCAGCCGGGCTCAATGGGATTGAGATATGAGCACACCGCAAATCGATATGTACACCAAGTTTGCCTGCCCGTTCTGCGTGCGTGCGAAGCATTTGCTTCAGCAGAAGGGCGTCGAATTCAACGAATACGACATCACTATGGGCGGGCCCAAGCGTGAAGAGATGATGGAGCGCGCTCCGACGGCACGAACGGTGCCGCAGATCTTCATCGGCGACGTTCATGTCGGTGGCTCCGATGACCTTGCTGCGCTTGAACGCGAAGGCAAGCTCGACGCGCTTCTGGCGGGTTGAATGCCCAAGATCGCCGTCTTGCAGATGACTTCGGGGATCGACCCGGAGGCTAATTGCGCTGCCATAGAGCGCGGCGCCAAAGAGGCGAGCGAGGGCGGTGCGGGGGTTCTGTTCACGCCTGAAATGTCGGTATTGCTGGATCGTGATCGCAAACGCGCCGCGCCCTGGATCGCCAGCAATGCGCCCGCACTCATGGCCGAGCGGCTTGCGAAGGCCGCCCGTGACAACTCGATCGACATTGCGGTGGGCTCGATACCGGTGGGCGCACAAGACAGCGCCAAATTCGCCAATCGAACATTCTACTTTTCCGCAGAAGGCAGCGAGCCTGTCACCTACGACAAGATTCACATGTTCGACGTGGAATTGTCGACCGGCGAGACGTGGCGAGAGAGCAACGCTTACGAAGCTGGTCGCAAAGTCGTTGCCGTGGATCAGACACCGCTCGGCAGGCTCGGCCTCGCGATCTGCTACGACATGCGGTTTCCCGCGCTGTTTGAGACGCTTGGCAGTCGCCGTTGCGACGCTATTGCTATCCCTGCGGCTTTCACCAAACCAACCGGCATGGCGCACTGGCACGTGCTTCTGCGCGCCCGCGCGATCGAGGCAAGCGCCTTCGTCATCGCCGCCGCACAGGTTGGTAAACACGAAGACGGCCGCGAAACCTATGGCCACAGCCTAGTCGTCGATCCGTGGGGCGAAGTTCTGCTCGATATGGGCGGAGAGGCACCGGGCCTCGCCTTTTGCGACATTGACCTTGCCCGTATCAAAGAAGTCCGCTCGCAGGTGCCGAGCCTTGCTAACCGCCGCGAAATTCCCAATTAAATTCCCAATTAGAAGAGTGTTATGATCGTTTTCGACCTCCACTGTGATGCGGGCCACCGGTTCGAGGGCTGGTTCGGCTCGTCTTCAGACTACGAAGATCAAAAGGCCCACGGCCTTGTAAGCTGCCCGCATTGCGGATCGGACGTGGTCGGCAAGGCGCCGATGGCTCCTGCGGTGGGTGCAAAAAGCAACACGGCGTCAGATGCGAGAATGCCTGTCCCCGCGACCGCCGGATCAGGCGATGCGCAGCCTGTGTCCAACACGCCGATCACTCCCGAAGTTCAAAAGGCCCTGACCGCGCTCGCAAAGGCGCAGGAAAAGGCGCTCAAGAACAGCACGTGGGTCGGCAAGGATTTCGCCAGCCAATCGCGCGCGATGCATTATGGCGAGCGTGACGAAGCACCGATCCACGGGCAGGCGAGCCTTGAAGAGGCAAAGGCACTGGTGGATGAAGGCGTGCCGGTTGCTCCGCTGCCATTTCCTGTTGCTCCACCTGATGAACTCAATTGATTGGACAGCCCGCACTGCTAAAGCGGTGCGCGGGACCCCGTAGCTCAGCCGGATAGAGCATCAGATTCCTAATCTGAGGGCCGCGCGTTCGAATCGCGCCGGGGTCACCATTTCCAGCTGTTCACTACGCGATTGACCGCATGGCGCGGGCCTTTATCACTTGGGATCGACAACTCCCGAGAAAGAGGCCTCCCACCATGAGATCAACCCTTGTCGCGCTTGGCGCGTTTGCCCTGATTGCCGTTCCGCCCGCGGTCCTCAACGCGCAGACCAGCGATGGCACGCCTGTCGCCTCTGTCACGGGCAAGGGATCGCAGCGAACCGGTCCGAACTCGCAGCTAACGGGCGAAGACCTGTTCGACATTGCATACGCAACCGACCCGCAGATCAGTCCCGACGGATCGACCATTATCTACACCCGCCGTCAGAGCGACATCATGACCGACCGGGTCGTGAACAGCCTTTGGTCGATCGACGTCGCAAGCGGAGAGGAACGGCCGTTTGCGGGTAATGAGGGGGCTGCCTTCGGAGCGCGCTGGTCACCGGACGGATCGCGCGTTGCCTATGTCTCGACGCAGAACGGCGGAGCGCAATTGTGGGTCAAGTGGATGGACAGCGGCGAAGCGGTGAAGCTGACCGGCCTGCCGAACTCGCCGATGAACATCACCTGGTCTCCCGATGGCACTCAGATCGCTTACGTGATGATGGTCGACGACAACGCTCCATCGCTCGGTTCCGCGCCATCGAACCGTCCCGAAGGCGCGACGTGGGCCGATGCCCTGCAGATCACCGACCTTGTGAATTTCAGGGCAGATGGAGCAGGTGAGATCAAGCCGGGCTTCCAGAAGATTTTCGTCATCCCGGCAACCGGAGGCGCACCGCGACAGCTGACCTTCGGCCCCAACCATGATGGCGGACCGCTGAGCTGGTCGGCAGATGAGGCCAGGGTGTTTTTCAGCTCGAACCGCAACCCTAACTGGCAGACCGACCCGGTGGAGGCGGACATCTGGTCTGTCGATACGCGCTCGCTGGGGCTTGTCCAGCTGACCACGCGCGACGGGCCTGACAGCGGGGCTCAGGTCTCACCAGATGGCTCGATGATCGCCTATGTCGGATTCGACGATGAGGGACGCGCTTACGAGCAGACAGAAATCTATGTGATGAACGCCGATGGCAGCAATTCGCGGCTGCTGACCGGTGATTGGGATTTCAGTCCCGACGCTATGGAGTGGGACGCCAATTCGCGCGCGCTTTACGTCCAGTACGACAAGCGCGGTGAAACCTTCGTTGCACGCATGTCGCTCGACGGTTCGGTCCGCGATGTGGTCGAAGGCGTTTCCGGCGGCGGGCTTGATCGGCCCTACACCGGAGGAAGCTTCTCGGTCGCCGATAATGGAACGGTCGCTTTCACAGGCGGCACTGCGACCCGCCCGCCCGAGGTCAAAGTCACACAGCGCGGCAATGCGCGTTATCTGACCCGGCTCAATGCAAGCCTGCTCACGACCAAGCGTCTTGGCGAAGTGCGCGCAATCACGACCCCGTCAAGCCATGACGGGCAGGAAGTGCAGGGCTGGTTGACGCTTCCGCCGGGCTACACCGAAGGAACGCGGGTCCCCTTGATCCTTGAGATTCACGGAGGACCGTTTGCAGCATATGGCCCGCACTTCTCGACCGACAACCAGCTCTACGCGGCAAGCGGCTATGCCGTTCTGTCGGCCAACCCGCGCGGAAGCACCAGCTATGGCGAAGGGTTCGCTCAGGAGATCGACAAGGCTTATCCGGGCCAGGATTTTGACGACCTGATCAGCATCGTTGATCGCGCGATTGAGCTTGGCATTGCCGATCCCGACAAGCTGTTCGTCACTGGCGGTTCGGGGGGCGGAGTTCTGACTTCGTGGATTGTGGGCAAGACCAACCGGTTCAAGGCCGCCGCGACACAGAAACCGGTCATCAACTGGACCACTCAGGCACTGACGGCTGACGGGACTGGCTATTTCGGGCTCTACTGGGTCGGGTCACGGCCTTGGGAAAACCCTCAGAAATTCTGGGATCAGTCGCCGCTTTCCCTGATCGGCAATGTGCAGACGCCGACGCTGGTGGTCGTCGGGGGCGAGGATTATCGCACTCCGGTCAGCGAAGCGGTGCAGTATTATTCCGCGCTCCAGCTCGCAGGAGTGCCGACCACGCTAATCCGCGTTCCCGGTGCCAGTCACGCGATCACCGCAAGGCCGTCACAAAGCGCTGCGAAAGCCTCCGCGATCCTCGCGTGGTTTGCGCGCTATGCCGAAGGCTGGGAGCCCGGCGAGCCTGCTGAATGAGCGACTAATGTCGCCGCTCAATCCGGGAGCGGCGACACGTCCCTTGCAGGAGTCCCGAGCGGGCTGAGAGGGCGGGGCCTCAGCGGCATGACCGGATCTTCGGCGATGCGCTGCTGCAGGAGCCCGATAGCTGCCTCCAACTGGGCATCGCTGCCCTGATAGGTGGCGACCGGCCCGTTCTCGACCACGAAATCCGGTGCAACGCCGTAGCCTTCGACGATCCAGTTTCCGTCGATGTCATATTGCGCGTATTCCGCGATCCGGACGGCGCCACTGTCGACGAGCCGGTTGCGATCGGAAAGCCAGATGCCGGCGCCCGCCGTGCGCGTACCGATCAGCGGGCCGAGGCCCAGCGATTTGACAGCGGCGGCAAATGTCTCGCCATCGGAATAGGTGCGCTCGTCGATCAGCACCGCGATGTGCCCGCGATAGGCGTTCTGCATGTTGGTGGTCTGCTGCCCTGTTCCATCGGGCGCGCCCCAGAATGCCCACGCCTTGCGCATCAGTTGCGAAATCAGGATGGAATCGATGTTGCCGCCGCTGTTGTTGCGCACGTCAATGATGAGGCCGGGCTTATCCAGCTGCGAGAAATAATCGCGCGCAAAGCTGGCTATATCGCCGCTGCCCATGGCGCGCAGCTTCAGGTAGCCGATGTCGCCGCCAGAAAGGCGCTCTGCCGCCGCTTTTCGATCTTCGGTGAAGTCGTAATACTCGGCCATTGCGCGCCCTTGCGCATTCATGGGTGAGACGATCTCGGAGACTTCGGTCGAACCGCGGGTAAGGTCGAGGCGGACCTGCTGTCCGGCCTTCGAAGCAAGCGCGAGCCTCAGATCGGCCAGCGATGCGACGCTCCGCCCGTCGACACGGCGGATAATGTCCCCTTCGCGCACATCGACGTCCGGGCGGCGTAGTGGCGGTCGCAGCGACACGAGATCAGCATCACCTTGATAGATGCGGTCGATCCTGAGCCCACTGGAAACGGGCGAATACTCTGCACCCAGAAACGCCATATCGCTGTTTTCGTCATCGCTAGGCAGGTCGCCCGATCGCACCTGACTGTGCAGAATGCCGAGTTGCGAGGCCATCTGACCAAGGATCGTATTGAGCTCCGCCCGGTGTCCGATGCGACTGACCAACGGCTCATGCTGGTCGCGCACCGCCTCCCAGTCGATACCTCGGAGAGAAGGATCGTAGGCAAAATCGCGGTGAAGACGCCATGCATCGTGGAACATCTGCTGCCATTCCGAGACCGGATCGATGGTCAGCTTCCAATCGTCCAGACGAACCATTTTGCCATCGAGCTTGTCGGGCATTTTCGGACCGGCAGGGACAAGGGCGATTCGGGGGCCATTTGGCCCCGGAAGCGCAACCGCGAGGGTTTCCCGGTCGGCAGAAAGTTCAATGCCAAGAGCGTTTGCGGAGAAGGTTTCCACCTCGGGATTGCTCTTGTCGATGGCGATTGAAACCCATTCATCGCCGATCCGCGTGAACAGATGGGACTTGGTAACGAACAACATCCCGCCCGCACCCGCTTTTACCGGCAGCTTGTAAAGCCGATCAGCGAGGCCATTGAGGACGATATTGGCTGATGGCTTCTTGTCCTCTTCTGCCTCGTCCTCGTCGTTGTCATCCTCACTTTCGCTGTCTTCGCCTTCATCCTCGTCTTCGCCGGCAAGGGTCAGTTCGTTGTCTTCCCGGAAAGGGAAATCGGCTTCCGGGTCGAGCTTGAGCGCGTGGATCTCGCCGCGATCGGGAAAGGAAACCCCCATATTGCGGTCGCCCCACGGGCTTCCGGGCTCAGGCGAGAAATTGCGTTCCGAGATGAAATAGAGCCATTGCCCATCCGGAGAGAACGCCGGTGCAAAGTCGTTGAACTTGCCGGAGCTTGCCTGCACCCGCTCACCTGTGGCGAGGTTCTGGACCTGGATGTTGGCAGTGTTGGAGAACTGCTCTGGCCCGGTTTCGGAATAGGCGATGAACTTGCTGTCGGGCGAAAAGACGATGTTTGAGAAAACATTGTCATTGCCCGTCTTATTTTGCGCCAGCAGCGTCACGGCACCGCTTGCGACGTCCACCTTTTGCAGGCGGGCTTGCTTGTCGCTGACAACCAGCGTCTTGCCATCGGGTGAAACGACGAAGGACCAAATGTGGGCATTATAGTTTGCGGTGATGACGGTCGGTTCGCCAGATCCGTCTGCATCCATGCGAACAAGGTCGCGTGTCTGTCCCCGGTCCAGAATCAGAAACAGATTGTCGCCCTCAGGACCCGTAACGGCCTCTCGAGCGCGTGCGCCATCGGGCACGTTGAATTCGACCCGGCGCCGGGCGAGGGGAGACGCGAGCGCCACCTGTCCGCGAGCGGTCACGGCGATAGTATCGCCGGTTGGTGATACACGCGCTGCCTCAACCTGCTCCATCGGATTGTCCAGAGTGCGAAGGCGCGTCTGCTCACGGTCAGTTACAAGGTCGATTGAAAGCGTCGAAAGCGTGTTCGAGGCGAGCGAGAAGACGTGCAGGTCCGCGCCGTTCTGCACGAAGACCGCATGGCCATCGATTGCGGCTTGCAGAACCGGGAAGGCAAATTCTTCGCTGTGTTGAGTGACGCCGCTGCCATCTTCGGCAACAGACCAGATCGCATCCGCGCCGCTCTTGTCAGAGATGAAATAGATGCGCCCGCCATGCGCCATCGGCATGCGGATCGGCGCATCGAAATCGGCGACAAGCTGTGTGGCTTCGTCGCTTGAACCGGGCTTCCAGCTCCACAATTGCGCCATGCCGCCTCCACGGTAGAGGACGGCATTGTCGCGTGCGCGGGCGTAAAGGCCGCGGCGGTTGAAGAAGAGTGTGCCGTCAGAGCCATAGGTCGCGCTGTTGGCGCGCCAGAGCGGGATATCGTTCCACCGCCCGCCCGTGGGCGCGATGGTGTGGAGCACTTCGCCCTGACCGTTTCCACGAAGCCGCGATGAGAAGATCACCTGTCCATCGGGCGTCCACCCCACGACCGTGACGCCGCCGCCTTCATATGTCAGGCGAGCGGGACGCCCGCCGGCGACCGGCATTACATAGATATCGTCGCCGCTGTCATAGCTTGCGTTGAATGCGACCATCGATCCGTCGGGAGAGATATGAAGGTTGCGCTCTTCACCTTCGTGGTTGGTGAGACGAACTGCGGTCCCCCCGGTTCGCGATGCGCGCCAGATGTCGCCCTCGCTGGCAAAGACCAGCACGTCGCCGCGCGCTGCGGGATATTGGTAGAACCCTTCCTCGGCCATCACAGGTGCAGCGGCCGAGGTCAGAAGTGCAGCGGCAAGCGCAAGCGTGCGCCGACGAAATGGCTTCATGAGTATAGTCCCCTGTTGCGCGAAAGGATGCGACGGCCCCCTCGCATAATCATCCATGGCTAGCGTCGAGGGAGGAATGAAGCACCTCCCTGATCGATAAACTGATTATTCCTCCCCATCGCGGTCGGTCCGATACCTTTCGAACCAGGCGATAGTGTAGTCGGTCTTTGCATTCAGCAGCGAGGGCCGCGAGGCAATGCCGTGATTGGTGTCCGGCACGCGAACCATCACACTGGGCACGCCGCGCAGTTGCAGCGCCTGATAGAACTGCTCTGTCTCTGAAATCGGCGTGCGATAGTCTACCTCGCCTGTGATCAGCATGGTCGGGGTCGTGACATTGCCGACCAGGCTGAGCGGCGAGCGCTCCCAATAGTGATCCAGATGCTCCCAAGGCGGTCCGGGAAACTGGTTTGCGATCTGATCGATATAGCTGTCGGCGGTCAGCACCTTGGAAACCCAGTTGATCACGGGCTTTGCCGCCATCGCCGCGTTGAAACGATCGGTGAGCCCGATAGCATAAGCGGTCGCAATCCCGCCTGCCGATCCGCCGGCGATGAACAGGTTTTCGGGATCGGCAAATCCATTGTCGATCGCCCAGTCGACCGCGGAATTGTGATCGGCGAAGTCGTCGGGACTGGAATATTTGTATTTCAGCAGGTTCGCAAACTCGCTCCCATACCCGATCGACCCGCGATGATTGTCGTAGATCACCACATATCCTTGTGCCGCCATCCGTTGCAGTTCGGCAGAAAAATGCGGGCCATAGGCAAGGTGCGGGCCACCGTGGATTTCGATGATAAGGGGGTAGGTCATGCCTTCCTCGTACCCCGGAGGCTTGATCATCCATCCTTGAACCTCAAGCCCGTCCAGCTCGGAATTGAAGGTGAAGCTGGTAACCTCACCAAGATCGCGGTGGGCCAACAGGTCCCCGTTGAGCGAGGTGAGCCGCGTGTCGCGCCCGGAACGAAATGCATAAAGGTCTGCGGGACGCTGCGCGCTGCCCTTGGTGTAAACGAGCGTGCCGCGTGCGCCTGCGTCATAGGATCCGCTGACATAGGGCCGGCCGATGGTCGTCCCGCCGATGCCTTCGACCGCAGTGCGGCGATTGCCTCGCGTGTCGACTACGCCGATATTGTTCTCGCCCCGGTTCTGAAACGTGAAGGCGATTTCGGAATTCGACAGCCACTGCACATCGCCTGCGCGCCGATCCAGACCCTGGGTCAGGTTTCGTGCATCGCTTCCATCGCGATCCATTACGAAGACATTGGTGGGAAGGAACGGCTCGCGCGCGTTACCTGTGCCGAGAAACGCAATTGATCCGCCATCGGGTGAGACTTGCGGGCTAGTCTCGGTGCCCGGCATGTCTGTGAGCTGCGTCAGCTCTCCCGAAGCGATAGTGACCGAAAACACATCGGCCTCGCGGCTTTGCAATTCCCAGCCTTCGTCGCGATTGGCCGAAAACAGGATATGCTCGCCATCGGGAGTGAAGGAGAGCGATCCACCGTGATTGAAATCGCCTGAGGTGAGCTGTCGCTGCGTGCCACCTTCTGCCGGGATGACAAAGATATGGTCGTAGGCAAGCTCGACGAAGCCTTCGCCATTTGTACGATAGCGGGCGCGATCAATTACGACGGGAGGCTTGGCCCAGTTTGCGCCTTCGGGTCGCGACGGAAGGCTTAAAAGCTTGTCGCTCTTGGCTTCGACTGACATCGAAAAGGCGATCATGCTTCCATCGGGCGACCACGTAATGTTCGATGGGCCGCGCTCAAAACTGCCGATCAGCGCGCTTCTGCCCGATTGCAGGTAATGAACATAAAGCGCGGTCTGACCGTTCTCGGACGTCATGTAAGCGATACGCGAACCATCGGGCGACCAGCGCGGCGATCGGTATGATCCGCTATCGGCCAAGAGCGGTTCGTGTCTGCTGCCATCCAGATTGACGATCCAGACATGCGAGCGTGTGCGATCGGTCATGATGTCGTTGAAGCGCCGCACATATATGGCCTGGCTGCCATCAGGGGATACCTGCGGGTCATCTGCCCATTCCAGCTCAAACACATCTTCGGCTGAAAACAATCTCAGCTCTTCGCTGTGATCGTCGGCGAGCGCTGGTGTGGCCAGACCTGCGGCAAAAATCGCCATAGCCAGAATTCGTTGCATCGAGCACCTTTTGCTTTGAGAAAAACAGGCGCTCAGCTTGGGCAATGCGTGGCGCAGAGGCAACCATCAAATGCATCGAAGATGTGCGATAGAAAAGACGCTCGGCCAACCCGGGAGAGGCCTCTGCGAAAAGCCATTCGGGATGAAGCCTCAGCGTCTTTTTTATCTCCCGTCCAGTGGGAGTTCGGGCTGACCACACCGCATTCGAAAAGACCGGGAATGATCAGGTCACGCTGAAGATCATTCGGTCAAACTCTTAGTGCCTGCGTGCGCAAAGCCTCTGTACTTGCTCAACTTTCAGTTCACAACAAAAGGTTCCTAGGCACTGTTACCTAGGGCCGCCACTTGGTTGCGGGCGATCATTCCAGGTAGCCTGTGCGTAGTATGAAAGACCCACCACAAACGCCGAAATCGCAAGCAACAAGGCGCAGGTTCCGAGCCATCCAGCATAATCGTAGATCGAGGTTCCAAGCACGCTCCCAAGCGCTCCGCCGATGAACATGATGACGATATAAGTCGTGGTCAGACGGGTGCGTATTGCCGGTTCGAGGCTGAGGTAAGTCATGCGCCCGGTGACATCGATGCTTGGCCCGACAATGTTCGTGATGACCAACGGCACGACCACCGCCCATGCGTTCCAACCGAGAGGGTACATCAGGGCAATTCCGACCATCTGCACGATTGCTGCATAGAAGCGAGCACGGCGCGCTCCCATGCGGTCAGCGATCTTGCCGAGCCGGGCTGTGGTGAACAGGCTTATCGCGGAAACCCCCGCGAGATAACCCACCGTATCGACTCCGTAACCAAGTTCGTCGCTGGTCAGATGTAGCGCCAGCGCAAGCCAGGTCGCAGTGAAAGCGGCAAAGTTCAGACCCTGTATCGCTCCTGAAATCAGCATGTCCCTGTTGGATCTGGCCAAGGTGAAAACCGATGCGAGCAGGGCTCCGTAACCGGTTCCGGGCTGTTTGCCGGAGCTGCCTTCGCTCCGAAAAGTCAGCGGGAGGAGGGCGGTCGTCGCCGCCATCAGGACGAAGGCGCACCAGTATACCGCGCGCCAGCCAAACTGCTCGGCCACAATGCCCGCACCGACGCGGGCGACCAGAATCCCGAAGATGACGCCAACCGTCAGGAGCGCGGTGACCTGCCCCAGTCGGTCAGGCGAAACGCGCTTGGAGGCGAAGGCGGGGATGAGATAAGGCGCAATCGTTACGAAGCCGAGCAGGGTCGAGGCCAGCGTGAACGAGGCAAAGTCCTCAGCCAGCACCATGCCGAGCATAAACAGGCTCTGCGCGCTTACGAAGATGATGCACAGCGACCGATTCGAGTGGATATCGCCCAACGGAAGGAGCAACAGGATACCGAGCGCCAGCGCGAGCTGATTAAGGGCAGGCACAATCCCGATGCGCGCTTCACTCACGCCGAAATGCGCTGCCACCTCTCCGATGATCGGGTGGATGTAATAGGCGTTCGCGATGACCACGGCTGCGGTCACGGCCAAGGCATATTCCTGGCCGCGTGTAAGATAGGCTGGCTTGGGCGGAGCGTCAGTCTCGCTCAGAGCATGCCCGCTTTCTTGGCGGCCAGGACCACACCTTCGGCCAACTCCTTCGGGCGGTCTTCCTGGCAAAAATGGCCGCACGTGCTGAGTATCTCATGCGGCATGCCCTCTGCGCCCTTGATCCTCTCGCTCAGTGTCTTGCCCAGACCGCCCGTAACCGGGTCATCCGCACCAAACAGGGTAAGAAACGGCTTGTCGAATGCTGCGAGGCCTTCCCAGGCTCTTTTGTTCTGCTCGATTCCGTCCATCCCATCTTCGACGGGAACAAGCTGAGGGAATGCACGCGCGCCGGCTTTCGAAGGCTCGTCAGGGAAGGGCGCGTCATATGCGGCTACCTCTTCTGGCGTCCGCTCGGTCGCGGTTGCGCGCTGGAGCAATTCTCCGATCTGGAACTCAGGCGAACTTTTTGCGAACTGGCGCCATGCGAGAAATGCGGGTGAAGGGGTTCCGCCGGTCGGCAAGAAGGTGTTGCTCGCAACGACGCAAGTGAATTTTTCGGGTTCCTCACCCACAAGCCGGAGCCCCAGCAATCCACCCCAGTCCTGACAGAAAAGCGCAGCTGGTTGAGGCACCACCGCCTCACGCCATTGGCGCAGCCATGAGATGTGCCGGTCATAGGTATAGAAGGCGATGTCGTCAGGCTTGTCGCTTTTGCCGAACCCGATGAGATCGGGCGCAAGGCAGCGGAAACCAGCATCGACCAGCACCGGGATCATCTTGCGGTAGAGGAAGCTCCAGCTCGGTTCGCCATGGAATAGCAGCACAGGCGGCGCATCCCTTGGCCCTTCGTCGATATAGTGCATTCGGCCAGAATGACCTTCACCCAGATCGACTGTTATCCAATGCTCGGCAAAATCGTAGTCGGGCAGGTTCGCGAAACGGGCGGGATCGGATGTCAGGATTTGCAAGGGTGTTCTCCTTCGCTGTTGCGAAGGTCAGTAGCACGAAAAGACCCAATCCCAACCCGCTTCATCAAACGGTGTGAACTTAGCTCCCCGTGCTCGGCTCGCCCGGACTCTCTCCCATCGGCACCTTCTCCTTGAAGGTGTGGGTGATGTAGGGGAAGGGGATCTCGATCCCGGCATCGTCAAGCGAACGCTTGATCGCGCGCACGACCTTGTCTTTCGATTCCCAGCCAGCGCGCGGGGTTGATCCCGACCACCAGCGCACCAGGAAATCGACCGAGGACGAATTGAATTCCTGCGCGAAAATGTCGATGCCCCTGGCTTCATCCACCTCCGAAACGCCGGTGACCGCTTTGCGGATCACTTCGGCGGCTTCGTCCAGATCAGTGTCGTACGATACGCCGATCACGACATCGTGGCGGCGCTGTTCCTTGTCGGTGAGGATTTCGACCGGGTTCTTGAACAGGATAGAATTGGGCACGACGGTGACTTCGCCACTGAGCTTACGGATGTGCGTCTCGCGCAAGGTGATATGTTCGACCTTGCCCATCATGCCTTCGCACTCAATCACGTCGCCGATGCGCATTTTCTCGCGCACCATGATGAGCACGCCTGCGAGGAAGTTTTCGAAGATGTCCTGAAACGCAAAGCCGATCGCAACTGCGCCGATGCCGAGCCCGGCGATCAGGCTACCGACGGTCAGGCCGGGAAAAATCACGATCATCGCGACGAGCAGTCCGATGATCCAAACGGCCAGCTTGACGAGGGTTTCGATCAACTGGCGCAGCGAAGGCCGCAGGTCCGTCTTGCCCGTGATCTTGTCTGCAATCGTTGTTGCAAAACCCGCGATGATCGCGGTGATGACGACGATCACGAGCGCGATACCAAGCGAAGGCAGCAAGCGCACGAATTCCGTGCCCATCTCGTTCAGTTGGTCCATCAAAGTGGTAAGCATATTTCCCCGTCTGGTAACTCTGTTAGCCGACAAACGAACGGACCTGTTGAATTGTTCCTTAGCTGTAGGGGGCAGACACCACACAATTTCTGGACGCGGCGCGCACTCGAAGGCAAGGCAGGCCAATGACGATGCCGATGACGAATGAAAGCGAAGAGCTTTCCGAGATCCGCCGTGCTGTACGCGCCTTGTGTGATGGTTTTCCCGGAGAATACTGGCGGGCAAAGGATGCCTCGCGTGAATATCCCGGCGAATTCGTCGATGCGCTCACAAAGGCGGGTTTTCTCGCCGCCCTCATCCCTGAAGAGTTTGGTGGCAGCGGCCTGTCGCTCGATGCGGCCGCAGTCATTATGGAGGAAATTCAGGCGACCGGCTGCAACGGGTCTTCGGCCCACGCGCAGATGTACATCATGAACACTCTGCTCAAATACGGGTCGGACGAGCAGAAGTCAGAGTATCTGCCGAGGATCGCGCGCGGCGAATTGCGGCTTCAGGCTTTCGGGGTTTCCGAACCGACCAGCGGTACAGATACTCTGAGCTTAAAGACGCGCGCCGTTCTTGATGGCGATGAATACGTCATCTCGGGTCAGAAGATATGGACCAGCCGCGCTGAGCATTCCGACCTCATGCTGCTTCTTGCGCGCTCCACGCCGCGCGAACAGGTCGAAAAGAAGACCGAGGGCCTCTCGATCTTTCTCGTCAACATGCAGGACGCGCTCAAAAATGGAATGAGCATCAAGCCGATCCGCACGATGATGAACCACTCTTCCTGCGAAGTGTTCTTCGATGACCTGCGCATCCCGGCGAGTGCCCTAGTCGGCGAGGAGGGGAAGGGTTTTCGCTACATCCTTTCCGGCATGAACGCCGAACGCATCCTGATCGCTGCTGAATGCATCGGGGATGCCAAGTGGTTCATCGAACAAGCAAAGAACTACGCGGGCGACCGCAACGTCTTCGCGCGACCCATCGGACAAAATCAGGGAGTCCAGTTCCCAATCGCACGCTGTTACGCGCAGATGCGCGCTGCGGAGCTGATGGTCCACCATGCGGCCCATGTCTATGATGAAGGCGGCAATCCCGGAGCGGAAGCCAATATGGCAAAGCTGCTCGCTTCCGAAGCCAGCTGGGCGGCGGCGGACATGTGCGTGCAAACCTTTGGTGGCTTCGGCTTCGCTGAGGAATATGATGTTGAGCGCAAATTCCGCGAGGCACGCCTTTACACCGTGGCCCCGATCTCGACGAATCTGATCTTGTCCTATCTCGCCGAACACGTATTGGGACTGCCGCGCTCGTATTAGTCAGCGTAAGCGTACCTACGTGTCAATTCTGACTCGTTCTCACCTGATTTGAGTGGCCTAGAGCGCATTTCTCTTGCGGTCTGCGATTAACTATGATTCTGTGGACAGCGGATCGAGGGACTTGGGATAATGCGCAGACCGCCACAGGAACATATCAAGCAGGGCCTCGCGCTCGTGCTTCTTGTCGTCCTGACCGTATCTGCGATCGCGGGACCGACGGGGCTGCTTGCGTGGGCAGAAAATGGCGAAGTGCTCGAACAGCGCGAAGTCCGCATCGCCATGCTCAAGGAAAAGCGAGACGCACTCAAGAACCGCGTTGAACTGCTTGATCCCGAAGGGGCTGATCCCGACCTCGTTAGCGAGCTGGTGCGTGAGGATCTGGGGGTGATCCACCCGGACGAGATCGTCATCACTCTCGAAGACGAGTAGCTCTCTCGGACCTCCCCGGTTTCTGAAAATTGCAAATCTAACCACATCGGTGTTTTCTCGTCGGTTTAGGCTGACTTACGTTGCGTAAGGCCAGAAGCGGTGCCTATAGGAACGCTTCAACACCAGAAGCGCGCATCATGGTCTACTTTGAGCGTGCAGCAAGTGAGGGAAGGGATCACACTTGGCCAAGAAACCCGCCGCTAAGAAGCCTGTTGCGAAAAAAGCCGCAGCGCCTGAAACGCTCGCTCCGTCCGAAGATCCGGACTTCATTCTCCACTCTCTCCAGGAAGAATTCGAAGCGGCGAAGAGCTACGCGGCGACCGACGAGCAGTTGCTCGAATTCTATCGCCAGATGCTGCTGATCCGCCGGTTCGAGGAGAAGGCAGGCCAGCTCTATGGTCTCGGCCTCATTGGCGGCTTCTGCCATCTCTACATCGGTCAGGAAGCCGTCGCGATTGGCCTGCAATCGGCGCTTGATAACGACCGCGACAGCGTGATCACCGGCTATCGCGATCATGGTCACATGCTTGCTTACGGTATCGATCCCAAGGTTATCATGGCCGAACTGACCGGGCGCGAAGCGGGCATTTCGAAAGGCAAGGGCGGGTCGATGCACATGTTCTCGACCGAGCATAAGTTCTACGGCGGTCACGGTATCGTTGGCGCTCAGGTCGCGCTTGGCGGCGGACTGGCACTTGCGCACCAGTACAATGAAGATGGCGGTCTGTGCCTCGCCTATTTTGGCGATGGCGCCGCGAACCAGGGTCAGGTCTATGAAACCTTCAACATGGCCGCCCTGTGGAACCTGCCGATCGTTTTCGTGGTCGAAGACAACCAATATGCCATGGGCACCGCGACCAAGCGTTCCTCCGCCGAAACGCGCTTCTATCGCCGCGGCACCGCCTTCCGCATTCCCGGAATGGAAGTGAACGGAATGGACGTTCTTGAAGTGCGGGCCGCTGCCGAAGTGGCTTTCAAGCACGTGCGCGAAGGCAAGGGCCCGGTCCTGATGGAGTGCAACACCTACCGCTATCGCGGACACTCGATGTCTGATCCGGCTAAGTATCGCACCCGAGAAGAGGTGCAGGAGCAGCGCGACCATCATGACCCGATCGAACGGTTGAAAAAATCCCTTATCGAGGGCGGCCATGCCGAAGAAGACCTCAAGGCAATTGACAAGGACATTCGCAAGGTTGTGACGCAAGCGGCTGATTTTGCAGAAAGTTCGCCAGAGCCTGCACCGGAAGAACTCTACACCGATGTCTTGGTGGAGGAGTATTGATCCATGGCTATCGAACTTAAAATGCCCGCGCTTTCTCCCACGATGGAAGAAGGGACGCTTGCCAGGTGGCTGAAGTCCGAAGGCGATACGATTGAGCCCGGCGATATCATTGCCGAAATCGAGACAGACAAGGCGACGATGGAATTCGAAGCCATCGACGAAGGCGTGCTTGCCAAGATCCTTGTCGATGAAGGCACCGAGAATGTCGCTGTCGGCACTGTCATCGCGATGATGACAGGTGAGGGCGAGGATGCTGGCGATGCTGAAGCGCCGGCCGAACCAGCAGCTGAAAGCGCGCCCGTTGACGATGTTCCGGGCGAAGGCAAGGACGAGGGTCGCAATGAGCCCGGCGGGATCGAGGCGCCCAAGGCTACACCGCGCGCCAACGATCCCGAGATACCTGAAGGCACAAGCTTCACATCGATCACAGTGCGCGAGGCGTTGCGCGATGCGATGGCAGAGGAAATGCGCGCTGATAAACGCGTGTTCGTGATGGGTGAGGAAGTCGCCGAGTATCAGGGTGCCTACAAGGTCACGCAGGGCCTCCTCGACGAGTTCGGGCCCAAGCGCGTTATCGACACTCCGATTACCGAATATGGTTTTGCCGGTATCGGTTCGGGCGCCGCGATGGGTGGCCTCAAACCCATCGTCGAGTTCATGACTTTCAACTTCGCGATGCAGGCCATCGACCACATCGTGAACTCGGCGGCCAAGACCAACTACATGTCAGGCGGCCAGATGCGTTGCCCGGTCGTGTTTCGCGGCCCTAATGGTGCCGCAAGCCGCGTGGGCGCGCAGCACTCGCAGAATTACGGTCCATGGTACGCGAGCGTT